>DASRRV010000211.1:0-5999 GCA_035695545.1 Candidatus Sulfotelmatobacter sp. | reverse complement strand
CTGTCCCAACTGTGGTGGGCCGATGGTGGTCGTCGAGCGGTTTACAACTGCAGAAATGCAACTTCGTTCTCCACCGCTGGTCGCTGCCGCTTGAAGCGACTCTCTCCAACTCGAATTCTTCGCGTGTCCCGGCGCGCCCCGTCCCTCTGCGTGTTGCCGCACAACAAATCGCTTCCTTCCGATTCCTCAACCACTCTTTTTGCAATATTTCTTCGCGGCATCGAGCTGCTCGGCGCATGGTGTCATGTGTCGCACGCTCTCGCACAACTCCGGCGCACCTTCACACCGCTCATTCCCTCAATTGAATTTGCATAGGACCCGCGTCCGCCGCAACCACGGGTGGCTTCGTTCAAACGGCTTTATCGAACGCGCGCAGAGCACCTCGCCACACTTCACGCTTTCCTGAAAACGCGCCTCCGATAGATCACTAGCGTTTTATGGACAACGTCCGGGTTACCGACTATTCGCGCAGAACGCACGGGAGGCACGGTCTTACGCGAATTTGCAAACAGCGTACAATTGTGACTACTTAGAATTCCAGACCTTATCGCCGGTGGAAAGCGGGGTAGAGTTATGCCCGAGATCGTCGATTGGCGGGAACCGCCTGAGATAGTCAACTGGCGAAAACCGCCGCGGCGGCGACTGTTTTTTTTCGTTCTTGCCTTACTTGCTGTCGTCGTTTTCTTCGGCCGGACCGCATTATCGTATTACGTTGACGCCCTCTGGTTCGGCTCGCTCGGTTACGGGGACGTGTTCTGGAAGACAGTGAGCCTTCAGTGGGCAGTCTTTGCGGCATATTCCGCGGTCACATTTCTTGTTCTGTACGGATGGTTCCAGGCGCTGAGTCGGTCGTATCAGCCCGATCTGCCGGGCGCTGGCACTATTTTCATCAACGGGAAGCCGTTGAAACTCCCGGTCGAACGCATCCTGCGCGTCGTCGTGCTCGTAGTCCCCCTTGTCATTGCTGTTGTGACCGGATCCAGCATGATGGCGGAGTGGCTGACGTTTGCGCTCTATTGGTACGCCCCGCGCACCACTGGCAGCGTTGTCGATCCGATCTTTGGCAAGCCTCTGAGCTTCTATCTATTTACCCTCCCCGCATGGCAGTCCCTCACGGGCTGGCTCCTAACGATAGCCGTGATTGCGTGCGTAGGTGCCGTGTTCTTTATGCTGATTACCGGCGGCACCCGGGCGCTCGCGGGGCGCCGAGGCAGCTACAACCGATTGCCCTGGCGCGGATTCTCCCTTGCGTTTGCATTCTTGCTACTGATCATCGCAATGCGCGCGTATATCAGCCGGTTCGAACGATTGTTCGACAATCATACGATCTTTGGTGGTGTGACCTACACGGATGCGCACGTCATGCTGACGGGCATGCTGGTAGTCTGCGCGGCGCTCGTTGTTGGCGCTGCGATTGCCGCCATCAACGTCGTGTCGGCACCGCGCGTGCGCTGGCTGCTGGCAGCAATTGCCCCAGCCGTAGGCTGCTATCTCGTTCTTCAAATTGTAGGTTGGTACGTCAGCAGCTTTGTCGTGAAGCCGAACGAGTTAGTCCGCGAGCGACCCTTTATTGCCCACAACATTGAACTGACACGGCAAGCCTATGGGCTGGACCGCCTCTCGCAGCACGAATTTCCCGCTGCGACCAGTGTTGACGCGGCCGACGCCGCGAACAATCAACCCACCCTACAAAACATCCGTCTGTGGGACTGGCGCGCGCTTCAGGACACCCTGCGGCAGATTCAGGAAATCCGCACCTATTACGACTTCCCCGACATCGACATCGATCGCTATGAAATCAACGGCACCATGCGTCAGGTAATGCTCGCCACACGGGAACTGAACGTCGATAAGCTCCCGGAGAGCAGCCGCAACTGGATCAACGAGAAACTCATCTACACCCACGGCTACGGTATCACCATGAACCCCGTGAATGGATTCACGCCGGAAGGGCTGCCGACGCTGATTCTGAGTAACATGCCCATCCAGAGCACCGTGCCAAGCATCACCGTGACGCGTCCGGAAATCTATTTCGGCGAGTTGACTAACACCGACGTGTACGTAAAGACGCGGCAACAGGAATTCAACTACCCACAGGGCCAGACCAACAGCCTGACGTCCTACGAGGGAAATGGCGGCATTCTCCTCGGGGGTTTTCTCCGCCGCGTTCTCATCGCGTTCGATCGCGGTGACCTCACCAAGCTTCCGTTTAGTGACGATATCAACCGGCAGAGCCGGCTGCTCATGCGTCGCAGCGTGCGCGAGCGCGTGGCGGCTCTGGCGCCATTCCTCACTTACGATTCGGATCCGTACATCGTCGTCGGCGACGATGGCCGGCTCTCGTGGATTATGGACGCTTTTACGACTTCAGACAGTTATCCATATTCGAGCCACTATACTCTCGGCAACAACCTCATTAACTACATGCGGAACAGCGTGAAGGTGGTCATCGACGCTTACGATGGAACCACGACGTTCTACGTGTTTGACCCACAGGACCCCATCATCTCAGCGTATCGCCGGATTTTTCCGGCATTGTTCAAGGATGCCGCGGGCATGCCACCAGCGCTACGCAAACACGTGCGCTATCCCGAGTTGTTGCTCAAACTACAAGCGGCCGTGTACGGCCTTTATCACATGACCGATCCGCAAGTTTTCTACAATCGTGAGGATCTTTGGACGGTCGCTTCCGAAGTCGGCATGGACCAATCCGGTCAGCAGAAAACACAGGCGATGGAGCCAAACTTCGTGCTGATGAGGCTGCCGGGTGAGATCGCCGTCGAGTTCGTGGAAATTCTGCCGTTCACGCCCGCCAACCGGAACAATCTCATCGGCTGGATTGCTGGGCGCAGCGACGGCGCACAATACGGCACCTCGGTCGTCTACGACTTCCCGAAAACCAAGCTGGTCGACGGCCCTCTGCAGATCGAAGCGCGGATCGATCAGAACGCACAGCTCTCTGGGCAATTGACATTGTGGAATCAGCAAGGCTCTCACGTGCGGCGAGGCACTCTGCTCGTGATTCCGTGCGGCCTCGCGCTGCTGTATGCGGAGCCGATTTACCTGCAGGCCGAGCGCAGCCCCATGCCGGAGTTGCGCCTGGTGGTGCTCGCGCTGCAAGACCGGCTCGCCTACGGGCCGACCTTCGAGTCGGCGATGCGGTCGCTCTTTGGCGGAGAGGTCTCGTCGCTAAGCACTGCGGCTTCCCCAGTGGAGCTAGAACGAAAAGCTGCGGTGCCTGCCGCCGCGACTAAGCCTGCCCCCGCGGATCTGAACTTGCTCATTACGGGAGCGGCCAAAGACCTCGCGGACTACCAGCGACTAACGGCGGAAGGCAAGCTCGGCGAGGCTGGGCAGAAGCTTGAACAGCTAAAGCGCAAGCTCGACGAGCTAAAAGCGCGTCAAAAATGAACGCCTTTCTTGAAGCGCCAGTCGCTCCTGCCAAAGACCTCGATCCTCGTCAGCCAATCTTGAAGGCCTGCGAACTAGCGCGTATGATTTTGGCACATACACCAAACCGAAAATGCGTCCTGCATTCTCGGTGAGGCAAAGGAGGTCCCCACCATGCCTGTAACCAAAGAGTTCACCGTGTTTCTGGAGGATCGGGCAGGGACGCTTGGAAAAATCTGCCAGGCACTCGCCGATCACGGAGTGAACATTCTCGCGCTTGATTCCTTTCCGTCGGGAGGGAAGAGCGTTACTCGATTCATCGTGGACAATCCAGCGGCGTTTAACGCGGCGTTGGAGGGCGCGCGTCTCACGTACACCGCGGGAGACGTCCTAATGCTCAAACTTCCAAACCGACCCGGCGAGATTGCAAGAGTGGCGTCGCGCCTGGGGGAAGCTAGCATCAATATTAATTATGCGTACTGCGGTTTGGAGTCTGAAACGAATAGCCCGCTGGTCTTCTTTGGTGTCTCTGAGATCGGGCGGGCGGCTCAGATTCTCGAACAAGCTGCTGCTGCGAAGCCTTAGGGTTCAGAAAATGATGGTGCAAAGGTTGTACTCTGCCTTCTGCGGTGGGCGACTGTGTAGGATTCGACGCGCCAGCTGATCGGTTAGTGTTAGTGGGTTGCCGCTACCTTTCCTGTCGGAGGGTTGGCGTAGTAGCCTTTGCGAGCATAGACCTTATAGTCCTTCTGCCCAGCGGAAATTTGGATCTTGCGGAACTTGCCGTCCCAATTCTTGTTGTCGGGGTAGTAGCCCAGGCTGTACTGGTGGTGCAGTTCGTCGGAGATCTCGTCAAGCGCGGCTTCGAGTTTACCCATACCGCGGACTTCCAACATCCGCCCGCCAGTAGCCTCGGCAAGTTTCTTGAGCAGGGACTCTCCGTGCCCGTCTTCTTGGTAGATGTGGAGCACGTCGCAATTGTCCCGCTTAGAGGCGTCGTAAATCTGCAAGACATAGGCGATCACGTCGTTTTCGAGCACAGCTTCCAGAGCCTCTTGCATCGAAGACTCGCTTCGAGAATCACCGGAGAGGGCCACGATGACGACTGCTTTGCGCCCCACCTCCCCTGCTAAGTAGCGGAGCGAGGACACGCGGATCGCATCGTACAAGTGAGCTTCGCGGTTCTCGTTGACGGGTCGCCCGTTGATGCCCACCGTCCCTCCGCCCCCGGGCATCGAGATCCCCGGCTCCGGGGCCTGGCCTTGTTCAGGCAATCCGATCGCAGCTCCTCCACCGCCAACCGTATCCGCCTTCTCTTCCAGGAGCGCAACGTCAGACGTCGGCAACTGCACAGTTTCGACCCGCGAGGCGTAGCTCAGAATAAAACCCAGGTCCGTGGGCCTCACCACGTGCTTCATGAACAGCCTCGCGGCCTGCGCCTCCTCGCCGAGAATCCAGGACATGTTGGTGCCCGTGTCCAAGAGCACCCCCACGTTCAGGACTACGTCGCTGTGGTGTGCAAAGAGCTTTATAAGCTGCGGCTGGCCGTCTTCAGAGACGCTGAACTTATCTTGTGCGAG
Organism: Candidatus Sulfotelmatobacter sp.; assembly: GCA_035695545.1. Classification (GTDB taxonomy): domain Bacteria; phylum Acidobacteriota; class Terriglobia; order Terriglobales; family Acidobacteriaceae; genus Sulfotelmatobacter. Next base: position 1,029 of record DASRRV010000211.1, on the reverse strand, counting down.
GTCGCTGGCCAGGCGTTTCTTGTCGTCGCGCACTGTGAAATACACGGACACCAGATCCACCTGGCTGTGGAAGGCGCCTTCCTGGCCACTTTTATCCTGCCCGAAAGCCGATCGGGGGCAACCAAGGCCGGCCAATGCCAAGATCAGAACCACCACGGACAAGCCGAGTCGAATAAGCATAGCTAGGCTCCTTGCCGCTTTGCGATGAACGTGCACATTGGGATGCGAGTCGGCTGCACAAGGATTGCCCGCAGCAATGTTCCTCAATGCCTGCTACACGCGCTCTATCACCATAGCGATGTTCCCGCGCACCTCCGAATCCTCTTACGTTGGCTGCAAGACCAAGGAGGACCCGGGCAGGGTCGCCGAAATGGATCCATTCCTCAGGCGAGATCGCTCGTAACCGATCAGTTTGCTGCCAGTGCCGAGTGAAAACGGAGCAGCCGGACGTTGCGGTCAGAGGGTGCTCTAGAACGACTCTCGCGTACCAAACGCGAGGAAGGCACGGAGCTTTTGAGCGCGCGAAGGATGCCGGAGCTTACGGAGCGCCTTGGCCTCGAGCTGGCGGATACGCTCGCGAGTTACGGCAAATGTTTGTCCTACTTGTTCCAGTGTGTGCTCGCTGCCATCCTCAAGACCGAACCGCATCTTAATGATTTTCTCTTCGCGGGGCGTGAGAGTCTTCAAGGCCGAGGATGTTTGCGCTTGGAGGCTAAGATAAGCAGCCGCGTCCGAGGGTGACACTGCAGTTTTGTCCTCCAGAAAGTCGCCTAGGTGCGAGTCTTGTTCCTCGCCGATGGGAGTTTCGAGCGAGATCGGTTGTTGCGCAATCTTCCTGGTCTTTCGCACTTTGTCCACAGAGGTTTCCATGCGCTTGGCAATTTCTTAGGAAGTAGGCTCGTGTCCCAATTCCTGCACAAGCTGTCGCTGGACCCGCACTAGCTTGTTGATTGTCTCGATCATGTGTACGGGGACGCGAATTGTACGAGCCTGATCAGCCAGGGCGCGGGTCACAGCTTGACGGATCCA
>DASRRV010000210.1:0-18379 GCA_035695545.1 Candidatus Sulfotelmatobacter sp. | reverse complement strand
ACAAATTCAGGCTGGTCGGGACTCACACCGGAGTGCAACAACGCTCTCCCAAGAATTGTGAGCAGAGCAGGATTCTCGAATCCCTTGCGGATGCCTTCTCGTGCGAATCGTATCGCCTCTGGAACATTTCCTTCGAACGTTGCTTCCTGAGAAGCAGACAGGTAGGCGGTTTCGCTTTCAGGCGCCAGTTTACTGGCCAACGCAAAATCTTCTTTGGCCTGGTCGAACTCGTCGAGCAGCGACAAGAGCATTGCGCGCTCATAGTGCAACCGCGGAGACTGCGGAAGATTGCTTAGGCCGAGGTCGACGACTTTGATTCCAAGGGAATAGTCCCCGGAGTCGACACACGCGTCCGCGACAAAAAGATACAGCTTCTCGTTCTGTGGCGTGATACCTGCCGCTTTCCGGACGGAGGCAAAGGCCTCCGCCGGCTTTGCGCTTCCGACATACGCTTGAGCGAGCAGGTTCTCTACGTCCGCGCCATCGTGCCCGCCGCGGCGCAGTTCATCCAATACCTGCAGCGCCTGCTTGAAATTCCGAGTCGCCACGTAGCACAGCGCCAGATTGAAGCTTGCCGCATACTCATTCGAGACTCGTCCACGCGCCGCCAGCAGATGTGGAATGGCATCGCTGAACAAGCCTTTGCGAGTCAGGGCAGTTCCCTTCCCCAGTTCATCCTTCGCCTGGAGTGCTGCATCGCGATCTTGCTCACCCGCGGCAACAGTGGGTTGCGCCGGATTCTGATTTGCACTGGGTTGAGAGCGCTGTGTTCCGGAAGGCGCTTGAGCTAGAGACTCGGTGCACACCAACCACATCACAATGACGGTCGCCGCCGCTGCAGGGATAGCGCTGGAAATGATGCGCCGCAACCTCATGCGTATCTCATCCATCAGGGACCAAGCCACACTACTTCCACTTGCCCTGCCCCTCTACGATCGTGATATAGCGATCGAGCGGCAGATCGGTAAATCGCTCCGTCTTACCGCTCGGCTGGGGCCACTGTACCTCGACCCAATCGATCTTCGTGCGCTGACCCAGCCCCAAAACCATGCGCGGATCGTGCGACGAGAGATAGCTGCCCCCGCCAACCTTGAACTGATGACGAGTGAAGTCCCCGGACTGATACGTCACCTTGGCGCCGATAGCATCAATGTTAGCTTTTGTTCCAATCAGCCGAACGCCCAACCAGCGATTCTCACGCCCGGCATTGTTGCGCACCAGAATGGGCGCGCGGTTGTTTTGCGACACGAGTACATCGACTGAACCGTCGTTGTCGAAGTCGCCTAACGCCAAACCGCGACTTGCGAGCGACTTGGAGAAAACAGAACCAGCCTGCGAACTAACATTCTCAAAACTCCTGCCCGAGTTGCGAAACAGCAGCATCGGTTCGAGGAATTTAACATCCGCTGTCCGCTTATCGACCGTGTCATCGGGATGGCTGTTTCCCAGCAACAGATCGATGTCGCCGTCGTTATCGTAATCAAAGAATTTCAAGCCCCAGCCGCTCATCAGCCGTGTCGCTCCGCCGATTTTGTTGGGATTGGAGACATCCGCAAACACTTCATCCTTATCGTTGTGATAGAGCGAATACAATTCGTGGTCAACGTTGGCCTCGAACAAATCGATCCATCCATCTTGGTCGTAGTCCGCGGCGTCCACTCCCATGCCGGAACGAGGCTTTCCGAAACTGTTGACTCCAACGCCCGCCAGCATCGCGATTTCTTCAAACCGTCCTTTGCCGCGGTTGGCAAACAGGAAGTTCGCAACCGTATCGTTGGTCACGTAGAGATCCATCCGGCCGTCGTTGTTCAGGTCCGCCGCAACTACTCCCCACGCCTTCGCCAGGGATTGCGAGATTCCCGAATCCTTGCTGACGTCGGTGAACGTTCCGTCACCATTGTTGCGAAACAACCAGCACGGCATCGGATCATAGATACTCGGAATGCAGTAATGCCGCTCGCCGGAGAGCAGATCGCCGCAAAACTTGAGCTTGGCTTTGCTGTAGTCGACAAAGCGGCAGACAAACAAATCCAGCCGCCCGTCATTGTCGTAATCAAACCAGACAGCGCTGGTCGCCCACCCCGGAGCAGCAACACCGGCCTTCGCAGTCACGTCGGTGAAGGTCCCGTCTCCGTTGTTGTGATACAGAATGCTGTGGGAGTACTGCGTGACGTAAAGGTCGGGGAAGCCGTCGCCGTCATAGTCGCCAACAGCCACACCCATACCGTATGCATTCCCCGGTACACCCGCCTTCTGCGTAACGTCGGTAAACGTGCCGTCTCGGTTATTATGATAGAGCGCATTGCGCAATGGCGGCGACGGTTCGTAGAAATCGCAAGGCCCGCTGTTCACCAGGTAAATATCCATCCAACCGTCATTGTCGTAGTCAAGAAACGCGCAGCCCGCGCCCACCGTCTCGGGTAGGTGTGCCATTGCAGAGCGTCCACTCACGTGCGCCCAGGAAATCCCACTGACAGAAGCGGGAATCTCCTCAAACGCTGGCACAGATACTGCTGGTCGAGCCAGAGCCGATGCAGTGAATGAACTCGCCCCACCCAGCATGCCGCCGATCCCCGTCCACCCAAGCATCTGGAGAAAGTGTCGGCGGGAAGGACTCCGCCAGGCGCTATCGTTCGAAACCCACGGAACTCCGTAGCTCTTCACTGCGGCGGCGCCCCGCGCGGCGTTTTGGCAGCCGCTTCTCGCTGGAGTGCCATCTCTCGTTCGGCTTCCGGTTTGTGCCCGGTCCGCGCGTAGGCGGTAGCCAGTTGGTAATGGCCAGCCGGATCTCCCGGCTGCATCTTCACGTAACTTTGTAGCGGAGCGACAGCATCCGAAAACTTTCCCGCGGAATTCAGCGACATCCCCAGTGCAAGATACGCCTCCTGAAACCCCTCATCGAGCTTCAATGATCGTGAGAAATGCCCAGCCGCATCGTCCCATTGCCCCGCCTGGCGCGCTGACTCTCCCAGCAAGAACTCGGCCGCCGCGTTATTGGGATCGACCTTCAGCTCCTCCTCGAACTCCTTGTTAGCGCTCGCGGCGTCCGGCGGATTCTTCGCCAGAAAGACTCGTCCTAAACGGTAGTGAATACCGCGCTGTCGCGGGTTCTGGTCGAGGATCTTCTTGTATTCAGCCGTTGCCTTGTCCCAGTCTCCCTGCGCCTCGAACGCCTCGGCTTCGAGCTGCTCCGCCTGCGGGGAAGTGGGTGCCGTCGCCGCCAGTTCTTGCGACGCTCGCGAAGCCAGATCGGAGTAAACGTGAGTCGTCATGAACAGTACTTCAGGATCGTGGGGAAAATCTCGATTGAGTTCGAGCAGCGCTTTCACAGCGGTATCAGTTTGCTCCAGACTCATGGCGCATCGCGCCGTCGACATTTCCACGTCGTACTTGAGATCCTTCTTCGTGACTTGACCAGAAGCTTTCTTCAAAAGAGTCAGCGCCTCTTTGCATCGCCCCTTCACTGCCAGGCTGACCCCGCGTTCTGCAGCGGTCGAAGCATCCGTCGCGGGAGACTTCGTCGCCTCCTGTCCGCCGAACCGCCCACCCATAAATCCAACGAGGCCGGAAACGAGAATGCAATCACGAAGCAGTTTGGACATGGAGAAAGTTGGATCCACTACCGTAACTCCGCGAAGTATATCGTGAGCCGAAGTGCCAGCATGGTTCGCCAGATGGCGGACGAGAGCCCACAAGGGACACGATCACGATTACCTATTTCGCACAGGTCCCAGTTAGTGTATACAATATCCATTGCGGCCCGCTACACGCCGCTTGGTGCGGAGAGAACTCATATGACCCTATCTGGACAACTTTCTCGCAGGAATTTTCTAACGGCAGTCGCCGCCACCGCTGGCTCGACTCTGCTACCGAAAGTTTTGATGGCAGCTCCGCCGCAAGACCCGGTGCTCAACACGACTCAGAAGGATGGCAAGACCATAAGTCGCGAAAAGGTTTCATGGAAGGTTCTCCCCTTCCCCATGAAGCAGGTGCGTCTGGGAGATGGCCCCTGCAAGATCGCGATGGAGGCCGACCGGCAGTATCTGCACTCCCTTCCGCCGGAGCGGCTATTGCACACCTTCAAAATCAACGCTGGAATGACGTCCTCGGCACAACCTCTCGGAGGATGGGAAGCACCTGACTGCGAACTCCGCGGCCACTACGCAGGGGGCCACTACCTTTCGGCTGCTGCGCTGATGTATGCGAGCACAGGGGACGAAGACCTGAAGAACAATGCCAACGCCGTGGTGGCCGAACTTGGAAAATGTCAGTCTGCATTGAAGAGCGGTTATCTAAGCGCTTTCCCCATTGAGTTCTTCGATCGTCTCCGCGAGCGCCAGCGCGTCTGGGCTCCCTTCTATACCATCCACAAAATCATGGCCGGCTTGCTCGACATGTACGTCTACACCGGCAACGAGCAAGCCCTCGATATGGTCCAGAAGATGGCTGGATGGACCGCGGGTTACACCGGCCCCCTGAGCTACGACCACATGCAGCGTGTGCTCGGCACCGAATACGGCGGCATGGGGGAAGTGCTCTCAAACTTGTATGCCGTAACCGGCAAAGAGTACTACCTTGAGGTAGCTCAACGTTTCGATAAGAAGGCGTTCTTCGATCCACTCGCCGCTCACCGCGACGAACTGAAGGGCCTGCACGTAAACACTCACATTCCCCAGGTGATTGCCGCCGCCAGATATTACGAACTTACTGGTGACCGCCGCTACCGCGACATCGCTGAATACTTCTGGGACGAAGTCGTGAGCGAACGATCCTACTGCACCGGCGGCACCAGCAATGGTGAATCCTGGAACACCGATCCCGGCAAGCTCTCGACTGAATTGGGGCCGAGTTCTACGGAATGCTGCTGCGCCTACAACATGATGAAGTTGACGCGCCACCTATTCGGCTGGTCTCCGGATGCCCGCCTTATGGATTACTACGAGCGCACAGTTTTCAGTCACCGTCTCGGCACGATCAACCCTGAAGACGGCACCCTGATGTACTACCTCCCGCTCGCGTCGGGATACTGGAAAACTTTCGGCAAGCCCTTCGACTCGCTGTGGTGCTGTACCGGGACCGGATCGGAAGAATACGCCAAGCTGACCGACACAATCTACTTCCACGGTGACGACTCGTTGTATGTGAACCTTTACATCGATTCGCAGTTGGAGTGGCCTGAGAAAGGATTGCGCTTCAAGCAAGAGACTCGCTTTCCTGAAGAACAGGGCACCACGATTACAGTTTCCACCAAGAACCCCGCACAACTCGCGATCAACCTGCGGATCCCGTACTGGGTACAGGGCGGAAGCGTGAAGATTAACGGCATGGCGCTCCCGGCCTTTGCCAGCCCGAGCAGTTATCTAACCCTCAATCGCGTCTGGAAGACGGGTGACACGATTGAACTGTCCTTGCCCATGGGTCTGCACATCGACGCCATGCCTGACGACCAGACGATCCAAGCCGCAATGTATGGTCCGCTGGTGCTGGCCGGGCGTCTTGATCCGGTGACGAAGGAAATGAGCTACGGCGACTACGAACCGAAGCCCGGCGATCAGCAAAAGGTGCCGGACATCGCCGCCGATGCCGCCAAACCCACGGCTTGGATTGAGCCCGACGGCAAGCAAGCGCTTACTTTCCGTGGAGTGGGACAGGCACAACCGTTGACCCTGGTTCCTCTGTACAAGGTGATTCACGAACGCTATGTCGTTTATTGGAAGGTGAACAACAAGACGGCGTAGGCCTCGGGGCGTCCGATCACCATTCCAGGACATGCGAAACTGGGGATACATAGAAATGGCCTTTCGCTTTCGACCCATCACGGGCCGCATCGCTTTTACCTACTGCGTCCTAACGCTGATGCTCCCGCAAGCGTCACCCGCGCAGAGCAATCCTTCCGCCATACCGTCTCTCGAAAGTCGCCGCCAGCAAATGCTTTCTCTCTTCGACGAAGAGTGGGAGTATCAGCTACGCACCAATCCCGAGTGGGCCACGATGCTGGGCGACCGCCGCTACAACGATCGCCTCAGTGACAACTCGCCCGAGTTTTTCCGCTCTGACACTGAAGAGAAGCGCAAGTTTCTGGCGCGCTTCGAGGCCATCGACCCGGCAGGCTTCTCAAGCCAAGACGCACTGAGCCGCGAGTTGATGATCCGTAAACTGCGCGAGGGAATCGAAGGCGCAGAGTTCAAGTCCTGGGAGATGCCGGTAAACCAGATGGGCGGTCCTCATCTTGAGATGCCGGATCTCGTTGTGCTCACGCCTTTCGAAACTGTCTCCGATTATGAAAACTACTTGAACCGGCTGCACCTGATCCCGCACCTCTTCGATCAAGTGATGGCGAACCTGCGGCAGGGTATGCGAGATCGGCTCATGCCTCCGCGATATCTTCTCGAGAAGGTAGCAGCCGAAGCCGACGACATCGCCACCAAGACTGGTGAGACCAGTCCATTCGCCAAGCCGGTCAAGGAGTTCCCGTCCGGCTTTGCTACGCCTGATCAGAAACGTCTGCATGACGCCATTCTCGCAACTATTGCCAGTGACGTCGTGCCCACATACCAGCGCTTCGCAACCTTCGTTCGCGACGAATATGCGCCGCACGGTCGCATTGATCCCGGTGTGTGGTCTCTCCCCGATGGAGCGGCCCGGTATCGTTTTGCCATACGGCGCATTACGACTACCGACCTGACGCCGGATCAGATTCACGAACTTGGCCTCAAGCAAGTCAAAGAAATCGAAGGCGAGATGCTTGCCGTCGCGCAACAACTCGGATTCAAGGATCTTGCAAGCCTCAACGAACACATCAGGAACGAGCGTCGCTTTTACGCCACATCTGGCCAGCAGTTGCTCGATCTTTACACGAACTACGCGCGCGAGATGGAGCCGGAATTACCCAAGCTTTTCGGACACTTGCCGAAGAGCAAGCTTACGGTCATTCCCATGGAAGCGTCGCGATCGAAGAACGCCGTGCCCGCCGACTATAGTGACGGTGCCGCAGATGGTTCGCGCCCCGGTCATATCAACGTGAATGAGTGGGACCCGGAGCACCGTTTGGTTCTGAATATCGAAGCGATCGCCTACCACGAGGGCATCCCCGGTCACCACCTGCAGTTGTCTCTGGCTCAGGAAATGAAGGGCTTGCCCGCCTTCCGCCGTCACGCCGGATATACCGCATTCGTCGAGGGCTGGGCTCTCTATGCCGAACGACTGGGCAAAGAGGTGGGCCGCTATCAGGATCCCTACAGCAACTACGGACGCCTGGAAAACGAAATGTGGCGCGCCATCCGACTTGTGATCGATACGGGCGTACACGAGAAGCATTGGTCTCGCGATCAGATGGTTGCCTACTTCCATCGTTACACCGCGATGGACGAACCGAACATCCAGAGCGAGGTTGACCGATACATCGCATGGCCAGGCCAGGCTCTCGCATACAAACTCGGCCAACTTGAGATTCTGAAGCTTCGCGAAGACGCCGGTAACAAACTTGGCAGCAATTTTGATCTTCGCGCCTTCCATGACGAAATCCTGGAAAACGGTGCCTTGCCACTCGACGTATTGGATCTGGAAGTGACCATGTGGATCAATAGCCAGGCAAAACACTGACCCTTTGCGAAGCGCAATCTAATCTTTCGCCTGATGCCGTCTGCCAGCTCCACCGCTTTTGACAAAGTCCTCCCGCTTCGGTTAAATGAGCGCTTGCGTTTCAGGCTGTGCAAACGTTTACTCTATTGAATCTACTGGACTAGGATGATTTCTTCATTCCACTTATATGACTGGTGATTCTTAAGCTGTTACGAATCATAGAGCGCTGAGAAGCGGGGGATATCCAATGGCTATTGTCGCAGGCATCGATTTCGGTACACTCTCCGTTCGCGTCTCGCTGGTCGACAGTGAGCGCGCACTGATTGGCTCTGCTATCTCCGAATATCCTTTGCACCGCAAGCGCGAGGACCCCGACTACGCCACGCAATCGCACAATGACCACATGCGGGCTCTGGCTGAAGCCACTCGGCAAGCTATAAAGGTGGCCGGAATCGACGGCAACCAGGTGGAGGCGATTGCGCTCGATACAACGGGCTCCAGCGTGATTCCGGTGGGCGAAGGACTCGTTCCGTTGGACGATTACTACTTGTGGTGCGATCACCGGGCAAAGCACGAAGCGGCGTTGATCACGGAAGTGGCCCACCGAGAAAAGCTGGAGGCAATTGAGTGGTGCGGCGGCGTCTACTCTTCGGAATGGGGATTCGCCAAGCTCTTGCATTGGCTTCGGCACAATCCCGAGAAGCGCGCGCAGTTTGTGAGCGCCTTTGAGCACTGTGACATGGTCGCAGCCACGCTCTGCGGAATCTCCGACGCGAAGCGCGTAAAACGCAGCGTCTGCGCCATGGGCCACAAGTGGATGTGGAACGCTGCACTCGGCGGACTTCCACCCGAGAGTTTTCTGGCAAAAGTCGATCCTCTGCTGGCGGGAGTGCGCGCCAAACTCGACGGAGAATTCGCGACCTCCGACAAGATCGCCGGAACACTGGCCCCGCAATGGGCGGAAAAACTGGGTTTGCGGCCAGGGATTCCAATTCCGGTCGGAGCGTTTGACGCTCACTGGGACGCGCTTGGTGCGGGCGCGAAAGAGGGCGACGTAGTCAATGTAGTGGGCACTTCAACCTGCATTATCGCGTACGCACCCAAGGCACAATTGATTCCGGGAGTCTGCGGGGTTGTGCCCGGAAGTGTGCATCCGCAGTTCACCGGCATCGAAGCAGGACTTTCCGCCACGGGAGACATTTTCAGTGCAATCGCGCGCCGCGCCAACACCAGTGTAGAAGAGTTGAGCCGAGGCCTAGCCACCTATCGCGCGGGACAAACGGGGTTGTTGCGCATGACATGGGATAACGGCGACCGAACGGTTCTGGTGAATCCGAATCTGGGCGGAATAACTCTGGGATGGAATCTGCAACATACGGCACAGGACGAGCTGTTTGCGGCCATTGAAGGAACGGCATTTCATACCAGAGTGATTCTGGATCGCATGAGCGAGTACGGTGCGCCGACGCAACGCGTTATCAATGGTGGAGGCATCCCTCAAAGCAATCCAGTTCTGAACCAGGTTTATGCGAACGTCCTGGGCCGCCCGGTGCTGGTTCCGAGTAGCAAAGTGACCGGCATTGGTTCCTCGATTTTTGCATTGCTGGCAGCCGGGAGTTTCAAGACGATTGACGACGCACAACAAAGAATTTGCCCTTCGCACACCGTCTTCCAACCCCAACCTGAGACGCAGGGCGTTTATCGAGACCTCTACGAACTTTACCGCAAGATCTATTTCACATTTGGCAAGCCCGCTCAGGATTCGCCATTCGGTGACGTACTTCCAAAGCTGATTGAGGTCGCCCGCGGCTCCTAAGACTGATTAATTCTCGACTCACGTGAGTCTTCGAAGGTCCACCTCAAGTTCGACTACGGATTGACCAGGCAGCTGGCAGCGGCAGTCTTGCTCGAGTCACTCTCCGATCGTGCGTTAAGAGTAACGACTGCTGCTCGTCCGGCGTCATTTGCGGGGACAACATAGACATCGATGGGAACGGAAGCACCAGGCTTCGCCGCGACCAAGGCGTTCTGAAGTTGCGTGGACCACCCCGGATTGTCGGCGATTGCGGATAGCCGGTAAATGTCATCTACGAAGTGTGCTGTGACTCTCTCCTTCTGCGTCGCGCTGTTCGCGGCTGTCCCGGTGTTTGCCAACGTAAATGTGCACTTCGAATAGGAGGAGGCTGAAGATTGTGCTCCGGGGGTGAGTGAAACGCCGCGTGCTTGCGCGCCAGAGCCATCCAGCGACCTGACGCCCAGTTGATAAGAAAGAATTCCGCGCAAGTCTTTGCGGACGTCAATCACATAGAAGTGCAAACGATTCGGCTCATCTTCCCATTCGTATTGGCTCCCCGAATTCAGACCTGCATGAAACAGAGCGTCGTTCAGCTGACGATAATCAGCGACGCTGCGCATTACAGGCTCGCCATTGGGCCGTTTGAAATCCAGCACGCGGACATCCTCCGGATGGGCATCAATGACCCAGGTGAAGCAGTTGTAGCCACAGCTGTTGCTCTCTTTGTCTTTGTTCTTGGCGATCAACACTCCGTTGTCGGGCGTGAAGGAGTCGTATCCAAGGCGCTGCACGACCTCCATCGAATAGAAATCGAACACCGGTTTCCCGGGGGACAATGGATTCGAGTTCGCATCATCCGGTGGAGTCCGATCCTGCGGGGCTGGCCCATCCAGCCGCACTACAATTCCAGCAACCGAATCCGGCCCAGGATCAACCGCTCGAGCCGTAACATTGACGACCGCCAGTCCATGGCCGGCCAACTCACTTCGCTTGAGTTGCAGAACGCTTTCGGAATTTACAAACCCGAACTTCATTTTGCTGCGAAGCATCAGGCCTGCGGGCATCGCAGCGCCATCAGCCGCAGGCACTACCCAGCGCCGATGCGGTCCGCCTGGCCCGTTGAATGAACCGCGATCCATGATGTCCCAGGGGCCGGAGCCTGCTCTGCGGTAGGGTTGCGCGTAAGGATTATTGTTGTCGTCGCCGACGTGAAACGCAAAATGGACAATTTCGTGCGTAATCGTTCCCGAACTTTCTCCTTGTCGAACCGTCGACTGTCCCCACTGCATCTGCCCTGCTTTCCAACTCGTCCACGGCTCGTAGCGCGTGACCACCCAGCGAGGCTTGCTGGAATCCGGATTCCCCCACTCCGCGGGAATATCGTCTTTCGTCTGGAATTTCATCTCCCCAAATTCTTGCCAAACGCTCGTCTCATCGTAACCAGCATATATTCTGAGAATAATGTCGTATTTTGATTTGAGATCTCCTTTATCAGAGCGCCACAGAGCGTCCGCGTCGCGCTCGATGCTGCCATCGGCCTTGTAGCCGTCAGGAACAGCAGACTGTTGTCCCCACTCATTCAGGCCGTATTGAAAGAGATGCTTGGGCATTCGGTAAGGACCGAAGGCATCGACCCTCGCGATTCCCACCTGTCCTCGCGACTGCTCCATCCAGTACCCGTTGATCGTCTTGCCATGATTGAGGGCCGAAGGCGTGTTGTAGAAATCAGCATAGAATTGCGGTACGCGCTCTCTGGAAACAGGATCAACCTGCGGATTTTCGAACAGATCAGATTGTTTCGGCAAGGTGATCACAAACGGCTGATCGGGGAAGTCAACCGCGATCAGCGCAATTCTGAATTGCTTTTTCGACGGCACTAAAGAAGGATCGGCCCAGTTCACGCCCGGGATGGGGTGATAGTCGTCCCAAGTCATGTCCTGCTGGTCTTGTACTTGCTGCGGGTCCAGCGGAGGCGGCAGTTGATTCTGTCGTCTCGCCTGCGCATAGACTCGCTGCGCACACATGTGACTGCCAATGACAGGCGCGAACGGTAGAGTCGTGGCTAGCATGCATGAACAAATGAGCAGCCTTCGCATGCCGAGCCGTGTGATTCTCTTTTCCATCCTCGGTCGCGGGTCAGGCCTGTGTCGAGGAAACCTTGTCACAGTACTGACCGGGCAGGCTCCCTTCTTATCGAGTGTTCATCATGCTCCGGTAGATTTCAGCCTGCTCTGGAGTAGGGTGCTCGACTGGCCTAAGCTTGTAAGTCGGACTTGGATTCTTCGCTAGTGTGACTGGCAAAGAGCGCACGATTCCTGCTCGGATAACGGTTAGGACAACCTGGCTGCCAGCGCTTCTTTCCTTGAGAATCCCGATCAGAGCCCTTGCGTCGACCGCCTTGTCGCCGGCCGCGACGATCTCGTCGCCACGATCCAAGCCGGCAATTTCGGCAGGGCTGCCGGGGACGACGTTAGCGACCACGGCACGCCCCTTCTGATCCTCCACAGTTACTCCCAGCCATCCTCCGGCTGGATATTCTTTGTCCACCCGAATTCCTGCGTATGACAAGTCCTTCTCGTGAGGAAGTGGATCTTTGCCACTGACATATCTTCGGAAGAATTCGCTCATGTCCGTGCCTGCGACTTCCGTCGCGGCACGGACTGCGTCCTCCGGTTCAAAACCAGGTTTGGGGAGGGCATAGCGCTGGTACATAAGGCGGAGCCAATCGTCGAGCGACTGACGATTACCGGTGACGTGGCGAATTTCCAGATCCAGCAGCAACCCGAGGATGTGTCCACCGTCGTAATACGAATAGTTGGTGTTAGCGAGGTTGTTGGAGAATCTCGGACCGAAACCACCGGCACCGGCACCGGCGAAGCCGAACCACGTATCCCAACTAGTGTCGGCAATGCTCCGCTCACTTCGCCCCGGGTCCTGCTCAAAGCCAGTGATTACTCGCGCTGTGAGGTCGAGATAATCTTGCGGCTTATAGTAGCCAGCTCGCAACATCGCTATCGCCGCGAAATAGTCGGTTAGTCCCTCGGAAATCCACAGCGACGTCGTATGGACCGGACGCGAATAATCAAATGGGCCGAGCGGTCGTGGACGCAATCTTTTCACATTCCATGCGTGAAAGAATTCGTGTGCGACAAGATCGAGTTTGTAGGTGTAGAGATCACCCATAGAGTCGTGGCTAGTGGAACTGTGATCGTCCCAGTCCGACCCTATAACGATCATCGTGGACGTAAGATGTTCTACGCCCGCCCCCACGCCACCGAACCCTGGATTAACGTGAATCAGGAACCAATACTCCGAAAACGGCGCGGGCAGCGGCGGTGCAACGACTGGAGCCAGGATGGGAACGACTCCCTTTTCTACGATTCTCTGAAGATCCTGGGTGAACTGTGTGAAGTCCTTCTTGCCGATCTGATCGTCAACCACAACATGGTAGTTCGTCCCCAAGGCTGTGAAGTCTTTTTCCGCGAAGTCGGAAATCTCCACGGGGCAGTCCGCGAACCAGTCGTAGTCCGCGGCCCCGTACTGGTTTAGCGATCTATTTTGCATGCCAGTGGCGATTTTCCAGCTCGCCGGCAGCCTCGAGCGATCAATGGTCAGTTCGGCAGATCGATTCTTCCCATCCACCATGTACATCCATACAGCCGCTCCGGTCAGAGAGGCGTGATGTTCGTTGTACTGTGCCCCTCGGAAGGGCATTCCGTTGGCATATATCTGATAATGGATGACCACACTGGTGCGGCCAGCTAGATCGACCTCCCAAGTTTGGCCGTCTTCCGCTTTATGCCATGCTAGGAGCGCGCCTGCATCGTCGGTTGCTCGGAAACCCTGAACGTTGACAGCAAACTCTTCAGCGATGTAGACACCGGGAGCCCAATAGGGCAGAGCGAAACGCACCGTTTTGCCATCAAGCTCGCCCGTGTGGATCGTAATATCCATCAGGTGTGTATTGGGCTGCTCAAACGACAGCTCGTAGTGAACCGGCTCCGCCGCAAAGGAAAGGCCACCAGTAGCGAGAAATAGTCCGAACAGGATTTCAGCGACACGAGAATGCATCTATATTCCTTTGGCTGTCCCTCCGAGCCAAAATCGACGAAGGACTACTGATCCGCGGCTTGATTCAGGAGAACAAGATTGGCTGACGATCGGTTCAGTGCGCTACGTCAGATCACAACAAGCTCGTTCTGCACTCGGCCGGTGACTTCGGCTGAACCTTTACGGACGAGCATATTGACTTCGCTGCGCAAACCGAATTCCGGAAGATAGATGCCCGGTTCGATCGAGAAACAGGTATTGGGGAGCACCTCGCGCTCGTCGCGCGATTCGAAGTCGTCCATATTGGCACCATTCCCGTGAACCTCGGTGCCGATCGAATGCCCGACGCGATTATTCAAGTATTTCCCGTACCCCGCAGCGACCAGAACATCGCGCGCCGCTTTATCGACTTCCCAGCCGCAAAGCTTTTTCCCCAAGGCGATCGTCGTTGTCACTTTCCCGATGCCTGCGTCCCGAGATCGGCGGACGATGTCGAAAATCTCGAAGACACGATCCGGGATCGACGGCCCCACAAATCCGGTCCAACTGATGTCGTAATACACCGCGCCGACTTTTTGCTGCTTACCCCAGACGTCCAGAAGCACGACATCTCCCTCGCGGATATTGGCATTGTGGTCGGCTGCGGGAGCATAATGAGGATCGCTGCTGTTCTGGTTCACGGCCACAATGGGCGGGGCATCGGCAATCAGGTTCTCGCGCCGGAACATTTCCACTATCCATTGCTGGATTTCAAACTCATTCGTGCCGCCGTTCCTCACCCGTGTGCCGATCTCCGGAAAAACTGCCGCCATGATCGCATCAACGGCTTTGCCTGCCTCAAAATGCGAGCGAATCTGCTCCTCGGTCCAAGTGGCTTCGAATCGGGCCACCAGGTTCGCGGAGCTGATCACGTTCACTCCAAAGCTTCGGATCAGATCGACTGTACCTGCATCTGCCGTCGACACCGTGAAGATCATGTTGTTCGGAGAGTATTGCATCGCAACCGCGGGAAATCCGGAGAGCATGCGGCGCAACTGATCCACAAGCTCGTCCCAAGGAGCGTAAACGTGTTTCTTCCCGGGTAGTGCATCGAGGTGGTAGGGCTCGATTCTGTGGACCAACTTCACCGGTTCGCCCTGAGCTGGAATCAGATAAAACCAGCGACGGGACACCATCAGCGACTCCGGTAGGCCGAGGATCCGATATGAGATTGCGTCTCGATGATGGTGGTCGTAGAACAGCCACGCTGGGATCTCACGATCGCGCAGTTCGACCTGAATTTCTTCAATCTTGTTCATTCAGTTTGTTGGACGACCCTCACAATCCATTCGCCAGGTGATAATACATGTCGTTCCACCTTAGCTCTTTAGTGAAGTCTGAAACTCCGGTCTTGCCGTCGATCACTAGACATTCCATGCCTGCCATGTCGGCAAAATTCTGCAGATGCTCCGACGTCAAGGCGCGACTCAAAGCCGTGTGATGCGCGCCACCAGCGGAAATCCAGGCAGTCGCAGCAATTTTGAGGTTCGGCTCGGGTATCCAGACTCCTCTCGCCACAGGCAGCTTGGGTAGTAAATGCTCGGGCCTTATCAGGTTTACTTCATTGACGATCAGGCGGAAGCGGTTCCCCATGTCGACGACGGAAGCGTTCACAGCCCTGCCACTCGCGGCCGTGAATACCAAGCGGACCGGATCGGCCTTGCCCCCGATAGAAAGCGGATGAATTTCCGCCGATGCCTCTTCGTCGGTTATCGACGGACACACCTCCAACATGTGAGCGCCCAAAACCTGCGCGCCACCTTTCAGATGATAGGTGTAATCCTCCATGAACGAGGCTCCGCCTTTTAGCCCTGCGCTCATGACCTTTACGGCGCGCACTAGAGCGGCTGTCTTCCAATCACCCTCCGCTCCAAAACCGTATCCGTCAGCCATGAGCCGTTGCACCGCGATCCCTGGGAGTTGTTCGAGCCCGTGGAGATCCTCGAATGTATCCGTGAAAGCATGGGACCCGCTCTCCTCCAGGAAAGCACGTAGACCGATTTCAATTCTGGCCGCATCGCGCAATGACTGGCGCCGGGCTCCGTTCTTCCGCAGCGACTCCGCAACCGAGTAGGCCTCATCATAGTGAACCGAAAGCTTATCCGTTTCCGCGTCGGTTACTTGCTGAACGCGCTTTACCAAATCGCCTACGCCGTACCCATTCACGGCATAGCACAGCTGGATCTGCGCGTTGACCTTGTTCCCTTCCGTTACCGCCACGTTCCGCATGTTATCGCCGAACCGTGAGACTTTCAGTTGTTGGGCATCATGCCACGCACACGCAGCCCTTATCCACGCGCCCATCTCCGCGTGAACATTCTTGTCCTGCCAGAACCCTACGACAATCTTGCGCCTTAGCCGCATCCGGGCTCCGATAAATCCGAATTCGCGGTCGCCGTGCGCTGACTGGTTCAGATTCATGAAATCCATATCGATCGTGGACCAGGGCAGCTCCTCATTGAATTGTGTATGGAGGTGCAGAATGGGTTTAGTCAGCGATCGAAGGCCAGCAATCCACATGCGAGCCGGCGAGAAAGTGTGCATCCAAGTGACTAGACCGACGCAATGCTTTGAACTGTTGGCCTCAAGGCACAATTGCTGGATGGCGTCGCTGCCGGTCATCACCGGTTTTGGCACAATCTTCACGGGGATCTCTGGAGCTTCCGCCAGCGCCCGGGCGATGGTAGTGGCATGCTCCTGCACTTTTTTGAGCGTTTCCGGCCCGTAAAGATGCTGACTTCCAGCGACGAACCACACTTCCAAATCACCGAGATGAATCATTCTGCCCCCCCGTGCGCGACATTTGCTTCCTTAAGACTCAGCCTGCCAGTGCCTCTTCCTGGGAGAAATGAGTAAACGTTTGCTAGATTGTATCCTTACAAGCGAGCCGTGTGCACTAGAAACGCAGAAGAATTGCAGCGGCAGTGTCGGGAGACGCCGGCGCCTTCTGGGCGAACCGATGAACCATCTTCGGCTGGCACGCGCCAAGGTCCCGGCGAATCACCGGTTGCCACTGCAGTGCAGTGCGGCTATGGGTAAACGTGTGCCGTTCTCTGTGCAAATCTCCCCTGTCTGGTAGAATTCCCCGTTCGTATCATTCTTTTCTTTCCGTCCATATGGATATCCGTGAGATTGCTCGAAGAGCAAGAGTTTCAACTGCTACGGTGTCGCGCGCGATTAATCGAGTTCCCACGGTAGATCCACTGCTTTCGAAACGAGTCTGGAAGGTAGTCGAAGAACTCGGCTATTACCCCAACACCCAGGCCCGAGCTTTGGTTTCGGGCAGGAGCCGCATCTTTGGCTTGATTGTCTCCGAGATAACAAATCCGTTTTTCCCGGAAATTGTCCAGACGTTTGAGAATCTTGCCGTCGAGAACAACTACGAACTCCTGCTGACCTCGACGGTGCACGATCAGAAGAGAATGGAGTTGTCGGTGCGGCGCATGATAGAGCGCAGGGTCGACGGCGTCGCAATCCTTACCTTCGGCATGGAAGATTCGTTGCTCGAGCATCTTCGTTTTCGCAAGGTGCCATTGGTTTTTGTCGATGTAGGCCCCGACAGCCCGCGCATCGCCAATATCCGAATCGACTACCAGAGCGGGATCCGGCAGGCAGTACAGCATTTAGCCGCGATGCGCCATACCCGCATTGCCTTCGTGGCCGGGCCGCTTCATCTCAAATCCGCTTTAGCCAGGAAACGCGCATTCGAGCAGTCCATGGCTGAAATCGGCCTGCCTGCCAGCTTGATTGTCGAGGGAGACCACACGCTCGAAGGCGGCATGCATGCGCTGACCAAACTGCTTAGCTCGCGGCAATCGCCGACCGCGGTTCTGTGCTCCAATGATATGACCGCCATCGGAGTGATCCGTGAAGCCTACGATCTCAACATCAAAATACCCGCGGATCTGTCCGTTATAGGCTTCGACGACATACGCCTCGCGCAATTTACGACTCCGCCCCTGACGACCGTACAAATGTCGCAAACGGAGCTGGCCAAGCTCGCATTCCAGGCGCTGATGAACGCAGTCGCCGAACCGGCTCAGAACCCTCCGATGAACGAGTATCGTCTCGTCACCAACTTGATATTGAGGCGTTCCACCGCTCTCGCACCTCCTTCCGCCGAACGCACCAAACCTCCAAAGACGCGGTAATGTTCCCGAGCTGTTCTTAAAGACCTGTGCAAGCTTCCAGCGATCGTCAGAGTGCCCATTGAATCACCGAGTACGAACGCGCCGGGACTTCAAATCTCGTGCGCGACCCGCTTGAAGCGGGCTTGACGAACGGCTGTGGGGCCACGCGCTGAGGAGCAGAGAAGATGTTCGATGCTTTCAGATCATCGCCGCTGAGCAGCAAAGACGAAGCGACCGACGTTGGGGACTTGTCTTCCCATACCAGTTCGACTTCGCGAGCCTTGGAGAGATCGCGGTTTAGAAAGAAAACGGCGGCCTTCCCTTCTCCAACGTCAAAAGAACCCGCGACGTCCACGTACGGGACCGGGTTCATCCCGCGCACATCGTATGTGGGAGACTCCACCAGAAGATTCAGCAGGGAGCCGCGTGCGAACTGGAGGGCCCAGATGTACGGATAGTAGATCGTGTGCCGGAACAATCCGTCTGGAGTGTGTCGTAATCGGAGCGATGACGTTCACCAGCTGTGCCAGACAGGCAACCTTGACCGGTCGGCGTTTCGCAACAGCGAGTTCACGAGCCCGCCAACCAGCAGCGCATCCTCCAGGTTGTAGACCTCTTCGAGCAGGTGCGGGGCTTCGGTCTTATGACCGTCGACGGCATCGCCGGAGGTAGTTCGGTACCAAACGTTCCATTCATCAAAGGATAGCCACAATTTTTTCGGCGATCGCTTATGTCCACGGACCAGATCGCACACCGCCAGAGTCTCCGCAATCTGCCGCTCCAT
>DASRRV010000209.1:0-16950 GCA_035695545.1 Candidatus Sulfotelmatobacter sp. | reverse complement strand
TGGCGGCGGGGCAGGTTGGCGGATGTGAAGTTACTACCGTAGAAGGGTTGGCGCGGCGATCTCCGCTGCTGGGGCGGTTGCAACAGTCTTTCCTTTCTCGTGGTGCCGCGCAATGTGGCGCTTGTACTCCCGGGATGCTGGCGGCAGCTACGGCGCTGCTCGAGAAGAATTCATCTCCATGTGAGAGCGAAGTGATGGACGCCATTGGCGGCGTGCTGTGCCGCTGCACTGGATACCGAAAAATCATTCAGGCGATTGTCGAGGTGGGGCAGCAAGCGGTGGCGGAGATTTCGCCCGCGGCAGGCCATGCTGTAGGTGCGCGGTTGGTGCGGCTCGACGGTGCGAGAAAAGTAGACGGCACGGAAATTTTCGGAGCGGATGAAACTCCTGCGGGAGCGTTGGGAGTTCGGGTGATCCGGTGTCCGTATCACCGGGCGCGGTTTGAACTCGGGGATATCGATCAGTATGTGGCATCGCATCCCGGCGCGGTGCTGGTTCTGACGGCGAAGGATATCCCCGGCGTGGATTGTTATGGGGTGATTCCCCGGTTTGCGGATCAACGCGTGTTCGCGCACAGAGAGGCGCGTTACCGCGGAGAGGGGATTGCCGCGGTGGTTGGCGAGTCGGAACCGCTGGAAGCGCTCGACTTGGGAGAGTTCCCTGTGCGTTGGGAAGAGTTGTCTGCTCTCAAAACGATCGATGAGGGGCTGGCTGCGGATTCGGAGCGCATTCACGGACATCGGGAAGGCAATGTGTTGGTGCGCGGAAGGGTGGTTTGTGGGGATGTCGACGCGGCGCTGGCTCAGTCCGAGATGGTGGCTGAGGGCGAGTACGAGACGGGATTCGTAGAGCATGCTTACATCGAGCCGGAGGCCGGCTTCGCGCGGAGAGTTGGCGATCAGATCGAGATTCAGGCGTGCACGCAGTCTCCTTATATGGATCGCGACGATATCGCGAAGATTCTGGGGATTGCACCCGAGAGGGTCCGGATTATTCCAACCGCGGTTGGCGGGGGATTCGGTTCGAAGCTCGATCTTTCGGTGCAGCCATTTGTGGCTTTGGCAGCGTGGAAAACGAGACGGCCCGTGCGGATGGTTTATTCGCGGACGGAGTCGATTGTCTCGACGACGAAGCGGCATCCGGCGCGAATGCGGCTGCGCGCGGGGGCCACACGGGAAGGGAAGTTAACCGCGCTCGACTTTGCGGCGGACTTCAACACGGGCGCGTATTCATCGTGGGGGCCGACGGTGGCGTTTCGCGTTCCCGTGCATGCTTCGGGACCGTATCACGTGCCGAACTATCGGGCGCTGACTCGCGCAGTGCACACGAACATCGTCCCGGCCGGTGCATTTCGAGGGTTCGGTGTGCCGCAGGCGGCGATTGCTCAGGAACAGCTTTATGACGACCTTGCGGATCGGGTCGCGATGGATCGGCTGGAGTTTCGCATCCTGAATTCGCTGGACGAACAAACGCCGACTGTCACCGGGCAGGTGCTTGGCGAGGGTGTGGGCATCCGCGCCTGCTTCGAAGCGTTGCGGCCGGGGTGGAGGGCGGCACGGGCCCGAGTGACGGAATTTAATGCGGCTGTGACGGGTCCCTTGCGGCCTGGGGTTGGCGTCGCCGGCATGTGGTATGGGTGCGGAAATACTTCGCTGCCGAATCCGTCCACAGTGCGCATCGGACTGCAGCGCAATGGACGCATCGCGCTCCATCAAGGAGCAGTCGATATCGGTCAGGGATCGAATACGATCGTGACGCAGATTTGCGCGGATGCTCTGGGGGCTCCGGTTTCACATTTTGATCTCGTGTCGGGAGATACGGCGATTACCCCCGACTGCGGAAAGACTTCGGCGTCGCGGCAAACGCTGGTGACGGGCAAAGCGGCGTACATGGCGGGGAGCAGGTTGCGGGGCGAGATATGGAAACTGGCTGGTGCGGGAAGTGGTGCGGCGATTGAGTTCGGCGACGGTGGCGTGTGGGTTGCTGAGAATGCGGGCCGCAAGAAACTCGGTCTGCGCGACCTCCCACTCGATGCTCACGGGTACGTGATTACCTGCGAAGCTACGTTCGATCCTCCGACGAGTCCACTGGATGAGAATGGGCAGGGAACTCCGTATGCGGTGTATGGGTTCGGCGCACATATGGCGGAGGTTGAAGTCGACGTCGAACTCGGCACGGTGCGGGTGCGGAAGGTGACCGCGGCGCACGACGTGGGACGCGCGATCAATCCCACGTTGATTGAGGGGCAGATTGAGGGGGGCGTCGCGCAAGGTTTGGGGATGGCGTTGATGGAGGAATTCTTTCCCGGGAAGGGAGAGAATCTGCACGACTATTTAATTCCTTCGGCGGGAGATATTCCTCCGGTGGAGTCGATTTTGATCGAGGACGCGTCTTCCATTGGACCATTCGGGGCGAAGGGGATCGGCGAACAGGCGGTGATTCCAACCGCGCCGGCGATTCTGAACGCGATTCATGACGCGGTCGGAGTGCGCATCCACAAAATTCCAGCGACGCCCGACCGCGTCCGCGCAGCGATTCTGGCGAAGGAATTTTCAGCGAAAGACAACGGAGGCTCGCGTGGCTGACGACGCGATCCGTTGCGACGCGTGTCCCGTTCTCTGCTACATCAAGCCGGGACGGACAGGATCGTGCGACCGCTACGGGAATCACGAGGGCAAACTGGTGCGATTGGATCCGCATGTGGTGCTGGATCGTGCGCTGGAGCGAGGGGAGTCGGTGGTTCCGTTTCTAGAGCGCAGCCGCGACTGGGACGGCACGTTGATTAGCCACCACGAGTCCGGCCACGGTGAGACCTTTGTTACCGCGATTGGCGCGGGCACGACGTATCCGGATTACAAGCCGGCGCCGTTCATCATTTCGTCGCAGGTCGAAGGCGTGGACATGGTCACGGTAGTGACTGAAGGAATTTTCAGCTATTGCGGCGTTAAGGTGAAGATCGACACGGACCGGCATCTGGGCGCTGAGTGCAGCACTGTGCGCGCGCAGGGAGAAGCCGTTGGCCACGTCACCACGAGCGAGTATGGATCGCAAATGTTGTCGCTTGGTGGCGTGCGGCATTTGACCGGTGGGAGCCGGCACGAGGGCACGGCTACTTGCGACGCGTTGCTGAACCTGTGCAACGGCAAAGCGGTCGAACTGAAAATTGATGATGGCGCCAAAGTTGTGGTGCAGGCGGGCAAGGCGCCCGTTGTAGAAGGAGTGCAGGAAGAGCGCATGCGCGTGGGCTGCGGCTCGGCCACGATTGGAATGTTTGCCAAGCAGTGGTTTGGCAAGGTGGATGAGGTCGTGGTGGTGGATGATCACATCACCGGTGTTCTGTCGGAGCATCAGGCTGGGAAGTTGCTGGACGTTCCGGAGACGGGCATCAAGCTTAAGGGAAGACGGTCCACGCCGGGACGATATTTTCAGGTGGCAGAGCCGGGGACGTCGTGGGGCGGGACGGACATTGAGGATCCGCTGACGATTTTGGGGAAGTTCAACGCTAAGAAGGCGTGGCTCGGATTGCGCTTGCTAATGGTGAGCACGACTGGCGAGCACTCGGCTTACTTCGAACTGGGAGAAGATCTCAAGCCGGTAGAAAAACAATTGCCCGCAAGCCTGAGCGCATCGGTCGCGCGCATCAAAGAGAATTGTGAGCCGGCTCTATGCACGGTTCTGTTCATGGGCGGTGCGGGAGGATCGTTGCGGGCTGGCGTAACCGAGAATCCCGTGAAGCTTACGCATTCAGTGCGCGATGCGCTCACGCGAGTGACTTGCGGAGGAGCGCCGGTGTACGTGTGGCCGGGGGGCGGCATTACGTTCATGGCCGACGTGACGCGCATGCCGCAAAATGCGTTTGGATACGTGCCGACTCCGGCGCTGGTCGCTCCGATCGAATTCACTTTGCGACTTGCGGATTATGCCGCCTTGGGCGGGTATGTGGAGAGTGTGCGTCCGCTGAGTTCGATTGCCGAGAAGGATGGGCGGAAGCGACTGACGGCCCGGGCGGATAATCCGTGGCCGCTGGATTCAGGTGCAAAGACTAAGAAGCGATGAACAGCCGTGCGCAAATTCGGTTGCTTCCCGACGGGAGGCGATTGCATCTTCACGACGGGCCAATTGATCTGATCGTGGAAGCGTTTGGTGCTGCGCCCGAAGTTGAAGCGGCATATCGAGCTGCGAGTGCGAGGTTCGTCTCGGTTCTCGACGAACTGTGCGGCGAGCTTTCGTTCCTGCGGCAGGCTGGTTCGTCAGATGCTCGCTGGCCGCAGGGGGCGGTCGCGCGGAGAATGGTCGCGGCGGTGATGCCTTACGCCGCGCAATACTTTATTACTCCGATGGCGGCCGTCGCAGGCGCGGTCGCGGAGGAGATTCTTGTTGCGATGGTTTCCGCAGCGGAACTTTCACGCGCCTACGTGAACGACGGAGGAGACATCGCGCTTTACCTGAGTGCGGGTGAGAAGTTTCTGGTGGGGATGGTGGAACGGCCTGATCGTCCTTCGA
Organism: Candidatus Sulfotelmatobacter sp.; assembly: GCA_035695545.1. Lineage (GTDB taxonomy): Bacteria > Acidobacteriota > Terriglobia > Terriglobales > Acidobacteriaceae > Sulfotelmatobacter. The sequence continues at coordinate 12,447 of DASRRV010000209.1, read as the reverse complement.
TCTTCGGTACCACCTTGCTGCACGCGGATGATCCGGTGCGGGGGATTGCGACGAGCGGGTGGCGCGGCCGGAGTTTTTCGCTTGGGATCGCGGACGCGGTCACAGTCCTCGCCGATCGTGCAGCGGCCGCCGATGCAGCCGCGACCATCATCGCCAACGCGGTTGACTTGCCGGGACATCGGGCGATAGTGCGGATTCCGGCCTGCGAACTTGCACCCGACAGCGATCTTGGAGATCGGTTGGTGACGCAAGCGGTTGGCAAGTTGACGACGTCGGAAGTAGATCGGGCTGTTGCCGCCGGAGCACGGACTGCGGATTTGTTGCTGAGGCTCGGCCTGATCCGTTCTGCAGCGCTCTGCCTGCAAGGAAAGACACGAATCGTTGGAGGCGTGGGCGAGTCGAGGGCAATTGCCACTCACGTTCACGAAAGGGGTCTGGTGCATGCATGACGTGATGATCAGAAAGAAACTCACCTGCGTCGAAGACATCTTTCACGAAGGAGGGCCGGTTGCACAAAAGCCACTGCGCCGTGCGGCAGCGACTGCGGTGATTCGAAATCCGTTTGCCGGGTCTTATGTTGAGAACATCGAAGGCTTCATGGATGATCTGAAGCCTCTGGGTCTGGAGATGGCGCGCACTCTGGTAGCGGCGCTGGGTGGCGATGCCAAAGTCGTCGAAGGTTACGGCAAGGGCGCGATTGTGGGATCGGCTGGCGAAATTGAGCACGGTGCGTTGTGGCACGTTCCCGGTGGATACGCGATGCGCGAAGTGCTGGGCGGAGCGAAGGCGATTGTGGCCTCGACGAAGAAGGTTGGCGGGCCGGGAACGCGGCTGGATATCCCCATCACGCACATCAATGCTTCCTACGTGCGCAGTCACTTCGATGCGATGGAAGTAGGATTGAATGATGCTCCGCGGGCGGATGAGCTTCTGCTGGCGCTGGTGATGACGACCGGCGCTCGAATTCATGCGCGAGTCGGTGGCCTGAAGGCATCCGAGGTCAAAGGAGAAGATGGACTGAGGTGAAAGGGAAGAGATGAAGGTGAAAATCCGCAAGATCGCAACGTTTGTGGAAGAGACCGTGCGTGAGATGGATCGAGCCATCTCTCCGCCCACACGGCGAGCGGCCGCAGTGGCGGTGATCGAGAATCCGTGTGCCGGGAAGTATGTCGAGGATCTTTCGGAGTTGATGGAGATTGGCGAGGAGCTGGGCGAATTGCTGACGGCGCGTGCGGTTGCGGCGCTGGGAATTTCCGGGCCGTCGGCCGAGAGTTACGGCAAGGCCGCAGCCGTCGGCGAGAACGGGGAACTGGAACATGCGGCTGCCATTCTGCATCCGAAGCTGGGAACTCGCGTGCGGCGCGTACTGGGTAAGGGAGCAGCGTTGATTCCGTCATCGAAGAAGCGGGGCGGGATGGGCGTGGTGCTCGACATTCCTCTCGGGCACAAGGATGCGGCATTCGTGCGCAGTCACTTCGATGGCATGGAAATTCGATTGAACGACGCGCCACGGGCAAATGAAATCATAGTGGCGATTGCGGTGACGGATAGCGGGCGTCCTCTGGCGCGGGTGGGCGGACTGACGAAGGGTCAGATCAAGGGCGAAGACGGATTGCGCTGAGGCTTGCGATGCAGGTTTTCTGGCAGAAAGCGGCGGGCGAGGATACCCGCCGCGACAGCCGGCAGGATGCCGGCGCTATAGCTAGTGCGCGGCCGGGGCCCGCATCAGGAAAGAAATATCATCCACCTTGTAGAGGACCTTCCCGGGGTCAGCCGGCGTCGGCTTTATTTTTCCCGCCCTCACTTGGTCGAACGCCACGACTAATCTTTGGAGCACCGTCGGCGGGGCGACAGGAATATTGTGCGCGCCCAGCACAACCTTGATCTGCGGGGCGAGTGCGGCCAGGCCCCGGATGGACGCCGCGTAGGCATCGAGGTCGGTCTCGGGCCGGAAGAGCCAGATCGGCGCGGGATAGTAGGTGTCTCCCGTGAACAGGAGGCCGTTGGCCCGGTCGATCAGCGTGATCGCATCGGGCGTGTGGCCCGGGGTCGCGATCACTTCGAGAGTACGGCCGCCGAGATCGAAGCGGTCGCCGTTATGCGTGTATGCCGAGATTTTCCACGGGCGCGTTGCGTAGGCTTGCGCATCAAATCCCTTCGGCAGTGCGCCGCAAATTTGGTCGGGAGTGATTTCTGCCTGCGCGTCCTCGCGCGAGCCTAGAGCGTTCTTGCGCGTGAAGTCCGTATCCATGCCATAGACCGTAGAGAACTGCCAGTTATCGCCGACGTGATCGTCGTGCGTGTGCGAGTTCAGGACGATAACGGGCAGTTTCGTGAGTTCCTCAATGAGCTTCTTCAGGTCGCTGATTCCCATGCCGGTGTCGAAAAGCAAGGCGCGCTTCTCGCCGACGATCAGGTAGCCGATTGTTTCTTCGGCCTGATGCGGTTCGTAGATGGCGAAGACATTCGGAGCGGTTTTGTAGACTTCGAACCAGGGATCGCTGACGCGAACGCGCTCCAGCGTTTTGTATTCTGGGCGCGGGAGGGCGCGGCACCAGTCGGGGATCGCGGCCTGAGCAAACATCGATGGCAACAGTCCGGCGAGGCACAACGCGAGAAGCACGGAGGTTTTACGCATGGACGACCTCCGGGACTCGCGTCGCTGGCGGCGTATTTCGGCTGCGCTGAGTGTTCACCGCTCCATCCGTAATGACCATGCCGACACCGGGCAGGTCTCCTTTCTGAATGCTGTCGAGCAGGTTCTTGCCGGCGGACTGCTGCGCCGTGTCGAGGAAGACGAAGCTGGCTTCGCGCCCCGATGCGATCAGGCCGCAGTTTAGGCTGCGCATCTTAGCCGTGTTGCCCGTTGCGAGGCAGATTGCGACCTCCGCCGGAATGTCGCCGAGTGACGACAGCATCGAAATCATCCGTAGAATGCCCAGCGGTTGAACGCCGGAGCCTGCCGGCGAATCGGTGCCGAGAATGACGCGGTGGAGTTGCTTCAGCTCTTTCGCGGTGCGCAGCGCGAGCAATCCCGATCGCTCATTTCCGTTGTGAACAATCTCAAGGGCGCGCACGGAGCGCTCGCACAGCGCAATGATCTGATCGTCCGGGAGCGCGGTGTGGCCTCCGTTGACGTGGCCGATCACATCAGCGTCCGTCTCCAGGACCATGTCTTTGTCGATGAGACTTGAGCCGGGGATCGAAGGGCCTCCGGTGTGAATCGTGCTCTGGATGCCGTATTTGCGGGCCCATGCGACCATGCGGCGTCCGGTGGTTCCGTCTTTCACGCTGCCCAGGCCGACTTCGCCCAGGAACTTTACTCCGGCGGCGGCAAGTTCTTTGAAGTCGTCTTCCACCATTCCTTGCTCCAGGACCGGAGCACCTCCGTAGACCTTGACGCCTCCGGGACGAAAGGCGTGGAACGCACGTTGCGCGAAGATCGCCATGGCTTTCAGGCCAACGATGTCTTTGGGACGGCCAGGAGTGTGGACTTCTCCGGCAGAAACCATGGTGGTGACGCCGCCGTGCAGGCAGCTGTCGATCCACCCGAGTTGGTTCTGGCGCGGAGTCCAATCGCCGCAGACGGGGTGCACGTGGCTGTCGATCAATCCAGGAGCGAGGGTTGTGCCTTTCGCATCGACAGTAGTGGTGGCGCCGGTCGCGTCGACTTCAGTGTGCTTTCCCACGGCTTGGATTACGCCGTCAATCGCGACCACCGTGTCGGCATCGAGAATGGGATGATCGAGGTCTCCGCTGAGAAGCAGGCCGATGTTACGGATCACCAGTTTGTTGGAGCTTGTGGGTTTTGCCGAGGCGTCTTGGCTCATGGATTGATTTCGCGCTAGGAATTATCGAACCCGCAAATCATACGCGACGCTTCTGCGCGGGTGAAGCCGTGCGATGCGCTATTCGCAGAAGATCGAGCAGAGCGTCCGGATGCACTTTCGCCAGGCTCACTAGAATCCACGGGTAGTCTCGATAGTGGTCGGTAATGAAGTATGTTTCAGGATCTTCGGCCATGAGTTCTTCGCGGCGTTCGAGGGGCATGGCCAGCACGAATTTGTCGAGATCCTGATGCAGGCGGACGAAGAGCTTTCCGTTGACTTTCAGCGCGGGCGTTCCGTACGAGGTCCCCTCTGCTACGTTGGGCAGGGTAAGCCCCAGGCTACGGACGGTCTCATACGTGATTTTCGGCTTCTTCATCTCTGGATCTCCGTGACTAACTGCGAGAGGCATCAACCACCAAGGACACTAAGGTACACGAAGGAAAGACACAAGAGATTCAATTTTGCGATCGAGTTTGTCAGCGCTGGAGAGATGGTGTTACGCTCGGCCTTCACGGGAAGGAGAATCATGGTTTCGCGCGACTTCATACTTTGGGAAGTGGATGTACAGGCCGATTTCATGTTGCCGGGAGGAAAGCTCTACGTGCCGGGAGCGGAGAAGTTGCTGCCCAACATCCGGCGGCTCACCGATGTGGCGCGGCAGGGGCGGGCGTTTCTGGTGTCGCATGGTTGCTTTCACACGCTGGACGATCCGGAGTTCAAGATTTTCCCGCCGCACTGCGTGAAGGGAACGTCGGGGGCGGAGTTGGTCCCGCAGGCCCTGACAGAGACGGTTGTCCGAGTGCCGAATGATGCGGAAGCCAAGTTGCCAGACGATCTGTCTCTGTACCAGCAAATCCTGCTGGAGAAGCAGACGCTGAACATTTTCGAAAGCCGGCACGCAGATGAACTCGTGCGGCGCCTGGGAGGTCAGGCGGAGTTTATTGTCTTCGGAGTCGTGACGGAGTACTGTGTGAGCTTTGCGGTCAAAGGCCTGCTCGAACGCGGACGCCGCGTGGCTGTGGTGCAGGATGCCATCGAAACTCTCAAGGAGGAAGACGGCGAAAAAACGATGGCGGAGTTAACAAGTCTGGGGGCGAGACTTACCACGACGGACCAGGCTCTCAGCGCGCTCAACCACTGAGAGCCCAGCCGGAATTCTAGTGATGGTCATGATCGTGATCATGGGCGCCGTGGTTGTGGCGCCAGGTCCAGTATTCTTTCTGTTCTTCCGGACGAAGTTTGTGGAAGTCGCGGTCGCGGTCCCGATGGGTTTCATCGGTCCAGCGATGGTAGTAAACGATCTCGTCGTTATTCCACTCGTGATAATCCGTGTAGTAGGGATCGTAGACGCGAACAGCGTGATGCTCGGCGCAGGCGAGTCCCGCCAGGGATGAGACTAACGCCCCTGCCAGCAGTAGCGAACTCAGGGGACGCGATCCACGGCTCATGCTTTTCTCCTCCAGAAAGAAAAACACCAATCCGCAAGGTTAGTTGCTGCGAGGCGAGATTAGTTGCCGGCGGAATTGGAGGAAATCCCGCCTGACGGTTCCTTGCGATCTCCATTTCGTATTCTTTCGATTGCTTTTCAACGAAGTCACTTTCGGGTAGACTACATTGTCTTTAAGCAGAGGAGATTTGACGTTGGGAAACCCATTGCGCCAGTTGTTGGATCTGCCGGAGCCAGAGAAGGCCGAGCGTGGACTGGAACACACGCCGCGGGAAATCTGGCAGCAACCCGCCACCTGGACCGAAACTTACGAGCGCTGTCGGGAACGCCAGAGCGAGTTAAATGATGTTTTGCGGCGCGCTGGAATTGGACGCGGGAGCACTTCCTCGCCAACGGTGTACCTGGTCGGTGCGGGAACATCGGATTACACCGGCCGGACGTTGGCTCCATTGCTTCGGCGGCGGTGGGGTTGCGATGTGTGGCCGATTCCCAGCACCACCCTGCTTACTGAGTTCGAGGAGTTCCACCGGCCGGGACGAGAATATCTCTGGATTTCGTTTTCACGGTCGGGGCAAAGTCCCGAGGGCGTGGCGCTGTTGGAGCGGGCGCTCGACCAGCATCGAGACATACGGCACTTGGTGATCACCTGCAACCAGCAGGGACCGATGGCGCAACTGTGCTCGTGCCATCCGGATCGAGCTCTCGCCCTGGTTCTCGACGATGCGGTGAACGACCGGGGTCTCGCCATGACAAGCTCCTTCAGCAATATGGTGCTCGCAGGACAGTGTGTGGCCAATGCTGAGGATCTGCCACAGTTTGGTGACCTTGTCGGCCACATGGCGGAGGCGGGCAACAAGTTTCTTTCCGTGGCCGGTGACGTCGCCGCTACGGTCACAACACTCGGATGCACGCGGGCCTGCTTTGTCGGATCGGGAGTGTTGCGCGCCGTGGCGGACGAGTCTTCGCTGAAGGTCGTCGAGCTCAGCGCGGGCAAAGTGACCACGCTGGCGGAGACGCCGCTGGGGTTGCGCCACGGCCCCATGTCGAGCGTCGACGGGCAAACTCTGTTTGTGGCCTACCTTTCGAGTGAGCAGCGGCGCCGGGGTTACGAACTGGATTTGTTGCGGGAGATCGATCGCAAGAGGTTGGGGCGCGTTAGGGTCGTGGTCACGGCGCGCGAGACGAACGATGTTTCCGCACTGGCGGATTATTGCCTAACGCTCGATAGCGTTGCGAATTTTCCGGATGACTACCGGCCCGTCCTCGATGTGATCGTTGGACAACTGATCGGACTGTTTGGCTCGATGCGGCATGGTCTGAAGCCTGACCAACCGAGCCCCGGCGGGACGATCACGCGGGTGGTTCCGCCCATCAAGCTTTATTCCTAGAGAGTCTCCGGCTTACTCGGCGGGATGACTAACGTTGTCCGCCTGAGGAACGAGTTGTCGGTAGACGTAGTCCGGAACGTCGCCGTTCCAATATCCGGCGGTCTTGGCGTATCCGACAATTCCGAAGAACAGGGCTGCGATTCCGGCTGCCACCGCCCATGCCGGGAGGCGCCCGTCGTTACGGGCTCGCGTCCACTGCGGCAGAGCCATCTGCAGCGCTCCCTCGGCGGGACACACGGCAACGCATTCTAGACATCCAGTGCATTCCGCGGATTTGATGGTGATCAGTTTGTCGACGGGCAGCGCAGACGGGCAGACCTTGGCGCACTTCGCGCAGTCAATGCATGCGGCTTCTGACCGATGGATACGCAACGGGCTCAGAAGAGAAGTGATACCAAGCAAAGCGCCGTAGGGACACAGGTAGCGGCACCAGAAGTTCTGCACGAAAACCGAACCCACTACCAGGATGCCGAGAACAGCGGCCGCCGTTTCTCCGAGATAGCGGAAGAAGTTGAACATGCGCACGTCGGCGATCGCGCCGTACGGGCTGTGCATGAACTGCTCGATCGCATCCGCCGGCATGTTAGCGACAGCCCAAACAAAAAATCCCAGGAGCAGGTACTTCAAACCGCGGAGAGGCAGATCGAGCCAGCGTGGGAGTTGAAAATTGCGGCGGAAGATCTGCTTTCCCGCGCGCCATAAGTATTCCGAAAGTGTCCCCACCGGACAGAGCCAGCTGCAGAACGCCTTGCGAAACAAGAATGCGATTGCCAGGAAGCTGATCAGCAGGAACATGGCTGCGGGATGGCTTGCCGGGACGCGGCCGGTCGTCAGCCAGTACTTCAGATTCATCAGCCCAGCGATGGGAAGCCAGCCCTCGACTCCAGTGGGCCTTCCGATGGCCCGGTCATGGGCCCCAGTCTCGAAGCGGCGCACCCAAAAGTAGAAGGCTCCTCCGAGCCAGAGGTTCAGCAAGAGGAAGGCGAACTGAAAACTCCGGCGCAGCGATTGGGAGTGGTCGGGCGATGCACGACGCACCAACTTCTTCCGCAGTGCGGCGAGCCGAATCCCGGAATCGCTGGCTGTGATCGGCGCAACCAAGTCCGGGAGGACGTTGGTGCACGACTCACTGACTTTGGTTTGTAATGCCATCTCTGCTCGTCGACCGTTATGCCGTTACCGACGCACCCGGTTCATACGGACAGAACGGATCGGTGCCGAGAGGATCGCCCGTGTAGGCATAGGCCCGGGCGCGCGAACCTCCGCAGATGTGGCTGTACTCGCAGGCGCCACACTTGCCGTGGAACGTTTCAGGGGAGTGTAGCGAGCGGAAGATATCGGAGTTGCGGTAGATATCCACCAGCGATCCGGTGCGGACGTTGCCGCAATGCAGCGGCAGGAATCCGGAAGGATACACTTCGCCGAGGTTCGAGACGAAGACGATGCCGTGGCCGTCACGAATCTGGAATCCCCGGTATACCGAGGTGGTCTTCATTTCGGTCGTAGCCATGTGCGACTTGCGCATCTGCTCGACCGCGATACGGCGATAGGACGGTGCTTCGGTGGTCTTGATTTGAAACGGGGAGTGCGGCGATAAATCGAATACCCACTTCATGATCGACTCGCCTTCTTGCGGCGACACCTCGTTGAGCTGCTTGCCGCGGCCGACTGAAATCAGCATGAACAGGCTCCAGCGCATGACCGGGAAACTCGTTCGCAGCAGTTCGTAGATGGCAGGCAGATCGTCGGCCGTCTCCTCGGCGACCAGCGTGTTGACCTGGATGGGCAGTCCGATGCGTCCGCATTGGCGGGCCGCTTCCATGGTGCGCTCGAAAGTCCCGGGGACATTGCGGATGTTGTCGTGACGTGCGGCCGATGATCCGTCGAGGCTTAGGCCCATGGTTTGAATGCCGTGGGTCTTCAGCTTCGTAATGGCGTCGTTGGTCAGTTGCGCGGTGGCTGCGGGCGTAATCGAAACCCCCAGGCCGATTCCGCTAGCGTAGTCGATCAGTTCGTAGATGTCTTTGCGGTTGAGGGGATCGCCGCCGGTCAAAATTACATGCGGCAGAGGATCGCCGAACTCGACCAGTTGATTCAGGAATTTCTTGCTCTGTCCTGTACTAAGTTCGAGCGGATTCGCGTTGGGCATGGCCTCAGCGCGGCAGTGTTTGCAGGCAAGGCCGCAGGCCTGGGTCATCTCCCAGTAGACCAACATTGGATTTCTAGAAAAGTCGTGTTTTGGAAGATCGTGGGCCATTCGGCCCATATTTGGAGTAGTGCCGGCGACTACCATGATGTTCCCCCTTCGGCGTCTAGCTATGAAAGAACTCCCACAAGCAAGTTCAGGTTACTTTTGGAAACGGGAAAAGACTGTGATTACAATCACACCGTCCCGTGACCCGTTTCGCAAAAAAGCCCATGTTTTCGCACTTTTGGAGTTTCAAGGCTGCATAGCGAACGTAACATGCCCCCTCGTCGTGGCGATTTTCAGGGAAAAGAGTCCAGCGAGTCTGCGGACTGCTGTGTGGAAGTGACTGCTAGTCGGGGCGGCGCTTGTCCTCTGTGGTCATATTGCTGAGTTATGTGTGGCAGGGGGCTAACACCACCTGGTCCTGAAACCGGCTGCAAGTGAGCGCACAAACAAATGCCCGGGTCTGGGGGTGAGCACCTAGACCCGGGCTGGCTGTTCCGTGTGTTGGCGAACTGGAGAGGGGCTATCCGGCTGTCCGGCTGGAGGCCAGAGTGTGCCGGCGAGCGGATCACTCACCCTCGCATGCATCGCGCTGCTTGATGTTAACCACGGCAGCACGGGGTTCGCCTATTAAGGAACAGCGATCTTCACAGTTCGAACGGCTTCGTTATGGCAATTACTTCTTTTGTGCGTCGCGCACGTAGGCGATGACCATCTTGACTTGGTCGGCGGTCAGCCCCTTGGTCGAAAATGCGTGCGATGCTTTCTTGTCCTTGCCGCCATTGGCGATCATGTCGGTCATGTCGGCGTCGGAGGATTTCTTGGCGTCGTCGGAAATCAGGCTGGGAATCTTGGCAGCCGGTTTCCCCGCGAGGTCTGCGCCGTGGCACATCGCGCATTTTGTTTTGTAAAGGGTTGCGCCGTCATCGGCGGCCCAAGACAGATTGGGCAGGACAAGGAATAGGGCCAGGGCGATCATCACGATCAGGATTACGAGCTTCGTCATCTTCATGATTGCTTTTCCTTTCACCGCTTTTGGTGTACCGCCACTTCGTGCGCGCTGACCTGGGGAATCTCGCACACGAAATCCCGGAACTGGATAAGAACGAACTAATCGTCTAGCAGTTTCCATGGAGTGCTTGCCGTTGGTCAGTGATTCCGATCACTACGGGTCGTGATCGTGGTCCGCTTCTAAGTGGATGCAGCGCAGGCACATCGCGTCAAAAGACTCGCGATCCGCGTGATATGCCGCACAGGTGAAATCTTAAACAGCAGTTGGCGGCCTTCCCGGCTTGCAAGTCAATGAAAACAAAAGCTCGACATCTTTTGGCCTTCCGGCCTATTTGGCAAAGGTCTTGCGCTTACCTGGTTGCGCGTTGCGCCTCGAGGTATTCGTCTTGGAACCCACACTCATGGTGATCGGATTGAACCATCGCACCGCGCCTTTGGCCATGAGGGAGCGTTTCTGGATCGGCAAGAACCGGCGCTACGAAGTTCTACAGCAACTGAAGAGTGCCGAAGGTATTGAAGAGGTCGTTGTTCTTTCGACCTGTTGTCGGACAGAGTTTCTGCTCTGGGCCAGCGAGCCAACCCTGGCCGCAAACTCCCTGTTGCAATTCCTCGGTACCCAGCACGGATTGAAACTTAGCGAGTGGGAACACTTCTATCGTCTGCTGGATGAATGCGCTCTTACCCAGGTCTTCCGAGTCACGTCGGGCCTCGATTCGCTAGTGCTGGGCGAGCCGCAGATCGTCTCCCAGGTGAAGGCCGCGTGGGAGCCGGCTCGGACCGTAGGCGCCGCCGGACGCTTCCTGAATGCCGTTCTGGAAAAAGCGCTCAACGTTTCCACCCGAGTGCGCAGTGAGACCGAGGTTGGCAAATTGGCGGTCACCATCCCCACAGCAGCGCTCGAACTGGCCCAGCAGATCTTCGGATCACTAGAGGGCCGGAAGGTATTGCTGCTAGGCACTGGGAAGATGAGCGCACTGTCTGCGCGCCAGATGGTCGACAGCGGAGCGAGCTCGGTGGTTGTGATTGATCAATCCGCGGCGCGAGCCCAGGAAATTGCCCAGACGCTGGGAGGCACGGCAGCTACGCTGGCGGATCGCTGGAAATGCATGTTGCGTGCAGACATCGTCATCAGCGCCTCCGGGTGCCCACATGTGATTCTGACCCGCGAGGAAGCGGAGAGAATCGCGAATGAACGCAATCGCGTGGCGCTGGTCATCATCGACATTGGGATGCCGCGCGACGTTGACCCGGAGGTCCGCAGAGTCGACGGAATTGTGCTCTGTGACATGGATGGTCTGGAGCGCGTTGTGAAGAGCAACACCGCGGACAGGACCGCCGCAGTCGCGGGCGCGGAGAGAATTGTCGCTGCGGAGGCGCAGTCCTTCCGCGGCACCCTTCAGGCGGAAGTAGCGGTGCCGACGATCGTCGCGCTGCGCCGCCGCCTCGACGAGATTTGCCGGCAAGAATTGGAGTCCTTCATCGAAGAGCACGGGCCGTATACCCGGGAGCAGGTTCAGTCGCTTCACGCAATTACAGGGCAGGTCATACAGAAGATTGCCAGCTCCCTGGCTCGTGAACTCAAGGAACTTCCAGAGAAGGGAGAACAGGAGCAGATGACAGCAGTGGTAACGCGCCTGTTCCACCTTGATTCGCTAAAGGCGGATTCGCCACAGCAGGCTCTTGCCGGCACCAGATCGGAGACAGCAAATGAGCAACGAAAACAGCACGCAGTCGCAATCAACTACTAACACTACGTGGACGGGAACGCAGGCCTACGTTCTGGCGGCATTCTGCTTGCTCCTGGGCGTTGCGCTGGGCTATCTGTTTCGCGGATCGGCGTCGCCCGTTGCCACACAGACATCAGCGACGACCACGGCCGCCCAGCAAGGAACCGGATTCCATCAACAGCAACCCGATGCCAACGCGCAAGCTGCCCTGGTCCAGGCTGCAGCGCCTCTGCTCGACGCTGTGAACAAAGATCCCAACGATTACGACTCGCTGGTGAAGCTAGGCGATCTGTTTTATGACGGACAGCAGTTCTCCAGCGCGATCCAGTACTACCAGAAAGCGCTTGCGATTCATCCCGAAAATCCCGACGTACGGACCGACATGGGGACGGCGTACTGGTACAGCGGGGATGCCGACAAGGCCGTTGCCGAACTGCAGACGTCTTTGAAGTATCGTCCTGGACATCCGCAAACGTTGTTCAACCTGGGATGGGTGCGCTGGCAGGGAAAGACCGATCCAAAGGGCGCAGTTGAGGCGTGGCAGCAGTTGCTTAAGGCGAATCCGGATTATCCGCAACGCCAGCAGGTTGAGCAGTACATTGCCAAGGCGAAAGAGCACGCCGCGCGCGGGTAGACGGTTATTGAAACCGGTGCCAGTTCATACAAAGCTCATATGAGTGCCACAGGGCTTCTCACAAGGAAGCCCTGTTTTGTTTCAGCTAGGTGGTCAGATTGGTACAACCTTTATAAATCTCGACGAATCTTCGACACCATGCGACAGAATCCTGCGCGAATATAGAATTGGATGTTGTTCCTCGGGATGCGCTGCCGGAGGAGTCTATGTACGCCACAT
>DASRRV010000208.1:0-6821 GCA_035695545.1 Candidatus Sulfotelmatobacter sp. | reverse complement strand
CACGGTTTTGCTAGCCGAGCGCACGTTGGCCCTGCTGCCAGTATCTAGTTGGCGCAACAGTTGCATCCTATTTTCGATGAAAATTGGAATGAGATATTCGGGTGAATTGGGGTTACAGCCCACCTAGAGAGAATCCTCGTGACCAAGATCTTCTAGGGTTAGAGACATCACGGTACCGTGAGGATCTTGTTTCTTGCCACATAGTGCCACATAAGAGATTCCGTGTCGCGTAGCATGCTCGCCGTCAACGACTGCGTCATCCTCAATGCGGCACCTCACCTCAAATAAAGTGTCCTGTCGATTCGACCGAGAACCGCTGCGTGTAAACGAACTGTCATCGCTCTCAAAAGTAACGCTCTTGTGCCTATCGAAATCCTTATGGAGCGCGTCTATAAACCGACTAGCATTTAACCTGGGAGGCTTGGCGCCTGGTGCTACGTAGACACTGATTTGCGAGGCCATCAACCACTCTGCTACGGCCTTGTCCCCATACAAAATGCTGCGCGTGAGCGTCCGACACCAAGCCAGAGTTGCATCATGCGGGGGCGCAATGGGTTCCAGGGTGGCTCCTGCTACGGTGATCGCTTGCGCCAGAATTAAGATGATTGTGGGTGTTACGAAATTCGTATTGATAGGTGTTTTTATACCTATCACAATACGCTTCCAAGGATGCAAAGGACAATCCCACACACTCCATCGAACGTGTTTGCCCGTCGCATACCAGCAACCATCATCCCAAGCACCTCCGTTCTTCTGTTTCCAGTCAATCATCTTGCCTCACCTCCTTTCGTCGCGAAATTTTTTCAAGACGACGCGGAAATCGAACCGGCCATCGGGATATTCGAAGAGTTCGGCCTTGAACGATTCCGGTAGCCGACCACTGAACTGAAATGTCAGTTCCAGAGATATCTGCGAATACGGGCTGATCGTGCAGAAATAAATGCGAACGTGGCAATGCTATTTGCGAATGGGGTTTGCGAGCGGGACCTGCCTCGGGACTCCTCGATGCCCTCGGACTTGGTTATGATCTGCCAGTGGGCCAGTCTGTTTACGCAATCGATGGATTCCCGGATGACGATCTGCTCTGGCGGATCGAATGGCTCGGCGGCGTTGGCTACAATACGAGCGTTCCCAGCGAGCCCCAAATCGATGTCAGCCTAGCGCAGCTCCCCAAGGGCGAGAGGAACCCGCTCAGCGTGCGAGCACGCTCCTCTCAAGTCGAGAAGAGAACGGTGAAGATCGGCGTTGGCCTGCTGCCATACATTTGGATCGGTTCCGTCTGGCAGAAGCGTCGGCCAGTGATGACAAACCTGGCGGCGTACCGTAGCCGCGTGAGCATTGATACCACGTCGTTTCGGATGGTGGCTCTGGGCATGGCGACCAGTCTTGACAATGCCATTCCCAGAAACAGCTACCTCTTCGGCGCCTCCTGGCCACACGTTTGCCGGACCCTCCTGGCCGCCGTGGAACAGAATGGAGACCCGTATGCAGTAATGGTTCCCACGGCGGAGATCATCCGGTTTTATTACGGCCCATCCACGCGACTCGCTCAAGCGCTCTTTTGGGGCGAATACCATAACACGTTCAACGCAGACCGAAGCGGCGTCTTTGCAGAAGGTGTGGTGAGGGTGCATCTCCGGCGTTGGCTGGAAGATGAAGATGCCTGGACGTTAGCGCGGTACATCTGCTCTCCTCTGATGCAGGGAGAAGTCAGCGAGCTTTACAGGAACCTTCAGGTTTATCAGATCAACTCGGCCAACTTGATCCCGCAACCGGATCAGGTCCTTCGTTGCGGTTTTCCGTTCGCTGGTCCGACAACACTTCAAGGCGTATTTCTTCGCTTACCAGGACCGATGCCGGAAGGTCCGCCACGTTGGTTGGTCCTCCGGATTGAGCGGTGTTCGGCACCGTTTCCCTTCGACCAAGTAATCGTGGACCGGGACAACAGCAGCGCGCGCGGATCAAACGTGGAAGATGAAAACTTGATCCCTGCGTGGGCGAAACCCGAAAAATCAGAATCCGAGGTGGAGGAGCAGACCCCGGAGGTGTTCTGCTCGAATGAGGAACCGCGGCGCGGCCTGGAGCCGTTCCGAATCGATCTGATCGAGGACCGCTTCGAGTACCTGAGCGGTAAAGCACTGGTAAAGGAAGAGAAGGCTCTCCAACATTACCGCCATATCCCTATGAAGGCGGACGCCAACCAAATGCTCACCGGCTTGGGTACGGGCCAGGGGACGTGGGGCACCAGCAACTTGCTGCTCACCAAACTGACGACCGTTCCAAAGCCAGCACCGAAATGCCGGCATGGTCCGGTGTTGCCGGCCAACATGGAGACGTTTGTACAGGCCATCGAATTGTTGGCGCAACAGCGATCATGTGGGGTCGGGCTCATTGGCGTAGGCCGCGGCGACATGAGTTTTGGGCGGCACACGTTGGCAAGCTTCCCGACGCATGATCCGCTTAAAGGCAAGAGGATCGCGTGGGCGTGGATCAAGAGGGAAAAGCGCCCGCGCCAGGTGGCGATCGCCGAGGTCCATTTGGAAGACAAGTTCGCGTACGCGCTGGAAATCGAACGGAGCAATCAGGAGCACGCCATTCTCGTGCTTGCGCGCGTGGACTGCCAAAGAATCGGCGCTGATGTGTTACAAGCGATCCTGCTGTTGTGCGCCTTGAGGCGCGGCTGGGTGCTGGAAGACCAACTGCCGGGATATCGACGAATGACGACTACCCACCGGGACCTGGTGAGCATTGCCGTGTTGGAATCACGAATCTGGCGCAAGATCACCGAGATACTCAATAGCGGATCGCCTCAGCCAGAAACGGACCGCTGCTTTCGTGCGGACGGAGGCGTATAGTTGCATCCATCGATAATTTCTTCGGTGATCCGCTCTGTTCCCTTGCGCATCGCGTCTGTTGCCGCCGCGGCGAGGAGCATTTTAAGTTCGCCAATCGTGCCCTCCGAGCGAGCCAGAAGCTTTGCCGTGAGAGTGCTGCTCTTTGGCAGACCGGATGGATAGGTGAGCGGAATGATCTTTTCGAACGAGGCCAGCAGCTGTCGAAATGCGTGATTAGGTTGCCATTGCGGAAGGACCATCGGCGGAAATCGGTTTTCAACTGAGGGGACGGAGCGGATGACGCGCATCATTTCCTCGGTGCCGAGACAGACGATGGAAATTCGAAGCTCATTGGCGAGATAGCGAAGCGCGTTGAGGAAGCGCTTCTGTTTTGCAGCAGTGCCGACTTCGGTGAAATTTACTTCGTCGAGCGCGAGGATGCGGATCTCAATTTTCGACAACGCATCCAAGACGAGCACGAGCTTTTCTTGAGCTGGAGCGCTGGGACGAAATTTCTTGCACAACTTCAGCAAGATGGCGGTGTACAACCGCGATTCGTCGGGAAAGCCGGGGCATTGCACATAGAGCACCGGCGCCGTGATCGTTCCGGTGTTGGACTCGCTGGCCTGATGGAGCGATAAGAAATGCTTCATGAGCCGCGTTTTGCCATTGTTGGTTTGAGCCGTGATCGCCAAGTTCGGCATCCTGTCGCATTTGGGGTGATTCAGCAGATCTTCAAGTTGTTGCAGGATCTTGTTGGCTTGTGAGTACGGTATCCAACTGTCCAGCTGGATATAGGCAATACGCTCTTCTATCGGCCTACCCAGCAGCTCTCGTGTTTTCGGGGAGAGGTGCTCACCATTCATGGCCAGTCCGGCTCCACGATGCCCTCGAAAGCTTCGACCGTATCGTCATACTCGTCCTTTTCGGGGATTGGAATCGCCTTAGGACCGGGTTTCGCAGGAGTTGCTGACGGCTTCCGTGGCGGCCGCTGGCGCATTTCCCGTGCGCGCCGCGCTTGCTTGGTTTTGTGTTCGGATTCTTGTTCCAAGCTGCGCATTTCCTCGACGGCCTGGAAGATCAGGACCTCATCGACTCGGGCATAGCCTGCCTCGCGCAGCCGCTTCTCGGCGGCCTGAATCTCCCAGCGGCTTACAGGCGGCCGGGTGCGATCGCGGTAAGGAATCGCGATATAGGTGTTGCTGGCGGGATCCCGGAAATAGATCTCACGCATATCGCGAGGGATGACCCGAAATGTGAACTTGCGAGGACGCCGGGAGTCTTCCGGGTCCCGCGCGTGAATCCAGGGGCGTAGTGCATCGTCCCAGAAGAAAATATGGTCGATCACGACGCCGTACTCCTGAATGGTACGCTCCTCGAAGGGCATGAAGTCGAGCATGAAGGCAGCCGGTTGGGCAATGCGATCCGGCAGACCGATGCCGGGACGACTATCACTTCCAAGTATCCCTTCCTTGTACCTAGCCAACGGCGTTGTTTTGATGCCCCTATGGAACGTGTTGGCGTACACCTTGGCGACGTAGATCGTGAACCATTTTTCGAGTTCTGCGCGGGTCATGATGGCGCGACCTTCCGAATCATAGTCGCCCTTCTGTTCGACATTGGAAAAGGTCGTTCCTTTGAGGCGGCGAGCCCGAGTTAACCAGGTCCCGAATCCCCTTTCGATATGACCGCCGTATCGCGGTTCTCGCGGTGGGCGGTGTTCGACGGCGATATCGTGATCCTGGCACGCGCGGCCGATCACCGTGCCTCGAAACTCCTTGGCGTTGTCGCAGTGGATTGTGCGCATCTTCCCCCAGCAGGGCCACTCGGCCTGCACACCGACTCCGGCGAGCCAGTTCTCCTTGGGCAAGACCGCATGTGCAATGGCGAGCCCAGCTGTGAAGGCGCTGGGCTTTTCCAGATAGATGGCGAAGCCGAGCACCATGCGGCTGTAAACGTCGATGACGACGGTCAAAGACGGCCGCTGGATCGGTTGCCGGTGCTCCTCATCGACCACAATGACGTCCATGGGCGTGTGGTCGATCTGGGCGACGGCTAGCGGGTAGTCAGCGCCAGGGAAGTGGCCCTTGATGGGCTCATACTTGGCCGCCGCCACCTTCTTGCCCTCGCGTTTTTCCATCTTAAGGCGGTCCGAGAGAACAAAGACTCTAGCTCGAATGGTGTTGGGAGCGGGTTTGCTCGTGATCTTGCTTTTAAAGCACTGCAAATTTACTTCTTCGATCACCGCTGCCACATCTGGCCTTTCCGCTTTCAGATAGATCTTCTTGATAGCGGCATCAATGATCTTCTCGACTGTAGTGGCAAGCCGTGTTGTACCTCGATCCGAGCGCTCTTTGCGAAGGAACACAGAAAGACGTTCGGAGCGTCCGTAGTTTTCTATCCATCGATAGACTGTAGCGGGATGCTTACCCAAAGCACGAGCCGCCTTTTTGACATGAACGAAGGTTCGTTCGGAGTTCCCCATGTTGAGGAGCGGCTTTAGAATCTCGAATCTCTTTACCGCTGTTTGCCAAGCCTTCTCCGGTACCGACACAAGGTCCGGTGTCCCGCCGGAAACGATATGGGAAGCGTGATCCGGTGCTGCTTCATTGACGGGGATACGTTCGAGTCTGCGCTTGCCCGGCTGTCGCGCGATGATGGCGTCTAAGCTTTGGTAATCGACAATCAGGTAGCGTCGGCCCCGCCATCGAACTGTACTGCCGGGCAGCAATTTGAGCGAAGCGGCCATCAACACACAGTGGTTTTCGGGCGGAGCCCTCTGCAGCAGACTATAGTGGAGCATAGCGAAATTCTCCACCATTCGTAAATAGCGCTGAACGATTCGCAAATAATTCTGCGTCTGACAATCGTGCTAAAACGGGTCGGCTCAGGAAAGGGAAATTTACGTACGTTAAGGGCTGTTATCCAGCGGCTGAACTTTCTAAAGTGGCTCAGGCACAAGCGGTTTTCCAAGACTGCCATTCGTGGTCATGCGATCTCTTGGCTGGCTCTTAGCTTCTGGCCACACATCGTCGAACGCACTTATTTGCCTGGGTAAATTTTTCGACTCGGTTTCTTGAAGCCGCTTGCGGCGCTCTAAGCGTACGTAAATTTCCCTTTCCTCGGCCCGTTGCCCAAATGGTACGGAATAACATCGACAAAAAAGGTAGTTAGTTGCTAACATCATGTCCCCATGATGGGGAAGCGCGATCCACAGAAGCAGCTGTGGAACTATCGTGTGAATTTGGATAAGCGGGTGCGCAGTGATCATCCGCTACGGCGGATCAATGAAACGCTGGAACTGGATTTTGTGCGGCGGGAGGTCGCAAAATTCTACGGCACCAAGGGCAATATTTCAGAAGATCCAGTGGTCATCATGAAGATGATGCTGTTGCTGTTTTTGGATAATGTGCGCAGCGAAAGAGAGTTGATGCGGATTATCCCGGAACGACTCGATTACATGTGGTTCCTGGGTTATGGCCTGGACGATAGGGTTCCGAATCACAGCGTCTTGAGCAAAGCCCGCAGGCGCTGGGGCCAAGAAGTCTTCGTTGCACTCTTTAGCCGGGTCGTGGCGCAGTGCGTCAGAGCAGGTTTGGTAGAGGGCACTAAGATCCATGCCGACAGCAGCCTAGTCGATGCCAACGCATCGTTAAACTCGGTTCGGGAGTTGGACGCTGCTACCCTTGAACAGATCCAACAAGCTTGTCTTGAACAAACACAGAAGCTCGAGGAAGCCGACTGTCCGAAGAACGAAACCGATGACGATCAAAAGCCGGATCTACCCGGACCGGGCCCGCGGACGGAGGTAAACGAAAAGTACCAAAGCAGCACTGATCCGGAAGCGACGCTGGTGCGTCAGCGGGGGGTAAAAACTCGGCCACGATACAAAAACCACCGGGTAGTCGATGGCGCCCATGGAGTCATCACTGCGGTTCACACGACGACCGGCAGGATCAATGAATCTCATGAACTGATGGAGCTGGT
>DASRRV010000207.1:0-9345 GCA_035695545.1 Candidatus Sulfotelmatobacter sp. | reverse complement strand
CGCGGCCCTTCGACGTTCAGAGAGCCTCGACAATACCCACTACGATATTCATTTTGATCTGGCGCTGGTCTTGCTTTCAGACAAGAACTACGCCGACGCTTCGACCGAACTTGAGAAAGCCATCAAGATCGACTCAAAAGCGGCTTTGCCTCACGTTCTCTTAGGGCGCGCGTATCAGAACACGAATCGTTCGATGCAAGCCGTCGAACAGTTTCAGATCGCCTTGCGTCTCGATCCCAATCTTCCCTTGGGCCATTACCATCTGGGCTTTGCCTACGCGAGTCTTGGGCGAAATGACGACGCGATCGCGGAGTACGAGAAAGAGCTGTCGCATTCCTCCGGCAATCCCACCGTGCTTTACCAACTCGGGCATTGCCAGGCGCAAGCGGGAGACTGGAAGTCCGCAGTTGAAAACTTGAAGAAGTCCACGGAAATTGATCCCAACAACTCGGACGCCTTCTACGACCTGGGTAAGACGCTTCTTCTCGAAGGCGACGCAGATGCCGCAATCACCGCGTTGCGTCGCGCTATTGAATTGAAACCGTCAGATCCCGGTCCGCACTACCAGCTCTCTCGAGCGCTGGAAAAAGCCGGAAAGAAAGAAGAGGCAAAGCAGGAGCTCGATCTCTTTGCCACTCTGAAGAAAGCGCAGCCGGTGACGGGAGGGATGGCATCCGGGCCCGTCCAATGATGCTCCGACACTGCTGGCTGAACTTCGTGCTCGGGGCCATCGGGATTAGTCACTCTATTTTCGTGCCATACAACGCCATTGCCCAGCGAACTGCGTCACCGCCCCCACAGACTCACATCGCGCCAAAACGCTCTGCAGGGGACTCACCTGCCTCGAACATCCTTTTCGCCGACATCGCCCGACAAGCCGGAATCGATTTTCACCTTACCTGTGGCGGGCCGGAAAAGCGCTACCTCATGGAATCGATGTGCGGTGGTGTTGCAGCGTTCGACTACGACAACGACGGCTGGATGGACATCTTCCTGGTCAACGGTTCCACGGTGGAAGATCTGAAGGCGGGCAAGTGCCACCCCAGCAAGCTCTACCACAACAATCACGACGGCACATTCACCGACGTCACACTCAAGTCGGGAATCAACCATTGCGGCTGGGGATTCGGCGTCGCGGTGGGCGATTACGACAACGACGGCAAAGAAGATCTCTATATCACCTATCTCGATGTCGCCGTGCTCTATCACAACAACGGGGATGGAACCTTCACCGACGTAACGGCCAAAGCGGGTGTCGGCAACGCAGGCCGCTGGGGCACGAGCGCCGCTTTCGGCGATTACGACAATGACGGTTATCTCGATCTCTACGTCGACAACTACGTCGATCTCGATCTCAACCATCTGCCCGAGTTCGGCCAAAGCAAGTTCTGCGAGTATCGCGGGTTTGCCGTGTCTTGCGGACCACGCGGACTGAAGGGCGCGCGTGACCGCCTGTATCACAACAATGGAGACGGCACATTTACTGACGTGACTGAAAAACTCAACATCGATCCTGGGGCGTATTACGGACTCGGAGTGATGTGGTTGGACTACGACCTCGACGGTTGTCTCGATCTGTACGTTTCAGATGACTCCACGCCGAGCATGCTCTATCACGGCGACTGCCAGGGCGGATTCACCGAAGTCGGCGCCGAGGCTGGAGTGGCCTACAGCGGCGACGGTCGCGAACAGGCTGGCATGGGAGTCGATTCCGCGGACTACGATAACGACGGCTGGCCTGACCTTGTGAAAGCCAATTTTTCAGACGACACCAACAACCTCTATCACAACGATCACAACGGCGAGTTCATAGATCTTGCCGGACCCTCCAACTTCGGTCCGATCAGCATTCCGTTCCTTGGCTTCGGCATCAAGTTTCTCGACGTGGACAACGACGGATGGAAAGACATTTTTATCGCCGACGGCCACGTGAACCCGCAGGTCGACCAGCACTCGTTCGGCGTCACGTACGCGGAGCGCCCGCTACTCTTTCACAATCTGAAGAACGGAAAGTTCGAAGAGATGGCAACACGCACCGGCGCCGCCATGTCGCGCCGCTACGTAGCCCGCGGCGCGGCGACGGCCGACTTCTTCAACGAAGGCAAGCAGGATCTGCTGATCACCGCCTTGGACGCTCCTCCTCTTCTGATCCGCAACAAAAGCCAACAGAGTGGACACTGGCTTCGCGTTAAGACATTAGGTGTCCGTTCCAACCGAGACGGCTTTGGCGCACGGGTTCAACTGAAAGCCGGAGGCATAACGCAGACCGCGGAAGTCCGCGCCAACTCCAGTTTCGAGTCGGCCAGCGACCCACGGCTGCATTTCGGTCTCGGGTCCGCCGCTCAAGCTGATTCAATTGTGGTTCAGTGGCCCTCGGGAACTGTTGACAAGGTCACCGCTCTTCCAGTCGACCAGGAAGTGACCATAGAAGAAGGTAGAGGAGTTGTGTCATCGACTCCTTTGAAATCGATACCCGCCAACAAACCGCCCCATCTCCGCAAGCCATAAATTAAGTAGCCAAAATTCCGATTTCGCCGATCAAAATCTTCTTGGACTGATAACGGTTATAACAATACATAACACGACGTATATTTTTATCTTTGCGGAAACGGAAATAACTCGGAGGCTATTGAAATAGTTGGTGATACTGGTGACGCGGGCGAGTCGGCACAGGCCGCTGGAGTCTCATCCGCCCCGCACCTTCGACCCGTCGCTCAGGTGATCAGGAGGTAGACAGTCGGTTAACGCGCAAAAATGGCGAAACATTTCTTGACAGTGGGTGTCCTAAGGATGCACAATGCCGCACGTTTCGTAAACGAATGTTGACCGTGCTTGTTTATACGCCATTTTGTTAGTGCGCAAGTAAAACACACTTTGTTGGGTGAGGGAGCTCAATGACTAAACTGCGTTGCTGTCTGATTTCACTATTCGTTCTGCTGTTTGCGCTGGCCGCAATGGCGCAGATTCAAAACGGTCAATTCGCCGGCACGGTGACAGATCCCTCCGGTGCCGCAGTTCCCAACGCCAAGATCGTCATTTCCAATCAGTCAACCGGCCTGTCGGTCAGCGCGACGAGTAACGCGACAGGTGCCTTCAGTGTTTCCGAACTCCCCCCCGGCGTATACAAGATCACGATTGAAGCGGCGGGCTTCAAGACGTTCAGTGATGTCGGCGTCACCCTCAACGCGGGCTCGACCTCACACATCGACGCCAAAATGACACTGGGCCAGACCCGCGAGGTCGTCGAGGTCACGGGCGAAGCGTCCCAGGTGAACACCGAAGAGGCCAAGCTGGCCACCACGGTAAGCAGTACGCAGATTGAAAACCTCCCGCTCAATGGCCGCAACGTCTATGACCTGATGCAGCTTGCGCCGGGCGCCGTCAACGTGAATGGCGTGGACTTCGAAAATGGCCACGGCACCGTGGTCAACGGCTTGCGCGAAGACTTCAACGGATTCCTTATCAATGGCGTCGCTAACAAGGGTTTGAGCGGTGGCGTCAACAACACACCGATTCAAGACACGGTCCAGGAATTCCAGCAGTTGCAGTTGAACATGTCGGCTCAGTACGGCAACAGCGCGGGCAGCGTGAACAACCTGGTTACCAAGTCTGGAACCAATTCGTATCACGGAAGTGTTTGGGAATATTTCCGCAATGACAAACTCGACGCCAATGACTTCTTTCTGAACCAGCAGTCAGTGGCCAAGCCCCCATTGCGGTTCAATCAGTTCGGCGGTACTTTTGGCGGAGCGCTCATCAAAGACAAAATGTTCTTCTTCGGGTCTTATCAGGGGGATCGTTTTACGTCTTCCGGGACGCCGCAACCGATCGTGGTGGAATCGCAGGCATTTCGTGATGCAGTAACGGCGGCTCAGCCAAACTCAGTGGCGAGCTTGCTCTATCAGAACTTCGCACCGTCAATCCAAGGGTCACCGCTCTCGACTCTTGACACCTACGCACCCCCCACCGACGTAACGGCTATCCCCGTGGTCGCGGACAAGACGCCCAACTACGAGCAGTGGCTCTGCCAGGACTTCAACAACGCAACCATCGCCGCCAAGATGGCGACTATTCTCGGTGTCACCGCCACCGATCAGGCCATCATGAGCTACAATGGCGGTCCGAATGGGCACCAACCTTGCTCGGTCCTCCCGGGGATTCAGAGCGGCACTGCGAGTCGAAGCGCAGCGTTTACGAACTCGAGTACTGCGATCTTTAAGACCCAGACCCAAACACTGGGCAACCTTTTCAACGGCAACGAAGCTTCCGTGCGTTTGGATTACAACTTCAACACGAACAATCGAACCTTCGCCCAGTTCAACTGGTTCCACTCGACCGATCAGTTTGGTCCCTGTGACGCTGCCTGCACCCGCGGGTTCTCTAACCCCAGCAAGAGCTATTTCCCAAATGGACAGCTTAGCTATGTCCGCACCTTCTCCGCTGCTGTGGTGAATGAACTTCGCGTTGGCTATACCCAAAACAACACCGGAATTTCGACCAATCATCCTGGGGTGCCGGATATCTATTTCGACGACGGTACAGCAGGTTTCGGTTCCTATAGCGGGTATCCCCAGTTCTTCAAAGAACACGACTACAGTTACGGGGACATGGTGTCGATCAGCCACGGGAAGCACAGTATTAAATTCGGCGTGGACATTAAGCGAAACATTGAAAACAGCGAATTCAATGTGGCCCGCCCCTCGTATGAAATGATCGACCCGCTCTACTTCGCGGCAGACTCACCGTCTTCAGTGTCGGCCGGTGTCGACCCTGGCTTTGTGGATAACGGAAACTCGGGACAGGCCCAGCTTCAGACCAACATCCGCCATTGGCGCAACTTGGAATTTGGAACATATTTCCAAGATGACTGGAAGGTCTCGCGGCGTGTGACTTTGAACCTGGGAATGCGGTACGACATTTTCACTCGTCACAATGAATTGAACAATCTAGCAACCACGTTCATCCTTGGACCCGGGAACGATATGGCTACGCGGATCGCCAACGCCAACGTTCCGTTCAGCTCCGCTCAGGATTCCAGCACCCCCCCTAACTATCTCTCGAGCTGCAACCCGAGCACAGTTGCCGTGCAGAGCAGCCAGATTCTCGCAGGAGTCTGCGGAACTGGAGGATTTGCCGCTGCCAAGAGCTTGGGAGCGGGTGACCACAACGATTTTGGCCCCCGGGTCGGTTTCGCATGGGATGTTTTCGGAGACGGCAAGACCTCCTTGCGTGGTGGTTTCGGAGTCTCATACGAGAGCACTCTCTACAATCCACTATCGAACTCCCGCTGGAATCCCCCGTACTACTCGTTCAATAACGCTCAGGGTTTCCTGAACGGTGGTGCTGACACCGTGGTCTATGGCCCCTCAACTTGTGGATCGTCGAGTTGTGCGTCTGATCCGACCAGAACCCCAACATATTCAGGGGCTGGGAATAACCCGGGCATTGGGACAGGGGCACAAGCGACTGGCAACATCAACGGTTGGGCACCCTTTAACGTTGACGCCGCCATCCTGACGGGCATCGTGTTGCCGCAAGGTATCCGCGATCCTTACGTCTATAACGATTTCCTGAGCATTCAACGCGAAATCTTCCCCAAGACCGTGCTGGAGGTGGACTACGTAGGTACCATCAGCCACAAACTGTTCCGCGCCCAGGACATCAATCGCCAAGCTGGCGGCTTGTTGCCCTCAGGGGCTTGTGTTACCGACAACCTGGGACGGAACCTGTGCAGTCTGATTACGGATATCAATACCACAGGTCGCCCCAACAGCAACTATGCCACTTTACGCAACTGGCAAAACGCGGTAAACGGCGCTTACCACGGATTGCAAGTGTCTCTGAAGAAGACGATGGGGCACGGATTGCTCTTCAATGGCAGCTACACCTACAGTCACTCGATTGACGAAGGCTCGACTTGGCACAGCGGTGCTACCACTGCCAGTGGCGCAGCCGGCGGCGATGGGTACTCGACGGATCAAGCCTTGCCGAGTCTGGATCGTGGAAACTCGGTGTACGACATCCGCCACCGTTTGGTGCTGAACTATGTATACGAACTTCCTGGCAAGAACCTTCACGGGTTCGCTGGTGCGGTGCTCGGCGGCTGGCAGTACAGCGGCATCTGGGCGATGCAGAGCGGAGCGCACTGGTCACCATACACTTCCTCGAGCCGCAAGTTAAGGCTCGCGAACGATCATGCTGCCAGTTGCGGGGCAGCGGATATTGCGGCTGGTAACTGCGTGAACCTGGGAGGCGATTTCAACCTGGACGGCGGGAAGAACGATCGTCCCGATAGCTCGATGGCAAACTTTGGCGGCGAGAGCCGCTATACGTGGGCGAATGGCTGGTGCAAGTTCGGAGCGAATGGCAACATCACGAGCGGCTGTAGCGCCGATCCGAACCAACCAACCAGCACGACTCCAGTTCCGAACCAGGCTGGCCTTCCGACCCTTTCCGTACCGTGCCTTGGCTGCACCGGCAATCTTGGGCGCAACCAGTTCCGTGGGCCAGGCCAGTGGTATGCTGATATGACGCTGGGCAAGACCTTCAAACTGACGGAGGGCACGCACCTGAAGTTCGAATGGCAAGCTTTCAACGTCTTCAACCGCGCCAATTTCCTGCTCGCAACCGCAGGCGGAGGCGCCAACAACCACTTGACTTTCGCTAACTTCGGCCAAGCCGGCGGCACGCTTAATCCACGGCAGATGCAGTTCAGCTTGAAGCTGATGTTCTAAGCAATTCGACAAGTAGCGTTAAGATGGGCTTGTTCTCGTTCGGGACAAGCCCATCTTACTTTCGAGAGGTAAGCTTGTGCGTCTCTCCGCTAGGGGATTTCGGGCTGCTCGTACGCTTTTCGCCTGCCTAGTTTCTCTGTTGTCTGCCTCTTCTGGGGCGCAGCAGCAGATCGTTGGCAATATCATCGGACACATTCGCGTCCAGCGCGGCGACACGCCGCCGGAACGCGTGATGGTATCGCTCGAACTACGCGGTGCGCCCATGGACAGCCTGTACTGCGATTCCTCTGGTACCTTCGGATTTCATGGCTTAGGCCCCAACGCTTACTACGTTGTAGTCAATGACGAACACTACGAGCCGATTCGTCGCCTCGTGACGATCGATCCCGTGATGATGTCTCCGACGATTTTCGTGGATATCATTCTTGTGCCCAAGAAGAAGGAGAAGCCGGACGCTGCGGCGTCACCGAATCCGGGCGGCTCCAATCCCGACATGATCGATGTGCGCGAATACTCGGATAAGTTTCCCAAGCCTGCGGTCAAGGAATTCGACAAAGGACTGAGTGCCGACGCGGAGGGAAAGCGCGACGAAGCGATTCGTCACTATCAGAAAGCTGTAACGATTGCTCCCGACTTCTATCTGGCGCACAACAATCTGGGATCGGCTTACCAGGCCAAGTCCGACTTTCCTAACGCCCGCAAGGAATTCGAGCGCGTCGTACAACTCAACCAGAGCGATGCCGCCGCGTATTTCAACCTGAGCAACGTCTGCATGCTCACCAATCAGCTGCCAGATGCGCAGAAATATCTGGACGAAGGTTTGCGGCGTCAGCCTGACTCCGGACTTGGACAGTTCCTACTGGGCTCGCTCAATCTGCGACTCAAGAGGCTTCCCCAGGCGGAACTCGCGCTGCTGCGGGCCATCCAGCTGAGCCCAACCATGGCCCAGGCACGTCTTCAGCTGGTGAATCTGCTCCTGCAGCAGGGACGCAAAGACGCCGCCGAAACACAGTTGCACGATTTCCTCGACAAGCTTCCCGACAGTCCGTTCAGCCTCCAGGCAAAACAAGTCCTGCAGAAACTCGAGGCGTCATCGAAAGCCCCGGCCCCAGTCTCGAACTAGTTCGCGCTACTCCTGATGTTTCTTGATCAACTCGCACAGCTCTGTCTTCATCTGGCACGCCTGCTGGTATTCGTGTTCAGCCAGAGCCTTCTGGTTGAGGCGCTCGTACGCGAATCCCAGATTTAGGTGAGTTTGAGCCAGAGTGGGATCGATTTTCAGAGCCTGCTTGTAGC
Organism: Candidatus Sulfotelmatobacter sp.; assembly: GCA_035695545.1. Taxonomy (GTDB): domain Bacteria; phylum Acidobacteriota; class Terriglobia; order Terriglobales; family Acidobacteriaceae; genus Sulfotelmatobacter. The sequence continues at coordinate 1,315 of DASRRV010000207.1, read as the reverse complement.
TCGCCACTGCCTGCCGCAGTCGGCCAGTACGGCGGTACGAGATTCCTAAGGCGTTGGAGACCGCGGCGTCGTTTACTCCCAGCTCAACCGCACGCCCGAGATGTTTGGCGGCTTCGGAGTAGTTCCCCTCTTGAAACTGCAGCAATCCTAAATCGCGGCGCAGCGGAGGAAAGCTGCCCTGGATCGCAACTGCTTTCTCGTAGTCGGCAATCGCAGCCTGCTTGTCAGTGCGCGCATCGATGAAGCCCAACTGGTACCAGGCCCGATAATTCTCAGAGTTATACTGAATCGCCTTCTTGGTCCACTCCTTGGCTTCGTCGGTCTTCCCCAGAAAAATCAGCGCCCGCGCCAGTCCGAGCATTGCCTGGTCAAAATGCGGATTCAGTTCGAGACATTTGCGCAGCTCGGTCGCCGCCTCGTCCCATTGTTTCTGTTCCAGCGCAGCCTCGCCCAGCACGAACGAAACCACATACATATTGGGGTCTTTCTCGCGTACTTGAAGCAGCAGGGATCTCCCCTTGGCGACATCTCCAGCCCGCATCGCGTCTTCTGCTTCCAAAATCGAGTTGAACTCCCACAGCTTGTTTTTCGGATCCGGCAGGCCAGACGCCAGCGCGTCCGCCGAAACCGGAGACCGGTAGGCCACGTAACCCAGGGCGCGCAACTTGTCGAGTGCATCTGAACTTAGCCCAGAGTTACTGTCGGCCGTCGGTGCATATGGGCGATCGCCGAGTAGTTTCTGCAGTTTATCTTTCAGAACAGCCCCTGTCGCGGTCTGCTGTGGTGCCAGATTGTTCTTCTCCTCCGGGTCCGCCGCCAAGTCGTACAGTTCGGGCTGAGGCGCTTCAATGTAGTGGTATCGACTGGTCTCCAGAGCGTGCAGCGGGCTCCAGCCAAAAGAGCTGAAGGGATAAAACGTCTCACTGTAAGCCGCATCGTCAGACGGCGCGTTAGCCTCGAGAAGTCCGCGGGATTGCACTTGCCCGCCCATCGTGTCGCGAATCCCCGCCGCCTCAAGCAGAGTCCCAGCGACCGCTGTGGTTTCGACTGGACGCGAAGCACGCCCAGGCCGAAACCCGCTCCCAGCAGGCGGTTTCACGATGAGCGGAATACGGACCGTAGCGTTGTAGACGAAAAATCCGTGCTCGTGCTCGCCATGTTCTCCCAGAGACTCTCCGTGATCGCTGAGGAACAGAATGAGGCTCGAATCATAGAGCCTGCTCTGCTTCAGCCACGTGATCAACCGTCCCAACTCATGATCGGCGTAAGCAATCTCACCGTCATAAAGATGTCCCTGATACTGGGTGTGATACGG
>DASRRV010000206.1:0-14708 GCA_035695545.1 Candidatus Sulfotelmatobacter sp. | reverse complement strand
CAAAAAGGCGAAGAAACCGCGGAGCAGATTCGAAACCAGGGTGGGGAAGCATTCTTCACCAAATGCGACGTCTGCCGCGCTGCCGATTGCCGGCACTCCGTCGAGACTGTCATTGAGAAGCGGAGCAAGATCGACATCCTCTGCAACTGCGCCGGCATCGCCATCCGCAAAGATGTAGTCGAACTCACCGAGGACGAATGGGACTTAGCCCTCGATGTGACCTTGAAAGGAATCTACCTGCTCTCGCACGAAGTCATTCCCCACATGATTCGCGCGGGCGGAGGCAGCATCATCAACATCGGCTCAGGCTGGTCGCTCAAGGGAGGCCCCCGTGCCGCCGCTTACTGCGCGGCAAAGGGCGGCGCCGTGAACCTCACGCGCGCGATGGCCATCGACCACGGCAAGCACAACATCCGCGTAAACTGTGTCTGCCCCGGCGACGTCGAGACACCCATGTTGCTGAGCGAATGCGCCCAACTCGGCGAGAACAAAGAAGCCTTCATGCGCGAGGCTGCCAATCGGCCTCTTGCAAGAGTCGGCACGCCCAACGACATCGCCAATGCTGTCCTATTTCTCGCCAGCCCCATGTCGAGTTGGATCACCGGTGCCGCGTTGCTAGTCGACGGCGGCGGACTGGCCTAAACGTTTTTCATCAGGCTCGGACTAAGCGTGCGCGCCAGCAACCAGCATCATCTGCGGTTGCTCGGAAACAACCGGAACCTCCACCGTCACCCGCCCATCGTGAGGCTCGACGTTTTCGATCTTCGAATTTCCGCCGCGCTTTTTTTGCGATGCCGTAGCACACCTTCAGCCCCAACCCCGTCCTTTGCCCACCCGCTTTGTCGTGTAGAAGGGAATCAATGCGCGGTTCAGAACCCCGGTGCCTACTGCCCACGCCGCTGCCGTGCCGCTTCGTAGAGCACAATGCTCCCCGCTACGCCCGCATTCAAAGACTCCACCTGCGGCGTATGCGGAATGGCAACCAGCTCATCCACTTGGGCCATCAGTGTGCGAGGCAGACCCGAGCCTTCGCTCCCAATGAAGATCGCCGACGGTCCCGTCAGGTTCGCCTGATCGAGTGGCGTGCCTTTATGCGAAGAGGTCGCGATCAACCGTACACTCTGCTTGCGCAATTGGCCCGAGATCGCTTCGATACCCCCCGCTGCTTTTGCCACAACCACTGGAAGCCGGAAGATCGATCCCGCCGATGCCCGAATCACCTTGGAATTGAAAGGACTCACCGTACCTTCTCCCAAAATCACGCCGGCGCTTCCAAAGGCCTCTGCCGAGCGCAAAATCGTTCCCAAGTTGCCGGGATCCTGCAGTCCCACTACGACCATCACCGGGCCAACCTGTACCCGCTCCAAAACGTCCGCGACTGAAAATTCCTTCCACCGCACCAGCGCTGCGACTCCCTGCGGTGTTTCCGTGGGAACGCTGTCGTCGAACAGTTTGTCGGGAAGCAGAAGAGTGTCGACATTCGCACCCATCTGCGGCAGCAGGCGCTCGGCCAGGTTCTGCGCCGATTCCTTGAAAAAGACGGCTCGAAAGCGCAGGCCGCTGCGGATCGCCTCTTCCACAATGCGCAGGCCCTCGATCGCGCAATCGCCATCGTCCGTCCGTTCCGCGCGTGCAAAAGCCTGGCGCAATTCCTTGACCAGAGCGTTATGCCGGCCCTCGATGCGGCGGAGTCTCTGCTGTGAGGTAAGCGTCGATTCGGAGGTTTGCTTCATGCTCTCCCACCCATCATGTTTACCGATGGTGTTGACTGAATCATACGCTGCCCCTTCATCTTGCGACGTTTTGCCGTATTATGGTAGGTTTCGCGGTCTAATACATCCGAGTCTGTAGAGAGAGAAGGGAGCGCCCGTGCGCGCTGAGATCGTAAAAATCAATAGCGATATCCCCGAATCGTCGCTGGTCAAGTATGCCGCCGATCAGATTCGCTCCGGCGAAGTGCTGGGCATGCCCACCGACACTTTTTACGGACTGGCCGCCGACCCGTTCAACCTGCGCGCCGTCGACAAGGTCTACGACATCAAGACTCGCTCGCGCCACAAGCCACTTTCGCTTCTCATCGAAAGCACCGACCAGGCCGAAGAACTCGCCAAGCCGTTGCCCGAGGAATTCTATGCGCTAGCGCGCAAATTCTGGCCGGGGCCGCTCACCATCATCGTAAAGGCCGGATCACGCCTGCCTCTCAAAGTCACTGCGAACACCGGAAACGTTGCCCTCCGAGTGCCCAACGCCAAGATTCCGCTGGCCGTCGTGACCGCCGCGGCGATTCCCATCACCGCCACCTCCGCTAACCTCAGCGGCGCGACGGAGTGTACCAGCGCCGAGCAGGTGCGCGATCAACTCCAGGGACGCATCAATATCATTGTCGACGGCGGTTCCTCTCCACGCGATGTAGCTTCCACGATCATCGATCTGAGTGACGAGAACGCGCGCTGGCGCATCATTCGCGAGGGCGCGATTCCCGGCGACGAGATTTCCAAGTTCTTTGCTCAGGGATGAACCCCCAAGGATGAAAGACATGACCGCCAACCAGCATCCGCAGCCGCGCTGGTGGCTTCGTCTGCTGGTCTTGGCTGCGATCGCGGTCGTATTGTTCTTCGCCATCACCGTAATTCGAATCATTCGCACCGCCTCGCTGCAGGAGACACACGCCGCCGATGCGATCGTCGTCTTCGGCGCCGCCGAATATTCTGGCCGGCCGTCTCCCGTGCTCCGCGCCCGTCTCGATCACGCCCTCGATCTCTTTCACCGCGGGGTTGCGCCCGTCGTAATTACCACCGGAGGCGCTGCCGCCGATCCCAGTTTCAGCGAAGGTGGGGTCGGGCGCGATTACTTGATGCACCACGGAGTTCCCGAGCGCAGCCTGATCGCTGAAACCCAGGGCAACGACACCGCCGAGTCAGCGGTGCGCGTCGGCGTCATCATGCGCGCCAACGGCCTGCACAGCTGCGTTGCCGTCAGTGACGCGTACCACGTCTTCCGCATTCGAAAACTGCTGGAACACGAAGCCATCGGCCCCGTCTATGTCGCGCCGCGACCGGACTCCCAGCCCCACAATGCCGCCCAGCGTGCCGTTGCGGTGATGAGAGAAGCAACCAGCTATTTTTTGTGGAGAGTCGGGATCACCTGAGAGAGTCCCTGGGCGGGGACTGCATGTCTTACAAATCGTCGCCGTTAATGGCGTTGTTTTGAATTCGGAACCACGGATAGAGCAGATAGTTCGTCTGCAGCCCTGATCTGACCTTCCTGAACACGTTCTGGATCCTGTTCATCAAGGTGAAATTATTGCTCATCCGATTCTGATCGCTTCGACTTCCTCGCTGCTCGGCCATTTGGCGCTGCTGGCATTGCTCGTAGTCCTGGCTCTGCTGGCAGAGTTCATTTGCATTGCTTCTGTTCACGCTGCCGACTGATTGCATTTCGCGGTTTTCCTTAATGGTGGCGACCAGCATCTCGTCATATCGCTCATACCACGTTTGAACCGCTTGCTCGGTCTGCTCTGGCGTGTGAGTCTCTTTGTACTTCGCGATCGCGGCCACGATCTCGTCACTATTGTCTGCGCCGTCCATTTTCATACGCGGTAGAGGTCCCACGTTCGCTTCCACGTCATCGTCGGTGAATACCTTCTTCGCCTTCGCTGTTTTCCGTGCTTTCGCATTCCGGGCCAAAGCGGCCAGATCCGCTGAATTTGCCGTGGCTTGGGGAGAGGCAGCCGGCTCTGTGCCCTGGGCCATGCAAATGGCGGACGATGTCAGCAAGATCGCTCCTGCGAATCGATAAAGAAAGTGAGCTCTGGATAGAATGCGATGCATGTTCGATTCAGTCTGCCCTAGCCGGCAAAGGCTTGCAAGATGACTACCTGATGTCCAGCCGCGGCCCTTCATCAGAACCGGTCGATGTTGTTGGTCGTGCGAATCCTGACCCAGTCGTAACGCAAATTGTTCACCTGAAGGCCACTTCTGACCTTCATAAAAGAGTGTTGAATCCGTACTTCGAGATTATTGTTCTTCATGACCTACGTCTGATCGCTCTGCGCCCCGCGCTGCTCGGCCATCTGGCGATTGTGGCATTGACTCATAGTCCTGGCTCTCCTGGCAGAGCGCGTACCCGTTGCTCATATTCGCGCTGCGAAGGCTTAAGATTTCCTGATTTTCCTGGGTAGAAGCCGCCAGCATCTGGTCGTATCGGTCATGCCAGATGTGGACAGCTTGTTCGGTCTCCTCTGCCGTATGATTCGCTTTGTACTTGGAAATTGCCAAAACTATATCATCAGCATTCTCCGCTCCCTCCATCTTCAGGCGAGGAAGGGGCCCGGCCGTCGCCTCCATATCGTCGTTCGGTGAAGACCTTCTTCGAGTGTGCCGCCTTTTTCGCTTTGGCATCACGCGCAGCCACCGCCAGAGAACTGTCTGCGTCCGCCGCGGACACAGGAGCCGCCGGCGGTTGGCTCTGCGCCACAGCGATTCCCGACGACCCTAGCAGCAAGGCCCCGACAGTCAGACAAGTCAACTTGGAAAAGAGACGCCTCATGTCCTGTTCAGGCTATCGGGCTGACAAGGACGATAAAAGATGACCATAGTTTAGTCCTTCAGCGAACGAAGGTGACTTCTGAGGGATCCACCGAGCGATCATAGGTGTGATGGGGATCACTGAAGAACGGGATGACGGTTTAGTTACCAGGACATCCGCTTGCGGAGCTCCGAGATATGCGCTACATGATGCCGTCCGTGCCAGGCGTACAGCGCGAGCGCTTTCTCCAGCGTCATTGCGCCCAAGTCCGGATGGCGAAAGGTCCGCCTCCACTCCTCTGCCTTGAGCGACCGCAGCAAGCGAACCCAGCGATCGTGCAGTGAGTCGAGCATTGTTAGCGAGACCTCGATCGGAGTCGTCTTCGTGTCCGCAAGCTCTGCCCATCGATCCTCGGCATAGGGCTTGATCGTAGGCTCGTCTTCCGTTAGAGCCAACTTGAAGCGCACGTACGAATTCATATGGCTGTCGGGTACGTGATGCACAACCTGTCGCACCGTCCACCCGCCCGGACGATAGGCTGTGTCGAGCTGAGCGTCGGAAAGTCCCTTCACTACCGAGCGAAGGTCGGCGGGTGCCTGGAAAATCTCCACCACGAACGCTTCCTTTTGCTCCTCGCTGAGTGGTCCGTCGTAGCTGAACTTGCCAATCGGAAATCGCAGGTCGCTCATTTTGTCCTCCGCCAGCATTCTAAATTCACGTTTTCAGGGTTGAGGCACCGCAGTCCCATGAAAGCATCTCATCACATCGATGACGGCACCAAAAGCCGGATGACGAAAGCCGGATGCCGGATGCCAAACGCCCGAAGCCACCCAGTTAACTACAACCCCTAGTGTCCACGTTCCCCCAGCCCCATTCCCTCTGGCTTTAGACTTCGGTCCCCCTCCCTCCAAACCTGCCACTAGATTGGTGCATCCAACCTGTGTTCTAGGCTAAACTCTCTGTGCTGTGGGGTTTAGCAAGCTAGAAGCTAACGGCTAGTAGCCTAGGAGCTATCACCGATGCCATCGTCGACTTGGTCGGGTCACTTAACCTTCGGGCTCATCTCCATGCCTGTGCGTCTGTTTTCTGGCGCACGCAGCAGCGGCATTTCCTTCAACATGCTGCATCGCACTGACAAGTCGCGCCTGAAGCAGCAGTATGTCTGCCAGGCCGACGGTCAGGTTGTCGATCGCGCTGATATCGTCAAGGGCTACGAGTTTCGCAAGGACGAATACATCATCATCGAACCCGACGAGATCAAGAAGATCGAACCGCAGACCGCCAAGACCATGGAGATCCTCGAATTCGTGAAGGAGAGCGATGTTGATCCCGTCTACTTCGAATCCTCGTACTACATGATGCCCGAGGAAGCTGGCCGCCGTCCCTACGCCCTGCTCACCAAAGCTCTCGAAGAGAGCGAATACGTCGCCATCGCCAAGATCACCATGCACAACCGCGAGTACACAGTCTTCCTTCGCCCCCACGAAGGCGGCATGATGCTGCATACCATGTACTACTCCGAAGAAGTGAAGAAGGTGGAAGGCTTCGGCGCGCCCGACGTTGAATTGAAAGATGCCGAAGTGAAAGTCGCCCACCAGTTGATCGAAGCGCTCGCCGCCGACTGGGATCCCGAGAAGTACAAAGACAGCTTTCAGGAAAATTTGAAGCAGCTGATCGAAACCAAACTTGAAGGCGGAGAAGTCGCCGCCGTAGAGAAGCCGAAAAAGCTGGCTCCCGTCGTCGACCTAATGGCCGCGCTAAAGCAGAGCCTTGCCCAGATGGAAGGCAAGAAAAAGCCCGCTGCCACCATCACATCCAACGAACCCGTAGCCGCCAACGCCAAAGCCCGCCGCGGACGCTAGAATCCGGCCTCCGGCTTCCGGCTTTCGCAAGCGGGCTAGCGGTCTCGGCACGAGCTCGGCTCGCCTGAGGCATCCCGCATCGCCCGCGTCGCATCCCTAGCTTTGGTCGGCATTGAAAGCCGAAAGCCGAAAGCCGAGAGCCGCCCGGCTCGCTAGCGCGGATGCCCAGCAATCGTTACAATAATCGCTTCTGTCCAAAATCATTTGAACTGAACTTCTTTCTTTGGGGTGCCGATGAGTTTTCGACGTGTGGGCTGGTTGGCCGCGATCGCCGTAGCGACGTTGCTGGAGATATCTTGCGGACAGGTCTATCGACCCGTAGTCATTCCCATAAACATCACCCCGCCCAGTCCGGCGAACTTCCACGCCGTCTTCACCATCAGCGCCAACGTGCCTCTGAACCCTGGCACAGCTCTGCAGATTGACGTTTCCGGAGATACCAACATTGGCGTGGCCAACATGGGAGTCAATCCCACGCACGCCGCCATCTTGCCAAACAACTCGCGAGTCTTCGTGGCCAGTGCAGGTGCGGGACAGTGTCCACCGGCGGCCGACGTTGTCACCGCCTTTAACCCAGCGGGCGATAGTTCCACTGCAACCGGCTTGGGAAATCCGGTGACGTTCAGCTGGCCCAGCGTTGGCAGCTCTCAGTCTTCCAGCATTATTTCCCTTAGCGAAGCCGGGAACCTGGTCACGGTCACCCTCAACGGCGCGCTGAGCAATGCCAAAGTTGGAACCCCAATCATGATTTCCAACGTGATCAACGGCGGCGGATCGCCTTTCGAAGGCTGCTTCCCGATCACTGCGATCAATGGCGCCAGCGTCCAGTATCTCAATCCCGTCGCCGGACTGGGAGCGACGACCGGTGGCAACGCCACGGTTCCAGCATATTGTCCCTACCTCCCCGACTTCGTGGCTACGACGCAAACCAGCGCCGTCTACGTCGCCAACTATGGAGCGGAAACCGGACTCAACTGTGGTCTTAGCAGCACTGACTCGGTGGCGGTCCTGAATCCTTCGTCCAACACCATGTCCAACCTCGCCTATCTCCCGGCGGGTGCACATCCGGTGGCAATGGTTGAGACTCCCAACGCCCTGAATCTCTACGTCCTCAACCAGGGGAGCAGTACGGTCACTAACCTTTCCACCACGGACCTATCGATCATCGCAAACATCCCAGTAGGCAGCAAGCCGACTTGGGCTGTCATGCGCCCCGATGGGCGTCGACTGTACCTGGTGAGCCAGGGCGATGGTCAGCTCTATACGATTGATACGACCACCAACGCTCAGATCACCGGATCTCCTCAATCCTTAGGAGTCCCCGGAGCCAATTTCGTGCTCTATGACAAGAGCCGGAACCGCCTGTACGTGACCAATCCCAGCGCGGGAGCAGTCTACGTTTTCAGCGCAGCCACCGATCCTCCCACTCCGCTTGGCAGCGTCAACGGCGCCATCAGCATTGCCCCTCCACCCATCCCGGCGAACACCCCACCCTGCGTCAACGTGACGTGCTCCTACAGTTCAGTGATGCCAGTCTCCGTAGCCGCCTTGCCCGATGGCAGCCGTTTCTACGTTGCCAGCTATGTGACGGCCGCTGCCGGATCACCGTGCCCCGACCCCAACGTGACTGCGGCCGGATGCGTGATTCCGCAGATGACCGTTTTCGATGCCGGCAACTTCTCGCTGAAGACGACGGTTTTTCCTCTATTGCCCTCGTCGGCGAATGCCGCGTCGCCGGCGTTTGCGGTCGCGCCACTTGCGTTTTGCGCGCCGACGTTCCCGCAGCCATACACACCAGCCTCGGCCCGTTTTCGGATGTCTGCCATCGCCGCGCCCGATAGCACCCGCGCCTATGCCAGCATCTGCGACGGCGGCTCGGTGGCGATTATTCGCGCTGCCACCAGCACCACCAGCAGCGGCAACGCCACGCCAGATACGCTTGTGACCGATCTACCCGCTCCCTTCGGCGCAGGCAACCCACAAGGCAACGGCGAGCCTCTGCCCCAAAGTCCCGTTTTCCTTCTGACTGGACAATAGGACCGGACAATCACAATAGATAGGTGTACTCGAAGGGTGGTCGAGCGCGTTTAGTAATCGATCCCCAAATGCCAGCGAATGTCCCGCGACCGCGCGGCTTCCAGCACCTGCTGAAATTGTTTGAGTTCTCCAACCAAGGCTGACCTCTCGACCGGAGGCGCGCCCACCAGCGTCTTCAACAAGGCCGCGATCGTCTTCAGCCCGTCCTCGGCGGGGAACCAGGTCTCCTCGGGGATGTCTACTTCGCTCGCGTGATCCCCTAGAAGTCCAGCCGCTTCTTCCGGGTCCACGCTGAAGAAATGAGCCAGTGGCGTAACTCCGCCTTCCTGTGCCAGCGCCTCAAGCTTCTGGTTGTGCTTCGATAGTGCGCGCCCTTCCAGGCCAATATCATCGACACCTGGAATCTTCTGCTGCAGCACAATGTAATAGGCTGGCACGCGCGCTTCGAACGGATAGAACTCTTAGTCGGTATGCGAAAGCCGGAAATCTGACGCCCGACGCCTCACGTCCACCCGCTAAACCCTGGCGGAAACTTCCTCTTTCACATTTCGCGCCGCGTAGTGCGAGTCCACATACTCATCGAGAATCTCAATAAACTCCGCCACAATCCGGTCGCCCTTCAAAGTCGTGAACAGTCGCCCATCCACATACACTGGAGCCTTGGGCTCCTCAAATGTCCCCGGCAACGAGATACCGATGTTCGCGTGCTTCGATTCTCCCGGACCATTGACCACGCAGCCCATCACGGCCAGCTTCATCTCTTCGACGCCGATGTAGCGGCCCTTCCACGCTGGCATCTGCTCCCGCAGGTAAGTCTGAATCTGCTCTGCCATTTCCTGGAAAAACGTGCTGGTCGTGCGTCCGCAGCCCGGACATGCCGTAACTTGCGGCGTAAAGCTGCGAATCCCCATCGACTGTAGAATCTGCTGCGCCACCCGCACTTCTTCGGTTCGATCGCCGCCTGGCGCAGGAGTCAGCGAAACGCGAATCGTGTCGCCAATCCCTTCCTGCAGCACCACGCCCATGGCCGCGCTCGAAGCCACCACGCCCTTCGCGCCCATTCCTGCCTCGGTCAGTCCGAGGTGCAGCGGATAGTTGCATCGCCCAGCCAGCGCCCGATAGACGTCGATCAAGTCCTGCACTCCGCTGACCTTCGCGCTCAAAATAATCTGGTCTGCACGCAATCCAAATTGCTCCGCCAGCTTCGCCGAATTCAGCGCGCTCACCACCATCGCTTCCATCGTTACTTCGCGAGCGTCTTTCGGTTCGTCGAGCTTCGAGTTCTCGTCCATCATGCGCGTCAGCAGCGCCGAGTCCAGCGATCCCCAGTTCACTCCGATCCGCACCGGCTTCTCGTGCTTTACCGCTACTTCAATCATGGTGCGGAAATTCGAATCGCCCGCCTTTCCAATGCTCGCGTTCCCGGGATTGATTCGATACTTCGCCAGATCGCGCGCGCACTCCGGATACTTCGTCAGCAGGACGTGCCCGTTGTAGTGAAAGTCGCCAATGATCGGCACCCGTACGCCCTGCTTGTCGAGTTGCTCGACAATATGGGGCACCGCGGCAGCCGCGTCGTCATTGTTAACCGTGACGCGCACCAGTTCCGACCCTGCCCGCGCCAGCGCCGCCACTTGCTGCACTGTGCCGGGGATATCCGCTGTGTCCGTATTGGTCATCGATTGCACTACAACTGGTGCATCCGACCCAACGCGCACACCTCCAACCACGGCCGTTACGGTCTTTCTGCGTTGAATATTTGCCATATGGGAACTTCTATTTTACCACGTAGAAAGCGAGCTTCCCGGCCTGCTACGGCCTGTACTCAACAACTGAGCCAGACTTTCAGTACCATTAATTCTGTATGAAGCCAGCCTATGCTCCGGGTCCGAGCATTGCGGACCTGGCCCGCACATTGTGTTTCACATGCATTTTCTACGGCGCGGCGGTTGGCCAGGGACCTACTATAGGGATTCGCGTCGAGGGGCCGGGATCTCCTCCGCAAATCGGTTTTGCCAGCTGCGACCGAGGTGTCAAACCGATGCAGTCCTTGTTTGCCGACCCGGATGTCATCGCGCATCTGAGCAAGCTGCATGCGGAGATTGCGATTGCGATCGTCGACTTCACGCCGCAGCGGGCCGATGTTGTGCGGCGCCTGAATCAGGCCGGAATCCCGGTCATAGACTGGATGCTTCTGCCGGAATGATCTGGTCATTGGCTCGGAGTGCGCAAGGCATCTCGATTGGCAGTACCGATGGTGACGGGCCCCCGGGATTGGTTCTGGGCCTCTGAACTGGGATGAATTCTCTCGAGACTTAATTGTGGCGAGCCACTTTTCCAGACAGATTGGCGTGTATGACCTCGAAGGCTGTGTGCATCAGGGATTTCTACCTCGCCTAGAAGCGATGGATTGGAATCAGTCCGTCATCATTCCAGAAACATCCGTCCGAAGGGCCGAGCGCCTGGGCCTGATTCTCCGTGCGGGTCTCTGGATTGGTTCGCAAGCGCTCTATCTCATCTCGGCAGCTCTAGCCCTCCTTGCTTGGCTCATATGGCGCTGGAGGGGCCGCAAGAAGAAAAAGAGAGTTAGCATCTAGTCCCCGCGCGAATGCGAAGAAAACACCCGCACTCCGTCTTCCTGCATTCGCTAAGGGGTGACCGTAAATACTCCTGCGCTGGCGCCGCTTGTTCCCGGTTCCTTGACCACGATCTTGCCCGTTACCGCGCCCGTCGGTACCGTGGCCGTAATCGAGGTTGCGGAGTTTACCGTGAAGGTGGTTGCTTGAACTCCACCGACGGCAACTTGAGTTGCTCCAAGCAAACCGGTCCCAGTAATCGCTACCTGTGATCCAGTTGCGCCACTGACAGGCGAGATGTTGGTGACGGTTGGGATTACCTGAAACTGGCGGGTGCCGGTGAATGTGGCGGTCGGCGTGGTCACCGTGACGAATCCCGCGACGGCATTTGCGGGTACAATCGCCGACACGTACGTTTGAGAATGGGCAGTGAACGTAGCTTGCACCGAGCCGAATGTAACGCTCGTGGCATTCATCAGTCCGCCGCCGATAATTTGAATGGTCTTGCCGACGGCGGAGTCTGGCGACGTCAGTCTCACAAACGGTTTCATGCCTGCATTGAGGCGGTAGGCGACGCCCGCCCAGGTGTGCGCGGCCCAGGTTTGTGAGACCGTAGATTGTGCCGTTGGTGTGCTGCGTCAGAGTTCCGATCGCGCCGGTACCATCCGTATAGTCGAACACGTGCTCCAGCGTGTATTTGCCGCCGCTGCCGATCTTGAACAGGTTTCCAAAAGGAACCGATCCGAGGCTATTGCCCCCACTGGTCGCACCGTAGAAGTTGCCGTCGGAAGCCAGCAACATCCCTGCGTCGGGATAGATGCCGTCGGTCGTTGAAATTGACGTCGAACTGGCGAACCAAGGTGATTTTCCCAGCGAGGGTCATTTTGAAAATGACGCCCCCTTGCCCGGCGGCCTCCTGCTCTGGTGGTGCCGTAGCGCAGGCCGTCATTGCCCTGGACGACATGCCCGTAGAGGTACTTGCCGTCGGTAGGATCGAAAGCGTGGAGGACAGTCACTGAACCGGCCGGGGTCATACGGAAGACGGCGCCCAGGTAGGAGTCGCCTCCAACCTGAGCGGTGCCATAGAAATTTCCGTCGGAACCGAGAATGAGGGCGCTGAAAGGACACGGGGGAACCTTATCGGTGAGCTCGGTAAAAACACCGGACGTGGTGATGGAATAAGCGATCCACGGGGCGTTCTGAGAGCAAGTCGTGGCGTAAAGAAGGCCATTGCGTCCAAATACGGGCGCGCCCCGCGGAGTGTAGCCATCGCCGGTGTTGGCGAAGCTGTGCAGCGTAGTCAAAACACCGCTGGGAGTGATCTTGAAAATGGTTCCGAAGTTGTTGGTTCCGCCCCGCTCGGTGGTGCCTTAGAAGTTTCCGTCAGGTCCGAGGGTCAAGCCGCCATCGGGATTCTGGCCGTCGAGTCCCGAGAAGTTATAGAGGGTGGTGATGACGCCAGCCGGAGTCATCTTGAACACCGTGCCCATGCTGGAAGTTCCTCCGGCTAAAGCCGTGCCGTAGAGATTACCGTTGCGGCCTTGTGCGAGAACAGCCGGCATGCTCGGCTGGCAGCCTTCGGCCGTGCAGTCAAAATCGTGGAGATCGGTGTATGTTTGGGCCGCAGCTGCTGCCAAGCCGAGACACAGCACCGTGCACAGTGATAAGACAAACCGCAGAGCTGGCGCGGACATAAGGCTTTGGTTCGGCTGGCGGGTTGCAAGTTTGCGTATGGAACTGGACATGGCATCTCCTTCAGGCAGAACGCTCCCCAAAATCTCCGCCCCTGTCATTACATGTGAGAAGTGGCCTTGAATTGGCTCACGCCGCCGGGAACTTTCTTGATGCGGGGAGGCGCAAACTCCGAGAAAGGGCGTGACTGTGGGTAACTAGGGAACTATCGCAGCGCTTGCGAATTGATGTTCACTAAACGGATCGGACCGAACTACTCGGGAAATCCCTCCAGTTCGAGCCATTTCAAGGCAGAAGAAAGGTCGTAGAAGACACGAATTTGTGACTGATTGTCCGACAGCTCAGATAAGATTTGCCACATTCGTCCCACCCCGAAGACGGCAGGTTCGGCGGCGATGAAAGCACGTTTCGACGTGGAGGAGAAGGTCATTCGGCGTGCCAGTGCCCGGGCTTGTTCACTCGTCATGTCGAAACCCGTCACCGCCCTCAAATCGACAATTTGATTGAACTCTGGGTGAAAGCCGGGATCGTTTTCCGTTTGGTCTTGGCGGGCTTTTATTTCCTCCCATGTGACACGATCCGATCCAGTGCTGATTACCAGATTTCGATCTTTATACACGACATAACTGAAGGGCATATTAGTCTTCTGACCCAGAGTCTAGCATCTCGTACTCAGTTGACAATAAATCCGCAATAGCGCTTACGAACCAGCCGTCAGAATGTGTGATCGCCCGATTTCGTTAGCGGTGGACGTCGTTACGACACACTTATGCTGATTGCCACCGTTGGCAGCCATGCAAAGAAGTGACGTCCAAAATCTGGCGGCCCTTCTAATCATGCCCTACACAACGCACTGTGAGTTCTGCTAGGTCTACTTTGGACCCAAACGAGACATGATGCCATCTCGGAAGAATGCGTCTGTGAAGGAGATGCTGCAATGATTCGACATCGGGTAATTGACGGAGATGGGTGTTCACACGCGTTGAGCGTCCGGCGCCTGCTGTTCTCGGCGACTCTTCTGACTGTCATTCTGATGGTTTCTCACACAGCCGTCAGCGGCAAGTCGATTAAGATGGTCACGAGTTGGTTCAATCCCAAGTACGAAGGGCAGACGTTCCACAAGATTCTGGTGATCGGCGTTGCCCAGAATCTCGAAGTGCGTGCCGACTTTGAAGATGGCATGGCCGCCCAGATTGCTCGTCCGGGTATGGAGACCATTGCTGGCAATCAGATCCTGTTGCGTCCTGACCCACAGGCGAAACCGGATTTCGACGCTCTCCGCGCGCAGATCCGAGATAATCAGATCGACGCTGTCGTCGTCTCGCGTCTATTGAAGATCGACAAAAAGGTGACCTACGTCCCGAGTTCCACCTATATAGCCCCGTTTCCCTACTACTACTCTTTCTACGGCTATCTGGGAGCTGTATATCCCGTTCTCTACGATCCGGGATACACGTCGGTAGACACCACGGTTAGGGTCGAAACCAACGTTTATGCCACCAGCAAGCAGGACGGCGATCTCGTGTGGACTGGCGTTAGCGACTCCTTCAATCCGAAGTCCGCTAAGAAGGTTGCCGATGGGCTGGTAAAAGAGGTTCCGAAACAGATGGAGAAAGACGGATTGCTGCCGAAGGCTCCGGCCTCGAACTGAAGGCCGGAAAACACTGATTCCATCGAGGCCGATCACTTTCGCAAAATCAGGATTTCGTTCATCGGCAGGGTCAGTGAGCGCAATGGCCTCGCCGATCATGCGTGGCATGCCAAAAATATGTTGGTCTGGCAGATGTTGGAGGGTCTCTTAGCCTGCGATTGCGACGGATTGGTCATTTTGTCCGAGCGGTACGCAAGCAAGGACGGTGGTCCCACGACCGGGTGCCGATTGGATTGACAATTCTCCGTTTACCAAACGGAGCCGCTCGCGCATGCTGATCAGGCCTATCCCCCGACGATTCATCACATCCTGCCAATCGAACCCAATTCCCGAGTCACTCACACGCAAATGGATTCCGCCCTG
>DASRRV010000205.1:0-6106 GCA_035695545.1 Candidatus Sulfotelmatobacter sp. | reverse complement strand
CCGGCCATTGTTTATCTTCCTCAACGTTTCTTCGGGGATCTCGCTCTTCATCGTCGTGGTGAGGTCGGCCGGAAGCGATATCAAACTTATGGCAAGTGAGCCAATCCCGCCTGACGCCATTTTGCTGCCGCGATGGGGAGTGCAAATGAACACGACCCGCTTGATTCGGGGGTTGGCCTTGAAAGTCGTGGCTTTGGCAACAAGGTCCGCCGGTTTCAGTGTGGCGAAGAGCTCCATGCCTAGTGCTCCCAGTGTTTTTTCCCAATCAGCGCGAGTCACGGTCGTCACTTGCGCCTGGGAGAGCAATCCCCCCATGCTGTGGCCGACTAGGACATAGCCTTTGTGATTGGGATAAAGTTTATCTACTTTGGCCAGTTCCTGGCGCAGACGTAACGCCGAATAGAGGACAGGATTTCCGGTGGGATAGGCGAAGACCCAGAATTGATAATGTTTGCGTATCTCCGGATCTGCCTGGAGACCGTTGATCGTCTGCGCCCAGTCGAACGGAGTTGAAATAAGCCCGTGCACAAAGACTAGAGGAATCCGGTCTGGGTCATAAGGCTGAAGAAAATAGAGTCCCGTCTTCTTCTCGTAATGAGCAGCTCGTAACGCCCCCATTAAACTTACGAACAACAAATTAGCCGGTGGCTGGTAGTAGCCGATAGGCGCTGAGAAATTGGCGGCCAGAGGACGGACTTTCCCTTCAACACTCGCCGTCAGCTGCTTGGTCGGACGCCGAAGCGCGAGGGTGGCATCCGTCGCATGAAAATCGAGAGTCGCCGTAACCGGAGCGGTAATTCCCTTGAGTGGCGCGAACTTTTCTGGCGGATCGAGGATTCGCACTCCGACAAGCGCGCCACCCACACCTTGTTGAAGGTTCTCCTTCCTGATCAATTTCTGTTTGACCTGACTTTCAAGCTCGAACGTAGTGAAGTAGTTCGGCGCCCAGACTGCATTGCTGGCCGGTTCAAGTCGTAAATGATAAGTCTTGTTGTTCTCCGTTAGAGTCAGCGGATGGTTCCACAGCCGGCCTCCCTCACTGGAGCGCAGTAGAACGGTAAGTTCACCACAGGCGGCGTTATAAGTATCGCAGGCTGGTGTCTGTTGAGCGCCGCTGCCCAGCAGTGGAGCGGTAATAGCAGCAACCTGTAAATAATCCGCGGCTCGTTTTTCCAGAGCAACATTTGCGGAGCGCGCCTCGCGCAGGCTGTTGGCGGCAGGCCCGTATTGAAGACGGCCTGCGGTTTGGGGTGTAGTCGCGCAGCCGGCGAAAAAGACGAGGCACGTTCCGGCCGCGATGAGGCGTAGACACATGGATGTTCTTGAATCTTTGGAATTCATGAGATTTAGCATGTTGGATCTGGGTCGTCAGGAATCATCGAAAGCAATGTTATCATGGCTGCAGCGAAGTGCCTATAAGACTTTAGGGCTATCCTGGCGATCTTTCTTTGCAACGCACGTCACCATCAGTTTGCTCAGGAATCATCAGATTTCGGAGTCGAGTAAAGTGAAACCAGGCGTGCGATGAGGACTGCCACATAAAGCAAGCCGGTCATGGCTTCCAATGCCGCAAGCATCCGCGCAACTTTTGAAACCGGAGTGATATCGCCGTAGCCGACTGTGCTCAAGGTGACAAAGCTGAAGTAGAAAGCGTTGAAACCTTGCATGGACTCTTTCGTACCGCTCGCCGTGTTAAACGCGAACGCAGCAGGATTAACCTCGGCGACGAGCCAGTAGGCGAGCGTCCAGATTAGACCGAGCATCAAGTACGCCGAGATGCTCGCGCAAAGGACCTGGGTATCCACGGAAGGCGCGCTCAATACGAATCGCAGTAAATGCACCACGACAAAAGCAATTAGGACGAGCGTCGGGACGAGAAATACCGCGTGCGGGAAAAGATGCGGCCAAAAATGAATGATCCATCGGCCACAGACTGCCGGGATCGCTAGCACCAGCGCGACAATTAGTGTGAAGCGGCCCTTTGCCAGCGCAAGCACGCCCGAAATCAGCACGACGGTTAGGAGAATCGCGACGATGATCTCTCCGCCTTTTATTTCTTCGACGAAGGGCACTGACACAAAGAGCAGTGCCAGGGCGATCAGAAGTCCGACCATGGAGAAGCGATGCGGTCCTGTTACTCTGGATGACATGCTTTCAATTGATAGTTATTCCAGGTACCCGGATCCATCCCCAAAGTGAATGGGGCGTCGAATCCGCGCTTGCCGCTATCGACCTCCGAATTACCCGAAGCACGCAGACCCCGATCAACGGATAGAATCAACAAGCTAAACGTAGTGACTCCAACGAGAATTCCAGTCTGTTTCACATCTTCTGGATTATCTTGTCTAGCGTCTTTTTCAGGAAAGGCGAGTCTCACGTCTTTGGTTCGTAAAGGATCGACGAATGGGCCTCCTCTGCGGCCCGGCACGCTCATTTGTTGTCAAAAGGGAAAATCGCCTTCCGGTCGTTCTTGAGTGAAAACGGAATAGCGGGCTGAAACGACGGGTCAGTCTTGGTCGCGCGCGTCCTCGCCCTCTTTTTCTTCGACGTGCTTTTCCTCCGCTTGTTCGGTGGCATTCATCTTCTTCAGGTCAATGGTCACCTTGTTGATCTCTCCAGTGAACTTGTTCTTGCCCTTCGCGTAGTCGTCTGTCACAGGGGTATAGAGGTCCATGCCAACGTCCGCCGTTTCAGGGCCGAAAAAGAACGGGATGGTGCGCTCAATTCGACCGCTGGCGACTTTCTTCCCATTGACGAAGATCGTCCCTGTACCACCTGAGCCAGGCTTGCCCCCGTCATACGCGAAATCGTAGCCGATCGTGACCGGACCGACAGGCAAACGCTCTTTGGAAGCGATGGCGGTAACATTACCAAGGAAATTGTAAGCGAACTTGGGCATACCGTCCTTAACGTAGAAGCTCCAGCCAGCGTTGACTCCGCCCTGAGCGAGGAGCACGCCCGAAGTACTGCTGCCGGTTGCCTCGACGTCGGCGGTGATGGAGTAGGAGCGGTTCTTCGTGTTGATGAAGGCGTTCTCCTTCATTCCCACCATGCCCTCATAAACCGTCAATGACGTGCGGGTGCCCATCAGGTCGGGCCGCCCGGCGATACTAGGGTTGAATCGCTCGTAAACGCGGTCGTCGAGTGGCAACACGTTGTACTTGACCGCCTCGGTTAGAAACGCGGCCTTCATCTCCTTGAGCTTGTCGGGATACTTTGCCGAAAGGTCGATCGCGCAACTGAAATCTTCTGTTGTGTTGTAGAGTTCCCATTTGTCCTGATCAAAAGAGGATCGAGGCTGATCCTCCCATCCCACCTTGTGAAGAGCAGTCGCGTACCAGCCGTCCTTGTAGATCCCACGGTTGCCCATAAATTCAGCGTACTGCACGCTGTGGGGCGACTTCGCTTGTGCATCAGAGAAGCTATAAGTCATGCTGACGCCCTCGATGGGTTTCTGCTCTGTGCCGTTGACGACTTTTGGCTGTGGCAGCCCCGCCACGTCCAGGACGGTTGGAGCGATATCGATTAGGTGGTGGTACTGCGAGCGAACTTCACCTTTCGCCTTGACCATCTTTGGGTAATAGATAACAACACCGTTTGTAGTGCCGCCGTAGGAGGTATTACCTTGCGCATAGGCGAAAGGCGTATTGTCCGCGATCGCCCAGCCGAGCGGAGGCGTCATGGCGGAGCGCGGCCCGCCGAACTCATCCAAGTGCTTTAATTGATCTGCAACCGTCTCCGGTATCTGGTTGTAAGTGTAATAGGAGTTAAACCTGCCGATCGGACCGCCATTGGCGCTGGATCCGTTATCACCCGTTATGTAGATGACGAGCGTGTTGTCCATCGCGCCCATGTCCTCGATCGCCTGCAGCACACGGCCGATCTCATGGTCAGCCTCCTCGGCATAGGCCGCAAATATCTCCTGCTGTCGTGCGAAGACTTTCTTCTCGTCAGCGCTCAGCGTGTCCCAATCCGGCATGTCCTTCGGCGCGGGCTTGGGCGTGAGCTGCGTGTTAGGGGGCACGATGCCCAGAGCCTTCTGCCTCGCCAGGGTTTCCTCGCGCGCCTTGTCCCATCCCTCATCGAACTTGCCCTTGTATTTGTCACGCCACTCCTTGGGTACCTGACTCGGCGCATGGGTGCCCGGCGAGGAGTAGTAAATGAAGAAGGGTTTGTCGGGGGTCAGGGACTTTTCGGTACGGATCCATGAGATGGCATGGTTGGCGAGATCGGTCGGGTAATAATAATTCGGGTCGTTCGGCACGTCCACAAGGTTCAAGTTGTCGCTGAGGGGTGGCGCGAAAAGGTCGGCCTCGGCACTTAGGACGCCGTAGAACTTTTCAAATCCAAGACCGGTAGGCCACTGGTCGAATGGACCGGTAAGGCCCGTTTCCCAGGGGGTGAATTCATGGCTCTTGCCGAACATCGCCGTGCTGTATCCGTTGAGTTTCATAACTTCGGGAAGTGGTGCCTTGCTGGCAGGGAGTACGGAGGTTTGACCTGGAAACGCTGTGGCCAACTCCGAGATGGCGCCCATGTTGACACTATGCGGGTTGCGGCCGGTGAGCAGCGCCTGGCGGCTGGGCGAACAGAGAGGAGCGGTGTGAAAATTATTGTAGATCAGCCCATTCTTCGCGAGCCGCTCCAGGGTCGGCATGTTGATCTTGCCGCCGAAGGTTGTCGAAGCGCCGAATCCAAGGTTGTCGAGCAGGATCACGATCACATTGGGCGCCCCCTGCGGCACCTTGACTTCGAACAGTGGTGGCGCCTTGGCCTTGCGAACGTCGAGCTCTTTGATGGGCGGATAGGTCGGTTCTTTGAGTGGCAGAACGGTGCGGTCGGGCTCGCCTTGCGCGCTGGCGCAAGTCACGGAGAACATGATGAGCAGGAGACTCAAGCGGGTGGATGAATTTGTTTTGCTCATGGCATCAACTGTTTATTTTGAAAAGCCAGTCTTGTCGATCTTTTCCTTTGGCCTTCCCGTCGGTTACAGCAGCGTGAAATTAAAACGCACTACCCAGTTGGGACCGTAGTGGGGCGAGCGTATATGCGTCATCTTTCCGACTCACTGGAAGAGGACCCCTTTGATGAGCTTCGGAATGACAGGAGTGATCTGTACCTGCACGTTCCACTCCTGTCCGGAAATCCGTGGATGCACTGGCATGTACTGCACCGCGAGTTGAATCTTGATGGGTAGACGCCCCAGCTTCACGACCTTACCCAAGCCCACCCCGATAGGGACCGTCCAGACATCTTCAGACGGCGCGGTCCAGTCCGCCAGGATGTTACCGGAGTAACCGATGCTCCAGCCCTCACCAAAGAAGAGCGTAGCGATCGGTTGCAGGTTCATCTGGTTCGTGTCGGGCCGGTCATGTTCGCCACCGATAGACCACCACTGTTGGGGAAACACGCCGATGAAGAACTGCTTGGTGAGGTAACCTACCACTACACTGGGCCCAAGCTGCCATTTTCCCTGTCCCGTGAAGTGCGAGGTCGCGGTCGGGAAGATGGCCGTCGGCCCTGCACCAAGGACCCAGTTGCCGGAGTTGGCGGGAGAGAGTAGCTCCAGCAGAGTCAGATCGCCCAGTCCCGCGTCCCGCGCGAATTCGCCCGGGGACGTCTCGTGCGGGACGATGTTGTAGAAGGGCATCACCGGCCGCGTGATCAGGTTCAAGTCTTTGGTTAGGCTCACTGGCATCACGGGCTGGAAGTTCCAGTTGTTGTTCCATTGGTCGTTGTTCAGCTCGAAGTTGTTAAACTGATTCGAAATGGACCAGATGCTACTCACAGGGTTGGTGAGCTTGCGGTTTAGCTCGCTCTCCGATTCCTCTCCATCAGATGATTCAGTGACCGCGCCTAAGCTGAGATTCTCGCCAGGACGAAAAGGCAGGCGAACCGGGATGCTCGCATCGGAAGCGAAGGGCTCGCCAACAGTATTGCTGTTCGCATCGCCGTCCGGAGGTTCCGTCGCACGAATACTCGGAACTACTGAGAGAATTCCCAATGCAAAAACGGCGACTCCTACAGATAGTTTCATAAATCGACCGACCCTCACCCGACCTCTCCCTGCCAGGGAGAGGTGATCGCTTCTCCCTGTGGGAGAAGG
>DASRRV010000204.1:0-3336 GCA_035695545.1 Candidatus Sulfotelmatobacter sp. | reverse complement strand
CGCATCGTCGACATCAAGGCGAGTATCAACATATTGTCTCAGCAATTGCTGAGCCCGGTCGCGGTTTGGCTGCGGGAGTGTCCCAGCGCGGAGGTAGGCGGTTCCAATGGCATTGGCCTCATCTAATAACTTAGTTTTGTGTTTCGACAAGAATTATCGAGCTACTTTGCAACAGGCAGCGAGACGGGTTGCGCGATCCGAAACTCAAGCAAAGTCTCAGATGGAATCGACAATTGCTGGCCTTTCTTGGAGGTAATCTGACTTTCTGGCGTCTGCGCCTCCAGACTGTCTGCGGTAGGCTTGGCGCCTTGTGCAAGAGCAGGGTTTTCTGATCCTATCCATATTCCAATCAGGAAAATTCCTGAAATAGCGATTCGACTACTGAGTCTTAGTTCCATTGGGGTCGACTCCGTATGTTCGCTTAAGAACGCCCGAGCAGCCTACCTCTCGCGGCTGACTCGATGGGGAAAAAGAAAATGTGCGCGATGGACGAAACGTCATTGCGAGTGGTGCGACCTTGGGCAGACCTGCAACAGGAATCCTGTTACGACAAATGCACACGAATCGACCGCCGGGAACACGCATTTGACCGCTGGAGCGCTTATAACTCAGTGTTTCGTGCTATGGCAATGTCAAAAACTAACAGCGCAAAACGCTAAAACTTGCAATCATGAATGTGTAGCGACCGCATCACTTCGTTGACGTTCGAATCATTGCTGCCAATCGTTTTCGAACGCGAATATGCGTTTCCAATCGCTTTTCATGCTTACTACCGTCCAACCTCGGAGGCGAGCCTCATCAAGGCCTTTATCCAGCCGGCCGACGCTTGATTGCCGGTCGTACGCCCATTCACGTTCGGAGTCGTCGTGATGTACATAGAGGCAGAAACTCGGACCAGATCCAGCCGCAGTCCATTGGAGCATCTGCAAATCACCGTCGGAATTGCCAAACGTGGCGACTGGCCGGCGTCCCATGAATTTCTGGATCGAGACAGGTTTGCCGTCTTTATCGTTCACGAAATCAACCTCCGACAATTTAATAAGAACGGGTTTGCCGTCGCGAAGCTCAAACTTCAGTTGGCCGCTGCTGCCAATCACCTGCTCCGGCGGAATTCCATAGGTTTGCTCGGCGAAGGCGCGCATAAACTCGACGCCACCGCCTGAGACGATGAACGTTTTGAATCCGCTCGCGCGAAGATACGCCAGCAGTTCAATCATGGGCTGATAGACCATCTCGTTATAGGGTCGTCCGGTTTTTGGATGCCTCGCTGTAGCCAGCCAGTCCTTCACGATCTTCTGAAATTCGTCCGTAGTCATGCCAGAGTGAGTGGCGGCGACGATTTCCAGCATTCCGTGCTCTCCGCTGGCCAGGGCAGCTTTTATGTCGCCTCTTAGCAGACTCGCGAATGGCTCCTTGTTCTTCCATTCCGGATGTTGCGGCGCGAGTGCCTTCACACGATCGATGGCGAACAAAAACTGGAAGTAAACGGGTTGTTCAGCCCAGAGGGTACCGTCATTGTCAAACGCCGCGATACGGCTTGCGACTGGAACAAAGTCTGGCCCTTCCTCATTTGTCACGCGCCTGACGAATCCAAGAATGGCCTGCTTGGCTGCTCCGTCGTTCCACGATGGAAGCGGATCAGGCGGGCCTTGCGCAAGGCTTGCAAATGTTACGAGAAAGAAAGCATATATGCTGACGGCGCGCATGGCCTGAAAGATCAGGACAGCTGCCGAAACGCACGTGCCTCTTTTCATGTGTTCCCGCTTCCTCGCATTTCCATGGTTCGAGAGGAGCTCACGGAACGCTAAGGCAAATACACCTTACCTCTCCAACCGTTGGGTCATCTCGCTCACCTCAGTCCGATCGTGGCTGGGTCAGCTGTTGCATTACTCGATCCAGTGAAAAACTGGCCGGCTTCTGGCGGGGCGGAAATTCCCTGAAGCTGCTCAGCCATTGCCCAACGAACGCCTGCGCCGGGACTAGCAAATAGATACGATCTATGAACCAGTGTTGATAGTCAGCTGCTTCGTATTGCGCACGTTCGAAGGGATCCGCCCGCAAATCCTCGAGGAGGGGCACGCGCAATTGCACGAACGGCTCGATCCAGACGTCAAAGCCATGTGCGCGCTGCTCCATGAAGGTAAGCTTCCATTTGGCATAGCGTAAAGCGGCAAGATCGCCATCGTCCGTCCAATACAGGAACTCCTTGCGCGGTCCTTGGGCGACTTCTCCCTTGAAATAGGGCATCCAGTTATATCCATCGAGGTGAACTTTGTAGGTCATACCGCCCGCCTGGTAACCTTTGAGCAATTTCTCTGTGATGGTGGACTCGCCCGCCGCTGCCATCAAAGTCGGTACCCAGTCTTCGTGCGAGCAGATGTCATTCACCACCGTGCCTGGTTTGACGACGCCCGGCCACCGGACCACGGCCGGGACGCGATAGCCGCCTTCCCATTGTGTGTTCTTCTCGCCTCGGAAGGGGGTAGTGCCGCCATCCGGCCACGAAAAGGCCTCGGCGCCATTATCGGTGGTGACAATCACGATGGTGTTGTCCGCAATGCCCAGGTCTTCAAGCTTCTTGAGCATCACACCGATCTGATCGTCAAACTCGGCCATTCCCGCACCATAGAAACCTCTCTCCGCTATCATCGCCTGATACTTCGGTTGGAGATGTGTCCAGATATGCATGCGCGTGGTGTTGTGCCAGATGAAGAACGGTTTTCCCGCTTTTGTTGAACGATCCATGGCGTCTAGCGTCGCGTTGAGGATCTCCTCGTCCGCAGTTTCCATGCGTTTCCTGGTGAGCGGGCCGGTATCTTCGCAGGTCTGCTTTCCCCATGGGCCGAAGCGCGGATCTGGCGGAGCAGTGCTCTCCGTGACGGTTGCCTTACACTTCAGCATGCCGCGCGGACCAAAGCGTTTGGCAAATTCCGGATTCTTCGGATAGTCGACATTCTCCGGTTCCTCTTCCGCGTTCAGGTGGTAAAGGTTGCCGAAGAACTCATCAAAGCCGTGGACCGTAGGAAGGAACTCGTTCCGGTCCCCCAGGTGGTTCTTGCCGAGCTGGAAAGTCATGTAGCCCATCGGTTTCAGCAATTCCGCGAGAGTCGGATCCTCTTTGCGCAAGCCGACGTCGGCCCCGGGCAGGCCAACCTTGGTGAGTCCGGTGCGAATTGGCGATTGGCCGGTGATGAACGCCGAGCGACCCGCGGTGCAGGATTGCTGCGCATAGTAATCGGTGAACATCGCCCCTTCGTGAGCGATGCGATCGATGTTCGGGGTCTTATATCCCATCATCCCCTGGTTGTAGGCGCTGATGTTCCAATAGCCAATGTC
>DASRRV010000203.1:0-3727 GCA_035695545.1 Candidatus Sulfotelmatobacter sp. | reverse complement strand
GAAGCGAACGCCGATGCGGCCGCGACTGCGACTGCGGACAATGCTCCCGCGGTGAAGAAGGCGACGGTCGTTTCGATGACGCCGACGTCGGTCAGTTCTAAGCGAGCTGCTTGGAACTGGCTCGCGGTTGCCGCGGCGGTCTTGCTTATGTTCACGGTGACCTGGCGCGTGGTGCCGGGATTGAGCGGGCGCGGTAATTCCGACCTGCTTACAGAGGAAATCGTTTCGAGTCATATCCGTTCGCTACAACCAGATCATCTATTCGATGTGAAATCAACGGATCAGCACACGGTGAAGCCTTGGTTTAACGGGAAGCTCGATTTCTCGCCTCCGGTACGCGACCTGGCAGAAGACGGTTACCCACTCGTGGGCGGCCGGCTGGACTATGTGGATCATCGCGCGGTGGCGGCGCTGGTTTATCAGCGGCGGCAGCACCTGATCAATGTTTTCGTTTGGCCCGAGGATAAGGGAGCGGGAGAACCGCAGCGGATGAAGTCCCTGCAGGGTTACAACATGATTGCGTGGGAGGCGAACGGCATGTACCACTGCGCAGTATCGGATTTGAATAGCGGCGAACTTGAACAGTTCACGGAGCTGCTGCGGAAGTAGTTGTGTCGCGATTAATTTAGAGGAGGGGAGGGGCTGACGGCGGTCAGCCCCGGCAGGTTGCTAACTGAGCGGAGAATGCGCGGTTACGTATTGATCGGTGGCTGCTCTGAAGCTTGAAGGTTGCGAACTAGACGATTGGAAGTAAGAAGTATCCGCATCGAATTGCTCGCCGAATCCTATATTCGACCCATTACCGCGAGGATGATTAGAATCAGCAGAATCAGTCCAAGCCCACCGCTGGGGTAATAGCCCCATCCTGCACTGTACGGCCACGCGGGCAGCGCGCCGATCAGGAGCAGTACGAGCACGATGAGCAAAATAGTCCGCATCCAATTCCTCCAGTTTGTGCGCTAGGGTCGATCCAGTTTCGAAACACATTTCCGGGCTTGCTTGCCACGGAATCGCTTGGCTGTCAGGCGCCCGACGCAACTTAAAGCGCTAACAATGTGGCGCAGTATAAGAACGTAGGGGTGGGCATTCCATGCCGGGAAGTGTGTAAGGACTTAGGGGATTTGCTGTAGCAGTTTCAGGGGAAAACAGGACTCAGTGGGCTGCTGAATATGCCTGAACGTCAGCCAGGATGCGGTCTAGTTGCGTGCGCGAGTAGTAGCGACCGTTGGCAAAAACAGCGGTTATTTTCTGCGTGTTGCCGATATCGTCGAGGGGATTCGCATCGAGGAGGACGAGGTCGGCAATTTTGCCCTTCTCGACCGTGCCGAAATCGCCCTCCTTGCCGAGGAATCTTGCGGGATTGATCGTTGCGGTCTGGAGCGCTTCCATAGGAGTGAAGCCCGCGGCAACGAAGCGTTGCAATTCGAGATGGAGGCTGAAGCCTGGAAGCACGTCAACGCCGGCCGGAGTATCCGTTCCGGCGAGAAACGGAATGTTCGCCTGGTGGAGCTTTTCTACGATGTCGAGCTCATGTTCGACGAATTTTTGACGCACAGGAAGCGGATCGGTATCGAGGTCCTTGATGATTCCGGCGGTAAATTTGGGCCAGCTTTTCTCACGCCAGAATACGGGGGCGTATTTGCCATCCGGGTCCTTCGTCACGTCGATGGCGTCGACGAGCCACTGACCTCGCTCCCAGTAAAGGGTGGGGCATTGCCAGGTTTGATTTTTTGCGAGGAGCTGAATCAGAGCGGCTTCACGCGCTGGATCGTAAGTATCGAGGAAGCGGCCAGGACCTTTCGGGCCTTTCAGCAGATCGTCTTCGACGGTGGAGCTGCCCTCGAAAATGCCAATCAGATGTTCGAAGCTCTTCTGCCCGGCGTTGGAGGCCTCCGAGCCGCGAATCGAATCCGGCACGTGCCCGACAAAGACGATGTTCTGTTTCTTGCACTCGTCGGCGATGGCGAAATAAGCATCGCGAGGAACATAGGATTGAATCTTGATGAAATCCACGCCTCGGCTCTTTAACATGTCCACGGCGTGGCGGCCGTCATCGGAAGTCGCGATGGCGATGGAGGCGGGGAACTGAGTTTTTGGGCCATCGAGCATAGGGCCCGCAACGATCATGCGAGGGCCGAGCATAGAACCCGAGGCTGTGTCGCGACGTGCGGCAAGGATTAAGTCGAGGTCGCTGCCCATGTCGCGCACGCCGGTGACGCCGTTGGCAATGAAAAGCGGAAGGGTCACTTCTTTGCCGCCCGGGACCCAGTCTCCGAAAAAGGTGTGGATGTGCATGTCCCAGAGCCCCGGAATTAGATACTTCCCAGTTCCGTCGATTACATGCGCCTGCTTGGGGACGTGCAGATGGCCTTTTCCAACGTAAGTGATTCGGTTGCCCTCGATCACGACGGAGAAGTTTGGCCGCGACGGGCCGCCTGCGGTGTCTACGACCGTGACGTTGGTGATGGCATAGGGAACGCCCGCGCCTTCAAGAGACTGGGCTTGCTGCGGAAGCGCCAATAGCAGCCACACAAGAATCGCGAGGCAGAATTTCTTCACAAATCCCCCCAAGCAGGCGTGATTGTACCCGCGCTTCTGAAACTGGATACAACAAAAAAGGCGTTTCTGAGGCGATGCGACAACTGTGGCGTCGCGGAATCCTGTTCTCTTCGCGGAATAAAAGCCTATCGGCGCCGGTAGTGAGAAATGAGTGGCGCCCTTGCCGGCGCTTGATTTGGATCCTGAGGAGCATAGGAATGGAAGCATCCGTGCACCCGGCAAACAATGAACTCTCCGAATCCGAGGCGATCCTGCTAGCACAGCAAGGAGACGCGGCGGCATTCGAGGTTCTCTATCGGCTACACAACCGCAGAGTGTTCGGAATATGTCTGCGAATGTCGGTAGACCGGAGCGAGTCGGAAGACCTGACGCAAGAGACGTTCTTAACCATTTTTCGCAAAATTCAGAGCTTTCGAGGGGAGTCGGCATTTTCCACCTGGGTGCATCGGGTGACTGTCAACACGGTCCTAATGCGTTTCAGAAAGAAGAACATCGCGTCTGATTCGCTCGACGAGCCGAACGACTGGGATGAAAACGGCTCGAAAACGCCACTGCAACTGGGCGAGCGGGACCTACTATTGAGCGGAACGATCGATCGCGTGAACTTGGAGCGAGCGATCGCGCAGCTGGCACCGGGTTGCAAGATGATGTTTCTTTTGCACGATGTGGAGGGCTACCGTCACGAAGAAATTGCGGCGATTATCGGATGCACGGTGGGAAATTCCAAATCGCAGCTTCACAAGGCTCGCGTGCGTTTGAGGGAGCTATTGAGCAGCCCGGTACGTAGATTGAGGAAGCGACGGAGCGAGCGATCCGCCGAACATAGCCCCATTAATGGCAGCGCCCGCCGGCGCGGCGCTCGTACCGCCGCTTCCGAAGTTGGATTCAGGTTCGTTGAGGCACCTTCGACATAGCTCCGCCGATACCGCTGTAGCGCAAATCAAATCGGTCTTTGTCGCTCGAATTGCGGGCGGAGCCATTCATTTTTTGGATTTGACGGTCGCAAGAGCGACGCGATACCCTTGTCGCGGCAAACCGCTCAGTGTGGCTTCCCTTTTTTCCTTCCACTGAGGTGAGGTTTACCTAATCTTAGGAGGATCATGTCCAACGAACTTCGCGAATTTCTGGCGCTGTCGTACGGAGAGCTGGAAGAGCTGAATCTGAAGGC
>DASRRV010000202.1:0-26790 GCA_035695545.1 Candidatus Sulfotelmatobacter sp. | reverse complement strand
AACCGGCAGCCCGGTTTCTTCTCGTATGCGTTTATCCAGATTCTTCAGCAACGCGCCGCCGCCCGTCAGGACGATGCCGCGGTCGCTGATGTCGGCCGAGAGCTCGGGAGGCGTCCGTTCGAGAGCAACGCGAATCGCGTTCATGATGGTCGATACGCACTCGCTCAACGCCTCGCGGATTTCGCCATCGTCGACTGTAATCGTCTTGGGCACGCCTTCGATCAGGTTACGGCCTTTGATCTCCATCGTCATCGGCTTGTCGAGTTGGTGCGCCGAGCCGATCTCCATCTTGATCTGCTCCGCCGTCCGCTCGCCGATCAGCAAGTTGTATTTCCGCTTCAGATAGTTCATGACCGCTTCGTCCATCTGGTTGCCGGCCATACGCACAGAACGCGAATAGACGATGCCGCTCAACGAAATCACCGCGATGTCAGTCGTGCCGCCGCCGATGTCGACGACCATGTTGCCACTGGGTTCAGTGATCGGCAGGCCGGCGCCGATCGCCGCCACCATCGCTTGCTCCACCAGATGCACTTCGCTGGCTTTGGCGCGATACGCCGAATCCATGACCGCGCGCTTTTCCACCTGCGTAATCTCCGAGGGCACGCCAATGACGATGCGCGGATGCACCAGCATCTTGCGGTTGTGCGCCTTCTGGATGAAGTAGTTCAGCATCTTCTCGGTGACTTTGAAGTCGGCGATGACGCCATCTTTCATGGGCTTGATGGCGACGATGTTGCCCGGCGTGCGGCCCAGCATCTCTTTCGCTTCTTTGCCCACGGCCTCCACTTCGCCCGTGTTCTTGTTGATGGCGACGATGGAGGGCTCGTTCACCACGATGCCTTTGCCGCGCGCGTACACCAGGGTGTTGGCGGTGCCGAGGTCGATGGCCAGATCGCTGGAGAAAATACTGAACAGCGACCGCAGGTTGTGCGCGCGTGATCCGTTGGAATAACCGTTGTTTGACATGACGAAATGTTTCCTACGTCCTTCTAAAATGCTTCTCTTCCCCGGATAACCCAATCGGGAGAACCCGGATAATCTTCTTTTTGGGGTTGCTGGCTACTTATATTCTACGGGATGCCCCGCAACCCTGCTCTACACCAAGTTTCCAAGTTTCCAAGTTTCAAGGTTTCAAAGTTCAACGATTCACGACTTCGATTCTTGCAGCGATGGTTCCTAACTTTGAAACTCTGAAACTTTGAAACTTGCCGTTACTGGATAATGATCTTCTGCTGCTGCGTATTCACTCCGCCCTGTGCTGTTTGGGCCGTTACAGTAATCACCGCTTCTCCCGTCGGCAACGGCGGCGTGAAGTAGTGGAACGAGCCATCGCTGCCCAGCATCGGCACCTCGCTGCCATTTACCATCACCCGCGCTCCGGTCTGGGTCTTGCCGGTTACTTCAATTACATGCCCATGTTGAATGAATGGATCTAATTCCAGATCGATGGCTTCAGTCTGCTTTCCCTTGGAAATAATGGTGAAGCGGTTCTTCTCGCTCTCTACCGATTCTTTCCCCGCCAGGTCGAACGACTGCACCATCCAGTAATAGGCGCCTTCGCCGAGCCCCGTAACCGTGACTCCCGCTGTTGTGACCTTCTTGTCGACCAGTGTAGAAGAAAAGTAAGGGTTGCGGGAGATCTGCAGGCGGTAACCAACTGCATTCGTCACCTTCGTCCAGGTAAACTCCACGTCCTTGGTGGCTTCACCCGCGGAGAACAGCGGCGCCATGTTCGCCGGAGCAATCAGCACCGGCTGCCCAATCTCCTTCGACTTCTCCAGGTGCGACTCCGGACCATGGAAGCTCACCTTTTCCCAGTTCGAAAGTTGCACAGTCTCGCCGTTGCGCGAGACCTCGCCCGTTCCTTTCTTCAACAGGATCTCGTGCTGGTCCCCCTTGGGATCGTTGTGTACCTGCGCCGCCGACTCTGGAGCCAGTCGGGCCGTCGCTCCGGCTACTCTCACCTGCGAAGTTGACCCCTGGCTGTAGGTTGCGGTCGAAAGATCCACCGTGCCCGTGCTCACCGCCACGGCGACGTTGGTCTGTTGCTGGTCGTTGGCCGAGTTTTCTTCGATCACAATCAGCGAATCCTGCTTCACGGTGTAGCTGGTGCCATCGTTGAAGACAACCTTGGCCATACCTTCCGAGCCGGTCTGAACGACGTCACTTTTTTCCAGGGGAATGTTGTAGTCGGCGGTCACCCAGCTATTGCCGGTGCCCTTCTTCACCCGCACTGTGCCATCGAGCGCGGTGAAGTGGGCCTGTTGCGAAGTCGAAACTCCCGTGCCCGCCGGCGGAGCCATGCCCGCCACCCGCTCCAGCAGTTTGCTGGCAACGCTGTCGGCCTTCTGGATGGTGTTCTGGGTAAACTGCGGAAACGCCACCCGCATGGCAATGAACAGTACAGCGGCGACTGCCAGGATGAGCAGTGCCACACTACGGTATGTGACCGTCGTCCACGCTACGTGGATTCCCGGTTTGCGATTGCTGGAAGGCACTTTGGGCCGAAAAACCTCGTGAATCTGCTAAAAGAAAACGGTAGCACATGCAAAACCGTGGAAAACACTGGTTATCACCTCCGGAGGTTACCTTGGTGCTCAGGCTCCGTTCCCAAGTCAGCATTTGTGTCTGAACCGGGCAGCATGACAACCACGACTAGAAATCGCGGACGCCTGTGACGCTCTCCGTGCTTTTCCGATATTCTTGTGTCCCCCTATGGCAAGCACTACGCCCGCGAGCTCTGCTGCAATGCCGGGTCGGTCATCCTTTGTGGCCTCCGGAATGGCTATCGTGTGGGCCATCGCTCTCGCCAAACTCGTCTTCCACATCTATTTCAATAACCGCTACGGCTACTTCCGCGACGAGTTCGACTACATGTCGTGCGGCGACCACCTGCAGTGGGGATACGTCGACCAGCCGCCGCTCATCCCTTTCTTGATTCACCTCTGCCGCGCCATGCTTGGGGACTCGCTGCGCAGCATCCGATTCATTCCCGCGGTGGCGTCGTCGTTGCTCGTCGTGCAGACCGCCGTGCTCGCCCGCGAACTCGGAGGACGCCGCTATGCCGCCTTGCTGGCTGCTATCTGCGCCCTGGTCTCGCCGCAGTATCTCTCCAATGGCAGCCTGCTCGGCACAAACTGTCTCGAGCCGAACTTATGGATGGGCTGCACTTATTTCGTGATCCTCGCGATTAGACGAAACGACCCGCGCTACTGGCTCTGGTTCGGCGTGGTCGCCGGCATCGGCATGCAGGAGAAATACACCATCGCCGTCTTCGGCCTGGGAATCGTTGTGGGCCTGCTTCTAACCGAGCAGCGCCGCGTTTTTCTGAATAAATGGATCTGGCTTGGTGGGAGCGCGGCCTTCGTGATCTTTCTGCCCAACCTGCTCTGGAATCTGCACTACGACTGGCCGTTTGTGCAGCTCATGCGAGCGATCCGCGCCTCGGGCCGCGATGTGGTGCTTGGACCGCTGGCATTCCTCTTCAATCAAATTCTGGTGGTGAATCCGCTCGTGGCGCCCATCTGGATTCGCGGTCTTTTCGCTTTCCTGTTCTGGCGCCCTCTGCGGCCCTATCGCGTTTTAGGCTGGAGCTACCTCGTCACCTACGCTGTCATCTTTTTCCAGCACGGCAAGAATTACTATCTCGCGCCCATCTACCCCATGCTGATGGCCGCCGGTGCAGTACTCATCGAGTCGGCTCTTGAGGGGAGGAAGCTCAAAGATTCGAGAATCGAAGAATCGACGACTGAACAATCAAAGCTCGACGCCGCGCCTGCCGCTCGTCCGAGATGGGCCTGGCTCAAGCCTGTCATCATAACCGTGCTGCTCGTGAACGGAGCCTATCTCGCTCCCATCGTCGTGCCCATCCTTTCGCCCGACCACTTCCTGGCCTACACAAAACATCTGCCCTTCAAACTTCCCGTCAATGAGTATTCGCATGCGCGGGCTGCCTTGCCGCAGTGGTACTCCGACCAGTTCGGCTGGAAAGAAATTGCGGACGAGACTGCGGTCGCGTGGAACCGCATCCCGGTCGAGGAGCGGGCCGATTGCGGCATCTTCGCTCAAGACTATGGTCAGGCCGGAGCGATTGACTTCTTCGGGAAGCGCGAAGGCCTGCCCGGCGCCATGAGCGGCGATCGCACCTATTGGCTGTGGGGCCCACGCGGCTATTCCGGAAACTGCATGATCGTGCTCGATGATCGCCAGGAAACGCTCGAGCGCTACTGGGATCGCGTGGAGTTCGTGGGTACCTCTGCGGCCAATCCGTACGCGCTGGAACAGCAGATTCGTGTCTTCATTTGCCAAGGCAAGAAGTTCGACTCCTGGACCAGCGTCTGGCCGAAGCTGAAGCGCTGGCGTTGAGTCAATCGGTAAACCTATCGATTGCCGGTCCAAGATTGTACGAGCCACTGCGTGATACCATTTTCACGTGCCCCTCACCGATACCACGCCGGACGCGCGCGCGATGCAACTCGAAATTCATCGCTCCATGTCGGGAGAGCAGCGGCTGCTTCTGGCGTTCGAGATGAGCATGTTCGCCCGGGAACTGAGCCGTCAGCGGATACGTGGCGAGCATCCCGAATGGACGGAGGCTCAAATTGCCCGCGAACTGCTCCGACTCGCATTCTTCCCCGCGCCGTTACCCGCCGGCCTGCAATGAACTTTCCGGAAGTCCTGCCACGGATTGCCTCGGCCCTGAGCGGGGCGGGCGTTGCTCACATGCTTACCGGATCCTTTGCCGGCGCCTACTACGGCTCTCTCCGCTCCACGCAGGACATCGATCTCGTCGTCGCAGCCACGCCGGCTCAACTGAGGATTTTCGTCGAAAGTTTGCCGACCGCCGAATATTACGTGGACTTAGACTCAGCCCTCGAAGCCCATCGGCGCGAGTCCATGTTCAACGTCATCGACCTCAGGGCCGGGTGGAAGATTGACATGATCATTCGCAAGAGTCGCCCCTTCAGTCAGGAAGAGTTCGCTCGTCGCCAGCCGCTGGCCGTGGAAAATGTTCCTCTATTCGTGGCCAGCGCTG
Source organism: Candidatus Sulfotelmatobacter sp. (assembly GCA_035695545.1). Lineage (GTDB taxonomy): Bacteria > Acidobacteriota > Terriglobia > Terriglobales > Acidobacteriaceae > Sulfotelmatobacter. The sequence continues at coordinate 21,752 of DASRRV010000202.1, read as the reverse complement.
AAGACGTGATTATCGTCAAGCTTGAGTGGTCGCGCCTCGCGCAATCGCGACGCCAGATCGAGGACGCAGCCGGAATCTTGAAGCTGCAGGGAAACAATCTGGATCGCTCCTACTTGGAAAGATGGGTTCGAGAGCTGGAATTGACGATGGAATGGAATGACGCGCAACGCTCCGCCAGCATCTGATTCCAACGATCTCGGCGAATTCGCGCCCTCAGGCGCGCCTCCCTTGCCGCACCTTCCTCGCCCACTAGAGCATCAAAATTCCAACCGTTGAACGGCAGGTTGGTATTTTCCCCTGCAAAGGCAAGAAGTTCGACTCCTGAACCAGCGTCTGGCCGAAGCTGAAGCGCTGGCGCTAATCGACGAGAATCCTTAACCACGAACAACACGAAGTCAGACGAAGCAAGCTGCGAGGAGCACGTCCTTCGTGTACCTTTGGGTCCTTCGTGGTTGATGCCCTTTCTCTCGATCGCATGGCGCCCCTCCCTTGCCGCACCTTCCTCGCCCGCTGTAGCATCAATATCCAGGCATTCATAGGAATTGAAGGAGAAATCATGGCAACCGATACCCTGGCCACTCCGGCCACTCTGAGCTACAACCCGACCAAGGTCTTCAAGAATTTCATCGATGGCGAGTGGATCGAGGCCTCCACCGGAGAGACATTCGAAAATCGCAATCCTGCCGACACCCGTGACCTCGTCGGCATCTTCCAGAAGTCCGCGAAGGCTGACGTGGACGCTGCCGTCGAAGCCGCCAAGCGCGCCTTCGCCAAGTGGCGCCTCGTCCCAGCACCGCGCCGTGCTGAAATCGTATTCCGCGCTGCCCAGATTTTGATCGAACGCAAAGAAGAGTATTCCCGCGAGATGACCCGCGAAATGGGCAAGGTGCTCGCCGAGACCCGCGGAGACGTGCAGGAAGCCATCGACGCCGCGTATTACAACGCCGGCGAAGGCCGCCGCCTCTTCGGACCCACGGTCCCTTCAGAAATGCCCAACAAATTCGCCATGGCCGTGCGCCAGCCAATCGGCGTCTGCGGAATGATCACTCCATGGAATTTCCCCATGGCGATTTCTTCCTGGAAGCTGCTGCCGGCCATCGTCTGCGGAAACACCTGCGTCATCAAGCCCGCGCAAGACACGCCGCTCTCCACTTTCAATCTCGTGCGCGCCCTCTACGACGCTGGTCTGCCCAAAGGAGTGATCAACGTGGTTGGCGGATTCGGCGCGGACGTCGGCACGCCTCTTGCCGAACACTCCGACGTGCGCGCCGTCTCGCTGACCGGATCGTCAGCGGTCGGCCGCATCATCGGCGGCATTGCGGCGAAGAGCTTCAAGCACTGCTCGCTCGAACTCGGCGGCAAGAATCCGATGATCGTCCTCGACGACGCCAACCTCGATCTCGCCATTGAAGGCGGACTCTGGGGCGCATTCGGCACAACGGGCCAGCGCTGCACCGCGACCAGCCGGATGATCGTTCAGAAAGGCGTCTACCGAGAGTTCGTCGATCGCCTCGTCGAGCGCGCTAAGAAACTGAAAGTTGGCAACGGCCTCGACGAAACCGTGCACATGGGCCCGGCCGTCAACGAGAAGCAGCTTCAGACCGACCTGAGCTACGTGGAAATCGGCAAGAACGAAGGCGCGAAGCTCGTCTGTGGCGGCAACCGTCTCGACCAGGGTGACTATCAGTTTGGCTGGTTCATGGAGCCGACAGTGTTCACCCACGTCGATCCGAAGATGCGCATCGCGCAGGAGGAAATCTTTGGCCCGGTGGTCTCGATCATTCCATGCGACGATCTCGAAGACGCCATCGAAATCGCCAATGGCATCGAGTATGGCCTGTCATCGGCGCTCTACACCAAGGACGTGAACAAGGCCTTCTCCGCGATTCGCGACCTGTACGCCGGCATCACCTACATCAACGCTCCCACAATCGGAGCTGAAGTGCACCTTCCCTTCGGAGGCACCAAGGCCACTGGCAACGGCCATCGCGAAGGCGGAATTGGCGCGATCGACTTCTACACCGAGTGGAAGGCCGTCTACGTCGACTATTCGGATAAGCTGCAGAAAGCCCAGATCGACAGAGAGGACTGAGCGGTTCTCAGTTCTCAGTTCTCAGAGTCCAGCCGCCAGCAGTTTCCTGGCGGCTTTTTTCCAGTTATGTCTTCCCGCTGTGCTCCCCTGTGCCCTCTGTGTTTAAGCTTTGAGGAAGTGCCGACAGTACCTCGGTAACCTTGCCCACCCGCCTCCGGCAGCCTACCTTGAGCCTGTGGGGCTTTCCTCCAAGTCTCAACTCTCAAGCTGTGAGTTGCAAGATGATGGATCGTTTCTCTCGCAGTCGCCGCACTCTGAGCGCTGTCCACGGCCTTCTTTCGCTTGCCGCTGTGGTGCTCCTTTGCCTGACGTCAGGCTTTCTTCCCCAAGCTGCAGCCCAGACCGCCGCTAAAGTCCATCGCAAAGTCGTGCAGATGGTTGAGCCCGAGTACCCTACTATCCTGAAGAACGGCCACTTCGAAGGGCAAGTTCGACTGGATGCGACCGTGCTGCCCAACGGCTCGGTTTCGAAGGTGGAGGTCAAGGGCGGCAATCCCATGCTGTCGCAGTATGCCTCGCTCGCCGTAATGAAATGGAAATACGCTCCCGGCCCGGCGCAAACCGTCGAAGAAGTCGTCTTCGTCTTCAATCCCAACAATCGATAACGGTCTCAGGCGCCAGAAATCTTAGTCACTAGTTCCCGGCTGAGCCTAAGTCAGCCGCAGATTTCTGCCCGCACCCCGTTCCGTGCATTTAGAATTTCTGTTGAACCGCAGCCCGGAACCTAATTTCTGTCACCCATGCTGCGGCAAAGCACTCCATGACTCCCATCAGCCAAGCGCACGAGATCTCCGCCGCCTCCCGACTCGAAAACGTTCGCTACGCCATTCGCGATCTGGCCTGCGTGGCCGACGAAGTGGTGAAGTTGGGACACAAAGTTCTGCCCCTCAATGTCGGCGACCCGCTCAACTTCGACTTCCAGACGCCGCCCCACATTGTTGAGGCCGCCTACCAGGCCATGCGCGACGGCAAGAACGGCTACGCGCCGTCGGACGGCGTCCCCGAGGCGCTCGAAGCGATTCGCGGCGAGGCTGCGCGTAAGGGCATCACCACGGTGCGGGATGTTTTCGTCACGGCCGGAGTCAGCGAGACCGTCGATCTCTGCCTGTCGGCGCTGGTGAATCCCGGAGAGGACGTTCTCACTCCGTGCCCCGACTATCCACTGTATTCCGCCGTGCTCTGCAAGCTGGGCATCGGTCTGAACGCCTACGATCTGAACGAGGACGATGCCTGGCAGCCCGAACTCGCCGACATCGAACGCAAGATCACGCCGCGTACGCGCGGAATCGTACTCATTAACCCCAACAACCCGACGGGATCACTGTGCACGCGCCAGAGGCTCGAGCAGGTCGCTGAACTTGCGCGACGCCACAACCTGATCGTCTTTTCCGACGAAATCTATGACAAGCTGATTTTGGAAGACACGCCGCACATCGCCTTTGGCGCGATCGCGCCTGACGTACCGTGCGTAACTTTCGGCGGCATGTCGAAGAACTATCTCGTACCGGGATGGCGCATCGGCTGGGGCATTGTCTCGGGCGACATATCTGCCGTGAAGAGTTACACCGACGGCGTGCACCGGCTGCTGCGCGCGCGCCTCTGCGCGAATCATCCGGAGCAGTACGCCATCAAGCCCGCGCTCGAAGGCCCGCAGGATCATCTTGCTGAAGTGCAGCGCAAACTGCGCTCCCGCCGCGACCTCACGCAGAAATGGTGCGAAGCCACGCCGCGCGTGAGTTGCGTCGCCCCGCGCGGGGCTTTTTACGCTTACCCCAAAATCGATATCCCCGAGAGCGACGAAATCTTCGTAAAGGAACTCATCCGCCAAAAGCACGTCATGGCCGTCCACGGCTCCGGCTTCGGCCAGAAGCCAGGCACGGAGCACTTCCGGATCGTGTTCCTGCCGGACGAGGCGACGCTGACGAAGGCATACGCGGGGATAGCGGAGTTCATCCGCGAACGCTACGGGAAGGCGTAAGTCCTGAATTGTCTGGTCTTCGAGAGGCCCTAAGTTTTGCTGCGGGCGCCGGAAACACGAATGTCGAAGAAGATATTAATCGCTCTTCTCCTGTGTGCCGTGGGCGCTGCCCAGACAAAGCCGTCCCCCAAAGCGAAGAAGGACCCTCCGAAGGCTTCCCTTCCTGTTTTCGAAATTAAATCGTCTGAGGACACCGACCTCCCCAGCATGCCTTGGGCTAAGGATTGGCCCGGCCCAAGTCAGGGATTCTGCAACGGGGATGGAAATTTGTACGTTTGGCGGTATCCTTCCGGCTCGCTTGCGGCCTTCACTCCCAACGGAATCATCACTTTCGGTGCCGACAAGATGAGCGACATTCCAACGCCGTCCACCCATGGGAAATTCATTGCTCAGTCTGGCATCTACATAGGCGTTGACGGAATCGAGAACCCTAAACAAGAGACTACGACGATTGAGGATGAGCAAGGTCACAAGCTCGACCTGCGGAGAACTACCGGAGAGAATCACCGTTACATTGCACGATTTGATGAGGACGGAAGCTACCAGGGCAGCCTCAAGCTTGATCTTCCCTTCTATGTCTACACGTTCGCTGCATTTGAATCGGGAAATTTTGTCGCCCAGGGCCTGGATGACAACAAGATTCCAAGGGTCGCACTCCTGGATTCAGGCGCGCAATTGATACGGTACCTGGAGTTGCCCAAAGACATGAGTGCTGTAGCGGAAATACCCGCCAAGAATCTCAAGATGGACGACGGCATAATCGCATCCGATGTTGCCGTGATCGCAATGAGCAGTAGCTTTGAGGCCGCAAACGGAAAGATACTCTTCCTGCGCAGCATGGCGGGCAAGCGAGTCTATGAGATCCAGGAGAGCGGTCAGGTTCGCATGGTCACGATCAAGCCACCCGAAGGCTATGGCGTCGAAGGACTGGTTGCTACCGACAGGAACTGGCTCGTCCGTTTTCGCAAACCAAAACCAGGCGGGGCGTGGTCAGACGCGGAACACTCGCTGTTCGAAGTGGACCCGCAAAGCGGAAAATTGCTGACTGAATATCGTGTGAAACCTCCGGATACCGGAGTTTCCTGTTTCTTCGACGGCAAGTTCTGGGCGGTTCGTCGCGGGGACGGAAAACTCATCGTCGTCCGTGGCTCAGCAGAGCCTTATCGTGGCGAAGTGAAACCGCCGGCTGTCCAGCCATGAGGAGTAATACGACCATGGTATAATGACCATGATCGAAAGGACAAACCGCCATGAAAACCATGCCCGCCGGTGCCTTCAAAGTCCATTGCCTCAAGGTGATGGATGAGGTTCAGGCCAAGCGCCAGGCCGGGGTCATCACCAAGCGCGGAAAGTCCGTGGCCAAACTCGTCCCCGTCGAAGAAGAAAAAGACGAGATCTTCGGCTTCATGAAGGGCAAGGGCAAAATCGAGATCAAGGGGGATATCGTTTCACCCATCTTGAGTCCTGAAGAGTGGGGCGATCTCTATTGATCCTGCTCGACACGCATGTGGCGATCTGGTTGGCCCAGGATTATCGACGAATATCTCCAGCGGCCCGGTCAGCGATTGAAAGCGCGCGCAAAAAGGGCGGCGGGCTCGCCGTCGCCGGAATCACGTTCGTGGAACTGGCGCGACTCGCAAGATATGGGCAGGTGCGCTTCACCCCTGAGATAGAAACTCATCTGCGAGAGTTCGAGCGGCGATTCGTAGTCCTCCCCATCACGGCCAATATTGCGCTGCAGACGTTCGAGCTGCCAGCAAGTTACCCGAAAGATCCTGCGGACCGCATCATCGGCGCAACCGCGCTGGTCGAAGACATTCCGCTCGTCACCGCTGATCGCGACATTCGCAAGTCACGCGCTGTTCCGACCATCTGGTGAGGTCGTGAAAATGGTGGACTAGTAGATCCCCGGCACCACCGCCGGCACGCGCCGCGCGTACTCTTCAAACTCTTCCCCAAACGCTGACCTCAGCAACTTCTCTTCGCTGCGCACACGGATCACCAGTCCTATCGCGAAAATGACGACGCCGATGATCAGCGCGATCCAGTGCTCGGTCGCGAGTCCTGTGGCGATGAGCATGCCATACATTCCCGTGTAGATAGGATTGCGAACGTAGCGATACGGTCCAGTCGTGATGAGTTTGTGATCTTCCACCAGGCGCGCCGCCACCGCCCACTGTTTGCCCAGATGACGAACTGCGGACGAGACCAGCCACACCGACGCCGCGGCGATGCCGACCGTGAACACTCCAAAGGCAATTCCTGCGGCACCCGATAGCGCCTCCACCGGAGGCAAGAAGGCGCTTCTCGGCCGCTGGAACCACACCAAGCCGTACGCACACCCCTGCAGCGCGATGCCGAAAAAGGCGACGTTGTCACGCTTGGCCTCTGGCTCCTGCGGCAGCCGCTTGCGAAACACAAACACTGCGGCGAAGACGACCCAGCACAGCATCACCCCACAGAGTGTGGTCAGCGCCGTCGGAGTCGGATTCGACATGCCTTGCGAACCTCGGACGCCATGCTAATTCATTTTGCTCGGCCCCTCGGGGTAGAGGTCAATCGAGATTCGTTGGTGGTTCTCTGTGATCTCCGCGCCTTTTCTCCGCGAACTCGGCGGTTAAAAGCTTTCACCGCAGAGTGCGCCGAGAAAAAGCGTCGAGGACGCGGAGAAGAACGCTACGCTCTGAGAATCCGGTTCTGCCCACTTTATTGCCGCCAAACGTGAATCCCGCAAGTCCGCGCGCACTGTCGGCCATCTGGCGAGCGCAAATGCTTTCTCTTTCTCCGCGAATCTGATTAAATCAAATCAAGACGCAACCCTGGTCGCGTCTTGGTGTTCCAACAACCGTGGTCGACATTCATTCTCACATTCTTCCTGAAGTAGATGACGGTGCCAAATCGTGGGACATTGCGATTTCGATGTGCCGTCTGGCGGCAACCGACGGCATTACGCACCAGGTCGCAACGCCGCATGCCAACGACCGCTACCCTTACGACCGCGAACGCCTGCAGGCACTCCTCGCCCAACTGCAGCAACTCGTGGGAGACTCGCCGAAACTGAGCCTGGGCTGCGACTTTCACCTTTCTTACGACAACATGCAAGACGTGCTGACGAATCCGGCGCGCTACGCCATCGCAGACACGCGCTACATGCTGGTCGAGTTGAGCAACTACAGCGTCCCGGCACAGACCACCGATTGCTTCCTCAAGCTCGGAGACCGCGGCATTACGGCGGTGATCACCCATCCCGAGCGCAATCCGATTCTGCGCGAGAGCCCGCAGCGCGTATTGGAATGGGCCGAACTGGGTTGCGTGATTCAGGTGACGGGATCTGCATTGAGCGGATTCTGGGGCGAACGAACACGCCGCGCCGCGCGCTGGTTGTTCGAACACCAGGCCGTGCATGTGCTCGCCACCGACGCGCACGACATGGAGAAGCGCGTTCCGATTCTTTCGAGCGCCCGCGAGAACGCAGCCGAAATCTGCGGAGACGACCTGGCCGATGCCCTCGTCGAGGCAAATCCCCGTGCCATCATTGAGAACCTGCCGCTTCCCTACTTTCCGCGGCCGATGATGTCTAGCTGTCGCAAGGGGAGCTAGCAGTTCTCAGTTCTCAGTTCTCTGTTCTCAGTTCTCGCCTCGGTCGTCTCTGGGAATGGCCCGCCTTGCGATTCCTGTGCCACCTGCTCTTGGCAATCGGGACCGACTGAAGCTCAGCATGGTGCGCTTTCCGATGCTTTCTAACGGGCAGTTCAAGCGATTTAACTTCCTACATTAAGTAGCTTAATATCAACAACGTACATCGATTCTTTACCACGGCAGATTAACCCTGCAAGAGGTCGGAGAATCAGACGGTTGCCGGCATTTGCACCAATTCTGTGGCATCTCCGCAGGAACGTGGACTTGACAAGCCGGTCGCTCAGATCACTGGGGGTGAGACGGATCACTTTCGCTGGAAGTCGCAGCGGGTGTATTGCTCGCAGGCGCGGCGCCCTGGGATGTGGTTGGCATCGCCTGGGCTCGAGGGGCATCCGGCCCGGTGGTCATTGCACTTTCTGGATTCAGTAGATGATCTTTGCTGGGCCCCAGGCCCAGTTTGATCAGGGCCCGCGAGTCGGGAACGGTCTTGCTCTGCCAACCATGATCCGCTTGATATTTGCGCATGGCGTCTTCGCTGGCCTGGTTCCATGTGCCCTTGGCGTCACCGCTCAAGTAGTGCTCGCGGATGAGGGCTTCCTGAATCGCGGTGGCTCGTTCCGAGTCAATCTTCTGCTGGCCGCGCGCGCGCACCGATTTCTTTTTGTGCGTCGAATGTTTTCCCGAGGATGCAACGTGTGTCGAACTCTTGGGTTTCGCGGAGGCTGCGGATGTTGCTGGTTTCTTGGGAGCCGTAGTCGCGGGCTTCTTCGCCGTTGAATCTCCACTCGCAGCCTGGCGCGCAGTGGCCGCCGGAACGCAGGCGCACATCAGAGCCAGCGCACCAACCGCACTCCATCGTGCTCGCCGGATTCGAGCGGAATCCCGAATCATCAGAACTTAACCCCTGCCCACCATACGCCTGCCACCACGAAATTCTGCAGACCCCAGTAATCCAGCAAAAAGAAAAAGACCCAACGGACGCTGGCATTGTAATCATCCTCGATTCGAGGGTACAGTGCCAGTTCCCGTTGGGCCCGATTACGTTACGGAAGTGTACCTGCCAGGAAGATGGTGCCGTCCTGCCGCGTTGAACCCCGCTGCCGCACCAGGAAGACTACGTCCTGGCCGCTCTTCAGGCTCGACTCGACTCGGGCGAACTCATCCTCGCTGTTCACGGGCTGCTTGTTGATTTCCAGAATAATGTCGCCGCGGCCAAGATTGATGTCCTCGGCAAACGAACGCGGCTTCACATCCTGCACGATCACTCCTCTGCCAGCAGGCATGTCGAGGCGATCCGCCATTTCCGGTGTCACCTTGCGCACCGTCACTCCAAACTTGCTCTGCTTGGGAGTGCTCTCGTCCTCGCTTTCCTGCTCGTCTCCGAGCCGCGCGGCGAACAGTTTGGCGCGGTCGGCGATGGTCACACTCGCCTCTTGCGATTTTCCGTTGCGCAGGAAGCCCAGGTTCACCTTCGATCCCGGCTTGCGCGAGGCAATGTCACCCACCAGTTCGGAGCCTTTGCTGACCTTCTTGCCGTCGACACTAGTGATGGTGTCACCGACTTTCAATCCTGACTGGTCGGCCGGACTGCCGGCCACCACGCTGGATATGGTCACGCCGCTGCCCGAACCATATACACGGGCAATCGCGGGATTCTCGACCGCATCGAACATGATGCCGATCGACCCGCGCGAGACCTTGTGATCAGGCCCGGTCAACTGGTTGTAGACATCGACCACGGTCTTCGACGGAAGCGCAAAACCCACGCCCGCGTAGGCGTTGGTCTCGCTCAGAATTGCGGTGTTGATGCCGATCACTTCGCCATTCATGTTGACCAGCGGACCACCAGAGTTGCCCGGATTGATGGCCGCATCGGTCTGAATGAAGGTCTGGAACTGCCGGTTGGGAACGATGTCGCGTCCCTTGGCGGAAACGATTCCTGCCGTCACCGTTTCGGAGAGGCCGAACGGGCTGCCCACAGCCAGAACCCAGTCGCCCACCTGCATGCTGTCGGAGTTTCCCATCTTTGCGGCCGGCAGCGCGCGATCCACGTCAACCTTGATCACGGCAAGATCGGTTTCAGTATCGGTGCCGATGACCTTGGCGTCGTGCTGCACGCCTGGCGGATCATCTTCGAAGCGAACGCGAATGCGATCCGCTTTTTCGACTACATGCCGGTTGGTGACGATATAACCCTTGGAGTCGACGATCACACCGGAGCCCAAAGAACGCTCGCGGATGGCGCCATCGCCGGGACCCACACCCTGGCCGCCGCCGCCCGGGCCGTTGAAGAAGTGATTGAAGAAGTCGTCCATGCCACCGCTGCCATCGTCATCGTCCTGCCCGCCGCCACGGCGCCGGTTCAGATTCTTGATGGTCGATTCTGTATTGATATTGACGACGCTCGGTTCGAGCTGCTTGGCGATCTGCGAGAACGCATTCGACATCTGCTGCGGCGAGGGCAAGCTGAGCGGAGTCGCGTCGCCCTTCTGCCCCTCTTTCCCCTTCACTCCGTAGGAAATGACCGTCCCGATCAGAATGCCGACCGAAAGCGTTGCCAAAATACCCAGTGTATAAGCCCAACGTTGGGCCTTCATGCGCATCCACATCGCGCCCGAATCCATAGGTCTACTTCCCTCCAAAACTCACAAATCCCTCATAGTATACCCATTTACGCGATGCAGCCGTAGCTGTGTGTTTTGACCGTGCAGGGCCACAATCCGCAGAGCGTCAGGTATTAGACGCACGAAACGGGGAAATCGTTTGATGGCAGGCTGAATTGCTTGCGTCGGTTATCTCATTTCGCATGAGGCGGTTGGCGTCAGGCTTTCGGCTTCCGGCTTCAGGGCCTGCGAGGCATTACTTCGCCTCGAACACCGTTTTTCCGCCGACCACTGTCCGCAGCACTTTCGTCCCGAGTAGTTTCTCTGGCGATGAGGCGGTTGGGTCGCGACCGAGCACGATAAAATCCGCAAGCATTCCGGGCACGATCTTGCCCTTTTCCTTGTCCTCGAACTCGGCGTAGGCCGAGCCTATGGTGTAAGCCGCGATTGCCTGATCTATGGTGAGCCGCTGTTCCGGGAAGTACTCCTGCTTACCGTTCTCGCTCTTGCGTGTGATGGCTGCGTAGAGTCCGTGGAAGGGCGATACCGACTCCACGGGATAATCGGTGCCGAACGCCAGCGTTACTCCCTTGTTCACAAAGGCAAGCCAGGCGTATGAGGTTGCCGCGCGCTTTGGTCCGAGGCGGTCCTGCGCCCAGCGGATATCGTTGAGCAGATGACTGGGCTGCATCGACGCAATGACTTTCAGTTGCTTGAATTGCGCGATCTGCGCCGGAGTGGTGACCTGCGCATGCTCGATCCGCAGGCGGAACTCGTCGCCTCCGTCTGGCGCTTTCACATGCGCCTCACGCGCCGCTTTCTCGGCTTCGGCGAAGGCATCCAGAGCCATCTGCACACCCTTGTCGCCGATCGCATGAAAGCCAATCTGGAAGCCCGCCAGCACGCGCTCCTTAGTCATGTCGTTCAGCTTGCCGGGGTCGTAGCGAGGCAAGCCGGAGTTCTTCGCATCATCGGCGTAGGGCTCGAGCATGGCGGCCGTGTGCGATCCGAGAGAGCCGTCCATGAACCCTTTCAGCATTCCGGTATGCAACATCAGATCGGACTGGGGATGCGAGTTGCGCTTCCGGTCAAGATCCTCGACCGGATCGTCGAACGGGAGCCACTCCGTGATGCGCGCCGTCAGCTTGCCTTCTTTTTCGAGCTCTTCGTAAATCTGAAAATTCTCCCAGTTCGGAGAGTAGTCTTGCGCCGACGTCACGCCATGCTCCGCCAAGTCTGCGAGCGCAAGCTCTAGACCTTCGCGGCGGCGTTGGTGCGTCGGCTTCGGAATCACACCTTGGATGGCGCCCTGCGCGGTCTCGCGCAAAATGCCGGTGGGTTCGCCATTGTCGTTGCGGTCAATCTGACCGCCCTGCGGATTGCGCGTAGCCAGCGTGATACTCCCGAGTTGCAAGGCCCGCGTATTGGCCACGGCGATGTGGCCGTCGATCCTGATGAGAAATACCGGATGTCCACCAGAGACTTCGTCCAGATCCCAGCGCGTGGGCGTCACCTTCACCGGCCAAAGACTCTCATCCCATCCCGATCCTAAGACCCAATCTCCAGCTTTCGACTCCCCAACCTTCTTGGCCACACGGGTGCGGAGTTCATCCAGCGAGTTCACGCCGGTCAAATCGATGCTGAGTGCGGTCGTGCCGGCGTCATCCAGATGAAGATGCGCATCGTTGAATCCGGCCATCACGAAATGGCCGCCCAGGTCGATCACCTGCGTTTGCGGGCCTTTCAGCTTGTTGAGATCGAGAGCTTTGCCGACGGCCTGAATGCGGTCGCCGCGCACCGCAATCGCCTCTTCGCGCAGGATGGAACTGAACGGTGTGTTCGCGGGCACACCGGTATACACATTGGCGTGCGTGAAGATGATGTCGGCTTTCACCTTGCTTTCGGGAGCAGCGTTAGCATCGGGAAACGCGGGCGCAGGGGTTTGCGCCGCAACTTGATATGAAAAGAAAGCCGAAAACAACAACGCCGCCGCCGCGTGCCGGGCTTGACGGGCCAGGCCGTCGAGCTGCGCTCGACCGGACAGCCGAGGGCCGCTGTCCCTACATGATTGTTCCCGCGAAGTTACGCTTATACCTAAACTCATTCGCCCACCCCCGCCAGCGCCAGCATGGTCAGCAGAATTCGCTTCAGCCCCAGCTCGCGCCCGTTGGAATCGAACCACTCCTGCAAAGTATGTGCACCGCCGCCGGACCCGCCGCCGCCAATGGCAATCGCTTCCTGCCCCAAGGACAATGGGATATTCGCGTCGGTCGAGGCGCGTTGCACCTGCGCCCCATTTCCGAGTTGCGAATCCACCGCGCGCACGACTTGCAGAATCCGCGCGCCCGGCGACAATTCTCCTGCCGGACGGTTCCCGATCACCACGACTTCACAACTCACACCAGCGGGCCGCTTCTGCGCCGAGGACCGCATCTCTGAAGCCATGGTTTCGTCTTCAACCGCCCGATTGAGCGCGACGCGCAGGGACTGCTCCAACCGCTCCATCTCCGTCATCGAGGTCGAGCGGATATCGACCTTCATGCTGGCGGACTCGGGAATCGAATTCACTGAGGTGCCGCCACGAATCACTCCAATGTTGAATGTCGTCTTGGGCGTGGTGGGGACCGGCGTTGCAATGAATGTCTCGATGGCCTTGGCCAGAATCACGATGGGATTGGGCGCGCCAAAATCGCTCCAGGAATGCCCGCCGGGACCGCGCACAATCACTTCAAACCGCCGGCTGCCGAGGGCTTCGGCAACGATCGTATCCGCGCCCGCGCCGTCGAGCACAAGGCTGTAGGCAATCGAATCCTTCCATCGCGGCGTCGAAAAAATGTGCCGCATGCCGCGCAGATCACCCTCGCCCTCTTCGCCGACATTCCCGATAAACACAAATGGCAGGGCATGGCGGACGCGAACGCTCCGGAACATGGCGGCAATTCCTAGCATCGCGGCCACGCCGGCACCATTGTCAGAAACACCAGGGCCGTAAATGCGGCTTCCCTGCTGGCGAATATTCAGCGGCGTATTGGCGGGAAAGACCGTGTCGATATGGGCGCTCAGCGCCACGTAGCGCCTGCCAAAACCGGGATGCATGCCGAACACATTGCCCACATCGTCGATGCGAACATCGTCGAGCCCAACCTCACGGAAGCGCTCGGCCAGCCATGCCGCTCGCGCCGACTCGCCAAATGGAGGCGCCGGGATCCGCGCCATCTCCATCTGCCAATGCGCCAGTTGAGGCTCCTGCATCCTGAACCAGTTGAACGCCGAGCGCACTTCGGGCGAAGCGGCCAGGCGCGCCACTTCCTGCTGCGCCTCCAGCTTTGCTGTAAGGGCAAGCTCCGGCCTATCCGCGCGCGGGGTATTCGGACTCATGGGAAGTATTGCGTTAGTTTACAACGCATTGGAAGGATTAGGGATTGGCTTGGACGGGAACTGGAGGTTACGGAAGACAAAGCACGGAGTACGCCTTGGGTGCTTCCGGGGGATGTCTTGTGGAATGCGGTAAATCCCGAATTTTCATGGTCTAACATTCAGCACTAAGTTTCATTTTACGGCCCGCTTTACACCAGAAGTTTGTCGACTCCGCAAAGGGCTGCAGCCAGCCTCTGCTCTCCGAGACCGCAGATTTTCACCCACGGAAGACCGCGCTCCGTAAGCACCTGCTCGAACCTTCGAGTCATCCATTGGCGAACTGACTCGCCGTCTCGCAAGCCGTGCTGTACGAACGGAAGATCGCAGTCAGTCAGCAGGTAAAGATCGTGGCGGCGCGATTCGGCGATTGCATCCACTTCGGGAGAATTTGCGTTCATGTAGCGTTCATGCCAAATCCCCGTAGCCAGAACGTCAGTATCACAGATCAGGACGCGGTTGGCCTCCCGAGCTAACTGGTCTTCCGTGGCCTGCTGCTTACGGGCAATCTCCGTAAACTCCTTGCTGCTCCACTGGTACGTCCAGAGATCGATGCCCGCAGCCTGCATATTCTCGCAGTACTCGCGGCCATACTCCGGCACCCACACCGTTTGGTAGTGTTCCGCCAAATCGCGCGCCAGGGTGGTGGTTCCTGTCGACTCTGCCCCGACGACGCTGACTCGCTTGGCGAAGTGCGCCCGGACGCAAGGCTCGAGAAACTCCCAGTGCCGCAAAGGAGCGGACCGAATCGCGCTTGCCGACACCGGCACCTGCGCTCGGTCGCGGTCCACCATTACGTGTCGGCATCCCAAAAAGCGCGCGTAGTGCTCGCCATAGTCCTCGGACGTGAAGACGATGTTCGGAGCGCGCCCTAGAATTTCGCACCGTGTAGTCGGCCCAGAATTTGGAGTTGTCGTCTCGCCGGGATCGTCGATGGTTTGCACGCTAGCCTGAGGATGGATCTCGCGCAGCCAGTGGGCGCGCAACTCACCCGGAATCGTCTGTCCGGCACGCGAGCATACGAGAACATCGAGGTGATCCCCCTGGGCGAGCGCCGTATCAATGAGGAACTTGTGCCCGCGATGCGGTGGATAGAACTTCCCGATCACCAATCCGCGGATCACAGCGCCGGGGCCTCCTGCGCAACCTCTTGCGGCCCCCCAGCTCTCGAGGCGTGAGACTTCCGCCAACCGGTATATCCCGCGATGCACATCCCGAAAAGCACCAGATACAGCACACCCGTGAGATAGAGAGACTTGTAGCAGTAGAGGCCCATGTAGATCACGTCGGCCGTCATCCACACCCACCAGTTTTCCAGCAGTTTGCGACTGAGCATATACTGCGCGGTCAGGCTGAACGCGGTCGTCACGCCATCCCAGAAAGGCACGACGCTGTCGGTAAAGCGGTGCAGAACGCCCGCGAGTATCGCAGTACCGGCTGCGGTCGCTACCGCCATGGTCAACCCCGTTCGCAGCGTGGTTCTGCTGATCGGCAGTTCGGTATGACCTGCGCCGCCGCGCACCCAGTTCCACCAGCCAAACACCGAGATCACGATGTAAATAATCTGGAGGGCCGCGTCGGCGTACAGCTTTGCGCGCCAGAAAAGGATCAAGAAGAAAATGTTATTGGCGATCCCGACGGGCCAGTTCCAGGCGCTTTCCCGTACAGCCAGCAGCGCCAGTCACAAAGCCCAGGATTTCCGTCCAGGTCATTCCGGAATGCTACACGACCGAACGCGAAGATCCCGCTCTGCGCTCGACTGCTGCCACCAGTTTGGTCGTGATCGGAACCTCGATGCCATGACGGCGGCTGCCCCGGAGGATCGGACCGGCTATCGCATCGAGTTCCGGTGGTTTGCCCTGCTCCACGTCTTTCTGCATGGAGCTGCGCATGTTGCCGGCAACCTTCATTGAGGTTGCGGCCGCGACGACCGAGTCGGCATCGAGCTTGGCTCCCTCGGCGACCGCGACCGCGCACGCTTCCCGCATGCAGGCGAGTCCCAAGTCACGCCACTCAGGGTCCGCAAGAAATTGGCCAACCGTCATATCAGCAGCGGTTGTGGTCAGCGCAAATGGGGCGAGGAACACGAGCTTGCCCCACATGAGAGTGGGCTCGTCATCGATGAAGCGGCACTCGAATCCCATCTTCTGAAATTGATCCAGAGTCTTGGCGAGTAGTCCTCGGCCAGCGGACGAAACATTCAGACGCGCAAAGGGACTGCGGTGCACGATGTGTCCCGGAGCAACGCGCTCGGACTCGACGGCGATGGTTGCCGGGATGACGCGCTCTGATCCGTATTTGGCACGCAACACGGAGAGATGGTCGATGCCGTTGAGGAGCGGAACGATTGCTCGCACGGAACCAGGATTCGTGAGCGCGCCCAGCGCCGATTCCAACTGGGTCGCCTTGACGGTGAGCCAGAGCACATCCACGGGAGGGACCTCGGCGGCGCAGGAAACTTCGGCGTCGAAATTGCCGAAGGGACTTTCGAGCCGAAGAAGCCGGGAATAGCTTGCGAGCGACTCACGCCTCACCACCATCGTGACGGGATCGCCCGAGCGAACGAGTGAGGCGCCGATCAGGCCTCCAACGCCTCCGGCGCCAAGAATGGCATGTCGCAGAGGGGCGGACTGGGGGGCGGGATTGGAGTGGGGCATTGAGGATCAGGCCTTCTTCGCCGTAGCGGAGCCGACGCACTCCAGAATTTCCGCTTCGCTCAGCGTGTGGTCACTCTGCTTGGCGCGGGAGTATATGCGGTCCACGACGTCGTCGGTCGCGGGAATGCCGCGCCGCTCCAGCCACCACAGTACGTTCGACTTGCCGCTCATCGGACCGATATCGATAACCTGATCGAGCCCGAAGACGTGCGAGGGCACGCCGGAATACACCGTGTTAGCCAGCACGACGTCGTTCTTGTGGTACGCCTTGATGATCGCCGCCGCGTGCACACCGGTCGCGGTGCGGAACGCGTCATCGCCAACCACGGGATAGTTCGCCGGAATCGGAACTCCTGTGGCCCGCGAGACTGCCTGACAGTATTGCTTCAGCTTAGTCAGATCCTGTTGGTCCCATGGCGCGATGCCCATGAGCTTCAAATTCACCAGCATCTGGTCGATCTGCGTATTGCCCACGCGCTCGCCCAGTCCGATGGCGCATCCATGCACGCAGTTGGCGCCGGCGATCACCGCGGCCATGGAGTTGGCAATCGAGAGGCCGCGATCGCTGTGGCCGTGCCAATCGACTCGAACGTTCTCTCCAGACGGCTTCACGCATTCAGCAATCACAAACCGCACCAGCGCGAGCGCGCCCATCGGCGTGGCGTGCCCCGCGGTGTCGCAGATGCAAATCGCCCGCGCGCCACAACTGATCGCCGTCGAATAAAGGCGTTTCACTGTCTCCGGGTCGCAACGACTGGTGTCTTCCGTGACGTACATGACGTCAAGGCCGAGCGAAACTGCATACTTGATGGCCTTCTCGGTCGTGTTCAGGAGAAAGTCGTCGGTCCAGCCTTCGGTGAATCGGCGAATGGGGCTCGATCCGATAAAGGTCGCGGCCTCGATGCGCAGGCCTGTCTTCTGCACGATTTCGGCGATTGGACGAATGTCATTCTCATGGGTCCGCGCGGCGCAGTTGGCGCGAATCTTCATCTTGTGCGCGACGATTTCGCGGGCGAGAGCCGTTACGGCCTCAATCGCGCGCACGCCTGCTCCCGGCAGTCCGAGATCGAGCGAATCGATCCCCAAAGCCTCCATCAGATGAAGAATGTCAATCTTTTCGGCGATCGAAGGATCGCGCACCGAAGGCGATTGCAGGCCGTCGCGCAGGCTCTCGTCATTCAGCAGCACCGGCCCTGGCGGCTTCAATCCCGGGGGATGGTTCTTGTTCCAGTCGTAGATTAGGTCGGAGGTGTTCATGGGAAACAGCTTCTAGCTTCTAGCTGCTAGCTAAACCTTTTTCGAAATGACGCCCTCTAATTTGTCCGGCGGCCGAAGGCTCGCCTCGACCAGAAATTCATGCGTCCATTTGTGATCCCCAAAATCCTGTCAGTGCCAAGAGGGTTAGCTAGGAGCTAGAAACTAGAAGCTATTTCTCCTTCGGCGGCAGCGTCAGGCCGAAGACGGAAATCATTCCCTGCCCCGCGACGTTGGTCTTGGCCTCTCCGGGAGTCGGCAGATACAGCGCCTTGCAGTTTTCACAGCGGTACACTTCGGCCTTCGGTCCCCAGGCTTTCTCCACGTCGCCGCACTCGCGCTCGACCGCGTCGGTCATGTAGAACCAGAGCTTCAGGTGGCCGCCGCAGAATTTACCCTTGTCGTTCTTCTCGTTGCAGGCGCGCTGCCCGGCCTTCTTGATCTTGACCTTGTGATGGAGAAGTTGCTGAACGTTCTGCTGAGAACTCTGAGAGCCGGAAGTGGCCACTTCGCTAGTCGCCAAAGGACGTACCCCTCGTTCGAGCGGCCCAAACGCCGCCGGATTCGGCCTTACGCGGTCATTGTAACCGAAAATGGGATGCGGACACTCTGCGTCAGACTCGATGCGCCAGACTCGAGTGAGCAGCCGTGTCGTATGCTAGGCAGGTTCGGCAACGAGCTCTCTGCCAGACGGGGAATCATGTATATCAATATTCAGAAGAAGTTCCTGTCCTGCTCCGCAATCCTCGTGGTCCTCACCTTACGGATCGGGCCCACCAACGCCCAAGCGCCGCAGAAGCAGAAAAAACCTGCCGTCGATCAGGAACTGGTGCGCGCTGAGACCGGATTTTTCGAGGCGTGGAAGTCCAAGGACCAGAACTACTACCGCAGCCATATCCCCGAGAATGGAGTGTTTTGGGGAGAGTACGGCACGTTCTCGCGGGATCAGCAACTGGAAGAGCAGAAATCCTCCGCCAAGGCGTGCACGGTGGATGGCTACAGCCTGTCGGACTTCGGAGTGCTTCCTCTGGCTGCGGGCGCTTACCTTCTGACCTACAAAGCCGAACAATACGCAACCTGCGGCGGAGAAAAGGCTCCAGTGCACATGAACGGCAGCTCGGTTTACATCTTCAAAGAAGGCCGCTGGCAAGCCATCTACCGCGCCGAAGTGCCGCTGAAGGATCGCTAGGTCCGCGATATGCAATCGCCGATGCGGCGCCATCACATTCGAGCGTGAGCAAAATCACATTTCCCGAAACGAAACTGTACGAAGATTTCCGCAGGACGGAGAAAGTGCTAGCAAGCGATGCTGAACCAAAAATGGACACGTATCGCCCCCTGTGTGTATTGTCCCACGATCTAGTCAACAAGCTGTCAGCGATCATCGGGCATTGTGACCTTTTGTCGAAAGAAGCGGAGGTAGATTCGGAATGCGCACGGCGGCTGCTCCTGATCCGGCAAATCGCCAACTCGATGGCGGAGCAGATCAATCAGCACCAATGCGATCTTGAAGATCGAATTCGAACGGCTGCGATACAAGAACTGCCGGTTAAGACTGCGCGTCGATGAACAAAGCCCTGGCCAAGACTACGGCGCTGTGACATGCCGGGAACTAAATGCGTCGCCGGATCTCGTCGACGAACGACGCCCAGCGGCGCCCCGGCCGCGTGCTACTCTGAATCCAGACACCTCGCGAAAGGGACGCCCCTCCGCGTAACACTCACAAGGAATTCATGATCACGATTGTTTCGGGACTTCCCCGCTCTGGCACGTCCTTGATGATGCAGATGCTGGTGGCCGGCGGGATGGCCGCGCTTTCCGATGGCGAACGCCAGGCCGACGTCGATAACCCCCGGGGCTACCTCGAGTGGGAAAGGATCAAGCATCTTCCGAATGATCCGGGCTGCATTGCCGAGGGCGAGGGCAAAGTAGTCAAAGTTATTTCCCGGCTGTTGCTGTCACTTCCGGATGGCCACGAGTACCGCGTCATTTTTATGCAGCGTCCGCTGCCGGAAGTGCTCGCGTCGCAGGACCAGATGCTGCGTCATCGGGGAACCTACAAGGAAGGCGCCAACCCGGCGGTCATTTCCGCAGCATTCGAGAAACATCTGCGCGAAGTCTATGCCTGGCTCGATGGCACGCCTTACGTTAAAGCGCTCCGCATGCCGTATCACGAAGTGCTGGAGAAGCCAAAAGCGATCGGAAACCAACTCGCGCAATTCCTGGGGACTGCTTTGGATGTAGACGCCATGGCCCGACAGGTGGACGCGTCGCTCTATCGGAATCGCGCCAAGTAACGGGCACCGGCACCTCGAGCAATTCCTGCCTGCAGTGCAATCGAATGGGTAGGCGTGTTCACTGCCGCAGGTTACACTGGTCGGCAGGAGCTGAAAAAAGCATGGCAAGGAAAGTCAAGTCTGCCTCGACCCAGCCGGGCTCGGTCGAAGCCAGGCCCGCCCACCCGGGTTTGGTGAGCCGTGAAAACGCGGAGCACTATCGCTGGGGAACCAATTGCGACGCCTGGTATCTGGTCAACGATGAGCAACTCAGCGTGATTGAAGAGTTCATGCCGCCCGGCGCTGCCGAGATTCGCCATCACCATAAGAACGCGCAGCAATTCTTCTACATCCTTACCGGTGAAGTGTTGATGGAAGTGGAGGGCGAAACCACCCTGCTGGCGGCCGGATGCGGCATCCGCGTGATGCCGGGAAAGCGCCACCAAATCCGCAATCCGTCGTCAGTTCCGGTGCGGTTTCTCGTCGTCTCGCATCCACGCAGCCACGGCGACCGCTTCAACGAATAATGCGAGCAGGAAGGGCTACCTGCGCACGCTAGTGAAGCCCGCCTTGATCCGAGCAAATTGCGCGCCCCTGAGAGGCCGATGTGTCAACGAGCGCTATGGCTGGTTACGACAGTCAATGCTGTAGACTACTCGTGCGACGGAGAACCCCGCCATGAGCCTCGCCGCTTCTAAGATGGCCGCGATTGAATTTTCGTCGGCATTGCTCGCCTTACCCCTTGTTTTCTGGCTCGCAATGAATGTGGCTGCTCGCTGGTGGTCTATCAACTGGCGTCCGATATTGCCGCGGCTGAAGATTCTGCGTTGGATCGGTTGGGGATGCAGAGCGGCTCTGGTCCTCACCTCTCTGACCCGCAATGTTTTCCCCATTGGTTATGGGTCACTCATACTAGGGTTCTCGGCAGGCTTGTCTATTCCTGAGAGTTGGGAAGCGCCGATTTGCTGCTGAATTGAGAGAGACTCAATATTCCGACGTTGGTGACCGAGCGCCTGAATAGACATCGAATCGACGATAGCTGTCGAAACATCCCGCTCATCTACCCGCGTGACCGGAATTGTTGGGAACGAATATCGCACTACTACGGAATCAGGCCCTTTACAGACTTGTATTCGAGGTAGGAAAACAGCAGAAGGAGAGCCCCGCAAGAAATGTAAAACGGAAGCACATGCTTCGGGTGCCACAGTTGCATCAGTGGCGGTAACTTCTGCTTCATAGCTAGAAGCCAACCACCCTGCTTCTCTAGCCAGTCTGACCACAGGATTGCAGCGCCAGCCACGACTATCAGCAAAGCAAGATACAGGATCGAAGCGCCTAGCGGCATGATTCACCCGACGATTGAGTATGCCACAAGGCGTCGTTGTTGAAATATCCCGTGGGTGTTGAAAAAGTCCCTCAGACTGAGGAAGCGCACCAGTCGCTTGAGGTTCTGAGCTACCGCTGCCAGGAAGAACTGCTCGCGCACGAACCTGATTCTCCGCAGACGCAAGCGCCGCAATCCGATCTGATTTTTCAGTTCCGCGAACAAGGCTTCCACCTTCTTTCTTTGCCGCTGTGCTTTGGCGAACTCGGGCGTATTGATCAACTCCCGTGCACGTTGCCGGGCGGGTTCATTCTGGTGGATGATCAGGCCCCGGAAGGCAGCGCTGGGGCATTGTGGTCGGAGCCAGCACGGGCCACACTTTTTACGTGTCCCCATGGAGTTGAAGGCGCGGTTCCGATAAACCCGTCCTCCGTAATTGAGTACCTGGCCGGCGGGACAGATATAGCGATTGGGTTCGGGCTGGTACGTGAACCGCTCCGGACCGTAGAACGGGC
>DASRRV010000201.1:0-3507 GCA_035695545.1 Candidatus Sulfotelmatobacter sp. | reverse complement strand
TTGAACGCTTTACGAATGTGTGCAATTTTCTTCAAGCTGAACGGCTCATCCTGCCAGGTCCTTCGTCCTTGCCGGTTCAGAACTTCGGCAACCTCACGATCGCAGTGATGGTCCAGCAGCGCATCGATCTCGGCGACCACCTCCGGCTTCGTCTTCCGAAGCTGAGAAATCGGCAAGGGCTTGTCCAAGGTGAGACTTCGCGTGGCGCCGCCGCGGAGACGCACACGCACCTGGATCGTCTTGCCGTTAATCAAAGTGACATCTTCGATGAGCAGGCGGAGAATGCGTTTTCGTTCTCGAGCTTCGACGGACGGATCATTCCAGACTCGGGGAAAGTCGGTGGTCAAGGAAAGCAGTTGCTCCCGGGTCTGGGAGTCAATCATCAGGCGCTGCTTCTGCGTCTGTTGCTCATAGTGTTCCTGCGCTTCGGCTAAGCAACGTAGCTTATCATTCCATTCCGCTTCCAAGCTGTCGGCAACAAGACGGTTGTCGGGGTCAACTTTCATGTAGCGCCGGCGGGCGAGCTCCGCCTCGTATCGTACCCGCTCCACCTGCTTCCGCTGCAGGGTATCGGTCTCAGCGATCCGCGTCTCGACTTCCTGTTGGACGGCCAGGGCGACCTCGAGGGTCATGGGTTGCATCAGCTCCAGCAAGAGGTCACTGATGGCCCGATCGACAACAGCCCCGGGTACGTACTGGCAGACCTTCTCCCCTCGGTGGACCGAAGCTTCCTGGCAGACGTACGTGGGGACCGTCTGCTGGTAGGCGATGCTGTAACGCACCCCCATCCGTTCCCCGCAGACGCCGCAGATGACGCGGCCCTGCAGAAGCGCCGGGCCTTCGCGTGCCGGACCGGCCTTACGCATTCCTCCGAATCCCAAAGCGTTTTCCGCCAGACGTTTTTGATTGCTCTCAAACTGTTCCCAGCTGATATAGCCAGCATGTACACCGGGAATCACAAACTGCCATTCCGATCGCGGAACTCGTGTCGTGCTGACCTTGCCGTCTGGCAAACGGCGGGTGCGAATGCGACCATAGACAAAGGCTCCGGCGTAGCGCGGATTGTGCAACACCTGGAGAATGCGAGAGGGTGCCGCCCGCACCCAGTGCAGTTCCCCCTTGTTCAACTCCGTGCGAATGCGGCGGGGGAAGCGAAGCCCTTGTTCGTGGAACAGCTTCACGGTCTGCATGGCTGACCCCGTCCGGCCGAAGGTTTCGAAGACCAGGCGCATGGCGGCCTGGACTTCAGCGTCGGGATCCAGAACCAGAGCCCCATCGTCGCGGTAAACCAGCCCAACGGGCGGCCGCATCTCCAGCTCACCGCGTCGAGCTTTGTTGAGCATCCCACCTCGCATCCTGGCCTTGAGGAAGTGAAGCTCCGCCTCCGACAAAGTCCCTTTTAATCCGAGCAAAAGTCTGTCATTGAAATTCGCTGGGTCATAGATCCCATCCTCATCGACGATCAGTGCGCCCGCCAGGGAACAGAGCTCGATCAACCGATGCCAATCGGCGGAGTTCCGGGCCAGGCGCGACACTTCCAGTCCCATCACCAAGCCCGCTTTGCCGAGGGCGACCTCACCGACCAGCTTCTGAAACCCGTCCCGACCGGCGGACTGGGAGCCGGACTTGCCCAGGTCGCAGTCGAGGATGTGGACCCGTTCGAGTGGCCATCCCAGCGCCACCGCGCGATCCCGCAGGGCATACTGTCGTTGCGTGCTCTCGGGGTTCTCCAGCACCTGACGAGGGGTGGACTGGCGAATATAAAGATAGGCATCGCGCTCTAGATGTTGACTGGTCACTTTCAGTTCAGGCACGCATGACCTCCTGTCTCCTACTGAGGATCAGGCCGGCGACGAGTTTGACGAGTTCCGGTTCCACGGCCGCGGGGATCTCTAGTTGGCAGCTGTTGTCCCAGGGGTGATGAGAAGAGGGCGACGTCAACGTGGTGGCTGTACTCTGCACCTGCGCCCATCGTGCCAATCCACAACGCATGAGGAGGCCTCTGCCCTCGGCATGCTCGATGCCTCCATCCGACTGGATTACTCGCAGGCGCAGTGCCTCGTAGGCCTCGGTGGCGCCAGCCAGGAGGGAGGATCTCAAGGCGACTGGCGTAGTTTTTTTTTGCCTGCTAACGCCCGTTCTAGGCTGCGACGGTGAACTGTAATTCCAAACGTTTCCGTTACCGCCTTGACGCAGTCGGTGGTAGTGAGTCCGGGGGTGGAAGCCTTCAGGGTCCGGACGTGCTCGAGGATGGCGGAGGACAGCTTGTGTCCTTGCTTGGGGCCGCGCTGTTTCGGCACCAAGCCGGTCAGTCCACGGTTCTCGAAAGCGGTTTGTGCCTGATAGAAGGTTGGGCGAGAGACTCCGAAGGCGGAGACGACACGAACCACAGAAGCGCCCTCCACGCGGTGACGCCGCAGCATCTCGTAGCGCACTTGTAGCAAGTCCTTGGCATCGAAGAAGGGATTCTCGCGGAACAACGCATCGGAGACCGCGTTGGGGTGAGGGTTGAGGGTACCGGTGCGTTTGAGTTCCAGTAGCTTGGGCTCGGGCTTCTTGAGTTTGGCCATCGACTCTCCGCTTCCTTATTATGTAAGTATTATTATGCCTCACACACAAATTTGTCAAGAACGAATCGCACAGGGAATCCACTTGGTAATAGGCAATATTGCTGGATATAATAGAGATTGCTGCAGAGTTTATCGATGCACAAACCATAACTATACGGCGAATTTCTTTTTCCATATGCGGCGAGATTATCATTACGCCTCCTCGCTCGTTTCGCTCCGCCGTAAATGGCGGTCGAGGAGCCGGCGGAGGGCCAGAAGATCGTCGGCGCGAAACGCTGATCGGCCCGCCGACACGTGCTCGAACGCATCCCCTGGCAGCAGATCTGTCACATTGCTCAGAAAAGACTTAAGCGCTCTGGCCTGGTCGTAATAGAAGACTCGGTCTTCGCCCCAGTTGTGTTTCCGGGTCACCAGTTCGTACTCAGTGCCACGGAGCGGATGAAAAGGATGGGCTATCCGGAACCGAGTGGGGGTGATTCCCAGACAGTCTGCATTCGATGACTCTCGGTAATGCTTTCGCGGAACGATGGGTGCGCTCCGTAAAGGGAGAGTGTTTGTCCAAGTTAATCCTCTTTGGCGAGCCCTCGCTGCGCCGCGCCGTAACTCAGTTCACCGAGCACTACCACGCAGAACGGAATCACCAGGGTAAGGAGAACCTCCTGCTGTTCCCCTCTGATGATGACGCGCGCATTCGCCGCGGTCGAACCGTCGCCTGTCGAGAACGCCTCGGAGGCTTGCTGAAATACTACATTCGCACTGCATGAATTCTTTGACCATACGGGGTCTCGTACCACCTTTCCAATTCCCTCAACTCGGCCTGGCGCTTAAGGTGCGCACGATTACCCACTTGCCTGAACGCTTCTCGAAGAGATCCACAAACGCAAATTGACCGCTATACTCTTTTCCGTCCTGGATCCTCTTTTCCTTGACACCGGCT
>DASRRV010000200.1:0-9908 GCA_035695545.1 Candidatus Sulfotelmatobacter sp. | reverse complement strand
TACGGAATTTTCTATGGGACGCATACTGGGCAAGGTGGGCCGGTTCCTCCCACGGGTCGAAAGATCAGCACAGATTACGTCTACATAATGCAGTTCGACGGCGACAGGATCGCCCACATGACCAAAGTATGGAACGCTGGTCTTGCGCTCAAGGACCTCGGCTGGGCATAGTTCTGAGACTGCTGGGTTGACGTGCAGTCCGCGGATTTGGTCATTGTTCAGCCTTGAGAGGATCACGGGGTACTCGGAAGCAACCCACCCTAGCAAAGCGCCGCTCGTAGGAGTCACATTGAGCGTGGAGAGCGAAATATCGGCGAAAACCTCTTGATCTTGCGCTCAGGCCACCCAGCCATTAACCTCATGATCTATGGCTGCGCCTCTCTCTCCTGGCGTGTACATCGAAGAGTTCCGTTTTTCATCCCGTCCGATCCAGGGTGTGTCTACCAGTACGGCGGGGTTTCGTTGCCGCGACGGGGCGAGGCCCGGCCCTAGGTCCACTGACCTCCTTTGCGGATTTCGAACGGGTGACGACCACCAATCTCGGCACAAATCTCCCCTTAGCCGTGCGCGGATTCTTCGAGAACGGAGGCCAGCGCTGCTTCATCTCGCAAATCGCAGCAAGCGATCCCTTTGAATCGGGTCTGGCGGCTTTAGATCCGCAAGCAATATCGGTCGTTTGCTGCCCTGACGATCCGACGATTCCAAGCGCGGCCGCGGCGATGGTCGCCCATTGCGAGAAGCGTAAGGATCGCATCTGTATTCTTCAGTCATCGCAAGCTATCGTGCCGGTTGCCACACATCAGCCGCCGCTGAATTCGACTTACGCATCCTACTACTATCCTTGGGTCACGGTCGCATCTATAGACCGAAGCTCTGTGGTCACGATTCCTCCCTGTGGCCATCTCGCCGGAATCTATGCGCAGACGGACACCACTCGCGGAGTTTGGGTCGCACCCGCCAACGTCGTGCTCGCAGGAGTCACCGCGCTTTCTCAAAATGTCACTGCGCCGGATTCAGATGTACTGAATTCGCGCGGCATAGATCTCATTCGCAGTTTTCCGGCGCAAGGCATCAGAGTTTGGGGTGAACGTACTACCACTAGCGAGGACTCGGACTGGAAATACATTCCGGTTCGACGCCTTATGATTTTCCTGGAGCAGTCCATCGCGCAAGGAACCCAGTGGGCCGTCTTTGAGACTAACGGCCCGGCACTATGGGCGGCAATTTCTTCGTCGATCCAAAATTTTCTTGCGAGTGTTTGGAAGATGGGGGGCTTTCAGGGTGCAACCGAGCAGGAAGCCTTCTTTGTCCGCTGCGATCGCACCACGATGACGGAAAACGACCTCAATCATGGGCGGCTAGTGTGTCTCATAGGCATTGCCCCTCTGCACCCGGCGGAATTCGTCATTATCCAGATCTCTGTCTTGACGCAGTACCCACCGAATCCGCCCGGCTAAGAGTGATTTGGCAAGGCATTTAGGAAAGTGAATTCAACTGTTCCGCAAACAGAACCGGGTAACCGGGAGAGAAGGCAAGAGTCGTCAGATCGGAAGCTTGGACAGGTGCAGCTAGATGACGCCGACACCAAATCTCCGCGAATTGTCAGCAAGCCGGAACCGGTCAGTAACGATAAGTCGGCTTGTAAGAAGTCTCGTTCGAGAGGCGACGAACGGACGCATCCGGCGTCCTGAGGCTTTTCTCATTCATATCGCAACGCTACTAAGGGCTCTACCATGGCCGCGCGCCGCGCCGGGATGTAACACGCCAGCAGGGCCACCCCCGCCAGGATCGCGACAGCCACGACGTACGTGATGGGATCAGTGGAGGAGACTCCGATCAGTAGCTTGCTCATCGCTCTCGTCAGCGCCCACGCCGCCGCCAATCCAAGCACAATTCCGATGCCGATGAAGCGCACTCCCTGCCCTAACACCAGTTTCAAAATGTCGCGCCTACCCGCACCAAGCGCCATGCGAATCCCGATTTCGTGCGTCCGTTGCGCGGCGGCATACGACACCACGCCGAACACGCCCACAACCGCGAGCAGCAGTCCCAGGAAACCCATCTCCGTAGCTCGCTCGGCGCCCGCGTGAAAAACCATGAACCCGTTTCCGCCCTCCAGCAGTTGCTCCATCGTCTCCGCGTTGAAAATCGGCAGATCAGGAGCCAGGTTGCCGATTTCCTGCTCAACGGGCGCAATCAGCGACTCGGGCGGGACCGACGTTCGAATCTGGAGCGTTCGAAACGCCTGGAAATCCTGTGCCAGCGGCCGGTAAAAATACGGCTGCGGCGACTCTGCGATAAAAATGTACTTCCCGTCGGCAGCGACGCCCACGACTTCCAAAAAAGGTCCGCTCGCGCTCTTTACGCTGAATCGCTTGCCGATCGGGTCCTCGTTGGGCCAAAACCGCGTCGCCATCGTTTGATTGATGATCGCCACCTGCGGTGCATTCTCATTGTCCGATTCGTGGAAGGGCCGGCCGCGAAGCAGCGGAATTCGCATCGTGGCGAAATAACTTTCATCAACATCATTGCTGAAGGTTACTGGAGGCTGCTGACCCGGAGGCGTCGGGTGGCCCTCTACGTAGAAGTTATCCGCGCCAGTCGAGCCGGACATCGGAACCGTCGAGGCCAGGCTCAGTGATTGCACGCCGGGCAGAGCTCGCACCCGATCCTTCAACTCCCGGAAGAATTCCTTTGTTCGTGCTTCGCTGTAGCCGATTTCGCGCGGATAAATCGTCACGTTCAAAACATGATCGGGTTCGAATCCCAGGTACATGTGCTGCGCCTTCTTCAAGCTTCGCGCGAAAAGCCCCGCCACAATCAGCAGCATCAGCGAACCACCCACCTGCGCGACCACAAGAATGTCCCGCACGCGGTGCCGCTCGACCCCGGCACCTATCCTTCCACCCTCGCGCAAAACTGTGTTCACGTCCGCACGGGCCGCCCGCCAAGCCGGCCATAACCCCACCACGATTCCGGTGAACACCATCGCTCCCGCTGCGTACGCAAACACTCGCCAATCAAAGCTGAAATCCAGTTGGATGGGCACTCCTCCGCCCAGTTTTGAGGATTCAACCAGGCCGGGGCTTGCCCATAAGGCCAGCAAGATTCCCGCTGTTCCTCCCAGCAAAGCGAGCATCCCCGTCTCTGTCAACACCTGCCTGATTAGCCGCGCTCGTCCCGCTCCCAGCGCCACTCGGATCCCCATCTCCTGCTGCCGCACGGTCGCGCGTACCAGTAGAATGTTCGCAACGTTCAGGCATGCCAGGACAAGCAAAAAGGCGGCAAGAAACAGGAACAGCCCAATCGCGATCACCGGCACCAGATTATTCGGCATCGGCTCGGGTCGCGCCAGCCGCTCTGGCATCACGTGCACGCTGATTCCCTTGTCCGTTGCGGGATATTGCTCCGCGAGCGTTGCCGCGATCGCGTTCAATGAACTTTGACCCTGCCGGATACTCATCCCCGCTTTCAACCGTCCGATCACTTTCAATCTACGTAGACTCCGATCGGTCATCAGATTCGTGCCAGCAGGCAGTTCCTCCAGCACACTGGCGCGGCTCAATGGCACATATCCGTCCATCGTCACCATTGTGTAGACACCGCGAAATCCTTGCTGCGCCACTCCGATAATCGTCGCCGCCTTTCCGTTTACCAGGACCTGTTTCCCGACAATCTCCGGATCCCCGCCGAATCTGTTCTGCCAGTATGCGTATCCCAGCACCAAGTACTGACTGTCGTCGCCCACCTCGCCTTCTTTCGGAAGAAACAGCCGCCCGAGGGCGGGTTTCACTCCAAGCGCCGAAAAAAAGTTCCCGGTCACATAACTCACCACGAACCTGTCCGCTTTTCCCTGATAACTCAACCCCAACAAAGTCACGTCGTAGGCTAAAAGATCGGAAAAGGAATTCGCGCGCTTGCGAAAATCCACCAGCTCCGGATACGACATCCGGTTCATGAAAATCGGCGCGTCTTTCTGCTGTGTGGCAATTACCACAAGTTGCTCCGGCGACGTCACGGGGAGTGGCCTGAGGAAGCCATTCACGATACTGAAAATGATGGCGTTCGTAGAGATCCCCAACGCCAGTGTGATCACCACCACTGCCGTCATCCCTGGAGACTTTGCGAGCATGCGAATGCCAAATCGGATGTCTTGCCAGAGGTTTTCCATGACTCTCCTCCCTCCGAAAACACCGGGTTCATCCACGAACATGCACGCGACCTGCCTCGGCGGACCTTCCGTAACTATCGCTCTTTCAATGGATTAAGGTTCACCTCGAAGAGCGCGGGCCACCGATCTGTTCGATCCCGGGACGATTCTCCTGCAATTCCGGGCATCGCCGACGCCTTTCCCTTTCTCTCACAAGCGAACGTTGTTAAAGAATAGATCGTCCTGTCGGGCAGTAACTCACAATCCCTGCGCTGGCTGGTTTTGAAACGTTCGGTGATAGACTTCGCTCGGGAAGACGACGGATTCGTGAAACCACCATCGAGCGTCAAGACGCCAGCGCAATACATCGCCTCACTCCCTGCCGATCGCGCGAAGACGATCGCGACGGTGCGCGCACTCGTGAACAAGCACATTCCGCGCGGCTACGATGAGTGCCTCGTCTGGGGCACGATCGGCTGGACGATCCCCCTGTCTCGATATCCAGACACTTACAACAAGCAGCCGATCTGCTACGTCGCTCTCTCGTCGCAGAAGAACTACTGCTCGCTCTACCTGATGGGCGCGTTTTGGAGTGCGAGTCAGCTCGAGCAGCTGAAGGCGCGTTCAAGGCGGCGGGGAAGAAGCTCGACATGGGGAAGTGTTGCGTTCATTTCGAGTCGCCGGACGATTTGCCGCTCGAAGCGATTGGCAAGCTGATCTCGGCGATTTCGAGCGAGAAGTGGATCGAGATGTACGAACAATCGCGCTTGATGACCAAGTCGGGGCAGGCGCAGGTGGCGAAGCAAGGCGCCCCATCGGCGAGCAAGGTGGCCGCCAAGCGCGTCAACAGAAAGCGTCGGCGGTAAACTTTCCGCCGCGCATCGAGCGGACCCACCCGCTGTCCACCACCGTCCAGCGCTGGTCGAGCCGTTTCTGTCGGCGCAGCTCGGCGAGGAGGGTCTCATGCAAGCGACGCCGGCCCGTTCCCACTTCACCAAGCGTCGCCAGCACGTGCTGCCTGAGCCACATCCCATTTCACGCGGTAACATTTGCCGCGGCAACCCGCCGCGCAGCACAAACAGGATGCCGGTGCGCGCCGCGCGTGCGGAGACCCGCGGCCGTCCGCCGCGGCGCCGCGCACGGCGACGGGGCCCCGGAAGCAACGGCTCGAGACGCGCCCACAGCGCATCGTCCCAGAGAGGCTGTGCCATGCGCGACCGTACCACGTCGACCGCGCAAGCAAAGAGATCAGTCAGAGGTTTTGAAACGCGCGCTTTTAGGATTGACAGTGCCCAGCCAGGGTTGGGGAGTGTTAGCGGTGATTCGCTCGCAGTCGATAACTCAAGGGCAACAAACCTCCCCGCCGACTAACTACACAGTCCTCCTTATTGATCACGAACTGCTCGGCGCAGCGCCTCCAGGTAACTATAGCCCCAGATCGTGTCCGGCAGCAGCACGCCGTCCTCGGTCCACTCGTTCCATGCGCCAATGTAGATCAGCTTTTGGCCATTCTGCTCCGCCGTAAAATGCCGCGCCGCGCGTAACAGGCGTTCAAACTGGTCAGGCGAACGGTTGATCGCCACGCATGCATTTTCGTTGAAGCGCGGACTGTCATCCCAGCCCACCGAGCACGTCGGGAAGAACGGCACATCCACTATGCCTCGCTTGTTCTTCCACGACGCAATGGCCTCGCGCGCACCGACCCCATAGGGAATGCGCGAGCCCAGCGGCTTCAGGCCATACGTCCAACCCATGGTGCCGTACACCACGGCGCTGTCGAATCCCAAGCCCTGCAGCTTCTGCTGATGCGCTTCCCATCCATTGCATACCTGGAGGTGCAGCCGGAAGCCATGCTTCTGTGCACGTGTGCGCATCGCCTCTAGAGCGCGCTTAAGCCCGTCCTCGCCTCCCATCTCCTGTATCACCTTGTTGGGATCGAAGATGCCAAAGACCTGGGCTTCATCGAACTTCAGATAATTCGGCTGGCTGAAGTAGTGTTCTGCGCAGTAGTCACACACACGCTCGAAATCCGCAAGCGAATGCTTCTGAGGCAGAAGCATCGCAGCATCCTGTGGCGAGCGCGCCGGGTATACGTTCTTCCAGTCGTGGTTAGCCCACATGATGCCGAACCGCAGCTTGTGCCCGTTGCCAGCTTTCAGCAGCCCGCGTTCCAACTGCTCCTGGTAGAACTGCACTCCATCATGCCAGTACCAGTCGATCATCCATGCGTCCACGCCGTAGGTCACGGCAAGTTCGACTTCCAGCGCCGCCCACTTCGGGTCTGACTCGTCGTAATAGCCCCACAGTGGGTAGTGCGGCATCGTGTGACCTGGAAACATGGGGTGCGCATTCCGCAACGTGTCGAACTCCGTCCAGCCCCTACCGAAGTGCGCCTCCATGTAGGGCGAGACGTGCCAGCTTGGAAAGTTGAACGCCACGACTTCCACTTGCGGGCGCCTTAATTCCGTAGTTCCGAGCGCTTCGTGAAGCTGCTGTTCGCTGAAATAGCCCGCCTCGGCCATCTCCCCGATCAGCGCGTCCGGTCGGAGCGTACGCGGAACGTCCGTATCTTCCGGTGGTTTTGCCGACATGGTGCTGGAGACAAGTACAGTACTCGCGCCTGCGGCCAGGGCCCCGGCCATCAGTTCCCGTCTGTTCATCCGCGATACCCCTCGCGCACATCCCGAAGCAACGTCCACCGGCTCTCTCCTGGGCAGTCCTCGCACTGCGATCTGGTCGTCAGAGAAATCGGCTATTGTCGGGTCTCTTTGCGTCCTCAAGTATATCCAGCCCACCTGACAGGACTCACCAAAAGTGGACAGTCAAGATTGGCATTGTGATACAGATGCCGACCACGAGGACTCTTCATGCAAGCTGCGGCGAGCACGCATTGTTGTCGAGTAGCCGCCCACTCTTCCTCGACCCAAGAATGGCGCAACTTCCTGCTGGGCGATAATACGTCCCGAAGGCAGTGCAAGCTGGATCGATGCGTTGGGTGCGGTGAATATGATGTTCGTCGAGGTCAGTCTGAATGAGATTCCTGAATCAAGTCGGGCTTTCTCTCCTCCTGTTGATAGCTTCCCCAGTGCTCGCTCATCACGCGAAGTTCATCGACATCACAAATACGACGCAGCGTCTCGAATTGAGGTATCTGACTGAATCCTGTTGGAAACGGCTATGGCGGAGGATATGTAATTGGGGGAATTCCCAGCCAATGTGTCAGGTCGCGCGATGTCACTGATGTGTTCATCCGTTGGTAGGACAGATGATCCGACTGGCTTATACTCGTTCGATGCGACGATACGCGTTTTTCTGGTTCTCGCTGTGCATTCCAGCTTGCTTTGGGCAGACTACTACGCTTCGGCCCGATGCGGCGCCGGTCGAAGAGCCGCAGTTACGCGCCGAGGCGGTGCAACTGATGGAGCGGGCGGTAATGCTTACGACGCCCGTGTGGCCGGCCAACGAGGAGTTCGCCAACTTCCGTGTGCTGCACCCCGCTCCGGGAGAAGCCTCGGAAGGCTCGATTAAAATCGGCGTTCGAACGCCTGTGAACAAGCGCTGGGAGTTCACATACGGCAATTACAAATTCATTCAAGTGCAAGATGGCAGCGAGCTCGCCACGTATCGCTCCGAGAGCACGGAGCCGGCGGCGTTGACTTCGGTCCGCAAGTTGCTGCCTGCATTTCGGGGGCGCTTCGAGCCCGCCGACCTTATCCGCACGATCGCGGATGCCACCTTGGAGGGCCATCCGGCACGTTGCATCGACTTCGACACTCTCAAAGGCGACCAGCAGCAGTCTGGGCAGATCTGTGTGGATGCGAATAGCGGGTTCCTCTTATCCGTGCGGCTAGGCGATGAAACGATTCGCCAGTCGGCCTATTTCCGTTTCAACAATGCATGGCTCCCCGGTCATATCGAACGTTGGGTAAGCACCGAGAAACTGCTCGATGTCGACTCCAGCGTTGTGGTCCGGACAGACTACCCGCCGGAGTATTTCGACTATCCGCCAGACGCGAAAATCGACCATTCCTGCACCGAGTTCCACCGCGCCTTTGCCGATAACACTCCGCAGCCGGTACCCAAGACGCTATCAAATGAGGCCATCACGGTGCGTGTGCATGGTAGGGTTGGTAAGGACGGAAAGCCCGCCGCATTGAAGGCTTTGGACACCGCTCGCCCGGACCTCGCAGAAGAGGCTGTGCGCATGGTTTCCATGTGGACCTTCCATCCGGCGATGTGCGTATACCAGGCCGCCACGCAGGAGATGGATTTCCAGGTCACATTCAAGGGATGGTAGTGCGTTTACCCCCTTGCCTTGTACCTGAGTATAGGGTGGATAATTTCGGAATGCAGATTGGAGAACTTGCTCGTGGCGCAGGCGTGAACGTACAGACAATTAGGTTCTACGAAAGGGAGAAGCTGCTCCCGGCTCCGCCGCGAACCGCCTCCGGGTATCGCGATTACAGCCAGCGTCATCTGGATCGCATACAGTTCATCCGCCGTAACCACGAAATCGGCTTCACCTTGGCGGAAGTCAAGCAACTTCTTGATCTTCATGGTGCGTTGGAGACAATGCCGCGCCCTCTGCTTCGCAAACCCTCACAGGTCAAAGAGATCGTTGCAATCGGCAGAGAACGGCTCGGACAAATCAACGAGAAAATCTGTGCACTGCAAATGATGCGACGGCAGCTTGAGTTTCTCGTTTGTCATCTTGAAGAATCGATGCCCACCACGTGTCCCATCGCAGCACAGGGTGCCGGCAGCCCCCGAAGCTCATCCCGCACGAAGAAGTCGGATTCCGGTAGCTGCCCAGCAAAATCATCGAGACGGCCCGGTCGGTAACCATCCACATTTTCTGCTTGACTCTGCACCTAGGTATAGGCCTGACATTCTTCTGTGTAGGCCAGACTTTCATCGCAGGTCGGAGTGAATAGCCATCGTGCAACGCAAGCGCTTCATGCTTCTGCTCTTGATTGCTGTCGTGGCATTCGCAGTTTGTGCGGTTACACTCACCGTCGTCGACATCACTAACGACGCGGAGCCTTCGCGTGCAGAGAGCTGGCTCACTTCGTATGTGCTTCAAACGAAGGTTCGAGCACAAAAGCCACAGCAGCCCTCCCGCGTTAGCACAACCGAGGACGATCTAGATCACGCAAGCAGCATGTACCAGCAGATGTGCTCTTTTTGCCATGGAGCGAGTCGGGGCAGGATGGCGCCTTTTGCCAAATCACTCTCACCACGGCCGCCACAATTCGTGATACGACCGTCCGAGCGTCCGACGTGGATGGACGCTTACGTCATTCAGCATGGCATCCGCTGGACGGGAATGCCCTCGTTTTCGAGCTTGTCCGAAGCTGATGCTTGGCACTTGGCCTTGTACGTGGAAGGACAAAGTAAACCGAGGCAATGAAACCTTGTCGAAAGTGAAAGGAGCAGCAATGAAGGTGAAACACTTGATTCTCACGTTGTGCCTGACAGCAGGGGTAGCGTTCGCGGCAGATCATGCGAACTTTTCGGGGTCTTGGCAATTCAATCCGGAGAAGAGCAAGAATGTCGGCATGATGTCACAAATGAAAATGAATCAGACGATTGGACAATCTGACACCGCTTTGGACGTCACCACTCACACGACCTTCCAGGGCAACGGTGACGATAGCAGCACCCATTACGACCTCACGGGAAAGCCGGCAACCAATGAATCGCCAATGGGTGGTCCTGCGGAAACCGTCACCAAGTGGCAAGGGGGAAAGCTGGTGAC
>DASRRV010000199.1:0-2409 GCA_035695545.1 Candidatus Sulfotelmatobacter sp. | reverse complement strand
TCGATGCGCCTATGAGAGTGAGCTGATTGTTACGTAGTAACCGTCGAGATCTCGCAGCGAGAACTCCTGTGTTTGCGTGTTCGGATTCATGTGCGGCTCCTCTTCGAGGCGTGTGACGAGCGCACGAGCTCTTTTTACTGCCGCGTCGAAATCATCTACGCGGAAGAACAAGAGAAGGCCGTTGCCGGGCGACGCGTCGTCCGGGCCCATCAACGTGGGATGTTCGTGCGCACCCCATTGGTGAAGACAAAGCAAGACGGTTCCATCCGTATCCAGGATCTGACCAAAGTAATTATGGCCCGGCGACGTCGGCGGTTGTCCAAACAGCGACTGGTACCAGTTGAAACTTTTTGGCACGTCCCTCACTCCGATGATGGTCCATGTGCGCTTCATCGCATTTCCGCTGTCGGCCTGGCGTTCGCCATCACCCGCGCGCGTCTTCGCGCGTCGGGCGCGTGGCCTTGTCAGGCATATTTGAATATTGTCTGTGTACTCAACTTTTTCGCCATCGAATTCTGCGAACAATTGCCGGTGACGCCGAAGCGAAAACTCATCATCTCGTGTCTCATACTCTCGAACCCACTTGATGAGCATTTCAAGGTTCTGGTTTTGAGCTTCCATGCTCGGATACTTGTGCGGTTCCCACGGCCGGGAGCGGCAGTTCCGAATGCAAACCTCCACGCCCGGGTTGAGGAATCGAAGCTCCGTCGCATGAGGTAGGAGCGTTTCTAGTAATCCAGCATAACAACCTTCGATAACCCATTCCGGGTTTCGGTCTAGGAACGCACGAATCGCGGCTACACTGTCATCGAGGGGGCGTCGCACGGCGGGGCTCTGCCAGGCCACAGTATCCAGGTCGAGATACGGAAGCCCGTACTCAGCCGCAACCTGCGCGGCCAGGGTTGACTTGCCGGAGCCGGAGTTTCCGGTGATGAGAATCCGATGCATGCGGCTAGAACAAGCTATTGGACAGAACTAACGAGCAAGAGACAAGCCACAACCAGCTTTGAGCAACCTTACGGCGGGAGTGCGTGAACGTGAAGGCATGAGTCGCACTAGACTGGTTATACCTCTGGGTTCGAGTACGAACATCAATGAGCTGCAGAGAAGTACAAGACAATGGCGACAATGAGAACAATGCCAACAATCCACCAGATTGTCTTAAGTCCGGCCGGTTTTGACTGGGATCCGAACTCCTGTTTAACAAAGTCGTCGTAGTTAAAGTCGTGCTCCGGCACGTCCACACCATCGTAGATATCGGCATCTTCTCTCCAGCCGGAGTTATGATCGGCACCGCATTGGGAACATGCCAGGGCATCGCGCTGAACTTCTTCTCCGCACACTGGACATACCTCCGGTGGCCGACATCGGAAACGTTTCTTGTTGGTCATTCGATGCTCTTGTAGATCGAAAACAAGAGTTTACCAAAATTAGGTGGCTTTACCGTTTTCGACGGCAACATGGGTTCCGACCGCGATGCAGATTGCTGCTGCGTCTTTTTGATCAAAAACATGCACCCGCGTGCAGACGATGAAGGGACCCTCGCGGTGCGGATCCTGCGCGAGGCCCATTTTTTCCAAACCTTCGCGTGGAAACGCGACCTGGCCATAAGGCGTCGCGCCCTTGGAAGTATCTTTGCAGATGAATCGCAGCGTGCCGTCGGCAACGAATTAGATTTGTTCCCAGCCGACATAACGCACGTCAACACGAATATTGCAATGGCACTCAGGCCGAACATTCTCATAGTTGGGCGATTATTGGCTTCGTTGTTTGGTTAGATGGCTCAAGACATAGATTGTCCAAGGTGCAGTAATCGTCTCACTCAACCAGCGGGTCGTTTCCTGTCCTGTCGCAAGCGGACTTCGCACCTCGCGCAACTCCAGACTGGCATTCTCAAACAAACCCCGATAATTCGCATCGGTGCAGAGAACATCTTCAACTGGGCGACGGTCGGCAACATCGAGCATCACTATGCGCACTCGATCGCCATCGCGCGCGTGGCGATTCTCTGGAAAATCCTTTGTGCTAAAGGATGCCCACTCGTTCACGTAGATCGCGGGGGACGAAACCACTGAGAAAAGAGCCCCATCCAGAGCCAGAACACTGCGCAGCCAGGATAGAACGTCGACCTTCTCTGCATCGGTCGGGATGTTATCAAAGGTGAAGGCCGCTAAAATGACGCCAAAGGTGCCTGCGGTGAACCCCTTAAGAGCGGCGCCACGACGAACAAGGCGGTAATCTCCCGCAGGATCAAGCGCGCGTGCTTGATCCAGCATCGCTTCCGAGATGTCTACGCCTGTCACATTAAGCCCAAGATTTCTCAGGAATCGGCTCGAGCGACCGGTTCCGCAGCCAAAGTCGAGGGCTTGTAGGCCACCGCCGTACTGGTGGATCAAATCGGGCAAGTCG
>DASRRV010000198.1:0-115175 GCA_035695545.1 Candidatus Sulfotelmatobacter sp. | reverse complement strand
CTGCCGCAAAGAACGCAAAGAAGATCAGCTGGGAATACGCAGCATAGTGACGCGGGAGCTAAGGCTACTTTACGGCTGCTTCGTCAGCGACTGCCGTCTTGAAGTAGTCCAGCGACAGGCGGAGGCCGGTTTCCAGGTCGATCTTGGGTTCCCATCCCAGCAACTGGCGCGCCTTGGTGATATCAGGCTGGCGCTGCTTGGGATCGTCCTGCGGCAGAGGTTCGTAGCAGATCCGGCTCTTCGATCCGGTTACTTTCAAGACGTACTGCGCGCACTCCAGGATCGTGAATTCATTGGGATTGCCGATGTTGACCGGCAGATGCTCGTCGGACTTCGCCAGTCGCAGGAATCCATCGATCTCGTCGCTCACATAGCAGAAACTGCGCGTCTGATTGCCGTTGCCGTAGACGGTGAGATCCTCGCCGCGCAGCGCCTGCTTCATGAAATTGGAAACCACGCGGCCGTCGTTCAGTTGCAAGCGCGGCCCATAGGTGTTGAAGATGCGCACGATGCGCGTGTCCACGTTGTGGTAGCGGCGATACGCCATAGTCACCGCTTCAGTGAACCGCTTGGCTTCGTCGTACACCGAGCGCGGCCCGATCGGGTTGACGTGGCCCCAATACGTTTCCTTCTGGGGATGCTCGAGCGGATCGCCGTAGCACTCGGAGGTGGAGGAAACGAAATACTTCGCTCCGTATTTGTGCGCAACATCCAGCGCGTGGAAAGTTCCGAGAGACCCGACTTTCAGCGTGGCAATGCCGTGATTGCTATAGTCCACCGGACTGGCTGGGCTGGCGAGGTGAAAGACATAGTCGACTCTGCCCACGTCGAAAGGTTCGCAAATGTCCTTTTCGACTAACTCGAAGCGGGATTCGTTGCGCAGGTGCGCGAGGTTCGCGCGTCGGCCCGTGAGCAGGTTATCGACGCACACCACGTTCCAGCCTTCGGCCAACAAGGCGTCGCAGAGATGGGATCCCAGAAAACCGGCGCCCCCGGTGACCAGGGCTCGTTTTCCAGTTATGGGGGAACTCATGCCTTCTTGCCGTTCCTCAGGGCGGCCGGCACGCCGTCGGGATGGCAGGCCGCGCGCCCGACGCTGTAATACGTGAAGCCCTGAGCGGCCATCACGTCGGGATCATACAAGTTGCGGCCATCGATCACGATGGGGTACTTGAGTTCGCCGCGAATGCGGTCCAGATCAAGATTGGCGAACTCTTCCCACTCGGTGAGGATGAGCAGGGCATCGGCACCGTGTGCAGCTTCGTAAGGCGAGTTCGCGAACGTGATACTGGAACTCATCAACTCCTGCGTGCGTTCCATGGCCGCAGGGTCATAAGCGGTAATCTTGCTGCCTTCCTGTAACAGCGCCTGCACCAGAAATAGAGCGGGCGATTCGCGAATGTCGTCGGTCCCGCCCTTGAACGCCAGTCCGAGCACGCCGAGGTTTTTGCCGCGGAGCGTCCATAGGGCGCTGCGAATTTTCCGCAGGAAGCGCTGGCGCTGATCCTCGTTGATATTCATGACTTCGTCGAGCAGGCGGAAGTCGTAACCGCATTCGCGGGCGACGGCGCGGAATGCCATGACGTCTTTGGGGAAACATGATCCGCCGTAGCCGATGCCGGGGTTGAGGAACCGGGGTCCGATGCGCGAATCGGTGCCTACGCCGTGCACAACCTGATTGACGTTGGCTCCCACCGACTCACAGACCGAAGCGACCGCATTGATGAAGGAAATTTTCATTGCCAAAAAGGCATTGGAGGCGTGCTTGATGAGTTCCGCACTCTTCGTGCTGGTCACGATGATGGGCGCTGGGATGGATGCGCGGTCGGGCTGCGGAATGGCATCGACGCGCTGGTAATAAGTGCCATCGGTGAGAGGCGCGTAGATTTCGCGCAGTACTTCGGCGGAGCGCTCACTGTCGCAGCCGATCACGATGCGATCAGGGAACAGGAAGTCGGTGACGGCAGTGCCCTCGCGCAGAAACTCAGGATTTGACGCTACTGCAAATGATTCCGGATCGGTGCCGCTGCGCAGGATGATCTTGCGTACCCACTCGCTGGTGTAGACCGGGACCGTGCTTTTCTCGACGATTACTTTGTATCCGTCGATACCGCCGGAAATTTCGCGCGCTACCGATTCCACGTACGACAAATCGGCTTCTCCACTTTCTGTAGGCGGCGTGCCGACGGCAACGAATACCGCGGCGCTGACGCGCACGGCTTCCTGCAAGTTGTCGGAAAATGTCAGGCGATGTCCACGATGGCGATTGAGCAACTCGGGCAGAAACTTCTCGTGAATCGGTACTTGGCCATTCTTGAGCGCTGCCAGCTTGCGTTGGTCGTTATCGACCAGAATGACGTCATGCCCGAGATCTGCGAAACAGGCGCCTGCAACTAACCCTACGTATCCAGAGCCGACAACAGCGATGCGCATGGTTCAACTCCCCAATGGAATGTCGTGCAACAGCTTTCGTTTGAGTTGCTTCTGCGTGGAAGCGTTTAAGGGGGGATCAGGAAACCGGCTTGGGAAACCCATTCATTCGCCCCAAGAATTGAAACGATTCTAGCAGCACCAGACTAACATTGGGAGGAGAGAAAAGACTCTACCACTTTGGTTCTATTGCACTTTCTTCGACCGTTTTGGAACCGGCCGGGTCTTGCGCGGTTTGCTGTAGCGCGATCGGTCCAGGGACTTGATGGGCTTGCCACGCTCGGAGTCCGCGATCAATGTGGCGAGCCGTTTCTGCCGGGTCTCTTCTTTCTTGGCGCTGATCACCCAGTAGGTCGCGGTGTGCCGGTACCACTGGGGCTGGGATTGAAAGAAATCCCAAGCCTTCCGGTTGGCGCGAAAGCGACGCTCAGCGGCGGCGTCTAAGGTGGCTTGATGTCGCTGTTCGTAGGCGTATTTGCGCGGCTGATCCTTTGCACCTTGGAACGCTTTCAGGCCCGCGGGGCGCATGCGGCCCGTTGCCTGCAGTGTTTCGGCGTAACGGATGTTGACCGCACTCCACTGGCTCGTGGGCTTGCGTGGAGTGAAGCGAATGGTATAGGCATCGTCGTTGATGTTTTTGCGGACGCCGTCGATCCAGCCGAAGCAGAGGGCTTCCTGGACCGCTTCGGGATAGGTAATGCTGGGTTTGCCGGAAGACTTCTTGTAGAAGCCCACCCCAAGCTCGAGGCAAGTCTCGTGTTTCGTCTCGAGCCAGGTGCGGTAGTCGGACGGAGTCTGGAAGTAGATGGGCTTCATCTTATCGAGGGCGAAACGGTTAATGCGAAATCCAATGCGAGATGTTTAAGAGGATACAGGATTGGGAATCATCCATGGCAGGGCCGCGAATAGAGTCGAAAGGCGTATTGACAACCTGCGGTTTTCGCGGGAAACTCCGCTACAGACGGTTATTCTAGCTTTTTGCGCCCCTCTGCTATGACGCGCGAATCGATGTCGGACGCTGACCCTTTGCAACCTCTTCCTGGCGCTACCAGCGTGCTTCGCGCGCGGCCCGACGATGCCAGTTTCGAAGCGGACTTCGCCGATCTCGCGGCGCGTTTTTCCGCGCAAAGCGGTGGCGGCCTTTCGCCGGAACTCTCTGCCGACCTGGCGTTGGAAATCGTGCTCAACGAAGTGGTGGATTCGGCGTGTACGGCCACGGGCGCAACCGGAGCGGCCATCGTATTGCAGCGCGACGGAGAAATGGTCTGCCGCGCCAGCAGTGGTTCTACGGCGCCGGAGCTGGGTTCACGGCTTGACACCGCTTCCGGACTTTCCGGGGAGTGCATCAAAACGCGGACGACGCAGCGCTGCGGCGACGTGCTGAGCGATCCGCGCGTGGATGCCGTAGCCTCGCAGCGATTGGGCGTGCGCTCGGTGATGGTGATGCCGCTGATTCGTGACGGCGAACTGGCGGGCGTGTTTGAAGTGTTTTCATCGCTGCCCAATGCTTTTGGAGAGCGCGATGAGCGCACGCTGGACGTCCTCTCGACCCGCATCCTCGTCAACCTGGAGCGTGCGACGCAGCCTTTGCTGCCGCCGGATGAGCCTCAGGCGTATGAAGAGCCTCAAACGTATTCAGAATCTCTTGCGTCCGTGCCCGCCGTTCCGTCTCTGCCGACGCTATCGGAGCCGATCGCTGAGATCCCGGAGCAGTCTCAACGAGGCTCCGTCGATGTGCTGACGTGGGCTTTGGGATTCGCGGTTCTTGCTTGTGCGGTGATGCTTGGCGTGCTGCTGGGCAGACACTTTGGGCCACAGGGAACGACACTACGCGCGCGTCGCGCGGCACCCACAGCGTCGGCACCTACGGCGTCGACATCTGCGCCCGCGGTGGGGAATCCGGCGAGCGCTCCCATGCTGCCCCATGGAAACGCATCCACGAACCATGACACCGGCAAGGCCGGTGAGCAACAACCCAGCGCCGTCAAAGCCAGTGTCGAAAAACCTATTCCTCCGGGGAGCCTGCAAGTATTCGAAAACGGTAAAGAAGTATTTCGGCTGCCCGCTTCGCCGAGTCGGGCTACAGCGCCAGAACAGGGAACCGGAATACAGCGGGCGGCGTCTGTGGAGCCCGAAGTTGTTGAGTTATCTCCGGCGGCGGCGGAGGGCAGTCTGCTCCACCGCGTCGAGCCCGAGTATCCCGAGGACGCGCGACAGCAGCGAGTGCAGGGTGCGGTAGTGCTCGACGTCCGCATCGGCGGAAACGGCTCGGTGCAGGATGTGCAGGTTGTGAGTGGAGCGCCGCCACTGGCACAGGCCTCCACCGACGCCGTGAAACAGTGGCGTTTCAAGCCGCGGCGGGTGAACGGACGTCCTGCGGAGATGCAGACCCGAGTTACATTGAACTTCCGCTTGCCGCAATAAAAACGGGAACCTCATTCGAGGCTCCCGGATTTCCTTCAACAATTTGGTGCTGAGGTCTAAGTGGCGGTCTTCCGCATCGCGACCTGAATTGGGGTTGGCGGGTTCGGCGACACGGCCGCGAGTCCCTGACGGCGATGATTCGGCGGGGAGGCATGGGCCACGCCGTTTCCCAAAGCGTAAAGCACGACTTCCACGCGGCTGGAAACTCCCAGCTTGTCGAAGATGCGGAACAGATAGTTCTTTACGGTGTGTTCGGTGAGCTTCAACCGTTGCGCGACTTCGCGATTGGT
The DNA here is from genome assembly GCA_035695545.1 of Candidatus Sulfotelmatobacter sp. Taxonomy (GTDB): domain Bacteria; phylum Acidobacteriota; class Terriglobia; order Terriglobales; family Acidobacteriaceae; genus Sulfotelmatobacter. The sequence goes on along the minus strand of DASRRV010000198.1, from coordinate 110,031 downwards.
GAGCCCTTCGGCCACGCAGCGCACAACGTCCATCTCGCGCGCCGAAAGCAGAGATTCGCCATTCGCCTGAAAGTTAGCGAGCGCAGGCTTGCCTAACGCTTCCAGAACGAAATGCAACTCCGCGCTGCTGACCCACACCTGGCCCTGGTGCACACATTGAATGCACTTCGCCAGCATGCGGAACGGCTCGGTCCTGCAGAAAACGCCATGCGCGCCCGCGCGAAACGCCTCTACTACAGAAGAACGTTCGGAGGCATCGAGTAGGACGACAACCCGCGTTCCCGGCGATTGCGAGCGGATTTCGCGGACCCATTCAAACCCGCGACCGTTGGTTTCGCCGAGCTTGGCGCTAACCACTACGACGTGCGGTTTCTCGCGTTTCACCAAGCCGAAAAGAGCTGGTCCGTTGGACGGAGACTCGATCATGGAGAACTGGGCATCGCGGCCTAACGCATCCACCAGCAGTTGAGTGCTCATGGAATTGCTGTCGGCCGCCAGGACTCGAAGCCGGTCTTGATTCGGTACAGCCGTTAAGTGGGCCATATTGTGATGTCGGAGCTTGAATTCCCCTCTTTGGATTGAGACGACCGTTGTTGGGGGACCTAAGACCTAACGTTGTTGTTATTAGACACGGGAACCGCAGCCATACTCAAGGCCTCCCGTACACGAGAGTTCATCGAGCGTAGGGGAACTTTGACACAGAGTAAATAGCACTATGGTGGGGGTAAGGAAATCGCAGAACCCCATAGTTTTTCCCGACGCTCTGTCGTTATCACATTGTAATACAGTCACTTAGGTAGATAGCGACGGGGTCCTCCGTTGGAAAGTTCCGCGAAACCCAGCACACTTTGGATGACCCATCCCGGGTAGAACGTTGGAATAAAAGGAGATCATGACTGTTAGTCATCTAGATTCCCCCCAGCCGGCCCCGGTCGAGGCGAAAGTGCCTCAAGAAGTGATGAATTTTGCAACAACGAGCCTGTGGATTACTGTCATGGTTACCAATGGGTTACCATAATTCCTTTACACACATGGTTGAGGGGCGTGGGGTCTTTCTTCTCCCCACTTTTCGCCTCTTGCAGTATCTTGCATAGGCATCTTAGAATCGGCCTCAAGTTTGTAGGGGACCAAGCGCTCCCCGGCAGTCACTTCGTAGTTAATTTCAGCTCCCCCCAGACTAACGATCCTTGGTATCTAAGTTGGCCACGACGCCGTCGCGTTGGGAGTTCTCTTTCAACAAGGTCACGGCAAATGTGACTGAGAGGGCGAAGCTGTACCCAGGGTCAGTGGTGCGACGCTCGATCCGTCATTCATTCAGATTCTTGCGGAGTTAATCTTTCGATGAGCACGGGGCCGAAGAAACATTTGTTCCTGAAGGCGGTTGGCGCATTCTTTATTTTTTGCGTGGCGTTTGAGTTGGTGTTGCGCCTGTTCGGCTACGGGAACTACACGATCTACCGTCCCGACGAGCGGCTGCTGTGGGTTCCCGAGCCCGGCCGCACGGTGACGGTGGTAAACCACCAGCCCATCACCATCAATCATCAGGGCCTGCGGTATGCAGTTGATTTGCAGCCGAAGCAGCCAGACCAGTTTCGCGTGATTACGCTGGGCGATTCGACGATTCAAGGCTGGGGCGTCGACGACAATTCGCATTTCAGCGCGGTCCTTGAAAAGGACCTCAATCACGGATCGTGCAGCAAAGAACATTTTCAAGTGGCCTCGGGCGGAGTGAATGCCTACCCGAATTCCTTGGTGGCGGAAAAGCTGAAGGAAGTCGTCGAGGACGATGCGGTCCGTCCTGACGTTGTCGTCTTTGGAGTGAGCGAGAACAGCAACCTGGAACGGCTGATCAAGTTGCAGGGCGCGGATCGCGAAAAGTTCCTGCGCCGCGTGGAATTGAAGTCGATTGTGCGGCGCAGCGCAATTTACAACTTCCTGATTGAAGATCTGTTGCGCAAAGTGGCGTATTACAAGCTGCGCCACGCGATCATGGCCGGAACGCTCGGCGACATGGAAAATCTGGACATGGATCTGTTCAACCAGAACCTGCAGCAGAGCCTGGACCTGTGCAAGGCGCATCACGTGCAGTTGATGTTTCTGCTGATGAGCGTGGAAGGTCAGACGCCCAGCTCAACGCTGCCGCCGTTCGCGAAAGCGATGCTGGAGTTCGCCGGGAAAGAACGCGTTCCCGTGGTCAATATGATTCCGGTAATGAGTACGAAGGACCAGTCGGCCATGTACATGGATCCCGAGCATCCCACGGTGGTTGGGAATCGGGTGATCGCGGACGAATTGATGAAGGCCGTGGAGAGTCTGCCGACTTTCACGTCGGCGTGCGACCGTGCGGCGGGCGGGGAAGTGAAGTCGGCGCAGACGACCCCGCTGGTACCGGCGACTGCGCCGCTAGCCTCGCGTTAGACGTTGTTGAGCAGGCACAAGGAATTTGTCCGGTATGGCACGGATGTCCTATTGAAGGAGGTTGCAAGGTGCCCCATAGTCAGAACTCCACAGTGGGCGTCTTCTGGGGCCCTCGCAACTTACGGCAATCTTCAACAGGATGTTGGTTCGGCGATTTCCAATCCCCCCTCTGGATTGGTCAAGCTGCACCGTTTCATGAGTTGGAACCACGGATGTGACTACGGATGTGACTGAGGAGGCTAAGCAGTGAGTAGCGCCTGTCAGGTCGCGAGTCTAAACTCTTCGTACATGGGCACACTGTCATTGCCGGACGAGCCGCGTTGGTATGCTCTGCGTACCCGATCGCGCCATGAAAAGATGGCGACCCATCAGTTGGAGACTCGAGGCATTGAAACCTGGCTGCCCAGCGTGACCCGGGTGCATCGCTGGAGCGACCGCAAAAAGCGTGTGGAAGTGCCGCTGTTCTCGGGATACACGTTCGTGCGCGTCGCGTATGCGTCGAATGAGCAACGATTGAGAGTGCTGCAGACGCATGGTGTAGTGGGCTTTGTGGGAGTGCAGCGCACCGGCATCCCGATTCCCGACAGTCAGATCGAGCACCTGCGAACCCTGCTGGCGAACGACATTCCGCTGAAGGAGCACAGTTTCCTGCGAATCGGACAGCGGGTGCGCGTCCGGGGCGGGGCCCTGGATGGCGTTGAGGGCATCCTGACCGCGCAGAATGGCCAGCGCAGTCTGGTGATTTCCCTGGATCCGATCGAGCGGTCTCTTTCGATCCGCGTGGAAGGTTACGACGTCGAGGCAGTCTAGTTTCTCATTCCCCTGCTTTCGTTAACCCTTTTTCAGTGCGATGTGAGGTTGTGGAACTGGCACTAGCGCGAGCTGTTCAGATTGCAATGGCACGTGCCACAGCAGAGTTCCAAAAAATTTAGCGTCAGGTGCAGCCATGAGCGATCAGAAAATCAATTTCGAAGAAGTTGGCCGTGGGCCAGCTGCGAACGGTCAAGAAGAAACGACGGCCGGATCCGTCCCGGCAAACTCGTGGGATCAGTGGGTGGATGGTGTGAACTATTCGCTGCGGAGCCAGCGGGCTCAGGCGGAGATTTACGCCATCAACCGGGCGCTGGACCGGGCGGGATGGAACCGCAAACGCGCGGCGCAATTGTTGCGCATCAGCTACCGCGCGCTGCTGTACAAGATCAGCCGCCACAAGATCACGCGAACGGCAAAGTCCGGCCCGGCAGCGTCCGGGGACGGGACCGGGTCGCTGGCGTAAGAACATAATAAAAATGGAGCAGTTCCGGCGTCTCGGGCTAGAGTTATAGGACGAATTGCCGGCAGGCGGGGTGGGGAGATGACAGCAATGATGAGCATTAAGAGCAGGGTGGCGCAAGCGATACTGAGTGTTCTGGTGGTGTGGGCCGCGGTCGCGACCTGCGCGGCACAGGAGGCTGCGAAGGCGGTTCCTTCTGCGGCACCGGCGGCTACGTCCGACAACTCCAGTTCCGCAGCGAAGGGGCAGTTTCAGCAGCGCTATCCGCGCTACAAAATCGGCGCCGGCGATCAATTCGATGTGACCTTCGATCTGAGTCCGGAATTCAACCAGACCGTAACCGTGCAGCCCGATGGATACGTCACCATGCGGGGCGTGGGCGATTTGCATGTGCAGGACGAGACGGTGCCGGAACTCACGGACACGTTGCGCAAGGCGTACGGCAAGATTCTGAATGATCCCATCATTTCGGTGGTGCTGAAGGATTTTGAGAAGCCGTACTTCGTGGCGGATGGACAAGTGGGGAAGCCGGGGAAATATGACTTGCGTGGTGGCACGACCCTGACGCAGGCCATCGCGATGGCTGGCGGTTTCACGGACTCGGCGAAGCACTCGCAGGTCCTGCTGTTCCGCAAAGTGGATGATCAGTGGATGGAAGCCAAACTGATCGACGTGAAGAAGATGGAGAAGGAGGGCAATCTGAAAGAAGATCCCTTCCTTCATCCCGGAGACATGCTGTTTGTCCCCAAGAACTCATTTTCCAAGTACAAGCAATTTATTCCTACGGCCAACATGGGCATGTACTTCAGGCCGTACTAGAACCGTCGAATTCGACTTGTCCCTGCGGAGACTCTTATGAACCTATCGTCAATAAACGGCAACGGAAGCCGGAACCTGTCGTTCACATTGCGGGATTTCGTGGCCATCGGTTTCCGTCACCAGAGGGTGATGGTGCTGTGTTTCGTGGGCGTGTTCATGGGCACGCTGCTTTCCGCCCTGTTGCTGCCTGCCACCTACCGCGCCGAGACCAAGATCCTGGTCAAGAAAGAGCGCCTCGATCCCGTGGTGAGCCCCGAGCAAAATGCTCCCATGATGTTCAAGGACTCCGTCAGCGAAGAAGACTTGAATTCGGAAGTCGAGCTGATTGGAAGTGAAGACGTGCTGCGCAAGGTCGTCGACGATTGCGGTCTGGCGAGCAGAAAGTCGCTGTTCAACATGCTGGGATTCGGACAGTCCCAGGACATGAAGACCGCGAAGGCCGTCCGGCGGCTGAAGGCGGAGTTGATGATCGAGCCCATCAAGAAGAGCAACATGATCAGCGTGGCCTACGAGTCTTCGAATCCGCAACTGGCGGCGCATGTGCTCGACACGTTGAACTCGGTCTACATTCAGAAGCATCTGGAAGTGCATCACCCCTCGGGACAGGCGAAGTTCTTCGACCAGGAGACCGAGCAGTACCGGAAGGCCCTCGAAGACACCGAGGCTCAACTGAAAGCATTCGATCAGCAAACGGGGGGAGTTGCTCCCGCGGCCATGCGTGATCTAACGCTGGAGAAGCTGGCGGAATTCAACGGCAGCCTGCAAACCACGCGCGCGCAGATTCACGAGACGGAGACACGGATTCGTGATCTGGAGGGCCAGCAGACCTCAACTCCTTCGCGCCTGACTACGCAGATGCGAAAGGGCGACGATCCGCAGGTGCTGCAGCAGCTCAAAGGCACGCTGGTGACTCTGGAACTGAAGAAGACGGAATTGTTGACGAAGTACCAGCCGACGTATCCGCTGGTGGTGGAAGTGGACAAGCAGATCGCGGACACCAAGGCCACGCTGGCCAAGGAAGAAGGGACGCCGATCAAGGAAGAGACCACCGACCAGAACCCCACCTTCTCGTGGATCAACGGGGAATTGGCCAAGGCGAAAGCCGACCTGAGCGGGCTGCGGGCGAAAGAGAGCGCGACCCAGGCGATCGTCGATTTGTATTCGACCAACGCCAAGGCTCTCGACGAGAAAGGAATCACGCAGCAGGATCTGCTGCGCACGCAAAAGGCGAATGAAGCGAACTATCTTCTGTATCTGAAGAAGGGCGAAGAAGCCCGGATCGCGGATGCGCTGGATCAGAGCAACATCTTGAACGTAGCAGTCACGCAACCGCCTTCCGTCCCTGCGCTGCCGTCGCGATCCCCATGGCTCCTCGGAATCATGGGATTCGTGCTGGCATTGGTGGCGAGCGTGGGCGTAGCGTTGACGCTGGATTACATGGATCAGTCGTTCCGCACGCCGTCGGAAGTGACCGCCGAGCTGGGAATTCCAGTGCTGGCGGCGGTTCCGCATCATGGCAGAACTTCTGCGGGGTACGGCAATGGCAACGGCAACGGATTCGGTGGTGGAGAAGCGGTTCATCCGGTGAGCGAGGAGAGCGAAATCCAGTCGGTACGACTGGGCTAAGGGGACTATGTTTCAAGAATTTTTCGGACTTCGTGAACAACCTTTCGGCGTCACTCCGGACCCGCGCTATTTGTACCTGGCGCCCGCCCATCGTGAGGCGCTGGCTTCGCTGTTTTACGGAATCGAATCGAACCGCGGCTTTCTTGCTCTGATCGCCCGTCCGGGCATGGGCAAGACCACGCTGCTGTTTCACCTGCTGGAGAAATTCCGGAACCGCGCGCGAACGGCGTTTCTGTTTCAAACGCAATGCAGTTCGCGCGAATTCATGCGGCTGTTGCTGGCCGAGGTGGGACTGGAAAGCGACGGCAGAGATTTCGTGCAGATGCACGAAGCCTTCAACCGCAGCCTGCTGCAAACCGCGCGCGACGGCCGCCGCTTCATCATCGTCATTGACGAAGCGCAGAACCTGGATCCGCCGGTTCTGGAAACCGTGCGCCTGCTGTCGGACTTTGAAACTCCGCGCGCCAAACTGCTGCAGATCATCCTTGCCGGGCAACCGGAGTTGGCGGAAAAGCTAGCCCATCCTGGATTGAGCCAGCTGCGGCAGCGCATCACCAGTTTTAACGGACTAAAGCCGTTCCCCACAGAGCAGACCGCGCGGTTTATCGAGCACCGTCTTCGGGTGGCGGGATATGAAGGCGAGGCTCTGTTTGACGCACAGGCTGTAGGCTTGATCGCCGAACTGAGCGAAGGCATTCCCCGGAACATCAACAATCTCTGCTTCCACTCGCTGTCGCTCGCATTTGCGATGCAGCAAAAGACGGTGGACGTCGGGGTGGTGCAGGAAGTGGCCGACGACTTGGACATCCGGCATCTGTTGACCGAGGAGTCGCGACAGCAGCACTTCGGGTTGGATATGAACTATCGCCAGGAGTGGGACGGAGAGCGGTCGGCGCTCGAATCGCGATCCCAGTTCGGGCGGTCGAACGGCGATGGACCGGAATTGTTGAGCCCCGATGAAGCTCGCGCCCACATGCAGGAAGTGACGCGGTTCTTGCAGGGCATACCGGGATCTTCGACGAAGCCGGTACGGCCGAAGCGCGCGTAGAGAGATGTTGTTCGACGGTGTGAATTTGCTCCACTCGCATAGATTTACCGGAAGATTTATCGGAAACCCAGGAACCCCATGAGCCGAAATTTCGAACTTCTGCAGAATCTCGGGAAAGAACAGGACATTTTCGAGGCCGACTTAGAGCCGGTAATGGCTGCTCCTATGCCTGCACCTGCCATGGCCGTGCCGATGGCGGAGGTGGAATTGACACCGCTGCAGCTGAAAATGGACGAGATACAACGAGACGAGTTGGCCAAAGTGGTGCAACGCCTGTTCCTGGTGCCGGGAGCAGATGCGGCTCACGTAGTTGTAGTTGCGGGGACGGAGTCGGGCAGCGGTTGCAGTTGGATGTGCGCCCGTATGGCGGAAATGCTGGCCTCTCAGATTGCGTCTCCGGTGTGTGTGGTGGACGCGAACCTGACTTCGCCCGGTCTGCACCAGCAATTTCAGACGGAGAATACCCACGGACTTGCGGACGCATTGCGCGATCCGGAGTCGATCCGAAAGTTTACCGGTCGCGTGGCGCGGGAGAATCTGTGGTTGCTTACCAGTGGCGCCGACAGCGCCGGCTGGCAGAACCTGATCAGTTCCGACCGCATGCGCGCTCGTATCGCGGAGTTGCGCCGCGAATTCCACTACGTCCTCATCGATGCCCCTGCCTTGAATGTCGCCAACCACGGATTTGTCTTAGGACATGCCGCCGATGGCGTGGTTCTTGTGATCAAAGCCAACTCCGCCCGCCGCGAGATTGCTCGCAAAGCGGTTCAGGAACTGGAAAGCGCCCAAGTTCGTATTTTGGGCGCGGTGCTCAACCAACGAGCGTTCCCGATTCCGCAAGGACTGTACAACAAGCTGTAACTCCTCTCTCTCAATCTCTGGCCCTATCGTAATTCGCACCGTTCCATACGTGGGTGACCCTCGCAATGAGTAATGCACGCCGCCAGATACTGCTCAACGTATTCAAGTTGTGGGACATCGGGCTCATGCTGTTGGCCTTTTTCGTGGCCGCATTGGCAGTCTTGGGCCAGAGTCACACGGTTACACTCTCCGAATTCTTCGAAATGCGGGTGAAGATTCAGAATTTTCTGATCTTCTCGCTCTTCCTACTCTTCTGGCACTTCGTCTTCTCTGCATTTCACCTGTACGACTCCCGCCGTCTGGCCAACAAGCGAACCGAAGTTGTCGACGTCGCAACGGCCACCTCCCTGGGCTCGGTGATGATCTGGGCAAGCTCCGTCCTGTTCCATATTCGGATGGTGACGCCCCGATTCCTGGTGGTGTTCTGGCTGGTGGGGATGTTTGCCGCGGTTTCAAGCCGCCTGTCGTTGCGATTTGTGCTGGCGTACATTCGGAAGCATGGCCGCAACCTGCGAGACGTTTTGATCGTCGGAACCAACAACCGGGCGCTGGCTTTTGCCCGCAAACTGCACGACAGTCCGCAGATGGGTTACCGCGTGATCGGATTCGTGGATCAGGATTGGGCGGGGGCGGACCTGCTTCGGCAGAGCGGGTTCAAACTCGCCTGTAACTTCGACGGGGCGCAGGAATTTCTGAGGAGCAACGTGGTCGACGAAGTGGTGATGGCGTTGCCCATGCGGTCGTTCCATTACGAGTCGTCGAAGATTGCTTCGTTCTGCGAAGAACAGGGGATTACGGTCCGGCTGCTCAGCAACATTTTCGATCTCAAGCGATCGACGTCGTCGGCCGAAGACTGGGGCGACGACCCGCTGATTACCCACCGCACCGGAGCGGTCGATGAATTGGCGCTCCTGGCCAAGCGAATTCTTGACATCACGGTTTCGGGAACACTGATTGTGGTTCTCAGCCCCGTTCTGCTGGTGGCCACGATCCTGATTATGGCGACCTCTTCCGGACCCGTGCTGTTCGTGCAGAAGCGGCTCGGATTCAACAAGCGGCGCTTCAATATTTACAAGTTCCGCACCATGGTGGTGGATGCGGAGAAAAAGATGCGCGAGATCGAACATCTCAACGAGGTGAGCGGTCCGGTGTTTAAGATCAAGAACGATCCGCGAATTACGCGGGTGGGGCGCTTCTTGCGCCGGATGAGCATTGACGAGCTTCCGCAATTGTTCAATGTCTTTCGCGGCGATATGAGTCTGGTTGGGCCGCGGCCGTTGCCAGTGCGTGACTATGAAGGATTCAGCGAAGACTGGCAGCGGCGGCGCTTCAGCGTGCGGCCGGGCATTACCTGTCTGTGGCAGGTAAAAGGACGCAGTTCGATTCCGTTCGAGGAGTGGATGGAACTGGATCTGCAGTACATCGATAAGTGGTCACTGTGGCTTGACCTGCGGATCCTGCTGGAAACTATTCCGGCGGTGCTGCGGGGTTCGGGAGCGGCCTGAGCATGTCTGGATTGAAGTTCGGAGCGTTTGGTAAAGCAACGTTGTAGTTGAGTTCGGAATCACGGGTTTAAAACAGCACTGGTTTAAACATCGCAAATGCGAGGCCGGGATTTATGTCTGATGGCATGACAACAATGGAAGCTGGCGAAAAAAGTCTGGTCGCACAGTGGGTGGCGGCACAGGCGCAGGCGAGACCGCATGCAGCGGCCCTCGTTGCCGGTTCCACAACTCTGACCTATGCGGAACTCGACCGCCGGGCAAATCAGTTTGCGAACTACCTGGTGACGCTGGGTGTAGGTCCAGACAAATTGGTCGCGCTGTGCATGCAGCGCTCTCCGGAGATGGTGGTAGCGGCTCTAGGCATCCTGAGGGCGGGAGGCGCTTATCTGCCTCTGGACCCTTCAGCGCCTCCGGAGCGCATGGAACTGATGCTGCGGGACGCGAATGTTGTGGTGTTGGTAACGGACCAGAGTTCGCGCACATTTCCTGCAGCGGGTTTCAAGCTAGTGGACGTGAAGAAAGATGCTGGCACGATTGCGGGTTGTTCTGCGGAGGCCCCGACAATCTCGATCACGCCACAGAATCTGGCTTATGTCATCTACACCTCGGGATCTACCGGGCAGCCTAAGGGAGTCGAGGTTACGCATTGCGGACTGACGAACCTGGTGCGGTGGCATTTGCGCGCATTCGAGGTGACTGAGGCAGATCGCGCGAGCCAGCAGGCTGCGCTGGGATTCGACGCAGCAGTTTGGGAGTTGTGGCCGTATCTGGCTGCTGGCGCCAGCGTATATTTTCCGGAAGATGGGGTTCGCAATGATCCGGAAGCGCTGCGTGGCTGGCTGGTTGCGAACAAGATCACGATTACGTTCCTGGCCACGCCGCTGGCCGAGAGAATGATGCTGCTCGATTGGCCGCGTCCCGCGGACCTGCGCATTCTGCTTACGGGCGCAGACACGCTTCATCGCCGGCCGTCGTCTCGGCTGCCGTTCGCTTTGGTGAATAACTACGGACCGACGGAATGTACCGTGGTTGCGACCTCCGGAGTCGTGGCGCCCGCAGAGTCGAGCAGTGAGCCGCTGACCATCGGACGCGCCATCGACAATACCGAAGTGTTTGTCCTCGACGAGCACATGCAGCGGGTTCCAGCAGGGAAGCCGGGGGAGTTGTACATCGGCGGCGCTGGGCTGGCGCGGGGCTATCGAAAACGTCCTGAGGTTACGGCTCAACGATTCGTGGCCAATCCGTTTGCGTCTTCTTCCGATGAGCGGCTTTACCGCACGGGAGATTTGGTGCGGGAGTTGCCGAACGGAGAACTGGAATTTCTGGGCCGTCTCGACACGCAAATCAAGATTCGCGGCTACCGCGTGGAGCCGAATGAGATTGTGCGGGTGTTGGACGCGTGTCCGGAAGTAGAAGCCAGCGTCGTGCAAGCCGCCGAGGACGAGAGTGGGGACAAGCGACTGGTTGCTTACGTGGTGCTTGCGGCCAGCGCCAACGGCACGACGGCGGCTGGAATTCGAGCGATGCTCCGCAAACAGCTTCCTGACTACATGATTCCGGCGGCGTTCGTGCGAATCACGACACTGCCCATCACCAGCAATGGCAAGGTCGACACGGCCGCGCTCCCGTTGCCAAAGAACGGCAATATGTTGGAGGACGAACATTACGTTGCGCCGCGCAGCGTCGTCGATCAACGCCTGGCGGCGATCATTGCTCCCTTGCTGCATGTGGAGCGAGTCGGGCTGCACGATAATTTCTTCTTCATGGGCGGCCATTCTCTGCTGGGGACGCAGCTGATTTCGAAAATCAGCGAGACCTTCGGCGTAGAACTGAGCCTGCTGAATCTGTTCGAGCATCCCACGCTGGCAGAGATGTCGCAGGAAATCGAGCAGTTGATTCTCGCGAAAGTCGGACCCATGGAGTCGGAATCAGAAACAGAATACGTCTCGCCGACACCCCGCAGGGGAGACGCCGCATAGTGTCTTCCAGTACACAACCTATCTCGCGCACAGACCGTTCTGACCGGGAGTTGAGCCTGTACCACCTGCTCGATCCCGAGGTCGTGGCGAATCCGTATCCTCTCTTCCGCAAACTTCGAGAAGAGGATCCCGTTCATTGGGATCCGTTTCTGCATGCCTGGGTCGTCACCCGCTATCCAGAGGTTCTCGAGGTGCTTCACACCTTTTCCGCGGACCGCACTCCCACTGCAGAGCAACTGGATGGAATGGGCCTCGCCCGCCTTGGTCCGATCGCGCGGGTGATGGTGAAGCAGATGTTGTTCATGGACGCGCCGGCCCATACGCGCCTGCGCGGACTGGCGTCGAAGGCGTTCATGCCGGCGCGCGTGGAATTGCTGCGTTCGCACATCAAAGATATCGTCAACCGTTTGCTGGACCAGGTAGAGGGCCGGGGACGAATGGATGTGATCGCGGATTTGGCAGAGCCTCTGCCCGCGATCGTCACCGCGGAAATGCTGGGCGTTCCGGTCAGCGACCGTCACAAACTGAAGCAATGGTCCGCGAACTTTGCAGAGATGCTGGGCAACTTCCAGCACAATCCGGATCATGTGCCATTGATGTTGCAGACGGTCGAGGAAATGGCCGTCTATTTCCAGGAGCAGATTCGCGAGATCAAGGCACATCCGCGCGAAGGGCTGATCCACTCGCTGCTCACCGCTGAAATCGACGGCGATCGATTGAGCGAGGAAGAAGTCGTGGCCAACACCATCGTGACGATGGTGGGTGGTCAGGAAACGACTACGAACCTGATCGGCAACGGCCTGCTCACCATGTTGCGCAATCCGGAGGAGATGCAGCGGTTGCGGAACAATCTGTCGCTGATTCCATCGGCGGTTGAGGAGATGCTGCGCTACGAGAGCCCCAGCCAGCATACGGCGAGATTGGCTCCTGAAGATCGGGAACTTGGGGGGAAGCAGATCCAGAAGCGGCAGGCCGTGATCGCGGTGATGGCGGCGGCGAACCGCGATCCTGAGAGATTCCCTGATCCCGATCGCTTTGATATTACGAGGCAGGACAACCGACACCTCGCATTCGGCTATGCAGCGCACTTTTGTTTCGGGGCACCACTGGCGCGGGCGGAAGGGCAGGTTGCGTTTGAAGCCCTGCTGCGACGGTTCCCGAATCTCAGGCTGGAACCGCAGCAACTGCAGTGGCGAACGAATTCCGGATTGCGCGGGTTGAATTCGCTGAAAGTTGCATTCGACGGTAATGCGTCAAGCCATGGACCCGGGTCCGATGGGAGTGAAGGCAAGAGTGCCTCGGTTCCCAGCGTAGATACGTCGCGCGCTGCAAACTCCACTTCGCGCCTCTCCGATGCGAAGCGCAGCGCGATCGAAAGCTACTTGAAGGGCGGTTTCGCGAAGCACCGGATCCCGCGCCGGTCCGAGGGTCGGGTGGTGCCGTTGTCTTGCGCGCAGGAACAGATCTGGCTGCACACGCAGTTGGCGCCGGATGTTCCGATGTACAACGAGGCGGTCATCATCGACCGCAAAGGGCCGCTGGATATAGGCGCGCTCGAACGCAGCCTTTCGGAGATCATGCTGCGGCATGAGGCCTGGCGCACGAATTTTGAGATGGTGGACGGACAGCCTGTTCAGGTGGTGCGCGAGCCGCAGCCGATCACGCTTCCGGTAGTGGATTTGCGGCATCTGCCGGTGCCCGAGCGCGAACTGAAGGCGCGCTCGCTGGCTGAGGAACAGACGCGCAAGCCGTTCGACCTCAAACAGGATCTGCTGATCCGGGCGACACTCCTGCGCCTGACCGATGACGATCATCAACTGGTGATGACTCTACATCACATCGTGTTCGATGGCCTGTCGATCTACGACGTTTTCCTGCCCGAGTTCATGACGCTGTATCGCGCTTATTCGTCGGGCGCCTCGGCGACACTTCGGGAGTTGCCGATTCGATACACCGATTTTGCAACCTGGCAGAAAGACCGGCAACTGGAAGGGCCGCTGTGCCAGCAGATGGATTACTGGCGGCAGCAACTAAGCGGGGACGTCCCCGTGCTGCAGTTGCCGACGGACCGTCCGCGCCCGGCAGTGCAGACGTATCGCGGTGCGATGCACGCTTTCCGCTTACCGAAGAACTTGAGCGACTCACTGCGCCAGGCGAGCCAGCGCGAGGGGGCTACCGTTTTCATGACGCTGCTGGCGGCGTTTGCCACGCTGCTTCACCGCTACACAGGGCAGGACGATTTCGTCGTCGGCACCGTCAGCGCGGGACGCAAAGAGACCGAGTTGCAAGGCCTTTTGGGATGCTTTCAGAATCCGATGGCGTTGCGCGTCGATGTTTCCGGCGACCCGAGTTTCCGCGAACTGCAGAAGCGGGCGAGAAAAGCCATTCTTGGCGCGTTGTCGCACGACGATGTCCCCTTCGGAACCCTGGTGCAGGAGTTGCAACCCGAACGTGATCTGAGCCGCAGTCCGATTCTGCAAGTGCTGCTGTCACTGGCGCCGTCGATGCCGAAGATCGAGCCGGGTTGGGATCTCAAGCAGATGGCGGTCGATGTCGGCGCGGCAAAATTCGATCTCGACCTGGAGTTGGATGACCGGCCGGATGGAATTCGCGGACGCTTCGTCTACAACACAGATCTTTTTGATGCAGTCACGATCGCTCGCACCGTGGGTCACTGGGAGACGCTGCTGCAGAGCATCGTCGATAACCCCGACCAGCCCATCTCGACGATTCCGCTTCTTACCGCTTCCGAGAAGGCGCAATTAGCTGAATGGAATCGGACGGAGACTGAGTATCCGAGCGATAAGTGCATCCACCAGCTGGTGGAAGCGCAGGCGGCGCGCACACCCGCTGCGATTGCGGTGCAGCAGGAGAAGCGGGCTCTCACGTACAGCGAATTAAATGCCCGTGCCAACCAGTTGGCGCATTATCTGCGGAAGCGCGGCGTGGGCTCAGACGTGCCCGTTGGCATTTGCCTGCCGAGTTCGCCGGAAATGATGATTGCGCTGCTCGGCGTGCTGAAGGCCGGCGCGGCCTGCGTGCCTCTCGATCCGAAGTATCCTCAGGAACGCCTGACGTACATGACTGAGGACGCCAAGGTGCCCGTGCTGATTGCGGACTCGCGCACGGCGGAAAACTTTCCGGGCGCGACGGCCGAAGTTGTCAACCTAGTGCAAGATTGGGCGAAGATTGGTTTGGAGAGCTCCGAGAATCTGCGCGTTGAGATGACTCCGGAGAATCTCGCGTACCTGATTTACACGTCGGGATCGACGGGGAAACCCCGTGGCGTTGAGCTTACGCATCGCGGGTTGGTCAATCACAACACGGCGACTGTACGGTTGTATGGTCTGCGGGCGGAAGATTGTGTTCTGCAATTCTCGTCGATCAGTTTCGACATCGCTGTGGAAGAGATATTCCCGGCGTGGATCAGCGGAGCGCGTCTGGTGCTCAAGACCGAGGACATGCCGCTTACGGCGGGCGAGTTCCTGCGTTGGATCCGCGCACGGAAGATTTCGGTGCTTGATCTGCCGACAGCTTATTGGCACGAACTGGTGCATCAACTTTCGGAAGCGCATCAGGCGTTGCCCGAAAAGCTGCGTTTGGTAATCGTCGGCGGCGAGAAGGCGTCGTCGGTCTCCCTGGCGGCTTGGCGAAAACTGGTGGGAGACCGCGTGCGCTGGGTGAATACCTATGGCCCCACAGAGGCCAGCGTCATTGCGACGGCGTACGAACCTACATCTGAATTTCCCTCCCTTCTTCCCATTGGGCGACCGATTGCCAATACTCAAATTCACATTCTGAATGCGGGCCTGCAACAGCAACCCGTCGGCATTCGCGGTGAACTTCATATTGGTGGGAAGGGCGTGGCGCGCGGATATCTGAATCGTGCGGAGATGACGGCGGCGAAGTTCATCGCCGATCCATTCACTGCCGGAAACGCGCTTCTATATAAGACGGGAGACATGGCGCGGTATTTGCCGGACGGCAACATCGAATTTCTGGGCCGCACTGATGATCAAGTGAAGGTGCGCGGGTTCCGCGTGGAACTGGGTGAGATTGAAGCACTGCTCGGCCAGTGTCCGGGGATTGACATGGCGGTGGTCGCCGCAAGGGAAGACGCGCGCGGCGAAAAAGCTTTAGTTGCGTACTTTGTTCCCACGAAAGAGCCCTCGCCGACCGGCAACGAGTTGCGAAGCTTCCTGCAGGAGCGACTGCCGGAGCACATGCTGCCATCGTCGTTTGTGAAGCTCGATACCATGCCTCTGACGCCGAACGGCAAGGTGGATCGCCGGGCGCTTCCAGAGCCGAGCGCGGCCGACTCTGCGGCTGAGGAGAGTCTGACGGCTCCCAAAGATGCGCTGGAGTCGCAGCTGGTGACGATCTGGCAATCGATTCTAGGCAAGCATCCGATCGGGGTACGCCAGAGTTTCTTCGATCTGGGCGGGCATTCATTGTTGGCCGTCCGACTGATGCACCGTCTGGAGCAGGTTTTCGGAAAGAAAATGCCGATCACGACTTTGTTCCAGGCTCCGACGATCGAGCACATGGCGGAGTTGCTGCGGACGAAGGGTTGGGCGCCATCGTGGTCGTCTCTCGTACCGATCCAGCCACTCGGCTCGAAGCCGCCGTTGTTTCTCGCCCATGGAGCCGGTGGAACCGTCATCATCTATCGCGACCTGGCGCGGCATCTTGGGCCCGATCAGCCCGTCTACGGACTGCAAGCCCAAGGGCTCGACGGCAGCCAGACTTGCCTGAGTCGCGTCGAGGACATGGCATCGCATTATCTGAAAGCGATTCGAACCATCCAGCCGGAAGGGCCCTATTTTCTCGGAGGGCTGTCCTTTGGCGGCACGGTTGCGTTCGAGATGGCCCGCCAACTGCGCGCCCAGGGAGAAGAAGTGGCGCTGCTGGCGCTGTTTGATACGTTCCCGGGCAAGTACGAAGCGGCGACGTCGCTTCTGCTGAAATTGGGCCGGATGCCGGCGCGGGATCAGCTGGATTACATCCAGCGGAAAACCGGACAGTATGCGCGCAACTGGAAGCGCCGTATCGATCGCATGTTCCTTCCGCAGGCGCTGAAGAACGTGCGCCGCGGAATTCAAATCGCAGGGGAGCACTATTCTCCCCATCCTTATCCGGGAGACGTAACCCTATTTCGCGCCAGCGAGAAATCGTTGCGCGGAGCCCGCGACTCCGCTGCGGGCTGGAATGGCCTGGCAGCGGGCAAGCTCGAAATCTTCGAGATTCCCGGCGGCCATGTCAGCATCCTGAGCGAACCCCAGGTCCAAGTCCTGGCTGGGCATCTCGCTACATGTATTGAAAAGGTGCAAACTGCCCGACTCGTACCCCAACTCTGCGAACGGTAACTGCAGAAAAGAACAGAAGAAACGTTCAACTAGACCCATGACCCCGCGTTTCAACGACACCCCCGAGCTAGCGGCAGAGATGGAACCGATCGAACTGGCCCCCGATCAGCCCGAGCCGATGCAATCGCTGGCTGGCGGAAGTCGCCTGCGAAAGGCGCTCCCTTGGGCGACCAAGGGTGGACTCGCGATTCTGGACCAGGCTCTGATCTCGGGATCGAACTTTCTGGTGGGAATTTTTCTGGCGCGCTGGCTCAAGGCGGACCAGTATGGCGCTTATGCTCTGGGCTTCTCGGTTTTTCTGTTGTTGACGTTTTTCTATCAGTCGCTATTGCTGGAGCCCATGGCTGTATTCAGTGGCGGAGCGTATCGCAAGTCACTGCGCGGATATCTGGGTGCCCTGTTATGGATTCATTGCTCACTTTCCTTTGTCGGGCTGGTTGTTCTGGGCGCAGCCACTCTAATTACCTTTAAGTGGGGAGGACCAATTGGACTGCCTGCGGCGCTGCTCGGCGTGACGCTGGCTTCTCCCTGCATTCTGTTGTTCTGGCTGGCGCGCCGGGCCTACTACATGAATCTGGCTCCGGCTCAGGCAGTGGCAGGAGCGTCGATCTACTGCGTGTCAGTAACGGCTGGCTTATTTGTAGTTTATCGCCAGGGTTGGCTGTCGCCGTTTACCGCGTTCATTCTGATGGGGATTGGGGCGCTGTTTACCTCGATCTACCTTCTGCTTAACATCCGCCCGACATTGAGCGCCGAGGAAGCAGGACCCCACCCGCGCGAGACCTGGCATCGGCACTGGGGCTACGGGCGGTGGGCGTTGGCAACTTCGGCCGCTACGTGGATTCCGTACTACATGTACTATCCACTGCTGACCGCGACTTCCGGGCTTACCCAGACCGGTCAACTTCGCGCGCTGATGAATCTTGCGCTGCCGCTGGAGCAAACTTTCACCGCACTCGCCGCGCTTTTCATTCCATACGCGGCACGGGTGTACGGCGAGTCTGGCGCTCCCGCAGCGGGCTCTTTGACGCGCAGAATCGCTATGCTGTATGTAGGCGGCGCCACACTGTACTGGATCGCCTTGATTCCCCTGAAAGGACCGATGTTTCACATCCTATATGGGGGCAAGTACTTGGAAGTAACGTATCTGCTGCCCTATGTAGCCGCGGAGACGATCCTTTGGAGCGCAGCCTTCGGTCCAACCATTGTGTTGCGGGCCATGGAATCCCCAGCGTCTGTTTTCTACGCGCGCTGCGCGGCCAGCATTCTCTCGCTGGTGGTCGGAGTGCCATTGACATACGCTTACGGGCTGTGGGGATGCGTGCTCGGAATCGTCTTGTCGAATGCTACCGCTCTAGTGTTCTCGGCGTATTGGCTGCGCAAGAAAGTGGCAGTTCGCACCAATACTTTGGCTGAGGCGGAAGCCTCGTAGGTCGTTCTCATTCCTGATACTGAGAACGACATAGTTTGAAAAGTTCGGAGAGAGCGTTCATGAGCGAGACATTGAGCGAAACCGTGGTAGTGACCAACAGCGATCAATTGGGAAACACGAAGAACCGCAGCCAGTTCACGCGGGTGCTGGGCGAGTACGTTCGCAAATGCAACATTGACGTGGCGGGAAGCACCCTCATCGTGGGCGGCAGCCTGGAGGACATCAAGGTGCTGCGCAGCCTGGGCTTCCAACGGATGACGCTTTCGAACTTTCAGCCGGTCTCACAATCCATGATCCCGCCGGAGTACGGGCCGGGCATCGACGCGGTTTGCGCGGATGTCGAGGACATGGATCTTCCCGACAACTCCTACGATTTCGTGATCGCGCACGAAGTGCTGCATCATTGCCGCTCTCCGCATATTGCCCTGCTGGAAATGTTGCGAGTCTGCCGGCGTCATGTGGTAATTCTGGAGCCGAACGATTCCTTGTTCATGAGTACCCTGGTGAAGCTGAAGCTCTCTCTGCCCTACGAGCTGACGGCGGTGGTTCACCACAACTTCGAATCCGGCGGAGTGAGAGATTCCTGCGTCCCCAACTTTCTATATCGATGGAGTCGTAACGACGTGTTCAAGACGGTTTCTTCGTTCATTCCCGAGCTCCAGTTCAAAGTACACGCGGAGCCGTATTGGGATTTCAATATCGACGGCGCGGCCCTTGCCCGCAGAAAGCAGACCAGACTCGGTATCTTGACCAAGATTCTTGGTCCGGAAGGGTTCTTGCGCACAATACGCGCCATCCAGCCCATTCTGAACAGCCTTCCGCTCATTCACGGTCAGGGCAACAAGTTCTTCTGTTGCATTGAGAAGAAACAAGAGCTAAAGCCGTGGCTGGACTGGGAGGGGAACGAAATCGTCTTCAATCGCAAATTCGTTGCCGGCCGCAACGGCAACAACCATCGCTAAGAAGTGCGCTATTAACGAAACGTTTATTGCATGCAAATCTCAAAGGAGCGGAACGATCATGATTGCCCCCCCCACCGCGACCATTCGGAAGACAAGAAATAAGGCGAAGACAAAGATCGCAAGAACCGCGATCCTGACCATGACCTGTGGCCTGCTGCTTGCCGCAGCCCTGCTTCTGATGGGCGCATCCGGCGTGGCTCCTGCCAACGACGACAATGAAACGCTGCGTCAGTATGCGGACAAGCTGGGTTTCGGAATCGGTGTTCTGGTCCAGCCACGGTACTGGAAGCGAGACGCCGAGCACAAGCAAATCATCGAGCGGGAATTCAATCGCGCGGTCGCATATGCGGTGATGATCCAGTCGGAGCGCGGGCATTTCGACTTCGGGTTCATGGATGAGGAAATGAAGATGGCTAAAGAGCACAACATGAAGCTCTTTGGCGCGGGACTTCTCTATCGCAGCACTGCTGCTCCCGCGTGGTTGCATTTTCTGGATCGTGGTTGCGGAGGCTGGTCGGGCAAGGAAATTGACCAGATCATCAAGGAAGATGTGCAGACAATTGTCCGCCACGGGGGCGATATATTCTACGCGTGGGAAGTGGTCAATGAACCGATCACTCCTGGGCACAACGGTTGTTGGTCGTATCTCATGGGCGGGCAGGACAAGATGATCGCCAAGGCCTCCCAGTATGTGTATGAGGCCAATCCCAATGTTCCGATCCTGTTGAATGACGCCTTCGGCCAGTCTGGGGTCGACAAGGAAAAGGTAGATCAATTTTTCGATTTGATTAAGAAAGTGAGAGCACTGGGCGGCCACATCGACGCGGTCGGCACCGAGATGCACCTGGAAGCGCAGCAACTTCACCCGAACTATCTGGACGAGTTTCAGTATTTCCTGGACCAGGCGCGCAAGAACAAAGTTACCGCACAGGTCACAGAAATGGACGTTTATCAGGGACCCGAAGGCGCGATCAAAGAGCCCTACGAAAATCAGAAGCAGATTTTCTACAACATCGCGCACACCTGCCTGAAGGACTCCAACTGCACCACCTTTGCGGTGTGGGGATTAAGCGACGAATTCAGCTGGCTGCACGACGCGAAGCATTTAACGGATGCGAATCCGGTCTTGTTCGACTCCCATTACAAGAAGAAACCGGCGTATTACGGAGTCCTGCAGGCACTGAAGGAAGGCCGGTAAAGAAGACCGAGAAGAAAGACCGATAGAAGAAGTCGCTTCTCTTGCAGGACAGGCGAATGAGGACAGCCAGGAACGGCTGTCCTCACAGGTTCAAAACGCTATCGAAAATGAATTTTGATACCACACAATCGGGCCTCGTGACTCCTCGGAACCTGAGGTTGTTGCTTGTGTTTGTCGCCGTAGGTGTCATCCTCAGTCTGGGGACGTATTTCGTTGCCGGGGGGTTTGAGCGGGTCGGCGTCGTTGAGACCATGGTTCTGATTGTTCTCGCGCCGGTACTGGTCATCATCGGCGTGATGGGGTTGCGGCAGGGACTCCGGCACCTGACGGAACTGGGGAAAGCTTGGACCTGGTGGCATTGGGTCTTCATGCTGCTCATCATCAGCACGATGGTGTTTCGAGTTCGGGACAATGCACAAGTCACCGCTGCGCCCATCGACGCGTGGGCCTTGGCCCGCTTGATTCCGGAAGCGATCGTAGCCGTGATCCTGTTTCTGCGTGCCAAGAATCCTGGAACCGCATGGCGCCAGACGATGTTCCAGGGTCTGCTTGGCGTGTTGACGGTTTATGGCTCGGTGTGCGTCGTGTCTTCAACTTGGTCGGTGTATCCCACCTGGACGCTCTACAAGTCGCTTGAGTTCCTGATGGATGTCGCCGCCCTGGCAGCTTTTTTGGTAGTGGCCAAATCCGAAGCCGACATCCGCAAGATGTGTAATTTCGTGTGGATGCTCTACGGCCTGGACATGGTATGGGCGTGGCTGAACGCGGCCGCCTGGCCTGGGGAAGCGCTGGATGAACTGGGCCGCTTGTCGGCGGTGTGGCCGGAAATCTCCTACAACAGCTTGGGAGCTTCGAGCGCTGTGGTGAGCATCGTCGCGTTCGCGCGGCTGATCGCGCGCACCCCGGAGAAGCAGAATATTCGCGAGCGCAGTTGGTATTTCTTGCTGCTGGCGGTCGGTCTCTATACCCTGATGGCGTCCCAAACGCGCAACGCGATGGGTGGCCTTGTGGTCGGGTTCTTCCTTGTTCTTCTTTATGAGCGTCGCCTGTGGGTCGGCGCCCTGGCGTCAGCCGCCGCCGTTCCCGTGCTGCTCTTTACCAGCCTCGGGCCGAGAGTTGTGAAGTTCCTGGAGCGCGACCAGACCGCAGCACAAATCGAAGGCATGAGCGCTCGCGTCGATTGGTGGACCTTTGCCTGGCACCAGTTCCAGCGGCGTCCACTGACGGGATTCGGCGCATATGCCGCGGGCAAGTTTGCGGTGCTGGGCAAGCTGGGCATCGTCGCTTCGCAGATTCATAGCGACTGGATGGAAATTCTCTCGGGCTCCAGCTTCTGGGGAGTTCTCCCGTTCGCGGTGGCATTCTTCGCATGCTGGTGGATCCTTGGGCGCAGTTATTTCGATCGCACTCTCACTCCGAACGAGCGCCAGTGGCTGCCGGAAATCGCCGGAGTCTTCGGCGTACTTAGCGTTCGTTCGTTCTTCAACGTCGAGATGAGCTGGCACGCCCCGCTGCTGTATTTCTGCATTATCGCGTACGCAGAATTCATACGTCGTGAAAGGCGGGCGCAAGCACACACTCCCGTTTCGACGGTTCGGCCACTGCGCGAGATTGAACTTTTCGAGCCTGTCCGATAGCTACTTCTCAGATAGATTCTGGACAAGTAAAACCTGATGACGCACGTCGATCAAAATCCGGCTCCCCAGTCTGCTTTCAAAGGCCCGTTGTTTGTTGTCGGGATGTGGCGTTCGGGGACGTCGTTGTTGTACGCCCTGCTCAACCAGCATCCAAACATCGCCTTGATGTATGAGGGCGACCTGCCGCTGTTGTGGCCGCTGTTTTTGGGTGGCAAGGCCAAGTCGGACTGGCTGGAGCGATGGGAGTTTTGGAACGGAGCGCTCTCTCGTCACCAGATCGCACGTGGACGGATTCCAGCCGATATTTCCAGCCTTAGCGCTGCTGTCGAACTGGCATATCGCCAGCATGCCGGGGAGGCCATCTGGGGCTGCAAGTCGCCAAGCTACTATGACGCGATGACGCACCTTGCGCAGCAGTTCCCAAAGGCGCGGTTCGTTGTCATCTATCGCAATCCGGCCGACATCTGCCGCAGCATTGTGCGCGCGGGCCGCAAGGCTTCCTGGTTTTCCCGATCGGGTATGCCGCTGCGGGCCCTGCTGGGCTATCGCGAGATGAAAAAGCAAACCGACCACCTCTTGAGCGCGGGGGCGCAGGTCCACACCTTGCAGTACGAAGAACTCGTGAGCGAGCCGGAACGCGAACTGCGGCGCATCTGCGAGTTCCTCGAGATTCCGTTCGAGCCGCGAATGACTTCGCTTGCCGATGCGAAGCGTTCCGCAATTTATGAAGCGGACCACCATGCCATGGTGAAGAGCACGCAGATCCGTCCGTTGGGTCCGCGGGAGGAAGTTCTGCCCGCTGCGCTTCTCCAGAAGATCCTGCGAAACACGCATCTCTGGCGCAAACAGTCCGGCGGAACCTGGCCTTTGTATTGCGAGCCTCTCGCGGCGGATGCGCAGATCCCGGGATGGCTGGAGCAATTTACAGATTCTCTTCTATATCGCGCTTACCGGGCTTTTGATCGGGCAATCGTCCCGATTTATTGCTTCGCTCCTCTGGCGTTGCTGCGGATGTACCGCGGGATGAAAACACGTGGCAAGGAAGCCTCCAAGCAGGAAGAACCTCTGCGATCGACCGGAGCCGACTAGATTACAAGTGGGTCGAATGTGAGGTCCAGAAGTCTCCGCGGTACGCCAGGCACTTGCCGGGCGAATTGATTTCGGCGCGCTAGCTTTATCCCTCCCCTAAGAAGTTGCCCACGAGGCATTCTTATGCCAACCGAAGTTGACCTGCAAACAAAACCGTTGCAGCAGGGAAGTGACTCGGAGTCAGCCGGGACCGGCACGTACAAAGTGCTCGGCGTACGCGTGAATGCTGTCCAGATTCCGGATGTGATCGCGCAGGTCGAGGGCTGGATTGCAGAACGCGGTCCCAGTCGTTTCGTAGCAGTTACGGGCATGCACGGCATCACCGAAGCGAGGAGGGACTCCCGCTTTCGAGACATTCTCGATGCGGCCGGGTTAGTGGTTTCTGACGGCATGCCGCTGGTCTGGCTCGGCCGCTGGCACGGCAACAACAACATGAGCCGCCGCGTGTACGGTCCCGAACTTACCGAGGCTTTCTGTGCTGCTACGCGCAACAAGTACCGCCATTTTTTCTATGGCGGGGCACCCGGAGTCGCCGATGACCTGGCGCGGAGTCTGCAAGAGCGCCACGGGATTCGCATCGCGGGTACGTACTGTCCTCCGTTTCGGCCTCTCACCGAAGAAGAAGACAGAGAAGTCATGAACCTGATTCAAGCGGCAGAGGCAGACATCATTTGGGTGGGCCTGAGCACTCCAAAGCAGGAAACCTGGATGTATGAACACCGCAACAAAGTGAATGCTCCTGCCATGTTCGGCATCGGAGCGGCATTTGACCTCAACACCGGCAGGTTGAAACAGGCTCCCTCGTGGATGCGCGAGCATGGACTCGAATGGCTGTTTCGTCTGCTGGCGGAACCTAAGCGTCTTTGGCGGCGTTACCTTGTGTTCGGTTCGGTATTTGCGTGGAACGTGGGCCTGGAACTACTCGGCCTGCGAGTTTTTGATTGATGTGGCAGGCAGTTGATCGGTTTCGAACGAGAAAGCACTTGAAGCAATCTCCATCCATTTCCCCATAACCCTAAAGGCTGTGCGCAATCTGATGAACTTGGAGAATATGAACCCTATGAACACCCAGACAATCAAGAAAGCAGGCGCATCACTCTCCCGTCTCGCGACGGTTTCGGGCAGAAAGCCCATGCAGGCTGCGCTCATCCTCGCAGTTCTCGTGACCCTCGTGCCGGTTCAGTTGATGGCCGTAAATTCTGTCCCCCTGGTAAACCAGCCTCTCGTTCCCGCTGCGGCGGCACCCGGGGGCGCGGCATTTGCCCTCACGGTAAGTGGGACAGGTTTCGCATCGACGGCGGTCGTCAAATGGAACGGCGCTGCGCTTACCACGACCTTCGTTAGTAGCTCGAAGCTGACCGCCGCGGTCCCTGTGACAGCCATTGCCACCGCCGGCACTGCCGCGGTGACGGTGACCAATCCCGCTCCCGGTGGCGGCACGTCGAACCCAGTCGCCTTCGCCGTGGTAAAGCCTTCCACTGGCACGTTCATGGCGCGCACCGATATCTCGGTGAACAGTTCGGCCCAGGCGGTCGTTGCTGGAGATTTCCGCGGAATTGGAAAGCAAGACTTAGCAATTGCGAATGCAGGTAACAGCGTCGATGTTCGCCTCGGAAACGGGGATGGTACCTTCCAGACCGCGGTGAACTATGCATTCGTCTCTGGATTTCCGGTAGCGATTATCGCCGCCGACGTAAACGGCGACGGCAAACAGGATCTGGTGGTCGTGCTTGGGCACACACACCAGATCGCCATGCTTCTCGGCAACGGCGACGGTTCCTTCACCATGGGACAGGAGTTCGACACTGGACTGAGCCCCGACGCTGTGGTCGCGGCCGATGTCAACAACGACGGCAAGTTGGACCTGGTGACGACGAACTTCTCCGACAGCACCGTCTCTGTTCTTCTGGGAAATGGCGACGGTACCTTCCAGGCTCAACGGACATACTCGACGGGTATCAAGCCCGTCGCTGTTGCCGTGGGCGACTTTAACGGCGATGGTCTGCTTGACCTGGCGGTTGCGAATAACACCGACAACACCGTTTCGATCCTGCTGGGAGCTGGGAACGGAACCTTCCCGACCCACGTTGACTATCCCACGGCTGGAGCGCCCACGTGGGTAGTTGCCGGTGACTTCAACGGTGACGGAAAACTCGATCTTGGAGTGTCCACCGCATCCGGCCGCGTATCGGTTCTTCTCGGCAAAGGGGATGGAACGGTCGGCACCCACCAGGACTTCAAAATCGGCCGCAATTCGCAGTACGCGGTGGCAGTCGACACCAACGGCGACGGTCACCTCGACTTGGCTACCGTCGATACCGCCGACAACGCTGTTTCTCTATTGCTCGGAGTGGGCGACGGAACTTTTAAATCGCGGGCAATCTTCCCGACGAATGCCGGGCCTGCCTGGCTGACCGTTGGAGATTACAACCGCGACGGCAAGGCTGACTTCGCTGTCGTCGACTCCACCGCGGGGAAGGTAAGCCTGTTGGCACAGACTGCGCTGAGCGTCTCTCCGACCGTGCTGCAATTCCCCACGACCGAAGGAGGCTTCGCGTCGGCTCCCCTAACCGTTACGCTGAGAAATAACGGCACGACAACCATTGGGATCGCCAACAATCCTCCCATCACGGGTGCCAACGCCGCCGAATACGGCTACACCACAACCTGCGGAACCACCATCGCTGGGGGCAGCACCTGCACCTTTACCGTGACCTTCACCCCGCAAGATTTGGGCACGCGATACGCGCAGATCGTCATCCCTGAAACCAACGGCAGTTCGGTCGGGATCAGCCTGATCGGTAACGCCGTGATTCGCGTGTCGATCACGCCCGATCCTCATACCTTCCCGACCACTCTTCTGGGTAGCCAGAGCGCGCCGTTTAACGCCACGTTCACGAACCTGAGCAAGCTCACGGTTTCCCTGAACCCGCCTGCACCAGGGTTTGTCCTGACCGGGCTCGATACCAATGCCTACCAGATCACCGGAACCACGTGTCCGACCAACTTGACGATGCCGCCCTTGATCAAGTGCACCGTCTCTGTGGTATTCAAGCCCACGCAAGTGGGCGGCGAGACCGCGGCGCTGACGGTCTTCGGGCACTTCTCGCCTGGCAACGGACAGCAGGCTATCCTCATGAGCGGGATCGGCACTGAGGTCTCGGTTTCACCGAAGGTATTGTCTTATGGAGCGCACACCGTTGGGACCACGAGCTTGGTCAAAACCGTGACCGTCAAGAATACGGGCACTTCACCCTTGCCAGTTACGGTGAGCCTGCAGGGCACCAACCCGCAGGATTTCCACATCAACAACCAAAACTGCACGCCGAATATCGCGGCGGGCGGTAGCTGCACCGTTGGCGTTACCTTCACTCCGCTGGCAACCGGAGCTTTTTCTGCAACGCTGAACATTGGCGACCCCGATCCTACTGGACCGCAGATCGTCACCCTGAGCGGAAGCGGACAATAGCTCACTGCGCCCCTGCGCATTGTTGCGACAGGGGCGCATTTTTTTTCCTACCCAAAACCCTCCCTCAGTCACCAACCCCGAGGAAATTTCTGGACCATGCGCAATTACCGAGCGCGAGCTTTGCGTTTTATGTTGGGAATCTGTTGTGTCCTGGCGCTTACTCTTCCTGCTTTCTCAGCCGGAGCACAGACTTCAATGAAGAGCCGTGCCGAGACGAAGCACGACGTTTCGCCTCCACTGCGAGACCTCCGCGCTCTCACTCCTTCGAAGCAGTTGCAATGGTTCGACCCCGACATCCAGGAGCGGAGACATTCCGCCGGGAGCCCGTATCGTACGCAGACCGTGTCCCCCCAAGGCGTGACACCTCGTGCCGCGGCAAACGCCCAGCTGGCGCCAACCGCCGGAATCAGTTTCGACGGAATAACGTCGGGATCAGGATGGGCCGTGCCTGACACCAACGGCGCCGCTGGCGCCACGCAATTCGTGGAGTGGGTCAACACTCAATTTGCGGTCTACAGCAAGGCCAGCGGAGCCTTGATCTACGGTCCCGCTGCAGGGAACACTCTTTGGACCGGCTTCGGAGGCAGTTGCGAAGCCGACAACAACGGCGATGTTCTGGCGCAGTACGACAAGCAGGCCGGGCGCTGGCTCATGATGCAGCATGCGATTCTGGTGGAACCATACCAGATGTGCATCGCGGTCTCTACCACTTCCGACGCCACCGGCAGCTACTACCGCTACGCTTTTCCGCTGTCCACTTTCTTCAGCGACTATCCCAAGCTCGGAGTCTGGCCCGACGCCTACTACGTTACTTCGAACCTGGAAGACAACACCACTTTCGCCAGCGTGGGTGCACAGGTTTGCGCGCTGGATCGTACTGCGATGCTGGCCGGTACGGCGGCGACCTCGGTTTGCTTCCAGCTCGCAGCCAGCGTGATGAGTCTGCTTCCGTCGGATTGGGACGGGAGTATCGTGCCTCCGGCTGGGTCACCGAATCACCTGCTGAATCTGGGGGCGAATTCACTCAACCTGTGGCAGTTTCACGCCGACTTTCAGACTCCCGCCAACTCTTTTCTGAACGGCCCGATCAACATTCCCGTGCCGGCGTTTGCGAGAGCATGCGGCGGTGGGGTTTGCGTTCCGCAACCGACCACGACGCAGACCCTGGATTCTCTGGGCGACCGGCTCATGTATCGCCTCGCCTATCGTCACTTCGCCGACGGACACGAGGCCCTGGTCGCGACCCATTCTGTTGGAACCCCAGCCGGCATTCGCTGGTATGAAATCCGCAACCCCGGCGGAACGCCTGTCGTTTTCCAGCAGGGTACCTATCGTCCAGACAGCAACTACCGCTGGATGGGAAGCATTGCGATGGATCAGGTGGGCGACATCGCAGTAGGTTACAGCGAATCCAGTACCACCCTGAACCCATCGATTTACTACGCCGGCCGCGTTCCCTCCGACACGCTCGGCACGCTCGAACCCGAGGTGAAGATCATCACGGGCGGAGGCGTGCAGAGTGGCAACTCGCGCTGGGGAGATTACTCCAGCCTGTCGATCGATCCCGTGGATGACTGCACGTTCTGGTACGCCAATGAATATTACAAGACCACCGGGTTTCAAAGTTGGACCACACGGATCGCATCCTTTAAGTTTTCAAACTGCGGAGGGCAAGTGGTTTCGCTGTCGCCCTCCGGCCTCAGCTTCCCGAATCAAAACGTGGGCACGACGAGCGCCTCGCAGCCGGTGACCCTGACGAATAACCAGAGTGTGGCGCTGAATATCACGAATGTTGCAGCGACGGGAGACTTTGCGGAATCCGACAACTGCGTGAGCAGCAGTCCGATCGCTCCCAACGGCACTTGCATCATGCACGTGACGTTTACGCCAACCGCGGCGGGCACTCGCACTGGATCCCTCAACATCACGGACGACGCGGGCAATCAGAGTGCGCCCCTGAGCGGGACGGGCCTGGCGCCGGTTGTGACCCTTTCCGCATCGAGCCTGACTTTTGCCAAGACTGCACTCGGCAGAACCAGTGCCACCAAGACGGTGACGGTCACCAACTCCGGCACCGCGTCGCTCGTGATCAGTTCGATTGTGCCAAGCGGCAATTTTAACCAGACGAACACTTGTGCCGGCGCGCTCGCGCCCGCGGGCAAATGCTCGATCACGGTGAGCTTCACGGCGTCAGCGACCGGAACAGTTCCGGGCGTGATCACCATCAATGACAACGCATTTCCATCTCTCCAACTGATTAATCTCAGCGGCCTGGGAGCAATTCAGCTT
This sequence comes from Candidatus Sulfotelmatobacter sp., assembly GCA_035695545.1. Classification (GTDB taxonomy): domain Bacteria; phylum Acidobacteriota; class Terriglobia; order Terriglobales; family Acidobacteriaceae; genus Sulfotelmatobacter. The sequence goes on along the minus strand of DASRRV010000198.1, from coordinate 81,060 downwards.
TCGATGGTTCCTCTCAACCTGGCGTTCGGAAGTGTCAACGTAGGGACCACAAGCGCAGCCAAGCCGGTCACTCTGACCAACAACCTGGCGACGACGCTGAGCCTGGCGTATGCTCCCAGCGGCGACTACGCGATCACGAGCAATTCTTGCGGCAGTTCTTTGGGTCCCTCGGCTAGCTGCGTCCTGAGCATTGTTTTCAATCCCTCCGTGAACGGAACCGTTAAGGGCGCAGTCACCATCACGAGCAGCGGACTGGCTGGACCCCAGGAGATCGGAATGGGTGGAACCGGTGTTAATGGAACGGCCGGTCCCTTGACGTTCTCAGCCGGGACGATCAACTTCCCCAACGTGGTTGTGGGCACAACGACAGCGCTACGGACGATCGTCGTCACTAACAGCGGTTCTGCGGCCGTTCATTTTTCTTCGATCGCGCTTTCCGGCAACTACAATTTTGTAACCGGAACTGGGCCGTGCGGTACGTCCTTGGCGGCGGGCGCCAAGTGCAATCTGAGAGTGACCTTCAGCCCGGCCGTGACGGGCGCAACCTACGGCTCGGTCACCATCACTGATGACGCCGCCGTGAGTCCCCAGATCGTCAACCTGGTAGGCACTGCGATCATGCCGGTAACGCTAGCGCCGGCAGCGGGTCTGGCGTTTGGCACGCAGACCGTGGGAACTTCGAGTGCGCCGCTCGCCATGACCATCAGCAACAACCAGACTGCGACCGCGTTAACGCTCAAGAGCATTGCGGCCAGCGGCAACTTCGCCATCACCACGGCGGCAACCAATCCCTGTGGAAGCACGGTGCCCGCCTTGGGTTCGTGCAACATCGGGGTGGTATTCAGTGCGTCATCTGCGAGCGCAATTTCGGGAACGGTGACCGTAAATCACAACGCCCTGTTCAGCCCCCAGGAACTCGCACTCACGGGCACCGGACAATAGGCGACGGGTCTGCACTAAAGCAATTCTGCGATCTTCTTCAATGGGCTGGCCGGAGTGAATCTCTTGCCAGCCCTTTTTCTTCCTGCCTGCGCGGCGTGTCAGTCGCTACCCTTTGCACTAAGCCACAGATTGCTCGTTGTGAAAAAAACGGCTTCGGGCTGAGTGGCATTGGTGTGTCTGAGTTGTCGGTTGGATTCAGTTCTTGGCGGCGCCACGCTGCGTGCGTGGATAGGCCTGGTCGACAATGCTGAGGAATGTTCTCGCGAATTCGACAATGCGGGCGTCGTGTACGGCGGGTGAAGTAGCCGGGGGTGCGCCTTTCTGCAGGAACCGCGTAATCGCCGTCGCGAAATCGTCGGCATCGCCCATGCGAAAGAACGAAGAGCCCGGAACGTTCTGCTCCAGATGGACCGGAAAGTCGGAGGCGATGACCGGCTTGCCGAGTGCCCGCGCGTCTTCAATGACAGTGCTCCAACCTTCAAATTTCGATGGCTGTAGCACCGCGGCCGAGGCGCGAATCAGCGAGACCTGATCGGTGCGAGGAATCGTCCCCAAAATCTGTACCTGCGGCTCCACGCCGAGCTGCTTGATTTCCGCCTTGAGCTTGTCGAAGTAGTCTGGTTGCCGGGGATCGCTGGTTGGTCCGGTGCACACCAGGTTTACCTTCAACCCTTGTTGCTTGAGCTTCGAGATTCCGCGGAAAAGTGTGGGGTGGTCCTTGTGAATCCAGAACTGGTTGCAGACGATGAAGAACGGCGCTTCGATCTTGTACTTAGCCACGACTGGCGCCGGATCGGCGAACCAGCCCGGCTGTGGCACCGTGGCGAAATGCAGAATGTAGGTCTTCGCTTGTGGTGCGCCGTAGACGCTGGCAGCATGATCAAGCGCGCACTGGCTGCTGAAGACCACGTGGCGCTTGGGATCGCCCAGCAGGGTAGAGAAGCGCTTGTCGCGGACCTTCCTCTGCAACGGCGAAAAGAATTCCGGGAACGCACTGTGCTGCAGATCGGGGATCCACGCGATGGGGTTTGGCGTAAGGCGCGTGTAGGGGTCCGGCACGGGAAATAGAGCGTTCACTTGTGCCATCCGCCCTGCGCGTCCCAGGGCTGGCGAAGCGTCTCCGAGAAAGAATGACGAAGCAGCGTAGTCGACGCGCTGCGCGCGACTGGCCAACTTGGTTTTCCCGAAAGCCCGGTCGAGCAACGATTCGAACACCACGACCTTATTAACCAGCGGAGTCACTTCTTTGAAGAGGTCGGCGTTGCGGCGGCAGAACAGAGTGATCTGTGGGCGTTCCGCCTCCGGTAGCCGCATCAGCGCCTTGATGAGATTCTGCGTGTAGATCGCGCCGCCCAGCCACTGGTCAATGCCGATCAGGCCAACGTGCGGCCGTGAGGAACTCACAGAGCGACTCCCTCATACACCAGCAATTCCCGCAGCCCGCGCGACAAGTCGCCATGCGGAGCCCAGCCAATCATGGACTGGAGCGCGCTTACGTCGGCCTGAAGATGCGCGCGCTCCACTGCGCGTACCTTCGCGGGATCGGTCTCAATGCGAATCGGTTTTCCGATCAAAGTGGAAATGCGCTCGACAACTTGCTCGACTGATACCGAGACCCCAGTGCCGACGTTCACCGTCGTAACGCCTGACGTGGATTTTTCCATGACTTCGATTACCGCGCGCGCCGCATCGGCAACGGGAACCAGATCGCGCTTGGGAGTGACGTTGCCCAGGCGGAGAACGCCGCCATGATTTCCTCGGCGAATCTGCTCAATGATTTCCGGCAGGATGTGAGGGTTTGTCTCATGCGGGCCGTACAGATTGAATAACCGGCCGTTCACGAAATGACATTCCGGGCGGACGGACGACTCCAGGTGCACCAACTGCTCGCCCATCCATTTTGTGACGCCGTAAATGTTGAAAGGTCCAATGGGACTTGATTGTTCGTGGTGAGCGGTATCGCTCGCCTTGTAGACATCGGCAGTGCTCGAAAACCAGAAGCGGCTCACCTTGCTGTCGCGGCAGGCGCTCAACAACGTCTGGGTGCCATGCACATTCAGGCTCACCGCCAACCCTGGGTCGCGCATCGCTGCTGGAATGAAGTGCAGCGCCGCCAGATGGATCACCACCTCCGGGCGCTCTCTCCGGAACAACTCAACGAGTCCGGCCTCGTCGCGGATATCCTTGCAGACGAACTTGAACAGCTGATTCGAAGCGAATGGGGCCAAAAACTCCCATTTTCCGCTGGATAGATTGTCGAGACCGATGACTGGAACGTGGCGCCTTAAGAGTTGCTCAACGACATGAGAGCCGAGGAAGCCGGCAGCGCCAGTAACTAACCACGGAGAGCCTTTTTGGTCTGTGCCCAAGCAACAACCTCCCGAGTCGATAAATCAACCATCGCTGCAGGGTCGGCTTCCGAGCAAACAAGGCCTACTGCAGAATGGACATTCTGACGAAAACCTCTGGTGTTACTGTATTGCAAAATAGGGGAGAGAAGTACCTTCCATGCGATCTTGGGTCGTAGCGGGTGAGGTTCCCCGGCATTCCTCGGGAATCCCATGGACCCAAACCGTTCGCGCTAACCGCCTTTGTTATTATAATAGTTAGCCCCCAAAGTCGCAAGATCGACGCTCAGGGCAAGGGCGGTAAGCATTCAGCTTTTTGCCCCTTTGCACGCCTGGAAAGATAATAGCTCAAAAGAAATCGCTATGATATAGAATTGTATCGTTCGCGTTACGGGTCTGGTTGAGGGCCGAGTCCCGCCGCAGAGTGAGTTGGCTTGCTGTTGGGTGGCGGGTTAGTGGCGGCCGGCGGAACTGTTAACGCTAGTTAACGGGGATAGGAGAAAGAGTGTCCTTACGACTGAAAGCGGAGCGCATTCGGAGACGGGTAGGCCCCTTTGGCGAGCGACTGATTCTTCTTGAGGGCAGACAGGCGGCCTGGGAAGTCGCGAAAATGCCTGTTACTACCCCTCTGAAACGCGCTGGATTCGGGGTATTTTCGCAATTTGACGAAGACGGCATTATTCAATTCCTGATCAGCCATGTAGAAATCAAGAATCAGACATTCATCGAATTCGGAGTCGAGCACTACGAGGAGAGCAATACCCGTTTCCTGCTGATCAATGACAACTGGCAGGGAATGGTCATGGACGGATCGCAGGAGAACGTCGACTACATCAAGAACGACCGCGTTTCCCGCAAGTATGACCTACAGGCCTATTGCGAGTTCATCACAAAAGAGAATATCAATGAGCTAATTCGGCGCAGCGGATTCAACGAGGACCTCGGTTTACTCTCCGTTGACATCGACGGCAACGATTACTGGGTGTGGGAGGCGATTGATTCCATCCGGCCCCGCCTCGTGGTCGCCGAATACAACAGCGTCTTCGGATTGGACCCTGTTTCCACCCCCTACCAGGCGGACTTTCTGAGAACGAAAGCGCACCATTCTAATCTCTACTACGGCTGCTCCCTCGCTGCACTGACACACCTGGCGACCAGGAAGGGATATCTCTTCACCGGGTCGAACCTTCGCGGGAACAATGCATTCTTCGTCAGAAAGGACATTGCTGGCTCGCTGCCGCAACTGACCGCTCAAGAGGGATACGTGCGTAGTCATTTCAAGGAAAGCCGCGATGCCAAAGGAAATCTGACATACCTTACGGGAGCCGCCAGACGTAAGGTGATCGCCCATCTTCCTGTAGTGAATGTCATTACCGGACAAACCGCTTTGCTCGGCGAATAAGTCCTGCCGAAGGCTCCGCTGACTTAAGGTTTCTGCGCCGCCGGCAAATACTGGTAACGTCGCTGCAGAGGAAACGTAACCAGGTTCATCAGCAGCTTTCCGCCGCTATCGGCCGACCTATTTCCGTCCGTGATCTTGATCTCACCAGTATTGAACTTGCTTGGATTTCCCGCGAGCGAATGCTGTACATGCACCGTGGCTCGATTGCCACTGAGAAACGGCATCGACAAAGGGCTGCCGGTCACGTCCGTCGTAATCTGCTGTAACACCTCGCTGGGATTGCGCGCAAAGTCTTCGTAACGCACCAGTCGATAGGTGTCAGCCCGCCACTTCAAGGCTTCGGAAAGCAGATTGTAAGCCCACCACCACGCCACAACTTTCTGCGGCGGATGAACCGCCAGATATCCGTTTTTCTTCGTCCAACTCGCCACCACGCTATGCGGACTTCGAACCACGTGGATCACGTGCAACTCGATTTCGGGAATCATGCGCGCCAGCAATGCCGTCGTTGGCCCCTTGGAGGAATCGATGATCACCGTCCGTCCAGATTGCTTTGCCACCTTGCGGTACGCCTCGCCCATGGTGGCTAGGATCGCTCTATATTCTTGTGGAACCTCGCCGTTCTTCGTGTGCAGGAAGAGCGAGGGAAAATTGCGCATGCGAAACAACTTGGCCCCCCGCGCGGCCAGATCTTCCGGAATGGCACGGATAATGTCCTTCCAGAACAAGCAGTCGAATGCTGAACTTCCGCATCCGCAGGGCAGTTCCTTAGTACGGTCAAACAGGTACCGCACACCTTCGCCAATGTTTACGAAATTGTCGAATTCACCCAGGAGTTGTCCCAGGATCGTAGTTCCGCTGCGGCCGCAGCCAGCGATAAAAACAACTTTCAATTTACTTTCAGTCATATCGGTTAAACCCCAGTTCCGGAGAGGGCGATGGTCTGCGGACTGGTTCCATCATTATCGTCGATTGTGATTTTACCCGGCCTGACGCCGACTGTACTGGGCGTGAAAACAATCCTGAGCGTGCAACTTGCCCCCGGCAAAAGACTTGTCGGACAATTGCTGCTCTGGGCAAAGTCCCCGCTGGCCACGATGTCTCCGAGAACTAACGGCGTGCTCCCGGTGTTCTTCAGCAGGATATTTCTTGGAGTACTGGGCGTGCCGGTCGCTTGATTTCCAAATGGGATGGCCGTCGGCTTCAAACTCACGGCCGAGCCGGTTCCAACGAGTGAGAAGATCTGGGGGCTGCCTGGGCCGCTGTAATTCACCACGAGATTGCCGGCGGTGAGCCCTGTACCCGTAGGAGTGTAGGTCACAATGATGGTGCAGGTGCCTCCTCCGGTCAGATGCGTTCCGCAATTGTTGGTTTGTGAAAAATCGCCCTTCGTGGTGATGCTGGTAATCGGCAGCGGCGTAGTCAACACGCTGGTGAGCGTCACCGAACGCGTCGCCTTCGAGCCCAGCAGCACGGTATTCGAGAAGTTCACACTCGCCGGGTTCAGGCTGAGCCCAGTGCCGGTTCCCGTCAGGCTTATTACCTGTGGACTGCTCGGGTCGCTGTCGGTGACGGTGACCGTCCCTCTGGGAGACCCCGTCGTCGTCGGTGTGAACTGGATGCTCAGCGAACAACTGGCTCCCACATTCATCACTTTTGCTGTGCAACCCGTCACCGAAAAATTGCCGGTAGCCACAATGCTCTGAATGGTCAGCGGAGTGGTCCTCGAATTGGTGAGCGTGACAACATCGGCCGCGCTGGTTGTGTTCCGCGGCGTGTTCCCAAATTTCAGGCTCGATGCGGCCAGAAGCGGACACGGGCGAGTCTTCAGGACGAGCGGGGCAAGCGGTGGCTGATTGAAATTGAAGCTGTCCAGCATGTCATTGGCGTTGGCGTCCCGGTCTGTCAAGGGCAACAGGTTGAACCGCTCCTCGATGAATTTCATTACCGAGTCGAACGAGTACAAAGTGTGAGAGATGTAGCCCGGCTTGGCATACGGCGAGATGATGATCATGGGAACGCGCGGACCTAATCCATACTGGTCAATGGTCGGTGGAGGGACATGATCGTAGAAACCGCCGAAATCGTCCCAAGTCAAAAAGACCGCGGTTGTCGCCCAGTCCGGCCCTTGCATCAGGGCGTTCAACTCCCCAACCGTCGTATTCTCTCCGAGGCAGCTACTCGCCGGCGGATGCTCACTCGTTTTTCCGGAAGTGACTACCCAGCTGACTGCTGGCAGAGTGCCGTTCTGCGCGTCCGTCTGGAACTGCGCCCAAGGTACGACGTGCTGCTTCCACATAGCCGAGTTGCGCACATGATTGACGGCGTCAAAAGCCGACCAGATGTAACCATCCTCGCCCTCCGACGGAGCGTAGGATAGCCAGCCGACGTTGTTGGCATTGTTCAGGCTGTCACCCAAGGTCTGGAAATCGAAACACGGAAACTGGTTCGAAATCACGCCATCCTCGGCCAGCACCTGCACTGTCGTTCCCGGTTGTCCGTCGCATCCCCAGTAACCGGGCTTATTCGGCACCGAAGGAAGCCCGATCGCGCCACCCGACTGACTGGCAATCATATAAAGATGGTTGGAAAAACTGGCCCCTTTCATTGAGGAGAACGTGTTATCCGAAAGAGTGAAGTGGTGGGCGTAGGAAAAGTAGTTGGGAATGTCGGCCGGCCCGAGTTGTGTGTACGCCTGGTAGTCGCCGTTTACAGTGCCGTCGGCAATCAGGTCAAACTGATCCATCTTTCCGCCGTCCATGGCCTCCCAGGCCGAAACCCAGCTGTGACCTATGTCGTGCAGCGTCCGGTCGGCGGTCTTTCCCAGAGGAATTACTGCGCCCGTCGAGATCACTCCGGTGGTGGCGCCATTGGCGCCCGGGAACATTCCAAAATAGCTGTCAAACGAACGATTTTCCTTAATCAGGAAGACGATGTGTTGGATCTTGTCGATCCCTCGAATTGCCGGTCCCGCGAGTTCGATCGACAGCGGAGACGTGCTGGCCGAGTGGACGATCTTGAGCGTGGATGATCCGGGGCCGGGATACTTGGGAGAGAACCTGACGGAAACAGAGCAGGAAGCGCCGGCGGCCAGAGCGCCACAAGTGTTCTGCTCTGCGAAGTCTCCTCCCGAGACCTCAATGCCGGTAATGTTGACGGTCGCGGAGCTTCGGTTGGTGAGCGTCAGGGTACGGGCAGAGCTGGTGCTGCCAACCACCTGCTGCTCAAACGTCAGATTGTTCGATGACACGGTGATTGCGGGCCGGGACTGCGCCAGCAGTCCTGACAGCAAAACCAAGGGGAGGATAGACGTTTGCAACAAAATGCGCGAGCGAATGCACAAACTCATCATGACTCCCCTTGGTCGGCCCATCGGTTTCGTCATTTCTACTGAGCGGTCTCGGTGAAATTGACCGTTGGCACTCCGCTAGCCGTAGCCGTGATGTGAACGACTCCCGGGGTGGGGGGCAACGTGTACGATACGAAGGCGTTTCCGACGCTGTTGGTCGGGAATGTCGTGCTTGAGAAAACGCCACCCGCACCTCCGTCAGAATATGTCACATTCACCGCCGGCACCGGATTTCCGTACTGGTCGGTTACCAGAACAGTCAGCATGGTTTTCAGCTTGGTGTTGGCTTTGCCGATCTGATTGTTTCCGGAAGAAATCACCATCGACGTAGCCGGGCCGGCATTGACTCGGTCCGACATGGTTGCGTTGAGAGTACCAAAGGTCGCCGTCTCACTCGTGATTTTGGTTCCAGTGACCCCGGTGCTGGTTGGCAGGTTATAGAAAACCGTTGCCAGACCAGTCGAACTCGTGATCACAGGATTCGAGGAGAAACTGCCGTGAGGCGCGATATCGGTAAAGTTGACGGCCTTCCCCGCGAGCGGATTGTTGTACGCATCCTGCAGCTTGAATACCAGAGGATTGGGTAGCATCGTACCCGCAGGCCCGGTTTGTCCCATGCCTGAAATCTTTGCCAGGATGGCGGGCGGTCCCGGAACGCCAGTCTCTGCCATCGAAACGGTGGTATATCCTGCCGCCTTTATCGTGATACCCACCGAGCCTGCCTTCGTGGGCAGCGTATAGGTTGTTGATGCAGTCCCCGTGCTATCCGTAATCGCAGTGGGATTGCTGAAAGTGCCGGTGGCTGGGTTGGCGGTAAACGTCACGGGAACGCCGGGAACGCCGTTTCCCTGACTGTCGATCGCCCGCACCATCAAGGCCGAAGGCAGAGTCGATCCCGCCGCGGCGCTCTGATGGTTCCCGGCGACCGCCCCTAGATACGGGAAGACTCCGTACACGCTGAGGTTGGTCTGCGTTCCCACAAAAACTTTTTCGTTCGCGATCACCGGCGTCGCAAAGTGCGCAATCATGCCCAGCGCATCGCGAGTGCTCTTCTGCGTGCTGTTGTAGAGTTCGACCAGCGTATTCGCGTCCAGCGCGGAGAGCATCGGAGTAGCGGGATTGTGGATATTCCACAAAATTCCGTTCGTTGTGCCGCTGGAAGAGATCGTCGGATTTCCCACCTGGGCATACTTGAGCGACTGGGCGACCGGATTCCACGAGAGCATCCCGCCACTTAACGAATAGGCCTTAACCATGTCCCCGTGGGCAGCGAAGTACACCGTATTGTTCCAATAGAGAGGAACGCTGTCGAACAAGCCGAGGGCGCCTGGAATCGGCTGCACAATTTGATTGTCATTCTGGTTGACCGAGTTGAACCCGCCCATATCGTCGCGATCCAGCAGGTAAATCGTGCCCGTCTTGCCTGACGTGACCAGTTCGTGCGGGTGTGCACCGGTCTGATCCGGAAGAAGAATCACGCCACCAGATCCCAGGTCGAGATCCATATTGTCCATGTTCTGCTGGTCGTAGGGCGTGAAGTAGTCCGCGACGGTAAACGAGCCATTGCTGTAATGGAGTTTAAGAACCGTGTCTCCGTAATCGGGGCCGCCGGTGTTGGCGTCGAAGGGTCCGTTGGCGGTCACTAAGAAAATGTTGCCGCTGTTATCAGCGGCGAGACCGCCGCCGCTCATCCAGATCGATGAGCCCCAAGTGTAGTTCGGGGAAGTGTTGAATGTGGCGAGTTGCTGCAGGGTGGTCGGGTTATACGCCATGATCCACCCATGAGACTTAAGATCGCACCCGTTGGAGCCGTACGCGATGAACAGAGTCCCGCCCGATAACACCAAGCCGGGTCTTTGACACTGACCCAAGGTATTGAATTGCGAGCTTTGGCCATTCGGGATCACAACCATTGGTCCGCCGAACTTCTCTGTTCCCGTGGTGATGTCTAGAGCATGTAGCCGGTGCACGTACGTTAACGTGCTGCCGGACTGTTCTCGGGTCTTGGCGGAGAGGTAGAGCGTACCCGATGTGTGGTCGATGACTGGAGTTCCCAGAATCCCCATCTCCGTAAAGCCGGTATCGGGGCACGCCTGCTCGCTGATGGGCACGGTGGTGACGCCTTGCGCGGCGTTAATAAAGCTCACCCGCCAGAGAGGACTTCCGTTCCCTGGGTTGTCGGCGTCAAAGGCGTAGACGCTGTCATGCTGCGTGACGACATAGACCACGTTATGCGGGCCCTTTCCAGGAATCACCACGTTCGGTACATAAAGAGGCTGGGCGACGACGATGCCATCGACAGCGTATGAAAACAGCTTTCCAAACCGGGTCGAGTTCACATTAGCCGGAATCAGGATGGTCTCGTTGTTCACCTGCCCGCTACGAGTATTGTCGTAGTGATAGGTGAGCGCCGAATCCTGAGCGAATGCTGATGCAACTGCCAGAATCTGACCGACGACCAGGGCCAGTCCGAATACCCAGAATGACCGGTTTCGCGGCCGCGCGATGCCCTTGGACGACGGCCGGGCCGCCACCCGGGTAGCTTGTTGGAATTGTCCTCGGCTGCTGGCGGAAGGCACTAACTGAATCAGCATTGGCACTCCTAAGTTGGGGGGTCAAAACCTTTGAAATTTCGGGGGATAAGGACCAAACGTGAAGACAGCATAACCTACAATCTGGAAGCCGAAAAAGAGACTAACTTCTCTATGCAGTTTTCTGCATATTCTTCATGAATGACGGGTCCCAAAGGACGCTCAAGAAGCCCTTTCGTTTCAAGATTGCTAGTCGGGGCAGGCCACCCAAAATCGCGCCTTCCGGTGTTCCTCCTTTCAGCCTGTTCCGGTCGGTGGCCGAAGGCCAAATTCTCCTGCCTTCGAAGACCATTGCGGAAGCGTTTGAAGCTTTGCGCTATATTCGCTTTTGTTTCGCTAATGGTCGTGATTCCAGCGAAATCCCTCAAGCCTGAGGTCCGGATGTCGGAAATGGCAACGTTCGGCTCAACTTAAGTCGTGGCCAAGAGGACAATCTGCCATTGCGAATCTGGCATGTCTGGCCCGATAACTCTGGGCCAATACCCATATGTACTTGTGGACTCTGGCGTAAGAATTCTTTCGCCTCTAGAGTGGCTGCAGTCGAGAGCGAAGTGTTTTCAGTTAAATCTGTAAGCCTTCCGTTTCGTCTGAACATTTCTGGCTATTTGTAGGGCCATTTAGGAGGCGCGCCATGAAACAAACACTAGTGTTTTTTTTCGTTCTTACTACAGTGTTTGCCCCCCGTTCGATGTGGGCGCAGGCCACGGTAAATGAGAGTCTCGAGACAGCTTTCTTATACGTAGATGCGGCAAAAGGTTCCGATTCCAATCCGGGAACGCAATCGCAGCCTTTTCGGACGATCAGCGCCGCCACCAGCATTGCCCAAACCAACAACTTTCATGGCACCGGTACCAAGATCATCATTAATCCTGGCACCTACCGCGAAACCATCACCCTGATGGGCAACCAGTACTACACCGCCATGCCGATCACGTTCCAAGCCAACGGCAGCGGGGTGGTCGTCAGCGGAGCAGTGCGAAATCAGAATTGGCAACCGTACGCCAGCAATCCTGCAATTTACCAGACCTCGTGGACCAATAACTGGGGATTGTGCACCCCAAATCTTAGCGGTAACGGTCCTCTCGAGGCCGACATTGTGCTGCGGCGCGAAATGATCTTCGTGAACGGAGTTCTGCTGACCCAAGTCCTGAAGGTTGGGCAGATGCGCGAAGGCACCTTCTTCGTCGATGAAACCAACAACCTGGCCTACATCTGGCCGGCGGCTGGGACCGATATCAGCACCGCCGATGTGGAAGTTGCCACTCTCCCCGAATTGTTCCATCTGGTTAGCGTCTCCAATGTCGTCGTTCGCGGAATTACATTTAAATATGCGAACAGTTGCCGCGACAATACAGCAGTCTATGTAGCCGGTAGCGCCAAAAACATCCTGTTTGATAGCGACAACTTTCTTTGGAACAATTCTGTAGGCTTGCACTTCTTCACTCCCGTCAGTAACTTCACCGTACAGAACTCGGTGTCGAGCCACAACGGGCAAGCGGGCATGATGGCCGTATCTGTGAAATATGGGCTTTGGAGGAGCGTGACCACGTCTTTCAACAACTGGCGTGGCGCCCAGGGCTCCTATTACAACTGGAGTTCCGCGGGCATACATTTCTTCTCTGACCATGATGTCACGGTATCCGGCCTGGTCACCGCCTACAACCAGACTCACGGTGTCCACTGGGATACCGACAACGCCAACATTACTGTCAGCAACATGCTTGCCACTGGCAATCTGGCCGATGGCGCGGTTGTCGAAAAGAGCGAGGGTCCAGTCGCGGTCTCGAATAGCCACTTCTGTCGAAATAATCAGGGTGTAAAGAACAGCTACCTATACCAAGGCGGATTTGTCCTGAGGAACTCCGAGCACGTCAGCCTGACCAACAGCGTCCTCTACAACAACCAGATCACCCAAATCGACGTGATCGGACAGAGGGGCGGGATCGAGGTTTCGAACTGGGAAACGGGCCAGACCTACAACCTCAAGACCCAGAATTTCACTCACACCGGAAACGTTATTCAAGCCGTAGGAACGCAGAACACGCTGACCGACAGCTACCTCAACGGCACGGATTGGACCGCATTCCAAACCACCCTGAACTCGAACAAGAACGTTTGGTGGAACAGCTCCAACAACACGGTCTTCGAGGTTCCGGTCTCGACCATGCATCCACTGTCGGGTTGGCAATCGGTGACCTCGCAGGATGGGCTCTCGAACTGGAACCAGCCTGCGGATCCAACATCCGCTTGTGCTGTTGCCAGTGACCCGGACTACTGGTTCCTGGTGGATGACTCATCCAAAACCGTCGCCGAGGACGGCACCGCGATGTTCGGTCTAAGTCTGATTCCGTTCGGTGGCCTCACCGGCACTGCCACACTCCATTTCGATGGCATCCGGGAAGTCCCCGGGCTGAATGCCACGATGACTTCGGCGACGCAGCCTCTCACCGGAGGAGCCTCGCAGCTGCTGGTGACCGCAGCGGTCACCACGGCGCCGGGCATGTATCCAATCACGTTCTATGCTAACAGCGGCAGCGTGACGCGATCCGTGACTTCGTTCCTGATAGTTCCAAAAACGTCCGTACGACTGTCCTCGCTAGCCTTGGACTTTGGCACGGTCAAAGCCAAGACCGCGAGTCCGGTGCACTCATTTACCATCACCAACTTCGGCAAGACGGCGCTTTCGCTGGCTGGCATGGTCTTCTCCGGCGCGAAGGACTACATCGAAAAAAGCAACTGCGGCGTTGTACTGACGGCGGGTGAAACCTGCACCGTGAATGTTACTTTTACCCCAAAGGTTGCAGGTCCGCGCAATGGAACGCTAACGATCACGGACGGCGATTTGACCGGGCCACAAGTCGTGACTCTCACCGGATCCGGCAGCTAGATCACCGCACGAACGATCACGGACGAGGCCAGAGCGGCGTTCCCCACGCTGGCTCTGGCCTCAAGCCGTTTCAGAACCCATATTCTTATTCTTCCTGGATGCTATCGCGCCATGCTCGTTCTACGGCATAGTTCAGCGCCGAGATTTCTCTTTTGAGCAGCCTGTTTCGGCGTGCCCGTTGGCGCTCCTATTGCACCGTCATCCACACTGTGGACGTCCGGGTCACATCTCCGCTGCGAGCCGACATGGTCACGGGATATCTTCCTTTCGGAGTCGTCGTGCTCGTCTTGATGGTGAAGATGGTCGTCCCGGAGCCGGTTAACGAATTTTGCGACCAGCTCTGGCTCGCTCCCGGAATCAGGCTCACTCCATATGATGTGAGGAATGTCTTTCCGTTGAAACTGCCGAGTGGCATCAGGATCATCGTGTAAGCCACCGACTCTCCAGCGTTCACCGTGAGTGCTCCGTTGTCGAAGTTCACGAACCAGAAGTCAGGAGCGTCGGGCGGCACTTGGCAGGGAATCGTAGGATCGACCGCCGGCGCCGCAAAGGTGGAATGCGTGTCTTGTCCGGTCAGCGCTTGCCAGCCTGCCCAATCCAGCGGCGTATAGTAAGCGGGCACCGGCACCGTGAAGGGCTGGGGCACCGAGCCGTTCCACCAGAGGTTGTTGTCTGAGACAAGAGTCGATTGTAAACCGGGCCACGCCGTCCCGCTCTGGTCGAAATCGTACAACAGCTGCTGTCCGCTCTCACCGACAATGGTATTTGAGCGCATGACCAGGTTTTCAGTGACTAGATTGTACTGTTCTCCCGTTTCGTAATTCGTTACCGCCATCGGCACGCCGCCCTGAATACCAACGATCGGGATCTGGCTGATCGTGTTGTTCGCGAAACTGTTCCCTTGCAGGGTCACGTTGGTTGACGCTCGCAGCGCCATGCCGCCATCGTAGTAGACGCCCAGCAGCCCGTTGTAACAGAGCGAGCTTTTTGTAATGGTGACCGGACCCTCGCTCTTCTCCACGACCAGCCCGTAATACAAGTTGTGCGCCGAAATCAGAGAGCGCGCGTAGATGTTCTGATTGTCTGTATCCCAGTGCATGGCGTGCGTCTGGTTGTAGAACATCTTCAGATTGACCAGGGTATTGTCGTGCTGCTGGAAGAAGTAAAATCCTCCCCCTGCCCATCCGTAGATGCTACCCTGCGCTCCACGCCAGTTGTTGTAGTCCGCTTCGTCGGAGTTCCAGGCAACATTTTTGGCCTGGATCGTTTTGAATCCACGCTGGCCGTTGTGTTTGGCCGTGGTGTTGAGAATGGTGTAGGACGCGGCGCCCACGATTCCTAAGCCGCCGGCATTGTTCCAATTGAAGCCATCGGCATCAATCAGGACGTTGCTGCCACCCTTAAAGCTCACGGTATCGTTATTACGGCAGCCATTGCTCTGTTCGAATCTCAGTCCCCGCAATACCAGATTGCTTACATTTAATCCTGAGAAGAGCAGTGGCCGCGTGGCTACCTCGACGTGCGCGGCGCCAATATTGATGCCCAGAGCCGGGAAGATGTACACGATTCCGTTGGTCTCATCCACAAAGAATGTGCCGCGGACCAATTGCGAGAACGTGAGCACCTGTGTCAGCATCGCTCCGTTCACGAAGATCATCTCCCGCCGCAGATTGATGTCCTGCTCGAACGGGCCCGTCGGAGCGCGGGGACACAATCCCCAGGCGTACGGCCAGGCGTGCGTGAAGATGTTGGAATTGCCGCTGTACGGCTGCCACCCCGTCCATTCGTCAGTGCCCGAGATTTTGACTGTGTTCTTCACGGCAGCCTGGAAGGTGATGGGAAGCGACGTCGTCTTCGACGTGCGGTTCAGCATAATTGTTTCTGGATAGGTGCCAGCGTTGATCGTGACTCGTGTACCAACGGCGTTCTGATTATTCAGGATCGCAACGCCGGCGGCTTTACCGATGGTCTTGAATGGTTGCGTCTGCGTTCCTGGATTCGAATCGGAGCCGGCGAATCCATCAACATATAGGAAAGCCGTCTCCAGGCTCTCATCGACGTGGGCTTGACCCCACGCTGTTCCCAGAGAAAAGATGGCGCTGACCAGCAGCGCAGGAATAATCCTGTGGATGTTCATAAATCCCTTCCGGACCTCGCTCTAGAATTCGGTCGTAGCCCACAGCGTCTGCGGTCTGGAGAATTGCCTCCGAAGTATCTCGTAAAACCCTGGATCTTTGAAGGCAGAGGTCTTCGATCCGATGGTCGCGCGGCATCTCTAGCCCTGCCATTGTAGCC
The DNA here is from genome assembly GCA_035695545.1 of Candidatus Sulfotelmatobacter sp. Taxonomy (GTDB): domain Bacteria; phylum Acidobacteriota; class Terriglobia; order Terriglobales; family Acidobacteriaceae; genus Sulfotelmatobacter. The sequence goes on along the minus strand of DASRRV010000198.1, from coordinate 65,246 downwards.
CTGCGGCGCGACTTGCGTTCTCGCAGAAGCTGACGTATGCAATGTATTCCGCCGGCGGGCAAAAGCAACGGACGGGAACAGCCACGTTTCGGGCTCGTCCGCTCAACCACAGCATGCGCTGAGATCACATGCCTACCCTCCGAAGGAGAGAAAATCGACCGAGGGCCCTGTGTACGACAATGACTCTAAACTCCCTTTTCCGCTGCCGTCAGTGACTCCGATCACCCCGTGGTGAAAAATCTTCCTTGCGCACTGCTTGCTCATGGCATCGCGCGATTTATCAGTCGTCGTCGGGATCGACCGGTGGCCTTTTATCACTCAGAAAATAGTTGGCATCGTACTTCGTCGGGACCGTCGTGAACACCAGCGGGGTCTGGTTGAAATCGAAGCAGTCCGACAGATCGTCGGAACGGGAGTCGGCGTATCCCCCGGCTTTCGTGTCGATGGTGCCCAGTCCGAACACGGTCTCGACGAATTTCAGAATGCTGCCGAAGTCATGCGGGTTATGAGAAATGTAGGCCGCCTTCGCGTAGGGCGACACTACAATCAGCGGCACTCGGAAGCCGTATTCATAGGAGTTGCGGACGGTCGGCGCAACGTGATCGAACAGGCCTCCCCAGTCATCCCAGGTGATGATGATCGCGGTATTGTTCCAGTACTGGCTGTTGCCGATGGCGTTGACCACCGACGCTACCCACGACGGACCCTCCCCCGTATTGCTATTGGGGTGGTCAGATGCTTTGCCGTCTGGAATCACCCAGCTCACCGCCGGGAGCTGTCCGTTCTGGACGTCGGTGAGCACTTGCGTGTTCGGCAGGACGTTGCTCACCCATTCGGCGCCGGTGCAGGACGTGCCATTCGGTGGAGCTGCGTTAGGCACGCAAAGGTGCTGAATCGCATTGGGGCCGACCCAAATTCCCGAGTGGCCGCAAGGTGCAGAATTTGGATCACACTTGGTCACGTTCCCGTAATAGCGCCAGCTGATCTTCTGCGCGTCCAGCAAATCAATCAAAGTGTTGTGCTCATAACAGGGGTACAGCTTCTGAGTCTCATTCGTGCTCGCATCCATATTCGTGGAGTCGATTACATAGACAGTCTGGCTGGCGGCAGCGGCGCATCCGGTGTCATCGGCATACGCAAGTCCCCCGGGATTTTCCGCGGCGAGTAGGTTGCTGGTTTCTGTAACGGCGGAGGTTCCCGAAATAATGTACTGATGGGCGGGGAAACTCGGGCCCTGGTTGGTCTGGAACATTTTGTCGCCAAAGGTGTAGGTCTCGGCTAGCTTGAAGTAGGGCTCGACGTCGGAGGCTTGCACGTATTCAAAGTTGAGGTTGGCACGCGGGCAATCGGTGGCGCCGGTCGAGCAATGCTGCGCAATGAGATCGGCCCCGTCCATCTGCCCGTTGTCGTACATCTTGACGAATGCTTCATGGGCATGACTGAAGTCGTAGTCAGTCACCAGAGATGCGGACTTCAGAGTGATGGTCTGGCCCGTGGAATTTACGCCCGTTGTGGCAATGTCAGCTCCCCGGCTCATCAGCACGGGATCGTGAAACAGGTTGTCGGTGGTACGGTTCTCCTGGAAGAGGATCACCACATGCTGGATCTTGCCCAGATTCTGATGGATGTTGGAATTCCCACTTGTGCCCGCGCATCCATTCATCAGTACCAGCAAACCAGCAGCCGAGGCCAATAAGCCCCAAAAAATCAATATCTTATATCGAACCATGGGGGATCTCATCTCCTGACCAAAATCGCCGGTGCGCTAGCTGTCTGCTCCCCGAGTTAGTTGCTCAATCCTGACTCTTTGCTGCCCCAAGACACGGAATGACTTTGAATATAAACACTACTTCCCAGGATTCCACTCGGTCGGAAACAAAAATAATCTTACTTGGCATTGGAGTGCCTCACTTCGACGGCGCGGGCCCGGTTTCGAGTGCTTCGAGAACATCGACCGCAGAGCTATATCGTCCCTGCGGAGCGCTGATCTGGGCACCTTGTACAGTATTTCTGACAGTGGTCAGCATCTCTCGGGCAATCGCGACGCCTTCGGCCCGTGCAGCTTCTGGGTTGCTGGCGCGCGCCATACGCTCCAGGATTGCGTCGGGCACGGAGACGCGGAGTTCGTTCTTCATGAATTCCGCGTTGCGCACGCTTACCAGCGGCCAGATGCCGGCGATTACCGGAATCCGGCAATGCTCAATTCGGCGGAGGAAATTTTCCAGCAGGCGAATGTCGAATACCGGCTGGGTCACGACATATTCCGCGCCGGCCTGCACCTTGAACTCGAAGCGGCGAATTTCCTCGTCGAGATCGGTGAGTCCGGGGTTCGCGCCCACACCTATCACGAATCCTGTGCCGGTCCCAATCGGGTTCGCTCCAATGTCGAGGCCACGGTTGAGGTTGTGAACAATGTTCACCAAGCCGATAGCGTCGACGTCGAACACGGCGGTCGCGTCGGGATAGTTTCCCATCTTCGGCGGATCGCCGGTGATGCAGATCAGGTTTCGGATTCCCACCGCCGCCGCGCCCAATAGATCACTCTGAATGCCCAATACATTGCGGTCGCGGCAGGTGTAGTGGAGGACGGCTTCAATGCCCACTTCGCGCTGCATCAGCAACGAGAGGGCCTGATTGCTCATACGCGCCGAGGCTCGTGGACTGTCGGGAATGTTGACCGCATCCACTCCCACTGACTTCACGAAGCGCGCGCCTTCAATTTCCTTCTTAACATCGATCCCCTTCGGAGGAACGATTTCGACCATCGTCGCGAATTCGCCGCGCGCGAGCTTTGCCCCTAGCGCAGACCGCTTCTCCAACGGCACGGCGGCAACCGCCTGCGGCGCTGTTTGCGTTCCTACCACTTGAGCGGATGATGTCTTGGTGCGCGCTTCACCCACGCGCAGCGCGCCTTTCATCACTCGGATATGATCCGGAGTCGTGCCACAGCACCCGCCTACCAGGCGCACGCCCGCAGTCACGAATTTGCGCGCATAGCTCGCCATATATTCTGGAGAGCACAAGTAGATGTTCCTTCCATCAATCGATCGCGGAATACCGGCGTTGGGCTGCGCGGAGAGCGGCAGGGAAGTCAGAGCCCGCACGCGCTCCATGGCATCCAGCATGGCCACCGGTCCTACGCTGCAGTTGCATCCGATTACGTCGGCTCCCCATTCTTCAAGTTTGGGGACGAAGGTCGCGGGATCTGATCCGTCCAGGCAATTGCCGTCCTCGTCGATCGTCACCTGCGCCACAAGCGGGATACCCGCCTTTAAGTCCTTTGCCGCCAGCATCGCCTGATGCAGTTCCTCCAGGTACCCGAAGGTTTCCAGGATGAACAGGTCGACTCCACCTTCCGCTAAGGCCTCCATCTGCTGCCGAAAAGCAGCACGGGCCTCTTCGTAGGAAGTCTTGCCGAGAGGCTCGATTCTGGTCCCCAGCGGTCCCACCGAGCCGGCCACCCAGACGTCAAAACTCTTGGCCTCTTCGCGGGCCAGGCGGGCGCCGCTCAGGTTAATGTCGCGAACTTTGTCGGCCAGCGTGTATCCAGCAAGGCGGAAGAAGTTGGCGCCAAAGGTGTTGGTTTCAATGATTTCCGCGCCAGCTTGCAAGTAACCGTGATGGATTCCGCGAATCAGGTCTGGCTGCGACAGGTTTAGCTCGTCGTAGGAGCGGTTGATGAAGATTCCATTGGAATAAAGCAGAGTTCCCATCGCCCCGTCGCATAGGACAGGGGACTGCTTGATCCGGGTGAGAAAGTCAGCGGCCATAGATCAAGTCAGAATACAGGATGAACGTGGTTTGGTGCACGCGCAGGTGCGCCAGGGACGAGCTTTGTAGGCGATTGGATTGACCCGACTGCATTACTAACGAGTGGCGAACCTTTGCGGTCGGCACAGATCGGGGCCGAATGATCGTGGTAGACTCTTTCCACTTAAGGTACGGGAGCGCCAGCCAGGCGGAGTGGCTGCTTCTGGAAGATTCGAGAAACTTATGAAACCAGCCATCGAGACGCCGAGCGGCGTCTGTCCCGATCCCTACAACAAGACAGTATGCTGCCTGCGGTGTGAGCAGAAACTTCAGCGATATCAGCTGATGCGTGTAAGCCTGGCTCCCGGCAATTCAGGCCTGGCCACGCTCTCGTGCCCGCGATGCGGACATGTGGAGTTCGTTTCCGACTCAAGCCCCTTGCTGCAGAACCTGGAATTGATCTCGGTGGATGCCGGAGACGGCGACTAGATCGGCTCGTCTCCGGTCCAATTCCTCACACGCTAGAACGGGATGTCGTCGTCTGTAATGGGTCCGGCGGGTGCCGGCTCAGGCTCGGACGAACGCTGGTCGAAGTTGTTGCTGCCTCCGGAAGAAGATGATCCCCGCGAACTGCCGCTGAAGTCGCCGCCACCACCGCCTTCGCCGCGTCCGCTTAGCAGGACCAGATCGTTGACCACGATTTCCGTCATGTATTTCTTCTGACCTGTCGTCTTGTCATCCCAGGAGTGGGTTCGCAGACTGCCCTCGATGTAGCATTTGCTGCCCTTCTTGAGATATTCGCCCGCAATCTCCGCTGTCCGCGCCCATGCGGTAACGTTGTGCCATTCGGTGCGATCCTGCCAGTTGCCGTCTTTGTCTTTGAAACGTTCGTTGGTGGCCAGACTGAACTTGGCGACCGGCGTGCCGCTGGGGGTGTACTTCACCTCGGGGTCCTTGCCCAGATTTCCGAGAAGAATGACTTTGTTGACACTCTTTCCTGCCATGTCGGTGCTCCTTTTGCAGGGGCCAATATAACAGAAGCAAGCCGGTGGATAGGGTAAGGAGTGTCACAAAGATGAAGAGCGCAGTGTCATTTTGGGCCGGGTTTTTGAGGGCGTCGGCTAAGTAACCGTCGAACGCTAAAAGCCCGAATCGCCCAGGCCTTTTACGCTATAATCGCGACCATGCCTGCCGCACCCGGAGCGACCAAGGCCGTCGGGATGGTACCCGACGAGCAAAAGTTTGAACCGAAGTCCAAGGGCCTCGCCACGCCGCGCAAGAAGAAGCCCAAAGAGTTGGCGGTGATCACTGAGTGCTGCACCGGCTGCGCCGGCTCGCCCGCCTGCGTGGAGTATTGCCCGGTGGCAGACTGCATGTTCTGGGTGCCGGACGAAGATCATCCGCCGTTTGGCCGCATCGCCGTCGATCCCATTCTCTGCATTGGCTGCAAGAAATGCCTGAGCAAGGGACCGGATGGTTGCTTCCTCGATGGCTGTCCGTGGGACGCGATCGTGATGGTCGAGACGACGGAAGTTGAAAAAGAAGTCGGGGCGATGGCGATTTGAAGGGCAGCTTCTAGCTGCTAGCTCCTAACTTCTAGCTAAATCAAAACCAAATTGTCATCCTGAGGGCCGCGTTTTCTGCGGACCGAAGGACCTATGCAACCCCGCCGGCAGCACTACTGCTACAAACGAGTGCATAGATCCTTCGGCCCGCAAACTGCGCGGGCCTCAGGATGACAAGATCTTTAGTTCCAACAAATCCCATTGGTTGCCGTAGAGGTCTTCGAAGACTGCTACCGTCCCGTACGTTTCTTCGCTTGTCGGACGGACGAACTTCACTCCTCGCGCCGTGAACACACGCTAGTCCCGCCAGAAATCGTCCGTGTGAAGGAACAGAAAGACGCGGCCGCCGGTCTGGTTGCCGATGCGGCTGCTTTGCTCGGTGTTCACCGCCTTTGCGAGCAGCAGGTGCGTTCACGTTGAACCGGGTGGAGTAACGAGCACCCAGCGCTTGCCGCCGCCTAGATCGGTGTCCTCAGTTAGACGAAATCCGAGCGACTGCGTGTAAAAGGCGATGGCCTCGTCGTAGTCACGGACCACGAGAGCTACGTAGCCTAAGCTCTGCATGATGAATGTTCTTCGCTGGAACTGTGCACGATCTCCCTTAGCAGACCCATATTCCGCCGGGCAACACAAATGCGGCACCAACTCCGATGGCGTCGAGAGCATAAGAACATATTGTCCCGAAGGCGGCGTACTTCCACATGCGAGTGCGGTCGTGTAAACGTCGGTCAAAGAAAATCCAGATGAGCAAGGACCACTCCGCCAAGCGAACGGGAAGCAGCAGGACGTAGTAAAGCACGCCAGACCAGTTCCCGTCGGAGTAATGCAGGACGTTGTTGAGGGTGAAAATCCATAGTCCGCCATAAAGCAGACCGACCCCAAGTCCGATCCCCGTGCGGGTCAAGCCTAGGCCCCAGATGCGCGGCTTGGAGCCACGCAGTTCGTATCCGCGTTTGAGAACGACAGAAGCGGCGGTGTAGCCCAACGCTTTTATGCCTACGAAGTACCCGAACCCGGCCGGTGATGGACCTCCTGGCATAGTTCCTTCCTTAGCGCTGATTTCTCTGTTGGATCGCCTTTTCCGTCTCCTGCGCCTGCTGGCGCACGTCGTTGGAGATATCGGGCAGATCGCGTTCGTAAGGGCGAATTGCAGGCAGATCGTCTGGCTGTCCGATGAGATACAGTGCTCGGAGCGCCTCCCAAACCTGCTCCGTGCTGGGATCGATCACGGCCACTTCTGCGCCCGCAGCGATGTTGGCGCCGGTTTGCGAGACGGAGCGAATGCGTCCGGGAATCGGCGAGCGAATATCGACTGCCCGCGAGTCAGCGGCGGCCAGCTTCGCGATCAGCCCTCCCTGATGTATTGCTGTACCAGGACGATCCGCGTCGACGACACGGCCCGCGACAGGAGCGTTGAGTTGTGCGGGCTGCAGCAACTCAACGATCTGAGGACGTCCGGTCGCGTCGCCGAATCGCACCAGCGATAGCGCGGCATTTCCGCGCACCATGGGCGAAGAGTCCTGCAACATTTTCAGCAGAGCATCGTGAAATCCCGCGCCCGACGTGTCTTGCCCCATGACCCAGGCGTCGGTGTTTCGCACTTCTTCAACGGGATAAGTAGCTAGCCGAATCAGCTCTGGATACCACTTTTTTGTTGCGGCATCCGGTCCGGGGTCGTCCTCGAGTCCTATCTTATCGAGCCCGGCATTGTGTGGTCCGCGCATGCGGTCTCCCAACTGCACAAGCGCATGTTGAATGTGCCGCGGCTTTTTGTCGTCGTGCAGATACTCGTTGATCTGCTGGTCCGAAAGATGCCGCCCAAACCATGTGCTCCACCAGAAGAGAAACGGCATGAGTACGATCAGCCATCCCGTGGCGAAGAAAAGAATTTTCTGCGTGCGCGACATGGAGCGCTTGGGCTTGGGTTGCGGCTCGGCCGCGCGAGCGGATTCGAGCTGCGAATCAGGCGTGGGAACCGACGGCTCAGATTGAACGGACATATTGAACAAGCACGAATCCCGGAAGGGAACTATAGCAGAAGCAACTTACTCCACATCAGCGTCGAGGACACGCTCCTGTTCGAGATAGTGCGACATCGCGTACTGCGCCAAAAGAGGCGTCTGGAGCCGAATTTCAGCTCCAATCCACTCACCCTTGGCGTGCGGCGCATCCGGCGGATGATTGCATCTTCCGCCGCTCCCGAACTGCGGGCCGAAGTCCGCGCTCTGAATCTGATCGTACTGATTGATCTCCTGCCATGCGGCATCTCCAACTGTGCCAGAAACATCGATCTTGAGCTTCAAGATGGACATAAAGAATTTCTCACCACGGAGGCACAGAGGCACGGAGAAAAACACCGAATCGTGTTTCGTCGTTTCTTCTCCGTGTCTCGGTGTCCTCCGTGGTGAAATCTAGCTGTGCGGAAACCATTGGTACAGCATGAAGTACACGATCACGCCCGTAATAGAAACGTACATCCACAGCGGCCAGGTCCAGCGGGCAATGGCGCGATGCTTGTCGTAACGTGCTCGCAAGCCGCGGTTCAATGTGATGGCGGCCAGCGGGACAATCACGATCGCCAAGACGACATGGGAAATCAGAATCGCGAAGTAGACCGGGCGCGCCCATCCCTGACCAAGAAATAGAATGTTCCCCACTTTGAAGTGGAAGAACAAATAGCATCCGAGAAATAGCGCCGACATGACTACGGCGGCAATCATGCAGATGCGATGCGCGGCGATGCGTCCCTTTGCAATCAGGACGCGTCCAGTGAGCAGGAGCACTGCGCTGGTGCCGTTCAAGCTCGCATTCAACGCAGGGAAGAACGCGTATTGTTCGGCGATCACGCGGCAGGCCTCGTGCTGCGCCGATTGACCATCAGGACGGCAAGTCCAAACATGACGAGCGAGAACAGAATGAGCGTTGCCATGGCAGACGACAGCGGGAAAGTCACTTCAGCGCTGGGATACATCAGTCCACGCAAGGCCTCTACCCCGTAAGTGAGCGGATTCAGGCGCATGATGACCTGAATCCATTTCGATGCTCCAGTGAGAGGAAATAGTGCGCCCGACACAAGCCACAGAGGGATCAGGAACAGGTTCACAATGCCGTGAAACGCCTGCGAGGAATCCATAGGCCACGCGATGGCGAAGCCGAGCGCGGTCAGGGAAAAAGAAACCAGGAACACGACGACAGCGACCAGCAGGACCTGCAAGGGCGCAAGGTGAACACCGGCGAACGGAGCGAAGACGAGAAAGATCATTCCTTGGACGGCTGCAAGCGTAGTCCCGCCGAGAACTTTGCCCAGCACAATTGCCGTGCGCGGAACGGGAGCAACCAGCACTGACAGCAGGAAACCTTCCTTGCGGTCTTCAATCACCGACATCATTGTGAAGATGGAGGTGAACAGCACGATCATGATCAGCGCACCGGGATAGAAATAATCCAGGTAGTGCTGCTGGCCAGCCCCGCCGCCGGAGCGGAATGACGTGCCGAATCCCGAACCGATGACCAGCCAGAAGACCAGCGGCGATGCCAGCACGCCAATCACTCGTGTCGTCTGGCGATAGAAGCGCACAATCTCGCGCCACCACAGGGTGAACGCGGGGAGCATGACGCCCGCCGCTGCCTGCGGGAGTGGCCGAGCGATTACTGCCTGAGTTGCCATTGTCTAACTCGCCTTTGCGGGTGCCTTTGCCGGCGCAGCGTCCTTCTTGCCGAGGAAGCCCTGATCGCGCAGCTCCCAGTATGCATTCAGCAGGAAGCACGCCGAGAGTGTGAGCAGAATCAGGCTCATGAAAAGGCCGTCCACGGTGCACGAGGGCGGCGACAGCGTAATCATTCCGCTCGCGAATATCCAGCCCACGCCTGCCAATGGAAGTATTCCAAGCACGACAGAAAGCACCAGAATCAATAGACGCAAGCTACCTCCTCTTTTTTTTCGGTACGTCGGGAATTTCTTCGCTGCCTTCACTCCAAAACTTGTGACCGGTACGGTGGATGAAAACGTCTTCCAGCGCGGGCTTGCTGACGGATATTGCCTGAATCTCGCCCGGGAATGCCTCGACCACGTCAGGAACAAAACGGTGGCCGCCTTCACGCTCGATGCGCACCTGATTTCCGAGCACGGCAGTCTCTACGTGGAAGCGCGTGCGGATGTGCTCGGCCAGCAAACTGGCGTCGTGCGCGGCATCGAGCAATATCACGTCGCCGCCGATCTCGCTCTTCAGTTCTGCCGGAGTTCCCAACGCAACCAGATTTCCTTCGTTCATGATGGCGAGGCGGTCGCAGCGCTCGGCTTCTTCCATCAGATGAGTGGTGACCAGCACGGAAACATGCTCTTCGTCGCGCAGGATTTGCAAATACTGCCACAAGTCGCGTCGGGCGCCCGGATCGAGGCCGGTTGTGGGTTCGTCGAGTAGGAGAACTCCTGGGTGATGCAACAGGCCCTTCGCCAGTTCGATGCGCCGCTGCATTCCGCCAGAGAAGGTCTCTACTCGCTCTTTCGCACGGTCAGCGAGTCCGACCCGATTCAGAATGTCTTCCACACGCGCTTTCAGGGTTGCTCCGCGGAGTCCATACAGGTGGCCTTGATGCCACAGGTTCTCGTATGCCGTGAGCTTCGGGTCGACGCTCTGGGCCTGAAATACCACGCCAATTTGGCGGCGTAGCTGTGCGGCATTTTGAGTGGCGTCGCATCCCATCACAATTGCGCGCCCGGCGGTCGGGATCATCAAGGTCGAGAGAATCCGGAAAAGTGTGGTCTTCCCACTGCCGTTAGGTCCGAGCAGGCCAAACAGTTCCGCAGGCCGCACGTCGAACGTAACTCCATTCAGCGCAGTACGGTTTTCGTAGCGATGGACGAGGTTTTGTACGGAGATGACCGGGGTGGCCGAAGGGCGTTCGACCTCGGGAGCGGCATCGGCGAGCTCTGTAACTTTCGAAACCAAGACGTTTCCCCGGAACTACAACCAGTTTACGACATCACGTTGAATTGCATGACGAAGGAACCGCAGTGACAACTAGAACACCGTAGCCCGCGAAAGTCGCCTGCGGTCGTTGGACTGGCTTGGTTCATGCCACGGATGGATCCCGCTGCGCCTGGGGCAGTCTTTCTTCGAATGGGACCGGAGCGTGCCGCCACACCTGGATCGCTAGAATCACGGTTGTGGCGAGCAAGAGAGCTCCTACCGCAACGTGCGCCACTGTTGAAATCACCATCGGCAGTTCGGGCTGCACTGCGTTGCGGCCCCACGATACTCGCGTGAGAAATGCAGTAAAGCCGAGGCATAACTGTGCGATCACGAGCGACAACGTGAGAATCGCCGGACGACGAACCGCCTCGATCTGCGAATAAACAGTGAGGGCCCGGATGGCTGTCCAGGCTAGCACGAAGGAAACCACGGCCGCGTGTGCGACATGGGGCCACCAGCTCAGGCCATGGTGGCGGAACATTGCTCCCAGAATGAGTTGCACGTAGAGGACAAAGATGGATAGCAGTGTCAGGGTAAAGAGACTCGGGCGGCGCTGATCGAACTCCACCCGGGGTTGCTCTTCTACCCACTTCCTCCCCGTGAATAAAGCCATCGCTCCGGCAATGCAGAAGAACGTCTGCGCCAGCGCGGCATGGGCCGAGGAAACCGGCGGAGGGAGGAACATCAGAACCGTCATTCCGCCCAGAACTCCTTGCGCAATGACGGTACCCAGAGCCGCCCAGCCCAAATTCCGCATCCAGGGCCGCTTTTCGATGCGCCAGGTCCAGACCGCGAGGATGATCGTAAGCAGACCGGCTACCTGCGCGATCATGCGGTGCGTGTGTTCGAATTTCACGCCGCCCACTAGCTTCGGGATTTTGTACCAAGAACCAAAGGAGGTAGGCCAATCCGGTACGGATAGTCCGGCGTCGTGGCTAGTTACGAGCGCGCCCGCGATGATCAGGAAAAACGTCCAGCAGGCGAGGACAACGGCAAGCCGATGATGCCCGCGGTTATAAATTGTCGCGATGGCTTTCAGAGCAATGCCCCTTGGGTCTGGGGGTTCCCGGACGTCGAGATGATACCCCCGCCGGTTTGAAAGGGCAGAGCAGGCGGCACGGTGGGCGCAACCTGCTCTGTCCAACCCGGTATTCTAGCAAATCGTCTTCTGACAAACCGAGGCGGTTTATTCAGCAGCCGGCTTGAAGCTTTGATCGACCGTCTTGGATTCCTTGGCGGCGACGGTGACCTTCTGATCTTGCTCGCCCAGTTTCTCGTGCACGAACGCGATCGTGTAATCACCGGGAGGCAGGCCCTTGATTTCGTACTTGCCGTCTTTGCCGCTGACGGCGAAGAACGGGCTCTTCACCACGTTGATGTACATCTTCATCCACGGGTGCTGGTTGCACTTCACGGGCAACATGATTTCTTCGCGCGCGAAGTTCTTCTCGATCGCGGGTGAGGACGGCGGCTGCGATTCGTTCCACTCGCGGTTGTCTTTCGGCGTGGGATGAATGTTGTGCGTCGTCGGATCGTCGTTCTTGATTTGCACGGTCTGCCCGGCCATCACTCCGAGTACGTGGGGATGATACCTGCAGCCTTGTTGATCGAGCACAACCGGATCTTTCGGCGTGTCGAAGGTACGGCTGCCAAGTCCGTCCTTCACGTAGACGAATACGTTGGCCAGATCGCCGCCCGTCACGACGACGTTCTCTGCCTCGTTAGCGCCCTTGCAACCAGGGTCCTGGCTCATGTCGATTTTGGATGCCTTTGGAGCCGCGCCATCAAACTTCACAGTGCCGCTCACCGTGGCTACTGTCGCGGGATCAATTGGAGTCGCCGCCGGAGCCGAGGCCGCCGGCTGTTCCGCCGCCGGTGCCGGTGCCTCCTCCTTCTTGCTGCACGCCGCCAGCACGAGCAATGCGCATAACGCCAGCATGCTGACTGTTGTTCCCATCCAACCTGTTGTCTTATTCATTATGTCGTCCTTTGTTTGAAGTTTGGAAATGTACCGCCGGCGTTCTGCCGGCTGTCGCGCGGGCGTCCCCACCCGTGCTGGATAGATAGTTGAATGCAGAAGCATTCGCCAAACCGCACATTCTACCGCGAACCCTCGCTCGCCGCAGGATGCGATTCCGCAGCGGCCTGTTTACGGTCACTCGGCCGCTGCGCTGCCGCCTTGGCCCGAGGCATGGACGATGCCACTTTTCGCTGTTCCTCAGGCGTCAACTGGAAGATGTAATCGGTGAGCAACTTGCGATGGTCGCCGGTAAAGCCGTTGAATGTCGGCGGCGTTGGCCCGGCAAAAACCCACTGGTTGTTCTGCTGCCTGAACAGTCCTGATGGCATCGATGTGCCCGGGCTTACCGCCTGCGGATCGGTAATCCAGCGCTCGACCCAGTCGGGCTTCAGTCTTTCTTTCGCCAACAGGAAGTTTGGTGCCGTAGCGATTTTGTCATGCGCGGGATCGCCTGTGGCGTGACACTTCAGGCAAGGCGCCGCAGTGCTCGAGAACAGACTTCGGGCCATGTCCGTTTCTTTTGGAGAGAGCGTTGGTACTTGTTCTGGAATGTACGGCAGCGGTTGTTGTGATAGCGCCTGGAAGAAGCGCACCAGCTTTCGCAGTTCGTTGTCGGAGAACGAGAAGGTAGGCATGCGGACTTTCAAGTACGGACGCACACCGTCGCGATTCGTATCCGTCGTGCTCAGCGCGGGATTCGAAAGGAACTTGCGCAGCCACTCAGGATCAACGCGCGCTCCCTCTGTCAGCAGCTTCGGCGGCAACTGTTCCTGCACGTCCTGATATTGTTTCATTCCCATCAGAATCGTGCGCTGGCCGGGGATGAACTGGTGGCATCCCATGCAGTTGTACTTTTTGACGACCCACCAGCCATCCTGGATGTCGTGCCGCGCGTCGCCAGGCTTGTATTGATAACTCTGGGGCAGGGAAGTCTCCTGACTACCCAGCAGGAATGTTGTAAGGTCGAGCACCTGATCTTTGGTTAGGTGCAGGTTCGGCATGCGAAGAGCTTCGGTCTCGCTTTTTACCTTGCCCTGATCGTAGATGTTCGGCTCGGCAAGTTTGTGTTCGAAGAATCCCTTGTGGTCGTACCAGGGCGTGGTCGCCGGGCCGTCGGGCAGGCGGTCCAGGTCTTCCTTATCTTTAATCGGCTCGCCGTCTTTGCCACCGCGTTGCGCGACTTCGGTGAACAGCGCGAAATCCAGGCGCTCGATGGGCTTGCTGCCTTCATAGGTCAGTTCCGTGCCGATGCGGCCCTCGTCTTCGAAACCGGCAATCTCGTGGCATCCGGCGCAGCCATAATGCCGTACCCACTTCTTGCCTTCTTCTTTCAGCGCCGGATCGTCCATGAACGCCGCGTTCGCGTACGACGACGGCTCCTGCTTCTTCTGCATCATCAGATATGTGGCGATGTCCTCCGCGTCTTCGGGGGCAAGGCGCAGGCTCGGCATCACCGTCATGTTCTGCACTTGCAGTTCGTGGCCGTCATTCGGACAGCGGCTATGATCGAGATCGAACTGGTAGGGAAGCCCTTTCTTCGCATAATCCTCGGGGCCAATGTCTTTCTTCTCGTACGGACAATACGGCCGCGTGCGCTGGCGCGCGTTGTGAATCCAGCGAACGAGATAGTCGTAGTTCGCCTTTTCTCCCACACGAGTAAGATTCGCTGAGAAAACCCCGCCTTGCGTCTGATCGCCCTCGCCGATCGAGTGGCAGGCGAGGCATCCGCGCGACTCAAACAGTTCCTTGCCGTGCGCTGCGTTGCCGGGCTTGTGCTTGGGCAATTCGTCGGTGAATCCGGACTGCCAGATGTACGCCGAGATTGCCTGAATCTGATGATCTGTCAGGCGGAAGTTCGGCATCTTCGTCGTCGGACGGAAATCCGATGGCTTCTTCAGCCATACCGGAATCCAGTTCTTGTTCAGCTTGAGCCGGACGTCTTTCAGGTTCGGGCCGACCTTCTTCTGGTCCTGCATCAGGCTGTGCGACTGGAAGTCGAGCTGCTGCAAACGCGCATCCAGCCGGCTGTTTGCGACTTTCAAATTGATTGCTTTGGTGTTTAGTTCGTTCGCTACTTCATTGGACTCGGCGGCATCGGCCTGCTTCATCAAATCCGCCGTCTGTTTGACGTTGTCTACCTTCTGGCCCTCGATTTGTTTGATCTGCTGACTCACCGAGTTCAGATCTTCAGGTTCCTTGTCGTAGCCCTCATAGCGGTGGCATCCCATGCAGCCACGCTGGCGGAAAAGATCCTTGCCGTCGTTAATGGTGTACCATTGCACGTCGCCGCTGGCCAGCACCATGTCGGCAGCGTGGCAACTCTGGCAACCCGCCTGTGAATTTTCCTTGGGATAAAGCGGCCAGAGCCAGTGCTCATAATTTCCGTGAGCTTTCTCGACGCTGGTGGTGGCGCGTCCGTTGCCCTGATGGCAGGGCGAGCAACCGAACTTTTCCGCGTCGTGAATCCGCAGTACTTCCGGCTCCGGATGGCTCACGAATGCCGAGGCGTATTCGTCAGGCTTATTCTGACCCTTGGCCGTCATTGCGGCTTCGGTAATCTTGAGCGGCTCGCGCGCACCCAGGTGGCAGGACTCGCAGCGATCGACGATGTTCGCTTCAGCGACATTGATCTGAACGATTTTCGGATCCCAGTCGGCTGTCTTCTTTTTCAAACCGTCAATTTGTGCCGGCGTAAGATCGACCATGTGGTCAGCGACGTACTCGTCCATCTTCGCTTTGGCCGCAGTCGCCGGCTTCAGCACGTCGCCTAGCTCTAGACTGAGCTTGGTGCGCTCGTCGCGGATTTCGTTGTAGGTTTCCTCGAGTTTCTGAAAGTTGAATTTCTTCTTGCTGCCGTCTGGAAATTCTACGGTTGCCTCTTCGCTCTTATAGGCGTCAATATCTTTCTGCTTGCTGGCTTTGGATGAGGCACTAGTGCTGGTTTCCAGTTCGTAAGTCAACGCGTTCACATAAGCGCGCCGGTCAGTAAACACGCTCTGCACGGCGAGCAACCGCGCGCTCGCGTCATCCAGCTTTTTGCGCGCTTCTTCCCCCTGCGCCTTCGAGTCCTGATACGCCTTGTCGTATGCCTGCTTGAGGGCCGCGTAGTCTGGATTCTGCTCGACGTCTTTTTCCGACGTCGCGGACTTTGTCTTTGCCGTGTTCAAGAACGCGGTGTAGCGATCCTTGAACTGTTCCTGGAAAGCCTTCCACGGACGCTGGCCCCATGCCTCGTCCCACAAGGCCCAGAACAGCGTGGCGATCAGTATGACAGTCGCGATTACGTAGTGCGCGGCATACGACTTACTAGTTATCGGGTCCTGCTCGGGGATGGGCTGCTCTGGCACCAGATCCTCCCACTTAAATTTGCTTGAAGCTCTTGTCGTCTGTCATTCCGAGCGAAGCGAGGAATCCCTATTCCCTGCAGTCTGCCGCGGTAATAGGGATGCTTCGACTCCACCGGAATCTCGCTTGGCGACATTCCGGCTCCGCTCAGCATGACAAATAGTCACACGTTGAACCACGGCGTAATCCACACGTACTTGATGTGCCACAAAAGTCTCAGGGCCATCTTCAGCGGCAAAGCCAGCATGGTGAGCCACAGAAAAGCCATCAGCGAAAACTGGAGCAGGCTCATGCGCTGGAAATCTTTCTGCATTTTGCGGCGGAACAGCGAATACACCGCGCCGCCACCGACCAGATAGAACCCACCGACCACAATCGCGCCGAAAACAGCTTTGCCCATGTTTGACGCGATCCCGAAAATGTCCGGCAGATCGCGGTTCACTTCATAGATCAGTCGATTGTGGTCCCATGTTTGACCCGGCCAGAACCACTGCCAGCCTGGACCGCGAATGAAGGTCCCGATGATGATCATCGCGACCCACAAAATGACGAAGCCGAACATGAACGTAGAGATGGAAAACTTGCGCTGCTTCCAGGTGTAATATCCGCTGCCGAGCGGATTCGTATCGATGTAGGGAATCACCATCAACCCGATGATGATCATCGTAGGCATTACAACGCCCGCGATCCACGGATCGAAATAAACAAGCATCTCCTGCAGTCCGAGGAAATACCACGGAGCCTTCGCAGGGTTCATCGTCAAGTTGGGATTGGCTGGCTCTTCGAGAGGCGCGTTCAGCGTGATCGACCAGATCATGAGAATGATCGTGACAATGATCGCGCCCAGGAACTCCACGCGCAGCAGGAACGGCCAGACGTGAACTTCTTTTGCCCAGCCCGGCTTGAATGGCCAGGTCTTGCGATGGTGCGTTTTGGCCATCGCGGGATCGGCCTCGAGTTGCTCGATTAACTGGTCGTTGGCTCGCGCCTGCTTGACCGCCAGATAAATGTAGAAGGCAAGCAGCGGCATCAAGCCCACGATCGGCACGTTATCCGGCGCCGAGCAGATCTCCCAAAGTTGTCGCCAGTCCATAGTTATTCTCGAATTGCACCCGTCGAAAATGTGCGGTTTCGGTTACGCATTTCGTGTGCCAGTTTGGTTACGGATTACTCACCGGCCGCCTTGGGCCCTCTGCGCGGTTTGTCTGCTTCGGCTTCCAACATGACCGGAGCTGGACCTGAAATGCCGCCATCTTTTCTCACGCGCCAGAAGTGCACGATCATCAGCACCGACGCCACAATCGGAATTCCGATGCAGTGCCAGATGTAGGAGCGCAGCAGAGCGTTCGCATCGACGATCGAACCGCCCAGCAAGCCGAAGCGCACGTCGTTGTAGGGCGTCATGCCGAGCATCGACCCGAACGGGCCCTCATGCCCCAGCAGCGGCGTAGCTCGCGCCATGTTCGTGCCGACGGTGACGGCCCAGAATCCCAGTTGATCGTCAGGAAGCAAATATCCGGTAAACGACAACAGCAAAGTGAACACCAGCAGCAGTACGCCGATGTTCCAGTTAAATTCGCGCGGCTTCTTGTAGGAACCGGTCAAAAACACCCGGAACATGTGCAACCAGACACCAATTACCATCAGGTGAGCGGCCCAGCGGTGCATGTTGCGCAATATCTTTCCGAAGGGAACATCGTGCTCGAGATAAAGCACGTCGCGAAACGCCTGTACCTTGCTCGGGTGGTAATAGAACATCAGCAGCACGCCGGTGTAGGTCAGGATGATGAACAAGTAAAACGTGATCCCGCCCATGCCCCACGTATAGCTGTAGCGCACCGCGTCGCGGTTGATCTTCGCCGGATGCAGGTGGAGGAATACGTTCGACAGCACGCCCAGCGCACGGTTGCGCGGCGTGTCGTCGTGTTTGTGGCGGAAGATCGAGGTGTAGACCTGAGTCTTCGTCGGGTCTTTCAGTCCGTCGATCTGTTCCTTCGCCTTGGTTGGAATGTCGGTCTTGAGGGCCTGAATATCCTCTTTAACCCCGGTGGTAACACGTTCGACCAGCCCGACTTTCCCGTTTCCATTTTTTGGACTTCCGCTGTTTCCGCCGTTCGGATTGTTTTCGTCAGCCATATGAGTCCTGAAATTCGCGGGCAGAGTGCCCGCGCCACACTACACTCCCGTCAGAAACGCTCCTGGATCATTAAATTTGCTCGGCTGCCCCTTGGGCCACGAGTACAGCTTGGAAGTGTCGACAAGAATCTGTCCGTCTGGTGCCAGTTCGATGTGCGCGCGATCCATGGGACGCGGCGCTGGACCTTCAAAGTTGATCCCTTCACTGTCGTAGCCGCTGCCGTGGCACGGACACTTGAACTTGTTTTCGCTCGGTTTCCAGTCGGGTGTGCAGCCCAGGTGCGTGCACCGAGCGTAGATCACGAACAGCCGGTCGGGAGTGCGGTCCACCCAGATGCGAAATTTCTGCTGGAACTTGGTATCGACTCCAAGCGCGAATTCCGAGGGATAGCCAATCTTGAAGACTGAGTTCGGTTCAAAAAGCGTGCGCGGCAAGAAGAAGCGGAAGAACGCTAGAAACCATGCGGTCAGAAAGCCGGTGACCATGACCCACACGAAACGCCGCCGGCGCCGATCGATCTCAGTGAAGGGGGCGGTTCCAGCCACACCCGCAGCGGCCGCCGCTTTAGAAGTTCCCACGGCCGGGGTGCCTACATACTTCGTGGCATCGGCCGCGGGTTTGGCGGCGGGTTTCACCGTTTGCGGATTCGGATTGACATCGCCGGCTTCCGGCTCCGTCATGAGTTCCCCTCCTGAATTCTTTGTGCCTCTGGCTTAATCCAAACCGGCGGCCGCCGCATATTCCGGCTCCGCCAACTGCCTCCCTGTGCTGCGAATCGGGGTCAAAGAATGAACCGCCGACTCCAGGGCCTCGCCAACGATATGCCCCAGAGCCACAATGAATTTCGGCGAATCATTCAACCCAGCGCTCATCTCGAACTGTGAAATCCCCAGCCCCTGCGCTTGCTCGCGTGCTTCGTGGTCGATTTCGCCGAGAGTTTCCACGTGATCGGAAACAAAGGCTACCGGCACGACGCATACCTCGCGCGCTCCCTCGGTACCCAGATTCTGCAAGGTCTGTCGCAGCGAAGGTTGGAGCCAGCGGCTTGCTCCCACCTTACTCTGGTAGCAGAGGCGGTGAGGATTGCTCCATCCGCCGCGCTGCATCAACAGTTCCACAGTCTCCTCGATCTGTCGCTGGTACGGATCACCTTTCTCGACTACTGACATCGGAATGCTGTGGGCGCTGAAGACAATTTCAGGCAGTTCTGGCGTGGAGAACCGCGAGAGCGCTTGGTTTACTTTCTCCACCACGGCATCCAGATATATCGTATTACGATAGAAAGTCTCGACGCAATGGACCGGCACATCGTCCCAGAACAGACGCCGCCATTCGTTCAAACTCGATCCCGTGGTAGTCGACGAATACTGTGGATACAGCGGCAAGAGTACGACTTCGTCACACTCTGCGGCCCGTAACTGTTCGATGGCCTTACTCGTAAAGGGATGCCAATATCTCATGGCGACGAAGCACTGCACGTCCATACCCTGAGATCGCAGGTGGGCTTCCAGCGCCTGGGCCTGTCGCTCCGTGTGCCGGCGGATGGGCGAGCCCCCGCCAATGGTCGCGTAGTGATGTTGCACCTTGCGGGCGCGAGTGGTCGAAATCAGTTTTGCCAGCGGTTTGCGTCCGATGCGGGCAAAAGGGAAGTCAATAATGTCCGGGTCGCAGAAGAGGTTATATAGAAAAGGTTCAATCGCTTCCAGGGTGTCAGGTCCACCTAGCTGAAAGAGAACTATCCCCACACGCCGTGTTGTGCGCGTCATTCCCCAGTAACCCCAGAACGGGCGAATTTACTCCCATCTGAGGCGAGAGTCAATGGCGCACTGTGCAAAAGTGTAGTGATCTTGAGGGATCGCGAAAGTTCGACCATATTCTGGTTGATTTAATGTGGCATTCGCCGCACTTGCACCCGCTCTCCTATCTCGATGCTCATCAAATCCTCCCCAACCTCCAGCGGACCGGAGTAAGTTTTTCGCGTGTGCGGCACGACGTCGGGAACGTCCGGCGGCACGATGTGCGAGTAGACAGCCAGTTTGGGCGCGACCTTGGTGAACACCTTGCCGGCTTCTTCGGGCGTCGTGTGATGCTCAGCGACACGCTTTCTCTGCTCCGGCGTCAACGAGTTGCTTACCTCGCGATACGCCTCGGGATCGAATACCTCGTGAACCAATACGTCGGTACCCTGAGCGAACTTCACAAGGTTCTCCGACGGACGCGTGTCTCCTGAAAGAACTACGGAATGGCCCTGGTAGTCGATTCGGTATCCCAGTGCCGGTTTTGCCAGACCATGGTCGACGCGGAATGCGGTCACCTTTACGCCGTTGTTTTCATACACCACACCTTCGTCAATGTCTTTTCCGGTCAGCACGACTCCTTGTGCCGGCAACTGCTCGTCGACATCCCGGCGCATGTGTACATCGAAGGCATAGGCCTGCTTGAGATGCTCCACCATGTCTGACGTACCTGCCGGGCCCCAGACCTGCAGGGGAACCTGCCGTCCCATAATCCAGCCCGTGAGCCACAGGTCGGGAACTCCGACGACATGGTCGGAGTGGAGGTGCGTGAGGAAAAGTGCCGTGACCGAGGAGAAGGGAACTCCGGCTTGAGAGAGCCGAATGGTTGCCCCACGGCCGCAGTCGAACAGCAGAGTTTCCTTGCCAGCCTGAACCAGGATGCTGGGTCCGAAGCGCTCGATTGACGGACGCGGGTTTCCTGTGCCCAGCAGCGTGACGTTGAGCGCTTGCCCGTAGCCAAGGGAAGACAGAAGGAGCATCAGGGCGAGAGATCGCAAGACTGCGAGGCTCTTTCGAGGACTGTTGCGCATCGGGTGAGTTGCTGTCTTCAACATATGAGGTCACGCTTTCGAGAGAGGGCTCAGCCTGAGCTAGTCCGCCATGCAGGGAAATGCTCAATGCTCCGAGCACTCCGCCAGCAGACGTTGCAAAAATCCGATGCCGCCATGCAAGCTGGTATCTATGCCGGAGTTGCCTGACATCGCAGCTTACATTACCGCTCTCGAACCACGCATTGTTGGTCAACCCCTGGAGCACGTACGGTTGGCGAGCCCATTTCTGCTGCGCACAGCGCAACCTCCCCTGGCGAGCACCGAAGGCCACAGCGTGCGTGAGGTTCGTCGCATTGGCAAGCGCATTGCTCTCGGCGTAGAGGGCGATCTGTGGTTAGTGTTGCACTTGATGATTGCAGGACGTTTGCATTGGCGTCCCGCGGCTGCAAAGTTAGCGGGTCGGCACAACTTGGCGGCATTCGATTTTCCCAATGGCTCCCTGGTTCTGACTGAGGCCGGTAGCAAACATCGAGCATCGTTGCACCTGGTCAGCGGTGAGGAGAGTTTGCGCTCATTTGACGCCGGGGGAATCGACGTCTTCGCCTCGGACCTTGAATCGTTTCGCGCTGTGCTCACGGCCGAGAACCACACGCTCAAACGCGCGCTCACGGATCCGCGCCTGCTGAGCGGCATTGGCAATGCTTATTCCGATGAAATCCTGCATGCGGCACAACTTTCGCCCATCACGCTTACGAACAAGCTTACGTCGAAAGATTGGGCGAGGCTGTACGATGCCACCCGTCACACACTACAGGTCTGGATCGACCGCCTTGGCGCCGAGGCGCAGGCTGCCTTTCCAGAGAAGGTCACAGCGTTTCGGAAAGACATGGCAGTTCATGGGCGCTACGGCTTGCCCTGTCCGAGGTGTGGCGACAAAGTTCTCCGAATTCGCTATGCCGACAAGGAGACGAACTATTGCGCGCGCTGCCAGACCGGCGGCAAAGTGCTCGCCGATAGAAGTCTGTCGCGCCTATTGGGATCGGATTGGCCGCGGACGCTGGATGAGCTGGAAGCCCTCAAGCGGAAATAAGCCGACGATCCGCTACGCAGAGAACGGACGCCGGCCACTCACGCCTTTTGCATTTCTTCGATCACCGCGTCGGCGAACTGTGAGGTGCCGGCTTGCCCGCCTATATCCCGAGTCAGCTTTTCCCGGTGACGGTAGACTCTCTCGAGCGCATTTCGAATCTGTGCGGAGGCCTCGTGCTCTCCGAGGTGGCGCACCATCAGCAGCGCGGATCTTAGCAGCGCTGTAGGATTCGCCAAATCCTTGCCGGCAATGTCGGGAGCCGAGCCGTGCACGGCTTCGAACATGGCGCAGTCGTCGCCCAAGTTCGCGCTGGGCACGAAGCCCAGTCCGCCCACAAAGGCCGCGCACAAGTCCGACAAAATGTCTCCGTAGAGGTTCTCCATCACCAGCATGTCGTACTGGTAGGGGTTCATGACCAGTTGCATGCAGGTGTTGTCCACGATGTGTTCGCCATAGGTGATCTCGGGATAGTCCTTGGCGACATTGCGAGCGCAACGCAGGAACAAACCATCCGACAGCTTCATGATGTTCGCCTTGTGGATGGCGTGGATCTTTTTTCGATGATTCTTCCGCGCATACGCGAAGGCGAATCGCGAAATGCGCGTGCAGGCCTTTTCGGTCATGATCTTCAGACTCTCCACGACGCCCGGTACTACCTCGTGCTCCAGTCCGGAGTAAAGCCCCTCCGTGTTTTCACGCACGATGATGAGATCAACGTCGGGATACCGAGTGGGAATGTGTGGCAAGTTCCGGATTGGGCGGAAGTTCGCGTACAGATCGAATTTCTTGCGCAGCGCCACGTTGATGCTGGCGAAGCCGCCGCCTACTGGAGTGGTCACCGGTCCCTTCAGCACAACGCGCGTGCGCTCGATCGACTCGATGACTTCCTTGGGAATATATTCCCCATATTTCTCGTAGGCGTCTGCACCGACGGCAAACGGTTCCCACTCAAATTTCACACCGGTCGCTTCCAGGATGCGCACCGTCGCGTTCGTCACTTCGGGGCCGATCCCGTCTCCCGGAATCAGCGTTACTCTATGACTCATGAATGCATCATCCTCAGAAAATCTAGAAACAAGGCTTAGTTCTAAACGGTCTTTGCTTTAACGAGATCCTTGAGTTCGTTCATGAACTCCTTCACGTCTTTGAAGTCCAGATACACAGATGCAAATCGCACATACGCTACCTTGTCGTAGCGCCGCAAGCGGTTCATGATCAACTCGCCCAACTCGCTTGTCTTGCGTTCGCGTTCCGCCGAGTCGATCACGAACGACTCGGCTTCGTTCACGATCTGCTCCAATTTGCTGATTGGGACTGGACGCTTCTCGCACGCCCGGAGCAGTCCGTTTAGTACCTTCTGCCGGTCGAATTTCTCCCGCCGCCCATCTTTTTTCACCACCATATAGGGGATCTCGTCGATGCGCTCGTAGGTGGTAAAGCGCTTGCCGCACTTCAGGCACTCGCGCCTGCGCCGTATCGACTCGGCTTCCTTACTCTCGCGCGAGTCGACAACCTTGTCGTTCGCAAACCCGCAAAAAGGACATTTCATGGCGCGTGATAGATCAGCCGGACATGCTGCCGCCTTATCGATCCGATTACACAGTGCAATCGGAGCAGGAGGAATCTTCAACGCCGACCGATGACAGAAATTGTAACAGTTGAAATGCAGGCCCGAAGGTCAGGACCGCGCGCGTGCCGTGATGAAGAGAGCACCTGCTCAGGTCTAGACTGGCGGGCAAACGCAAAACGGCGCTCGCACCCCCTGCGGTACGAGCGCCTGTTTTTCCCCATGTCCTCCCGGTGACGGAGGACCTGAAGGTTTCGATCCAGATTCGCAGCGGTCCCCGGAGAATCCTGCCCACGTGCAAGGATCTGACTAGAAAATGCCTTAATCGCACCCCTGATTTGTCATTAGCATGTCTGGATTTTGTAAAAACTCTTGAACAAGACAGCGTGTTCTGTAGACGTGCCCTTGGTAACCCGCCTTCGTCAATCAGGCTGCTATGATGGAAATTCCCCCCGTGCTAATGTCGCGTTTCAGGCTCCACCTCGGAATCCTCCTGTTTGCTCTCCCGCTTTTGGCCCAGAGCAATGCCGGAGAACTCCGCCTGAAGGTAACCGATCCCCATGGTTTGGGGGCTAAGATCCCGGTCGAACTGGTCAGCGAAGCGAACGAATATCACAACACGTTCGTCACCGATGAAAACGGCACTCTGATCGCGAAACGCCTACCGTTTGGTATGTATCGGGTACAAATTCAGCAGGCGGGTTTCGCGGAAGTCTCCGCTCCGGTTGAAATTCGCTCGGCCATTCCCATCGAGTATTCCATCAAGCTCACCTTGGCGTCGGTGACCACCTCGGTCACGGTGCAGGATGTCGATACGCTGATCGACCCATATCGCGCAGGTTCGACCAACGAAATTGGCGCGCAGACCATTCAGACGCGGACGACCTCATTGCCTGGCCGCTCGCTGCAGGATCTGGTCAATTCCGAGCCGGGATGGCTCTACGAAGGCAATGCCGTGCTGCATCCGCGCGGTTCCGAGTATGAAACCCAATTCGTGGTCGACGGAATTCCGCTTACCGACAATCGCTCACCCAGCTTCGGGCCCGAGATTGAAGCCGATGACGTCGATTCGCTCAATGTCTATACGGCCGGCATTCCCGCCGAATTTGGCCGAAAGATGGGCGGAGTTATCGAGGTCAATACCCTCAAGGACACGCAGGCGGGGCTGCACGGGCAGACGGTGCTGTCCGGTGGCAGCTTTGATACGGCGGGCGCCTTCGCCCAGGCGCAATACGTGTGGAAGGGAAATACGCTTGGCGGCAGTGCATCAGGCAGTATGACCAGCCACTACTTGAATCCCGTGGTTCCGCAGAATTACACGAACCATGGAACCACCGGCGATTTTTCCGTGAACTACGAGCGCGATCTTAGCGTCAATGATCGTCTCGGCTTGATCGTTCGGCACGGACTGACGCGCTTTCAAATTCCCAACGAACAAGTGCAGCAGGCTGCAGGCCAGCGCCAGGATGGCGATAGCTTCGAAACCATGGGCATCGTTTCCTACCAGCACGTGTTTTCGTCGAACGCCCTGGGAAGTTTGCGCGGCATGGTGCGTGACCACTCCAGCGACCTATTCTCCAATCCGAGTTCGACGCCCGTGATCGTCTTCTTAAAGAACAACTTCAAGGAAGGATATTTCAACGGCTCGCTCTCGGCTCATCATGGGCGTCACGAGTGGAAGGCCGGGATTGAATCGGACGTGTTGTTTCTGCACGAAAACTTCAGTGACACGATCACCGACCCCAGCCGGTTCCCCGACGGTACGCCGCCGACCTTCGCCTTCGCGGGTAGCCGTCCCGATATCGAGCAGTCTGCCTATGTGCAAGACTTGATTCGCCTGGGCAATTGGACCATCAGCGCGGGGCTGCGCTGGGACCACTATCAGCTCCTCGTCAACCAAAACGCTATCAGCCCGCGGCTTTCGCTGGCGCGCTTCTTCCCGTCGGCGGGCCTGGTGATTCATGCGTCTTATGATCGCGTTTTCGAGACTCCGTCTTCGGAGAACATTCTATTATCGAGTTCTTCGCAGGTGGTTTCTCTTAGTCCCGACGTCTTGCGTTTGCCGGTGAAACCGTCGCACGGCAACTACTTTGAGATTGGCGGCACTAAGAGTTTCTTCGGACAATTCCGTTTCGACGCCAACTATTTCCGCCGCTGTGTGAACAACTACGCGGACGACGATCAGATTCTGAGCACGGCCGTCAGCTTTCCCATCGCCTTCGACAAAGCCGCGATCTACGGGGCAGAAGGGAAGATTGAGATTCCGAAGTGGGGCAGATTCTCGGGTTTTGCCAGCTATTCCTACATTGTAGGGAATGCCTGGTTCCCGGTTACCGGCGGCCTGTTTCTGGCCGATGCTGCGGTTGACGCTAGCACTCAGCTTACCGGCCATTTTCCCGATTCGCAGGATCAGCGCAACAGCGTGCGTCTGCGGCTGCGTTACCAGTTGATCTCGCGCGTATGGATCGCCGGTTCGGCCGAGTATGGCAGCGGGCTGCCCTTCGAATTCACCGGTACGTACGAAGAGGCGCTCGCACAGTATGGGCCGGCCGTAGTGAACCGCCTCAATTTTGATCGTGGGCGAGTAAAGCCGTCACTCGCGATCGGTGCCTCGGTCGGAGCCGACATCTACAAGAACGACAAAGTCTCGATGAGGATTCAGGGCGATGTGCAGAACATCAACAATCGCCTGAATGTCATCGACTTCGGCGGCTTGTTCTCCGGAAACGCGATTGCTCCGGCAAGAAGCTATTCGCTGCGTTTGCAAACGGCGTTCTAGTCCAATTGGACAAAGTGGCTGATCCGTGGGAATCCACGCGAATCCGCCTACAGCTTCCCTCTGTGTTTCCGCAGTGACCCTCTGTGGTGAGGTCTTCCTAAACCACGAAATACTTCGCTCCCGGATGATGCACGACGATTGCCGAGGTCGACTGCTCCGGCTCGAGCAAGAATCCCGAGGTCAACCGCACGCCAACATTTTCCTCCGGTTTCAGAAGCGCGAATAACTTCGTCTGATCCTCAAGATTCGGACACGCGGGATATCCGAACGAATACCGCGACCCGCGATACTTCTGATGAAACAGGTCGCGAACCTCCGACGAATCCTCGCCAGCCATTCCCAATTCCTCACGCATCTTCTTGTGATGGAATTCGGCTTGTGATGGAATTCGGCGAGCGCTTCCGCGGTTTCGACGCTCAGTCCGTGGAGGTAGAGATATTTCGTGTACTCTCCGCCTTCGAACAGGCGCTGAGTCTCAACAGAAGCTTTGTGTCCAACTGTGACCAGCGATAGCCCGAGCACATCCATCTTTCCGGAAGCTTTGGGCGCGAAGAAATCCGAGATGCACAGCCGCCGGCCCTCCCGCTGTCTGGGGAACGTGAACCGCAATAGTTCTCTGGCCGGCTGGCTCGGTACTCGCGACTCGGTGCTCGGTACTGCGTAGACCACCACGTCATTCCCATCAGCCTGAGCCGGGAAGTATGCGTAGACAACCTTCGGTTCAAACAATCCGGAGGCGATGACCTCGTCCTCGAGTTTGTGCAGAACCGGACGGAACTTCTCGTCGACCAGCCTCACGTAGTCCGACTGCGAAGCCGTCTTCAGCTGCCACTGATTCTTAAACAGCGCGGTTTCGTTGATGTACTGAAAGAGTTCGCGCAAATCGTAGTTCTTGCGCACCCGCACGCCCCAGAACGGGGGAGTTGGAATATTCGGCGCATCCGTCACAACCGCGCTTCGTTCCGCAAACACCGGACCGGTTTCTTCGTCCACGGCGGCGGCCTTCGCGTACTCCTTCACGGTTCGTCCTTCGGTCAGCCGTGTCTGTTTTGCGCCATCTTCTGTCGCCAGATCCTCCATGATGTGCAAACCAGCGAAGGCATCGTCGGCGTAGAAAACGGCCTTCGCGTACTCGCGGCGCAAGTCGTCTTCGACATACTTGCGTGTGAGCGCGGCGCCGCCGCAAATCACCGGGAACTCGAGCTTCTGCCGCTCCAGGTCCTGGATGACATACTTCATCTCAAGCGTGGACTTCACGAGCAGGCCACTGAGCCCGATCGCATCGGCCTTATGTTCCTGAGCCGACCGGATGATCGTGTCGCCCGGCTGCTTGATGCCGAGATTCACGACCTTGAACCCGTTGTTCGACAGAATGATGTCGACCAGATTCTTGCCGATGTCGTGGACGTCGCCCTTTACAGTGGCAAGCACGATCGTGCCCTTTTGCGATCCGGCCTTCTTCTCCATCTTCGGTTCGAGATACGCTACCGCAGCTTTCATGACGCCCGCGGAATCGAGCACCGAGGGCAGCTGCATCTTGCGGGCGCCGAAGAGATCGCCGACGGTCTTCATGCCGTCGAGCAAAACTGTGTTGATCAGTTCTAGCGGCGAATAACCTGCGAGAGCTTCATCGAGCAACTGGTCCAGCGATTTTTTGTTGGCGCCGTCGCCTACAGATTTCTCGCCGTTGATGATGGCGAACTTCAGTTTGTCCTCGACCGATAGCGTATCCACGTGAGCTGTAGTGGATGACGCCGGCTTGCCCTTCATCCCGGCGAAATGCGCCATGTATTTCTGCAGAGGATCGCCATCGGAATGCTCGTCGCGGTGAATCAATTTCCGCGCCAGTTCCACTTCTTCTTGCGGAATCTTGTAGAGCGGATAAATCTTCGTGTAATTCACGATGGCCATGTCGAGGCCATGATCAACCGCCTCGTGCATGAACACGGAGTTGAGCACGCGCCGCGGATAGGCGTCCAGGCCGAATGAAATATTGCTGACGCCAAGAATCGTTTTGACCCCAGGCAATTCCTTTTTGATGCGTTCCACCGCGTTGATCGTCTCGATACCGGCCGTCCGGTACTCTTCCTGCCCTGTTGAAATCGGCAGAGTCAGAGCGTCGAAAATCAGATCAGTCGAATCGAGCCCGTACTTCTTGGTCGCAAGATCATGGATGCGGTGCGCTATCGCCACCTTCTTGTCGGCAGTTAACGCCATGCCATCTTCATCAATTGTCAGCGCTATCACGGCGGCGCCGTAGCGCTTGGCCATCGGAAGAACCTTCGAAGTCCGCTTTTCGCCGTCTTCCAGGTTGATCGAATTGATAATCGCTCGCCCCGGAATGCGTTTAAGAGCCTCCTCCATCACGTCGGCTTCGGTGGAATCCACCAAAATGGGAGCCGGAACCCGCGTAGCGATCTTTTCAAGGATTGAAGTGATGTATGCCTTCTCGTCCTCGCCCACGATGGCGCAGCAAAGATCCAGCATGTGCGAGCCTTCGTTCACTAGTTTCTTCGCCAGCGCGAGGATGTCGTCGTACTTCTTGCCTTGCACCAGTTTGCGGAAGTGCTCCACGCGCGTGGTCGTGTTCATTTCTTCGGCGACGACGAGGGGCTTCGGCTCCAGGTCGAGAGGAACAGTCGTATACGCGCTGGATGCGGCTCCAACTCGCTTCACGTCACGCTTGGCCGGTTCCACGCCAGAAACTGCGGCGACGACGGCCTTGAGGTGCTCCGGTGTCGTTCCGCAGCAGCCGCCTACGATGCGAATGCCGTAATCCTGAACGAAATGCTTGTGATACTCCGCCAGATCCTCGGGGGAGAGTTTGTAGACCGCATGTCCCCCTTCGTTCTGTGGTAATCCAGCATTCGGCAGCACTGATACGTGCTTGGTGGAATTGAGCCCGAGGTAGCGGACCGCGTCGTTCATCTCTTTGGGTCCGGTCGCGCAATTCAGTCCAATCGCGTCTACATCGAAGGGGTCGAGCGCAGTCAGGGCGGCTCCGATTTCCGTGCCCAACAGCATCGTCCCGGATTCCTGCAGCGTCACCTGCACTTGCACGGGCAAGCGCTTGCCGGCCTTTCGCATCGCTTCCAACACACCGATCGTGGCGATCTTGACCTGCAGAAGATCCTGCGCCGTCTCGATCAACAGCACATCGACTCCGCCTTCGATCAGAGCGGCGGCCTGCTCTTCATAGGAGGCCACCATTGCATCGAAGCCGATGTGCCCCAGCGACGGCAGCTTCGTGGTTGGCCCCATCGATCCTGCGACAAAGCGCGGGTGATCTTGGGTAGAAAACTGCAGGGCCACTTCTTTCGCCAGTTGCGCGGCCTTTAAGTTGATCTCATGCACGCGGTCCCGCAGATCGAACTCTCCCAGCACGATTCCGCTTCCGCCGAACGTATTGGTCTCGACGATGTCGCAGCCCACGCGGAAAAAGTCCGCGTGAATGTCGCGAATCATGTCGGGACGGCTCAACACCAGCACTTCGCTGCAGTTTTCCTTGCCCTAGTAATCGTCCAGGGTTGGATTCCGCTTCTGGATGTTGGTGCCCATCGCGCCGTCGTACACCACAACGCGTTCTCTTACGATTTGCAGAAAATCAGCCATTGCCTATGAGTCCTCGTCCCAAATATTGTTGTCGTTCCGCGCGGGCAATACCCGCGAGGGAAGCTGCTCTTAGCCTTGCATATGCACGAACGCCGGTCTCGGAGGGACCGGCGGGGGGTTGAAATTCATAACTCTTATGAAGCTTAGCTCCCCGGCACCATCTGTACCGGTGCCCCACCGTCCACATCGGCCTGGTTGAATACCACGTTGGCTCCCATGTGTGCTGGCCGGGGGGCCAGCATTTGCTCCTTGCGGTAGACGAGATTGCTGGCATTGAACGTCGCCAGCTCAAAACCATGGCCGTGGGTGATGGCGTCGGTCGGGCACGCCTCCACGCAGTATCCGCAGAAAATGCACCGGTTGTAGTCGATGTTGTAGACCTTGGCGTAGCGCTCGGCGCCACTGACGCGGTTTTCGGCAGTGTTCTCAGCGGCCTCGATGTAGATGCAGTTCGAAGGACAGGCGGCGGCGCAGAGAAAGCAAGCCACGCACTTCTCCAGTCCATTTTCGTCACGCTGCAGCACGTGCGCGCCCCGGAAGCGAGCCTCAAACCGGGCACCTTTGAGCGGTCCCTTGCCGTCGGGATAGTTCTCCACGGTCGTAGGCTGGAACATCTCCATGAAGGTGATGCTCATGCCCTTGGCAATGGCGGCGATATTCTTCAGCACCGGCATACCCAACTAGTATACCGGATGCGGACCAATCACTGGCCGGTGGCCACATTCACAGCGCGGGGATGACTCTTTGGCGAAACGAGTGCGTCCCGGACGAGATATCCTTAAGTCGTGGCCAAAGAGGCAAAAGACACCGAGGTTTCGCGTGTAGGCCTATGTGCCGATTGCCAGTTCCGGCTGTTGCTCAAGTCGGATCGTGGGTCGATTTTCCATCAATGTCGGCGGTCGGCGACCGATCCGAGATATCCGAAATATCCGCGGTTGCCAGTGCTCGAATGTGCTGGCCACGAGCCAACGAAGGAGCCTGCGATTGGCAGCTTAGGGCCTTCCGCGAATTCGCCTTAGGCGGCTCTACGGTCTTTTGTGCGGATTCCGCGCCGCCGTCTGAGACTCTGGTGACCGCCGTCACTGCGAGGGAACCGGAAGTTGCGCAATATTGCACAAGGTTCTCATCAGTATAAGCAACCCTTGCGCGGGAGGGCCACATGTGGCGTAGCGTGCTGGCGATCGGCGCGATTCTCCTTTTTGCAGTTTGAGTAGCCGCCGTGCTCCAGGGCTGGAGCAAAAGCACAACGACAGATCGCTGGGTCGGGATGGTGTTCATGCTGGGGTTTGGGGCGGCCGCGGCGTGGGGTGCGCGAACGCTGTTCGGCCTCTGGCGCTGACCCGCGATACCAAAAGGGCGGAGAACAGAACTATGTCGGAGAACGCGTTTGCCGGCCATGCCCAGTGCCCCACAGAAAAAGAGTTGGCTGCAACCTTGAAAAAGACCTACCCCGTCTGGAAGGAATTGGTGGCAGATCTCAGGGCCGACTTGAAGTTGGATGGGCGAGAGTGGAACAACTACTCCGTGACGGCCGGCTGGTCGTTGCGCCTGCAACGAAAGAAACGGAACATCGTGTATCTAGGGCCTCGTGCTGGATGGTTTATGGCGGCATTCATCCTCGGAGCTAAGGCCGTAGCGGCGGCACGCAACAGCACCCTGCCTCCCGACGTTCTCAAAATAATCAACGAAGCCAAGCGTACACGGAGGGGACTGCCGTCCGCATCGAAGTCCATGAGGCCGAGGATGTTGACGTGGTGAAGACGCTGGCCAAAATCAAGGTCGAGAACTAGCACCGTTCGGCATTACCCGATCCCCAGTTCCTTCGCCAGTGCTTTCCACTTCCCGTCCACAAGGGCCTTGGTCTTCGCATCCATCACAATTTCATCTGGCCAAGGGCGCGCGAAGCCTTCGCTGGTCCACTTGCGGGTAGCGTCGATGCCCATTTTCGATCCGTAGTTCGGCAAGCGCGAAGCGTGGTCGAGCGAATCGACCGGTCCTAATGTGAACTGAATGTCACGCTCGGGATCGATGTGGTTCAGCACTTTCAGCGTCACGTCCCCGAGATCCTGCACGTCGACGTCTTCATCGACCACCACAATGCATTTCGTAAACATGGCCTGGCCGAGCGACCAGATCGCGTTCATCACTTTGCGGGCCTGGCCCGGGTAAGACTTCTTGATCGACACGATCATCAGATTGTGAAAGACACCTTCGACCGGCAGGTTGATGTCGACCAGTTCCGGGATAGTGATCTTCATCAGCGGCAGGAAGATGCGCTCGACGGCTTTGCCCATGTAGGCGTCTTCCTGCGGAGGCTTGCCCACGATGGTCGTCGAATAGATAGGATCTTTGCGGTGCGTGACGCACGTGAGGTGGAAGACAGGATAGAGATCTTCCAGGGAATAGAAACCTGTATGGTCGCCGAACGGACCTTCACTGCGAAGTTCGTCGAGATGCACGTGGCCTTCGAGGACGATCTCGCTCGACGCCGGTACTTCAAGGTCAACGGTCTCACACTTGACCAGATCGACCGGGGCTCCGCGAAGGAATCCGGCAATCAAGTATTCCTCCACCTCAGGCGGCGCCGGGACAATCGCAGAAAAGGTAACAGCGGGGTCGGTGCCGATCGCGACGGCGACCTCCATTTTGCCGGAAGGGCGATCGCCTTCCGCCAGCACGGATCCGCCAGAACTGCGCGCCATCAGGTCCACGGCTGCGGATTTGCCGTCAACGGCTGCTCGCATTCGTTCGCGGGCGTGCTCAGCCGCGACTTTCTGGCGCTGCCAATGCATCCCCGTCGTGCGCTCGTCATAGACTTGCATTCTGTACATGCCGAGATTCCGCTTGCCAGACTTCGGGTCGCGCGTGGTGACACACGGTAGGGTGATGAACCGGCCAGCGTCCTTAGGCCAACACTGCAGGACTGGGAAGTCGAGTAACGAGAAATTATGGCGCTTGATAACTTCCTTGCAGGGGCCGGTCGCGACCGTGCGCGGAAAAAACTTTCCAGCTTCGGTCAGCAGCGGAAGCATCTTCAGCTTGTCGAGGAAGCCCTGAGGCGATTTGACATCCATGAACATGCGGATGCGGTTGGCGACCTCATCGAAAGAGTTGACGCCGACGGCCATCTTCATGCGAGCGTCTGAGCCAAACTGATTGATTAAAAGCTGTGAGCCAGGGTGTCCTCTCAGCTTCTGGAACAGGAGCGCGGGGCCTCCCACAGCACCCTTGGCGTCGCGACTCTTCGACACGCGGTCGGTGATTTCGGCAATCTCGAGAATGGGGTCGACTTCGGTCTGGATGCGCTTGAGTTCGCCAGCGCGGTCGAGCGCCGCAATCCATTGGCGGAGGTCGTCGAAGGGCAAAGGATTCCTCTCTGGATGACCGACGATTATAAGGGATTCGCAAAACGCCGAGCATGCTAGCCACGGATTACACGGATTAACGCGGATTGGCGATATAAGACAAAGCTTTGTCATTCTGAGCGAAGAGAAGAACCTATGCACTTTGTCCCGACGCCGGCAGGACTGCATTGATCCTTCGCTGCGCTCAAGATGACAGGTGCTTTTTGCGCGCAGTGTGAGGCAGGGCGAGCGGTGTCAATGATGATGCACTCCGCAAAAAATGCAAGAGTGCATTCGCATTCACGCCGCGAGTTGAATGATAGTCTCCTCGATCCGCTTCCAAGCCTGAGTGCGAGGATCGATTACATCGAAGTGCCCCGCGCTGGGAATTTCGAGCAGGTGCGCGTCTTCCTTATCTTTCCCTGTGCGCTTTTGCTTGGCGTCTACATAGTCGCGGCTGAAGACCGGTTGGACAACATCATCTGCAGCGCCATGAACCAGCCACTGGCGGGCCTGGGGAATGGACAGTTGCATGGGGTCCGCTTCGCGATAATGATCGGGCACGTCGCTGGGCCTGCCCCCCAGGAAGTCGACCACGGCATCGTTGCTGAGGTGCAGTTGATAGGCTCGCTGCAGGTCAACCACTCCGGCAAGAGAAACGGCGCGGGTGATGCTGGATTCGTGACCCGCGAGGCACAGCGCCAGCTGACCACCAGAGGAATGGCCCGTTACGATGACTCTTCGCGGATCGATATTGCGCTGGCGTGCGGACTGCACCAGGAAGCGGTATGCCGATCGAATGTCGGCGAACGTGCCAGGCCACGCTCCACCGTTGTTGCCCACGCGCCGATATTCAAGGTTCGCTGTGGCCAGTCCCTTGGCGGTCAGAGCGGCGCATAGGTGACCCGCATGATCGAGGTTGTATTTAGCGCGCCAGTATCCGCCGTGGATGTTGAGGACCAGCGGGTGCGGCCCGTTGCCAGCGTCCTTCGGCAACGGCAAACGTAGATCGAAAAACTGGTTCGGATCCGAACCATAGGCCACCCGCGCATCGGCAGGCGGCGGAGGAATGCTGAGGATGTCGTCCGCGGGCATTGCTCGCGATTCTAGATTGTGGATTTGCGATTGTCGATTTCGAGCAATGAGATCTTGTAGCCCCCGTGCCTAACGGCTATTCGTAACGCAGGGCTTCGATCGGATCCAGGTTCGCGGCGCGCATGGCAGGGACCATTCCACTGATTACTCCCACGACCGCAAGAATGCAGGTAGCCACCACCAGAATCATCGGCGAGACAATCAGGCGGATGTCCGCGGCCTCGGCGTGCTTGGCCATGGCGCTGTAGAACGTGATCCGGCCAGCAAAAATGGACACCGCATAGGAGAGTATAATTCCGAGAATCCCTCCGAGCGCCGTGATCACCATCGCTTCTGCCAGAAACTGGATGAGAATGTCATGCCGCCGCGCGCCCAGGGCCTTTTCGACGCCGATTTCGCGGGTGCGCTGGGTTACCGAAACCAGCATGATGTTCATCAGGCCGACGCCGCCAATGCCTAACGTCACCGTGCCAATAAAGGCCAGCAAAACTTTCAGGGCCAGGGTGATGATGCCGAACTGGGAGAGCTGCTTTTGGGCATCAAAAACGAAGATGGCGCGGTGATCGTCGGGTTTGAAGTTATGCGCGGTGGCGAGGGTGTCGCGTATGGTCTTGTCCAACTTGTCGTGGTCAAGGCCTGCGGAGTCGAGCCAGATCCCGTCGAGATAGTGATTGTCTTTCACCACGTCCATCGAACTGTAGGGGATGTATACGACGCGATTATTGTCGTTGTCCCCCTCCTGCATGCGGGGCGCTCCCACACCAATCACTTCGAATGTGACTCCGTCGATGCGAATGGACTCGCCCAAGGCTGGCATGCCAGAAAAGAGCTTGTCGCGCGCCTCAGAGGCGATGACGGCGTAGAGCCCGTGTTGCAGGTTGTCGGCGTCGTTGAGAAATCGTCCCTCGGCGATGTCGAGATTCCAGATCGCCTGGATCGACGGGTCGAGACCCATCACCGGAAACGTGAAGGAGCGGTTGTTGTTCTGGACGGTGGAGTCCTTCTGCGCCATCCGGACAACGTGTCGGCACAGGGGAACGTTGTTGCGCAGGAGTTCGATGTCGTCGTTGGTAAACCGAACCTGCACCCCGGCCTTGTTGCCCCCAGCCTGCTGCGAGGTCCGGCCTGGGAAAATGCCCACAGCGGTGGCGCCAAAGCTCTGAAAAATGGTTTCGATGGCCTTGCCGAAGCCGTTGCCGTAGGAGAGCAGCAGCACGACAGTCGCGATACCCCATGCCATCCCCGCCATGGTGAGCAGAGTGCGGCGCAGGTCATGGCGCATGGCGGCGTAGGCTTGTTTGAGAAGATCGCTGTACATGCTTATTCCTTGCGGAGGGCCTCCACGGGCTCAAGCAATGCTGCCCGGCGAGCGGGATAGAGTCCGGCGGCCACGCCCGCGACTCCGAGAGAAATCACAGCCAACGCGGCCGTGGAAGCGACCAGCTTCGGTGGATCGAATCCATCCCCGAGACTGACGTTCGACAGCAGTCCCATCAGTCCGGCGGCGCCGGCGATCCCAATGCCCCCGCTTAGCAGAGTCAGAAACGCTCCCTCCACAAAGAACTGAAACATGATGCTGGCGTTCGTCGCCCCAACCGCCTTGCGCAGTCCGATCTCGCGAGTGCGGTCAGCCACAGCCACCAGCATGATGTTGATGATCCCGATGGCGCCCAAAGCCAACGTGACCAGCCCCACGCTGCCGAGGAAGGCGTTCATCGCGTCGAAGATTTTGCCGATCTGGTCCACTGTCTTGATCGTGTCCCATTCGTCGAAAGAGTCGGGCGTATTGGGATCAAAACCGTGATTGCGGGCAATGACCTTGTGCACTTCTTGCCGTGCGGTTTCGTGAAGGGCGCGCGACCTAGGCTGATAGTTGATGAATGAGATGACGTCGGTGGAGATGCCGGCGTTCAACGGGCGGAAGTAGGTCTGCATGGCGTGAAAAGGAACAAAACTGCGCAGGTTGAGATTCATGTTGTCGCCGTGCCCAACCTTCTGCAGTGTTCCGATCACCGTGAACTGAACGCCATTGAGCAGGATCGTAGCTCCGACCGCCGGGCGGCCGGGGAAGAGCGTGCGGCGGACCTCGTCGCCGATCACGATCACCGCGCGCTTCTGCGAGTCGTCCAGGTCGTTGATCCATCGGCCTTCATTGATGGGCAGGTATCGGATCTGGGTGAACATTGCCGGGACGCCGACGATTTGGCCGCTGGCCTGAAAGAAATCGCTGACCGCGCGGACATCGCCGCGGGAGATGGCTGGAGCGGCAGCTGCAACGCTGGGGCATTCACTCAGGATGTCTTCATAGTCGCGGTAGGTCAGGTAATACTGGCGCAGGGCGGTGAAACTCCCCTGCATGACCGGGGCGCGGCCCGACCAGATGAACATCACATTTTCGCCCAGAGAATCAAATTGCCTGCGGTTGCCGGCTCGGAAGCCTTCTCCCAGGCCGACCAGAAGAAGTAGGGAACCGACTCCCCAGGCGATCCCAAACATGGTCAGAAACGAGCGCAATTTGTGCGCCCAGAGGGTACGAAGGGTCTGGCCGAAGATATCGAAGATAAGGCGCACGCTACTTAGATTATACGGGGCCGGAGACTGCGATGTTTTCGTCTGGGATGTCGAATTTGGAACGTCACACCCGGGCGCAGAAATCCCCTCGCTTCTGTATTGGACGAAAGAAGCTGCAATTCGTTTGGGGCCGACCTGAGCTCAGACCTCGGACCATCAAAGCCAGCGGCGAAGCCCAGCATCACAGGAAGCCCGAAGCCCGACGCCAGAATTTCGTTCCGAATTCCAAGCGGGTTGGTTATTCTCTAGCGGGATGACGACTCTCGCCTTGAGCGAACTGCTAGGCGCCACGGTGTATGACCCGTCTGGCGCGGTGAGTGGACGTGTGCGTGAAGTAACGCTTACTCCCCAAGAGGACCGTTCCCGGATCTCCTCCTTGATCGTGAAGACGAAGTCGGGCAACCGTGTTCTCTCGTTTGCGGCGGTGTCGTCCATCAACGGCGGCGTAAAAGCTGCGACCGCTGTGGGGGAGTGGCCGCCAGCCAACGGCACCGAAGGACTTTTCCTGCTGGAGCGCGATCTGCTCGATCAGCAAGTCATCGATATCAACGGACGGAAGGTGGTCCGGGTGAACGATGTGGACCTGCAGGTGGACGCCCAGAAAGGTGCGGTTCCGGCTCATCCTGTGTTGCGCGTGCAGTCGGTCGACGTAGGCGCACGAGGCGCCGTCCGACGTTTGCTGCGCGGCGTGGCGCCGAAGGTGGCGCTGCACGCCCTTCTCGGCAGAATTCCGCCTCGCAGTATTCCCTGGAATTTTGTCGACGTCATTGAGACGGACCCTGCCCGGCGCGTCAAGCTGAAGATTTCGCACGAAGGCCTCGCCAAGTTGCATCCCGCCGACATTGCCGACATCGTTGAAGATCTGGCGCCCGACGAGCGCCAGGCAGTGTTCCAGACTCTC
Organism: Candidatus Sulfotelmatobacter sp.; assembly: GCA_035695545.1. GTDB lineage: Bacteria > Acidobacteriota > Terriglobia > Terriglobales > Acidobacteriaceae > Sulfotelmatobacter. Next base: position 27,709 of record DASRRV010000198.1, on the reverse strand, counting down.
GACGAAGGAGTCGCGGCCGAGGCCCTGGAGGAAGTCGAGCCGAAGGTCCAGAAGGCGATCGTAGAGTCGCTCGACTCCGGCCGAGCGGCAGACATCGTCGAGGAGATGGACCCCGATGCGGCTGCTGATCTGCTCGGAGATCTACCGGAAGAGCGCACCGAGCAAATCCTGGTCCAGATGGAGCCGGAAGCGCAGCAGGACGTCGTCGAACTGCTCGAACACAAAGAAGAAACCGCCGCCGGTCGCATGACCACGGAGTTCCTCGCGCTTCCGGTGACGGCGACCACGCAGAATGCAATCGACTCAATGCGCGAATTTGAAGGCGGAGTCGAGGCCGTAAGCACCATCTACTTGGTGGATTCGCATGGCACGCTGGTCGGAGCGGTTCCGCTGGCCAGAATTGTGTTGGCGCCCCTCTCGACGCCCATGCTGTCGCTCACTCAGGAGCCCCTGGTGTTCAGCCACGAGGGCGTCGCCGAGAACGAAGTAGCGGAACTCTTCGACAAGTACAACCTGCTGACCCTGCCCGTGGTGGATGAGCACAACAAACTGACCGGCATCATCACCTCCGATGACGTCATCAGCATGTTACGGGCGAAGTTGTAGGCCGATCGCGCCATTGATCCCCGTTCTTATTGCCGCAACCTGACCGTGACAACGCTACCCGCATCCGTTCCAATCCCCAGCATCTCCTTGCCGCCGTTCACCACCAGCAGGTTGAGATGGGATGTCGAAAGGCCAGTGGGCGTGACGCTGGAATTGGCCGTGCAGTCCGAGTTGACCGTGTAGCTTCCAGTAACAGCCACAGAAGTGAGAATCATGCCACCCAGACTCAGGGTTTCATTCCCAGTGATTCCCCCGGTACCGTTTAAAACCAGTCTGCCGGCGATTGCGAATTGTCGGCCCTTCACAACGTCTGTTCCCGTCGCCTCAAATGTATAGGCGTGCTTTACCGCGAGATCAGTGCAGGTTGCTGCTCCCTGGGCAAGGGCGACCGAAGACTGCACGTGATTGGCGTCAGTCTGAACCAGGAAACCCCCGGTGAAAAGCCCGGTGGCGTTGACGCTGTTGAGGTAAATCTTATCGTGCTCGGTTTGGTTACTCTGATTGGTGAAGGTCACCGTTCCGACACAGTTCGACGCGATCGCATAGGTCCCGGTGAAGGTGAAAGTTACGATCGATCCGTTGATGCTCTTGGTCGCGCTTCCGGTGAGATTTCCTAACCCGTCCACAGTTACCTGGTTCAGGCTGGAAGCGGGCTGCAGAGATCCATTCAGGCCCGTTGACAGGACTCCGTACGTGCCTTTGATGCTGGCATTCGAGCAGGCGGCGCGTGCCGACGAAACGCCAGCGATGGTCAGAGTGAACAACAGAACGCAAAGTTTCGTGAAACTCATGAACTCCTCCCGGTCTGTGGATTCTCACTTCACTGAGCACACAACTAACGTGCCCATTTGAGAGCAAAGCCTTTGTGGGGGAGGAGCAGCAAGAAAACGACCGCGATATTCTGTGCGGAGGTCCCTTGCTTGTCAAGCTAAAATGCCGACAGCTAAAATGCCGAGATTCCATTCCGGTTCTGCTTTTGCCGCTGGACGTTACCTTCTCAATGTACTCATGCACTTTTCGTTTGTTCAGACATGGCACTGCGTTTATCCTGTGGCGTCGCTTAGGGCTTTCAACCTGTTCCAGCCATATGTCAGCGAAAAGTGCGCATGAAGTTTCTGAAGCGTTCGAAAACCCGGATCTTGCTGTTCCTCGCCGTCGTCGGACCGGGGTTCATCACTGCGAACGTCGATAACGATGCCGGCGGCATCCTGACCTACTCCCAGGCGGGGGCACAATTCGGACATCTTCTGTTGTGGACCATGATCCCGATTACGTTAGCGCTGATCGTGATCCAGGAGATGTGCGCGCGGATGGGCGCCGTCACGGGCAAGGGGTTAAGCGACCTGATCCGCGAGGAATTCGGATTTCGTGTGACTTTCTTGATGATGATCGGCATCTTGATCATCAACTTTGGCAACGTCGTCACGGAGTTTATCGGAATCGCGACCAGTCTTGAATTGTTCGGGCTGTCGCGGTTCATCACAGTTCCCGTGTGCGGCGTGATCGTCTGGCTGATTGTCGTGAAGGGGCAGTACAAGACGGTGGAGAAAGTGTTCCTGGCCGCGTCGTTTTTCTACGTGACCTACATCGTGGCGGGAGTGCTCGCGCATCCGCTGTGGAAAGACGCCAGCATCATGACCATCAAGCCCCCGGCGCTACGGGAGTTTCGCGACCAGGCGTATTTGTTCATGATCATCGGCGTGGTCGGCACCACGATTGCGCCGTGGATGCAGTTCTACTTGCAGGCGTCGATCGTCGAGAAGGGCGTAACCCGGCGCGGGTTCAAGGCCTCGCGCCTGGATGTGGTCACGGGATGCATCTTTACCGATATTGTGGCGTGGTTCATCATCGTGGCCTGCACCGCGACGCTCTATGTCCATGGCTTCCGCGACATCAAGTACGCGGCGGATGCAGCCCAGGCTCTGAAACCGTTGGCCGGAGATTACGCTTACATTCTCTTTGCCGTGGGACTGTTCAATGCCTCGCTGTTCGCGGCTTCGATTCTGCCGCTCTCGACCGCATACACCGTATGCGAAGGGCTAGGTTTTGAATCGGGCGTGGGAATGAAGTTCGGGGAGGCGCCAGCGTTTTACTGGCTCTACACACTGCTTATCGTTGCGGGCGGGGCACTCGTACTGCTGATTCCGGGACAGCAATTGGTGAAGATTGTTCTGTGGTCCCAGGTATTGAATGGAGTCGTGCTTCCATTCGTCTTGGTCTTCATGATCATTTTGATCAACAAGAAAGAATTGATGGGTGAATACGTCAACACTCCCCTGTTCAACGTGGTCGCGTGGGCGACCACGATCATTGTCATTGGCTTGTCGATTGCCTGGGCCGTAGCGTCTGCCGGCGGCAAGGCAGGCTGAGAGCCAGATTCCAGGGATTCTGAGTTGTTACCCTAAAGTAGCTTCCCGGCAGCCAGGTCTCGTACAAGAGTCAGATCCGCTTCCAGAAAATCGAACGCAGGCAGATCTTTCGGCTCCGCCCATTGGATATCGCGAAAAATGCGATTCTCGATTTCCCTCTGATACTCGCGCACGACGAAGAAGCGGAGTTCGACCATCCCGCCGTTCGGATACTCGTGCTGGATGCGTTTGACTTCGTCTCCGATGGTGGCCAGGATTCCGAGTTCTTCTTCGAGTTCCCGCCGGAGGGCGTCGCGCGGCTGTTCTCTCTCCTCGATCTTGCCGCCGGGGAACTCCCACTTAAGAGGCATGGTCTGGTGCCGCGTCCGCTGGCATACCAGCAACTTACCGTCTTTCACAATGAGGCCTGCGACGACGCGTTTCATAGCTGAGCCGAGGGGGCGGCCGCTCGCAGCGCGCTGGCCACCGGATCGACGCAACTGGTGAAGGTGAAGGCGAACGCCGCGACGTCCGTCGAGCAGCGAAGTTCCAGTTCGTGTTGGCCGAACTCGTGATTATCCACTAGAAAATACATGCGGGCCGAGTCGACCATGACAAAGCTTTCTTCCGCAGTGCCGTTCGTTCCCCGACGGAAACGTGTGTCTCGAGTTGCTTGGCTACGGGTGAGCGCCTTGCCGTCTTGAAGAATCACAACTTCGGCGTTCGTGGTGCGGGGACTTGCCATCACCAAGTTCACGGCGGAGGCTTCGTATTTCAACCGCAAAGTGTGCAGACCGCTTTCCACTGCTTCGAAATATTCTGCAGTCGAAGCCCAGCGTCCGGTGGCGTAGAAGAAATTTTCCTCGGCAGCGCCTGAAAAATCGTAGTCGGCAATCTGGTCTTCTCTGAAACCGTCTTCATTGCCGATGCGGCCACGCTGGTGGCCGAGGTAAAGCTCGCCCGACCCGCGGTAACAGAGCGCTCCGGCATGGTCTTCTTCGCGCAAGGGATCCATCAACTCAGGCAGAACCATGACCGGGTCAATTTCGCGAAGCAGTTCCTGAATTACCTGCTCGCACTCCGCATAGCCACCTTCCCCAAAAAGGCCATATCGCAGGTATCCATCCTTATCGAGGAGGTATTTCGTCGGCCAATAACGGTTGGCGAATGCTTTCCAGATCTCGCGATCGCTGTCGATTACGATCGGATACGTCAGTCCGAATTCGCGGATGCCTCGCTCCACATTCGATTCGTATTGCGCGAACGTGAACTCGGGCGTGTGGACTCCAATGACGGTGAGGCCTTTGTCTTTATAGCGCTCGTGCCAGGCCTGCACGTAGGGCAGAGTCCGAATGCAATTGACGCATGTGTAATCCCAGAAGTCGACGAGAACGACCCGTCCGCGCAACTGGTGGAAGCTCAGCGGAGTGGAATTTAGCCAGATCCGGCCGATCTCCGGGGCGCGCACTTTGCCTTTGTCCACCCTCATTTCGGGGAGGTTTCCAGCTTTTTGCCGACGAGCTTGGCGCAGTACTGAACCAGATCCTGATGGTCAGGCGTGAAGGCTGCAGGAAAGTGGCTGTCAATGTCCAGTTCTCCGACGACGGCACCGTGGGCAAACACCGGCACAACGATCTCGGATTTTGTCTCCAGCGAACAGGCCAGGTAACGCGGATCTTTTCTGACGTCGTCCACTACGACCGTGAGTCCGCTCGACGCCGCGGCGCCGCAAATGCCTTGATTGAGCGGGATGCGGGTATGCGGAGTCATTGCTCCCTCAAACGCGCCGAGGACCAGCATCGGTGGCTCTGCCCCGGGTTCAAGCATGTAGAAGCCCACCCAGTTATATTTCAGCACACGCTCGTGCAGCAGCTTCACCATCTTCTGCATGAGTTCCTGGGCGCTGAAGGCGGAACGGGCTAGCTCAGTGATTTCACTGCGCACTTCTTCCATTTTGCTGGCAACGGGCATGAAGAAATCTTAACTCACGAACGCGAATTCGATGCTGTGGAAAGAGGAACCCCGGTAATCTGCCGGATTCCTTTCGTGCGTGGGAAAAGTTCGGGATGGATCGCAAAGGCCAGAGCGTCAAGCCCCTGCAGGAGCGTGGGCGCAGGAGTATTCAAGAATTCGTCATTTATGCAAAACACGTGCCCGGTTCGCACGGCCGAAGCCTGCTGCCAGGAACGCTCAGCGACGATTTTCTCCAGTGGGACACGATCCCCGGCGCCACACCAGGCCGTGACGATCACCTCCGGGTCGTGACGGAGGACCTCTGCAGGGTCAATTGTTCCGCCGGGCGAACCAACGAATTCCCCTCCCGCAGCCTCGACCAGTTCCGCCACCCACTGCTGCGACGCAATGACTGGCTTGCCCCATTCTTCACAGAAGACTCTGGGGCGTGCGCTCACGGCCGTGCGGGTCCGGACTTCATCGATATGACGCTGCATGTCCGCAACAACTTTCTCGCCACGATTCGTCGCCCCAACTATCCCTGCGATCATAACTATGTCGGTGTAGATATCCGTCAGGGTTTTCGGAGAGAGCCCCAGAAATCGTGCTCCCGCCTTCAGGATTTCGCTGACCGCTTTCTCCTGGTACGGCACGGCCGCAATTACCAGGTCCGGCTTCGCCGCGATGATCTGTTCAGTATTGGCCGTCCAGGAGTCTGCCAGGATCAGTCGCGATCCGTCGGCGACCGCAGGCACGACATCCGCGCAATATCGAGTACACGCCACCACGCGCTCAAGTTCGCCGATCGCGTCGAGAATGGCAGTGGCGCTCGGTTGCAGGCATGCGATGCGTCGGGGAGTGAGGTTGAGGCGCATCATGCAATTTTATGTGAGAAAACAGTTGCCCACACGATTCGACAGAGGCTCCGATTTGTTTGACAACCGACAGGTTGTCTACGGACATCAGAATCTGCTGTAGCCGCCGCCAATCCGTCTCGTCGTGCCGTATTTTCGGAGTTATCTTGATGATTCGACTGAAGCTTCTCATCCCTCCGAGCATCGCTCTGGTGTTTGGCCTGTGCACGGCAAGCGCGGCACAGACCGACCGTTCTCCCGCGCCACAGTCCACTGCAAACGTTTCGCAAACTGTAAATGTTCTCCATCACATCATTTTCATGGCGCAGGAGAACCGGGGATTCGACCACTATTTTGGCGCGCTTCGGGCCTACTGGGCGCAGCACAAGTATTCCGATGAATCGTTTGATGGGCTGCCGCAGTTCAATCCAACATCGGGGATACCGCCGCTCTACGGACCGCCCCCGGCGAATCCAGGATGCGATCCGGCATATCCGCCACCACACGACTGCACCGAAGACAGTAACAGTCCGAAAATTGCGTCCTATCACCTAATCACGCAATGCATTGAGAACCCGAGCCCCTCTTGGAATGAGAGCCATGTGGACTGGAACCTGAGCAATCCCGTCTCTGTGACGCCGACACTGAATGGCTACGTCTATACCGGCGCGCATGATACGCGATTGAACAACCCGCCATTCAACGATACCGACGGTATCCGCTCGATGGGCTATTACGACGGCACCGACCTGAATTACTACTACTTCATGGCCTCGAAGTTTGCGACGTCAGATCGGTGGTTTGCGCCGGTAATGACGCGCACCTCGTCGAACCGGGATTACCTTATTGCGGCCACGTCGCAGGGATACGTCTACCCGATCGGAACAGACAAAAGGGATCAGTCGCTTCTGACCGCGACGACAATTTTTCAGGAACTGCAGAATGCGGGCATAAGCTGGAAGATCTACGTCAATCCTGCAAATAGTGTTTGCGCGTCAAATCCCAGTCCGCAATGCCTGCTGACGCTGAGCTACATCCAGAATTTCGAGTGGGGCCATACGATTCCGGCGAACTATCCCCAGAGCCTCGTTCCCATCTCGCAGTACCTCACAGACGTGCAAAACGGTACCCTGCCTCAAGTTGCGCTGATCGAGCCCGCCTCAAGCGCAGGGTTAGACGAACACGGATCGGACTCTGAGCAATATCCGATCAACATTCAACTGGGCGCTAGGTATGTCTCGTCGCTGATCAATGCGTTGATGAAAAGCACATCCTGGAAGGACTCGGCCTTCATTCTGACTTTTGATGAGGGGGGCGGACTCTACGACCACGTCCCGGCGCACACGGCCGTGAGTCCGGATGGCATTGCGCCTCACGACCTGGAGGCTGGCGACATTTGCACCGTGACAACGGGCCCAAACTGTCACTTTACCTATACCGGATATCGCCTGCCTCTGATCGTCGTGTCACCCTACACAAAGCGGCACTATGTGAACCATAACCTGGCCGACTTCACGGCGATTCTGAAATTAATTGAAACGCGATTCAACTTGCCGCCCCTCACGAAGCGGGATGCGGCCCAGATCGATATGACACAGTTCTTCAACTTCACCTCTCCGCCGTGGATGACACCGCCGTCCCCGCCCGCACAGAATACGACTGGCGCGTGCTATCTGAACCGGTTGCCGTGAGCGGGTTAGTGTCTCTTGTCGTCGAATTGACGCAAAGCCGTCGACAAGGCATCGATCGCCAATTGCGCGGCATGCATGGAGGCCTGAGGCAGTCCTCCGACGGCGCCAATCAAGTCTTCGCGCCGTAAACCTCGAGCCTCAGCTACAGGTTTTCCGAGAGTTAACTCCGTAAGGGCCGACCCACAGGCCATGGAAGGGACACACCCTTTGGCCTTGAATCGGATTTCAACAACGCGTCCTGCTTCGATTTTCAAGGTCAGACGAAGCACATCCCCGCACGCCGGATTCTCAATCTCCGCGGCAGCGTCGGGCCTCGAAACCTCGCCCGCATTGCGCGGATTCTGGAAATGATCGAGCAGCCGTGCCGAATACATGATGCTTAAATTGTAAATGGAATGTGCTAAGCCGACGGTTTCGTCCAGGGCCAAGAAACGCGTCGAAATACTCGCATTGAAATAAAGATGAAGCGTTTCTCGTCGCCGTCCAGTAAGGGTATATAGAGACAAATGGAACTGCTAGAACAGCAACCGGAGTTGCTAGCACAGTTCGCCGCCGGCGCACTCGAAGCCTTCGAGGTCCTGTTCCGCCAGTTCCAAAGCGAGGTCTATAGCTGGATTGTGCGAATCATCCGTGATCCGCACGCTGCCGAGGACTTGACGGTCGAGACCTTCTGGCGGATTTACCGCGCCCACGCCCGCTTCGACCCGGGCCGGAGTTTCGGGGCATGGGCCCGAAAGATCGCCACAAATGTTGCGCTCGACTATCTCAAGAGCTCTCGAGGTCGCGAGGTCCAGTATGGCCAAAACTTGCAGGCTGAAGCCGTGCCCGACAAGACCACGCGCAACCCGGCCATTCAGCGCGAGCTGCGCGAACGTACTCAGCTCGCTTTTCAGCAGCTGCCTGTGAAGCTGCGAGTCGTGGCGACCTTGGCTTTGGTTGAAGAACAACCGCACGGCGAAATCGCCGAAGCTCTCAATATTTCCACGGCGGCCGTCAAGTCGCGGTTATTTCGGGCGATAGCTCTGTTGCGGCGGAAGTTAGGAACCTTGGACATAAACCATGAATGAGCAGGAACAAAAGAACCTGGCCGATTTGCTGAAACACTCTGTCCCGCCCGTAAGTCGTGAACTGCATCGCGATCTCTGGCCCCAGATGCAACAACGACTAGACCGGCACCCGGAAGATCAGTCCTGGATTGCTGCGATGTTTTCCGTCGCAAGGCTGTCTTCTGTGCCTTGGTTCGATTGGGCACTATTGGCGGCGCTGATCGTCGGCGTCTGCCTCTTTCCGAACTCAATTCCTGTCTGGCTCTATCACTTCTGATAGGAGGACGTTATGAATACCCATCCTTATCTGCGCGCTTACATGGCTGGAAGCGCAGTGCCTACTATGTTCTTGCTGGTGGCGCTCAGCGGCTTTCTGATCGCGCGCTACACCTTCCATATCCCGATTCCCATCGAGCGCGCCATCATCTTTCCCATGGCGATCGTACCCAACCTATTCGGCGTGTGGAATATTTTCTACTTGTGGTTGCGCCCCCGGCCTCATCTCCCAATTGGATTTCATGGGGCGATTCTGCCATTTGTTCTGGCGCCAGCTGGATTCATCGCGGCCACCTGCTCGGGATTTGCGGCCGCCAGCTCCACCGGCCTGGTGTGGTTTCACCAAGTCGTAATCCCATACTCGTTGCTATCGGTTGCGTTTTGCTTCGCCCTCGCCGCGTACTACCTGGTGTGGAAATACCTAGTGAGGTTCTTCAACGAAGTGTTAGGGATTGCGTAACGATATGGACGCCGAAATTGTGGCTGTCCAAATTACGGACGCGTGCCGTCAGGGAAGTATACGGTCCAGCCCTTCAGGCGGGCAGTCGCTTTCAGATCAGGATTGGGATTCACAGCGAAACCGTGGGTCGCGTGGGCGAGCATGTCGACGTCCCATCGAGAGTTACCAAACGCGGCGTCAATATTCTTTCGCGCGACATCGCGCAACGCCTCCGCCTTGCCCGGCCCCGACGGCATGCGTACGAGGCGGTCCGTAACGACGCCGTTTTCAACCGCGGCCTTTCCGGCCAGGACGCGCTCTTTGGGAATGCCGAACTGTTTCATGCCGGCACGAATTACCCACTCGTTCGACGATGATACCGCCCAGATATCGCAGCCATTCTCGTGGAGTCGTCGCACCAATTCCTTCATTTCAGGAAAGACGTGACCGGGGAATGCGTGCTCCATGAACTCGGTCGCGGCCTTCATCACAACGTCCTCAGAAAGTCCTTTGTGCATCGTGACCATCTCGCCGCACATCTGTTCCTCGCTCACCTTGCCCGCTCTGTACTCAGCGTGCCGCGCGCGCATAGCTCGGCCCATTTCAGCCGTAACGAGATTCCGCTTGATCTCCCAATCGAAGAACCTTTCGCCCGCGTCGCCGGACCACAGCGTGCCGTCGCAGTCAAAAGCCGCAACTCTCGGTTCAAGCCGGAGAACGGCTTCAAGAAACTCTTGTTCGGTCAGATGTGGTGCTTGTGCCCCAATATGTTCCATCTCTTCGACGATAACGTGCGGAAGCCGAAACGGGCAATTCCGGCAGGTAGAAACAAACGCGGGTTAGAGCGAGTGTCCCGCTAGCGCGGCGTAGTCTTTGGGGGTATTGATGTTCATGCCGACGAACGGGTCGTCGACGACGACGTATCGGATGTGTTCTTGATAACGGTGCTCGATTTCGCGGGCGCTCGCCGTTGCTGAAGCTTGCAGAAAAACCTCAATCAGTTCCCGCCCCGCCACGAATGGATGCCCATGTTTTCCGGAAAACTCAGGCACGACCGCCCAAATCTCCTGCGCGGCAGATTCAAACGCATCGCGCAGCAGTTGTGCGGTGGCTGCGCTCGCTGGAGGCCGATCCACTAACGTGATGACAGCAGCGTCGCGGCCGCGGTTGAGCACTTCGTGCAGCCCCAGTTGCAGGGAACTGAACTGTCCCCGGCTGGGGTCGGGATTAACAATAATCGACGCCCCATGGGCATAAGCAACCGGCGCCAGCAACGCTTCATTCTTGCCCGTCACAACAACGACGAAGTCGGTGGCCAGAAGGGAACGGATTGCCGACGAAAGGAACGTGTGCTTGGGCGCCGGGTCCCCGGGGGGTTGCGGAGGCCACGGGAGCAACGCCTTGTCCGTGCCCATCCGCGAAGATTCTCCGGCAGCAAGAATCACTCCTGCAAAGCTGGCGGCGCGCCCCATGATTGAAAGATAGCAGAAACAATAGAAGGAGAGTCAGCGCCAAACCGCCCGCAAAAGAAACAGGTAGAGCTCCAGGGGAGACGCAGAGGTATGTACTACTCGGACGGAGGGTCCTTCACTGCAAGATCAGAAGAACCCACATCAGTTTTGGAGGAAAGGAACCAGCTCAAATGCGGCAGCGCAGCGCTCGCGTGCCGTCGAATCGCGATCAATTCCGCTGTAATCGCGACCGCGATCTCCTCCGGTGTAATCGCCCCGATGTCGAGTCCGACCGGAGCGTGAACGCGATCGAAAAGGTGTGCGGCTATGCCCTCACTCTGCAGCGTCTTAAAGATCTCGATCACCTTGCGTTTGGAGCCAATCATCCCGACATACCGCGCGCGGGACTGCACCGCCCAACGCAGAATCCGCATGTCATCGCGATGGCCGCGCGTCACGATGACGATGTACGACGATTCGTTCGGATCAAGCTTCTGCATCGCCTCATCGAACTCGAGGGCGTGAACTTCGCGCGCGGCAGGGAAGCGCTCCTTGGTGGCATAGGAGGAACGATCGTCGGTCACAATCACGTCAAATCCAGCTCCTGCCGCCGTCTGGCAAAGATTGAAGGCAACGTGACCTGCGCCAAAAACATAAAGTAATGCTGGAGGCAGCACCGGCTCGATAAAAACTTCCAGCGTCCCGCCGCACACAAGGCCGGTGTCATATTTCGGGTCCTGATTCAAATCGAACTTCAACGTGCGCGGCTTCTCCGATTCCATCACCTCGCGGGCCGCCTGCCAGACGTCGGCCTCGACACATCCGCCGCCAATCGTTCCGACGATGGACCCGTCGTCGCGCACCAGCATCTTTGCCGTGCGGAACGATGGAATCGATCCACGTACGTTGACGATCGTGGCGACCGCCCCACGGCGTCCCTCATGCCGAAGCTGAACGATTTGTTCGTAGATGTCCATGACATGCCGGCTATCGCGTCTGTTAGGGATTATCCATGCGCGGATAGTGCCAGTCAATCAAGCGGCTATTCAGGGGGACGCTCTAACTGCGCTGTCACTTCTCCACCTCCACCGCCGTCTTCCAGTACGCCTGGTGGCCGATGTAGTCGTCGTCGACTAGGTTGGCGATGATCAGCCGCTTCAGGCGCAGCGGATCGACGCTGCCGCTCTGGACCTTGTACGCGATTGTGCCGTCGGGACGAATCAGCAACGTATAGGGCACCGCCGCGTTCCAGTCAGGATCGAAGGCGGCAAGCTGTGGATACAGGTCGGTCGACCCCAGTACCAGATTCGTGCTCGTCGCATGCTCCGCCTTCAGCACCTTCTCAACTCCCGGCTTCTCATCGGGATAGTTAATGCTGACCGTGACCAGATCGAAGGCCCGATGTCCGTACATGCGATACATGGTTTCAAACACAGGCAATTCTTTCCGGCAAGGTCCGCACCAGGTGGCCCAGAAATCGACAAGCAGGAGTTTTCCGGTGGAGTTCTTCCGCAACGCCCGGAGATCGTCCAGTGAAACCGGCTTCAGGGTCACCGGCAGTTTTTCAATTTCCGCCATCTCCTCGCGGCGGCCTTCTTCTTTGTACAACCACTTAGTAGAGCACCCGACCGAAGGAGTCTTTGCCACCGTCACGGGTTTGTCGGCCAGCACAGCGACTAGAGCTAGGCGAGCGTCCTGTTTCGTGACCAGCGGTTCCCGCGGATTATTGTCAACCCGCCCTTCGTAGCGCAGTTTCCGGTCAGCGTCGAAAATGAAAATATGCGGAGTCGCCGTCGGGCCATATAGATTCGAGATCTTCTGCGTTTCGCCGTCGTAAAGGTAGTCGAAGTTAAAGTGCCGGTGTAGCGCGCGAATCTGCATTTCTTCGAACGAGTCGCCTACATCCGTGTACCCCATCTCATCGAGACGAACGGCGTTGGGATTATTCGGTTCGATGCCAACAACAGCCACGCCGCGGTTCTTGTAGTCCTCCGCGATCTTCTTGATGCGCGTTTCGTAGAGCTGCGAGGTCGGGCAATGATTGCAGATGAATGCAATCATCAGAACCTTCGACGACGCGTAATCCTTCAGGCAATGGGTTTTCCCGTCAACGCCAGAAAGGCAGAAATCCGGAGCCACAGAGCCGATGGCGAGCGTCGGCGGGCCGTGTCCTTCGTCATCTTGAGCAGCGGCGGCGGCAGCCAACAACACGAGTAAAGATAGGAATATAAGCAATAATCGGCGGAGCAGTTTCATAGGCATGAGGGTCATCCTTACCCGGTTTGGATTCTACATCTGCAGGCGCCAGCCACTGACCGAAGAGCGAAATTCATTCACTACGAAGGCCACGAAGAACCACGAAGGCTTCGTTCCCGAGTTTTCCTTCGTGAACCTTCGTGCCCTTCGGGGTTAAAGGGGTTGGGAGAGAATTGGAACGATGTGGTAGGTTGAGTGTCCCTGAATTCCTTTCGAGGAACTTGCATATGAAAGCCGTTCGCATTCATCAATTTGGCGGTCCTGAAGTTCTTACGTATGAAGACGTGCCTGACCCGCAGCCGCATAAAGATCAGGTCCTCATCCGGGTTAAGGCGTGCGCGCTCAACCACGTTGACGTGTGGGTACGGAAAGGCCTTCCGGGAGTAAAGCTGCCGCGCATTATGGGAAGCGACACCGCGGGAGAAATTGTTGAGACCGGTGAGTACGTCACCGGATTCAAGTCGGGACAACGGGTTCTGCTCGCCCCCATGCACTTCTGCGGACAATGCGTGAAGTGCGTGTCAGGTCTGCAAAACCAGTGCCGCGAGTTTACCGTTCTCGGCAATGGCGTCGATGGCGGCAACTGCGAGCTGCTTGCCGTTCCGGCGGCCAACGTGATTCCCATTCCCGACTCGCTCGATTTCAACCAGGCAGCCAGCGTGCCCCTCGTGTTCCTGACCGCATGGCACATGCTGGTCGGGCTCGCACACGTGCGCCCGGGACAGACCATCCTCGTGCTGGGAGCAAGCTCCGGCGTAGGCATCGCCGCGATTCAGATTGCAAAGCTATTTCACTGCCGCGTAATCACAACCGCAGGCGACGAAGCCAAACTGGAGAGGGCCCGGATGTTGGGTGCGGACCACGGCATCAACCACTACAAGCAGAAGATCTCCGAAGAAGTTCGAAAGATTACGAATAAAGAGGGCGTCGACATTGTGATCGAGCACGTCGGTCCCGCGACGTGGGAAGAGAGCATGAAGTCTCTCAAGGGCGGCGGCACGCTTGTGACCTGCGGGGCGACGACAGGCCCCACCGTGGGAATCGATCTGCGCCATCTTTTTGCGCGGCAATTGACTCTGCTGGGCTCCTACATGGGGACAATGGGGGAGCTGTACGAAGTTCTAAGTCGCGTGTTCGCGGGCCGGCTGAAGCCTGTGGTGGACCGCGCTTTCGCACTTAACGACATCCGCGCGGCCCACGAGCACATGGAGAAGAGTCAAATGTTCGGCAAGATCGTGCTCAACCCTTAAGACTTCTTCTTTTTCTTCGGCGGCTTCGGCGGGGTTGGTTTCTTTCCGCCGCCACCACCATTGGTCGTCACCGTATTCTTCGCGAGGTCAATAGTGAAACTCTCCACCATGCTGCCCACCGGCTGCGAAGCTCCTACGGTGTAAGGCGCCGACAGATACGTTCCCACAATCTGCGTCTTGCTCACCTCCAGCCGCAGAAATCCGAAATCGTCGTGATCATATCTCTCGAGCGTAAGCCGGGCTCCCACCGCCAACGGCTTCGTCGGATCGGGATACGCCCCATTAATCTTCTGCAGCTTCCCGAGGTTCTTGTATCCGCCCGCTCCGGCGACAATGTAGGGGATCTGAAGCTGGCCCTTCGGTCCGGCGACAACGTTGGTGAAGCGCTGATAGTTGTGCACGTGTCCCGACAGCACCAGATTCGGATATCGGCCCGTCGCCAGAAAGCTCGCGGCGAGCACTTTGTCCACCGCGCTGCTGCCGCTGTGCTCCGAGTCGCCCGAAAACGGCGGATGATGCACCGTCACGATCAGAGCCTTCTTCGGATCGGCCGCCGTGAGTTCTCCGCGAAACCAGTCAATCTGATCCTGGTGAATTTCGCCCTGCGATTCGCCCACGTTCGAAAACAGGCCAATAATCGTCGCGAACGGCGTAGTGAACGTCCAATAGACGTTCGGCAAATCCATTCGAGTTCTGCCGGTAAGAATCTCTCTCGATCCCGGCTCGGTCGGATCCTTCGCCATGAAATTCTGCACCCATCCGTCCAACGGAGTTTTGTTCGGATCGCCCGGACCATCCGCCGGATCGTCGGGCTGGCAGTCGTGATTGCCGGCGATCGACACGATGAACGCCGGATAATCTTTGTAAGTCTGGTAAAAGTTGTCGGGATAGCCAATGATGTCGCCCGCAAAATACACCACGTCGCCGAGGTGATAGTAGAACGCCGGTTTTCGGTCGTCCGCGAGCGTATTGGAGTCGTGCGTCATCATGGCTGAAACGAAATCCATCTGCTCGCCACGGAAGTCGCCCGTGTCGCCGACGCTGTGAAACACGATCACACCCGCGTCGGTGATCTTGTTGATGTCATCGGCCGTCAGCAAATTCGACAAGTCGTATCGGAAAGGTGCGGGCCCATTGGGCGGCGGAAGTGGTTGAAACGGATATGCAGGCAGCGGCGCCCGCGCGGCTTGAACCTGAAGTTTTGGTCCCGTGATGGGAGGCAGGTGGCTCTGCCGTTGGCGCGCACCCATCCCCGTGGCGAAAGCACGTAGCGGACTCATGATCTTCTCCTCAAGATGGAACGTTAGGGCGCCGCTCCGTCCCGAGCGCACCCTACAGGCGCGCGCAGCAGCGCGAGTTGCTAAGCTCCGCAATTCCGCACTATTTAGTTCCGGAGTGAATACAGGGTCCCGAGTGAAAAACCGAGGGGAAGATTGGCAAGAGCTTACCTCAACAACGTTGTTTGTCAAGAAGTTTCGACCCTGGATGCCACATACCACTGGTTGCGACAGCACTGATCCACATGTCTGGTTTAAAATAGTTGCATGTCCCGCGAACTGAACTTCGGCCCCTATATCGACATCGAAGACGGCAAGAGAGTCGTCAAGGACCTGACTTTTGGCAATCCCACTCCTGAAGGCCTGATCCTGACCACCATGGATTCGGCCGTGAACTGGATGCGCAAGAGTTCGATCTGGCCCATGACATTTGGCTTGGCCTGCTGCGCCATTGAAATGATGTCGATGGGCGCGTCGCGCTTCGATATTGCCCGCTTCGGTGCCGAAGTATTCCGGCCGTCGCCCCGTCAAAGCGACCTGATGATCATCGCCGGCCGCGTCTCGAACAAGATGGCTCCGGTCATCCGCCAGCTCTGGGAGCAGATGCCCGAACCCAAATGGGTCATGTCGATGGGTGCTTGCGCGACTTCCGGCGGCGTGTTCCAGAACTATGCCCTGGTGCAGAGCGTGAATCAGGTGATTCCGGTTGATGTGTACGTCCCCGGCTGCCCGCCGCGCCCCGAGCAGTTGATCTACGCCATCACCTTGCTGCAGGAGAAGATCCAAAAAGAGAAAGGTACGATCAAGAAGGCGTTGAATCTGGCTTAGCTGGCCACTTCGTCTCCAGCGTCGTCCAAATGCTTCGGCCAGCCAAGATTTTCAGTCCCGCTGAATCAATCAACGTTTATTAAAATCTCGCACCCAGCCGCCTTGCTATAGAGTGAATCTCCATGAAACTCAATGGTATGGGGCGGCGAATCTGGTTGGTCGTCATGAGCGTTTTGATCGGCGCAGCTTACGGCATGCTGATCCGCTTTGGGAACCAGATCTCTCCAGAGAGCCGGGCATTTTGGGTCATGACGCTGGGCTTTGTCCTCTTTCTCCCCTTTGCGATTGGTTTCATCACGGTATACGTGATTGAGCGTCGGCAACCGCAGCCCGTCTGGATGTGGCTGCTCCTTTCCTGGGTCGCGGTCACGCTGGCGATCCTGGGGACCGTTGCCGTGTTGTGGGAAGGAGTCATCTGCGCCGTAATGTTGGCCCCCATTGGCTGGGTCGCAGGCATGGCTGGGGGCGCAGTCGCTGGCGCATGGATCCAATGGCGCCGTTCGCGCGGAGGAATGCGCCTTCCCATGGCGTGCGTCATGATCCTGCCGCTACTGGTCTCCTCGGTAGAGCAGCAGATTCTTGCCAGTCGAGAAGTGCGCACGGTCGAGAGCGTGATCGACATCCAGGCGCCAGTCGAGGTTGTTTGGAAACAGATTGCGCGTGTGCCAAGAATCGACTGCGCCGAACTGCCGCCTTCGTGGGGACATACGATCGGATTTCCCAACCCCGTGGAGGCCACCTTGTCGCACGAGGGCGTAGGCGGCGTCCGGCAGGCCACTTTCGAAGGCGGTGTTTTGTTTGTTGAGACCATTGACGTTTGGGAGCCGCAGCGGCGCCTCGGGTTTTCCATCCATGCCGACGCCCATCAGATTCCCCAAACTACCCTCGACGAGCATGTCACCGTGGGAGGTCAATTCTTCGACGTCCTTCACGGAGAATACTTCCTGGAGCCTCTTCCAAAGGGTGGCACGCGACTGCATCTATTCAGTCGGCACCGCGTGTCCACCGACTTCAATTGGTATGCTCATTTGTGGACCGATGCGGTGATGCGGGATCTGCAAGGACGAATCCTGGTCGTAGTGCGAGATCGGTCTCAACGGGCCCCACCCCATTCTTAGACAGGGATCGTCTTCTTAAGATTAGACGGGGATCGTCGGGGTCTTCGATTTCTCGCCCGAAGTCTTTCTTCCGGTTCGGGACAGCGCTATAATTCAGGGAAAGTCGGCCCTGGGGTACCTTATGGAACGTCTTCGCGGCGCGTCCTTTCTGTTCGTTTCTCTTTTGTTGAGCCCTTCAATCTTACTGTGTGGGCAGAGCACTAAACAGGCTCCTCCTCCAACCCAGGCAGCGCCGCCCGAACCCGGCGGCCAATCGCAGCCAAAGGCTCCAGCTCCGCCTATTCCCGCCGACGCCCCGCGCATGTCGAAACAAACGCGCTTCGAAATCATCCGCGATTTTGAGACCCAGATTGTCTACTCGCGCACCGCGTTCCCTATGGGCACCAAGGGAATCTCGCTGAAAAACGGCGTGACCACGCCCAGCGGAGCCGAACTACAGCAAGCCCTTGCCCTCTGGGGACCAGCCGTGAGACCCGGCGACCCGGCGCATATTTCCTACGTGCAGATCAAGGACGATCACATTCACTTCGATATCAACGGTGGCCCCGTTCACCGCAAGAAGTGGTACCAGCACATTCAGGTTTCAGGCGCCAACGGCAATGAGGTCCCACTTTCGCCGAACGATTCGCAGCCGAATCCGCACGGAACCTATCTGGACATCTATTTCGACAAGTACGTTCCGGAAATGACCGCGCAGCAGTTGCGCGACGTGCTCCTGCCCGTGCTCGATTTCAACGCTAGAAGCAAAGAGCAGGCCTACCTCGACACCATGCAACCGAAGGTGAAAGAGGCCATCCAAGCCCATCGCGTATTGGTTGGGATGAACTCGGAAATGGTGCTGCACTCGAAGGGCAAGCCTCCGAAAAAAGTCCGCGAGAAGGATGGCGACGTCGATTACGAAGAATGGATCTACGGCGACCCGCCGCAGGACGTCGATTTCGTCCGCATCGTGGGCGAGGAAGTCGTTCGCATCGAGACCATGAAAGTTGGCGGCGAGAAGATCGTGCGCACCGAGAAGGAAGTCATCCTCGAAAAGCCCGACAAAGATACCGAAGCCAAGAAAGAGCAGGAAGATCGGCCGGTCAATGCACCCAGCCTGCGCCGTCCGGGTGAAGATCAGGAAAACGCTCCCAAGCCCTCAGACGGCGTGAACCCGACGCCGCCGGTGGCCCCGCCCGATATTCCACAGTCACCAGGAAATCCGGGCCCCGGAGAGACCATATCCGGCCACCACTGAGGCCCCCGTCATTCGTCGCATTTGACTTTTGGGATCCAAACAAGAGTCTGTCGATCCAGGCGGTAGTTCAGTTCAAGCCAGCCGCGAAGCGTCGAAAGAATGCAGCCCACAGCCTGCCCTGAGCCTGTCGAAGGGCGCAAGCCGTGGGGTGGATGAGCGTCATGTGCTAACCAGCGCCGGAGGGGCGAAAGAAAGGGACTCCGGGCTCAACGGAAGCCTTCCGAAGTCCGAGTTCACTTCGCCGCCACCGCCGTCCCCGCATCCGTAAACGAGAACGCCAGCGACACATTCGCATACTCCTGCCCATCGACTTCGACATACGGATAGACAAAATAATTCAGCGGCTTGCCATCCTGCGCAGGATTCAATCGCAAGTCGCGCCCCATGCTGAACTGCACGCGGTTCACGTCGTGCGATCCGAAGAAGTAATCGTGCTTCTCCTGATGCTTCCAGGCTTCGGAAATGTCGACCGGAATCCATCCCCTACCGTCGATGTAGAAGTCAGACCAGCAATGGTATCCGGCGATCTCCGCGGAATGCTTGTCGGGCGGCAGAGGAAACCCGATCTCGAACCGCGCCGGAAGGCCCTGCGACCGCGCCATCGCAATAAACAGCGAATGGAAGTCGGTGCAGTTGCCCTTCTTGGCGTCGCAGGCATAGAGCACGTCGCCGTGTCCCCAACCCGTGCCGGTCTTGTCGTACTTCATGGTGGTAAAGACGTAGTCATAGATGGCGCGAGCCTTCTCGAGCGGATCGGTTTTGCCTTGCGTGACTTTGATGGCCAGATCGGCGGGCAGCCCCGTGACGGGCACGAGCGCGTCCGGCTGCAGATCCTCATCGCGTTCCTTTTTCGCCAATGATGCCGCGACCACATGCGCAGCCGGGTTCAGTGCAACACGTTCGTGCCGCACAACGTCATATTCCACGTCGAAGTGCAGCTCGGCCTTTGTCGCGCTGGCGCTCTCGGCATAGTAAATCTCATTGCCACATTTGGACTCGCGCGTCTTCTTCAGCGGCAAGTCGCCCTCGGCGGCAACGACCTTCACTTCCTGATACGCATCCGACTGAGCCGCCGGAATCCACACACGAACCTTCTTGCCGGCGGGCAAATTTTTCACGGCAAAGACGTAATGAAAAGTGAAGTGCCGAGAGTCTTGGGCGAGAGCTGAGATGGTCAGAACGAAAAGAGGCAGCAATACACAGAGCTTGCGAGTCATAGGCGGAATCCTCACTCAGTTACTGAGAACTGAGAACTGCGAAAGGAGAACTAGTGTAGTGCGTCACAAGTAACAACCTTTATCAATCTGCGCGCGTCTTATGATGTTAGGAGACGTTCGCGAATGCGCATAGCCCCTGCCATTAGGTTGAGTCCGGAGCAACGGACGGTGCTGGAAGCTCAAGCCCGGAGCCGATCCCTGCCGGTGCGAGTGGCGGAACGCGCTCGCATCGTGCTGTTGGCGGCCTCCGGTCAGCAGGACAAAGAAATTGCGGCCGTCATGGCCATTACGCCGAAAAAGGTTTCTCGCTGGCGCAAGCGTTTTCTGGCGCAGGGCGTGGGGGGGTTGCAGAAAGACGCGCCCCGGCCAGGCCGCAAGCCCACCATCGGCACGCGCCGGACCAAACGCGTCGTAATTCTGACCACACGCCAGCAGCCGGCCAACGCCACGCACTGGAGCACGCGCACCATGGCCGCAGCGGTCGGCATCAGCGAAGCCAGCGTGCGGCGCATCTGGCGGGCACACGGGTTGAAACCGCATCGCGTGGAGACCTTCAAGATCAGCAACGACCCGGCGTTCGTGGAGAAACTGGAAGACATCGTCGGTCTGTACCTCAACCCGCCGGAGCACGCGCTGGTGCTGTGCGCCGACGAAAAGAGCCAGATTCAAGCGCTGGATCGTACCCAACCCGGTCTGCCGTTGAAGCGTGGGCGCGGCGCCACCATGACACACGACTATAAACGCAACGGCACAGCCACTCTGTTTGCCGCGCTGAATGCGGCCAACGGCGAGGTCTTTGGCCTGTGCCAAGAGCGGCATCGTCATCAAGAATGGCTCAAGTTTCTCCGCCTCATCGACCACACGATCCCCGCCGATCGGAAACTCCACCTGATCTGCGACAACTACGCCACCCACAAGCACCCCAAAGTGCAGCGTTGGCTGGCTCGGCACCCGCGCTTTCATCTGCACTTCACTCCTACCAGCGCATCCTGGCTGAACATGGTGGAACGTTTCTTTCGCGACCTCACTCAAAACCGCCTCCGTCGCGGCGTCTTCCGCGATCTGGAAGAACTCATCATGGCCATCGGCACTTACATCGACCGCCACAACGAAAGCCCCAAACCGTTCATCTGGACCGCCCGCGCCACCGACATCCTGGAAAAAGTGAAACGCGCTCGCCGCTCCTTGAATAAACGTCGATCTGCATGACGCACTACACTAGTTTGTAAAACGACACACGGGCGTCTTAGAGGAAGTCCCGTCAAGTGAAGCCACGCTTAGTATGAAGACAAGAAAGCCTGCGCATGGAGAAAAGATGCCGGAGAGCAATCCGGCGATGCGGTATTTTAGCAGAGCACTGTTTCTGGAAAGGCTAAATCATGTCGAGGAAAGATGCGGTTCTGCTGGCTAGTCGTACTCTCGCCGTGCTTCTGACTGTGTGGGCTCTAAACGAAGCGTCCTATTTACCGGGGAGCTTGCACTCATTTCTTCACTACTTCAATCCAGATCCGTTGCTTACCTCGAGCACCCAGTACTTGCGACACTACTATCTGATCTCGTTATTAGAATCGTCGGCTACTCGCTCACCGCGATGTGGCTTTACAAGTGTGGGCCAGAGGTTGAGCAACTGCTCCTGCCCACTGGGTCTGCTGACAGTACGGTTTCGAACTGAGCCCGCGATCACGACTGCCATGATGGTTTAGAAAAATCACCGCGGAGTTGGTTGAGTGAGGACTATGTCCATCGTCATAAGGCCGGCGAACCCCCGCGACTTTGCGGTCATCCGCGCCACAAATGAAGGCGCGGTCCCCGACGTCTCCAGCATCACTCGTGAAGAGTTGGACGCCCTCGCGAAGCAGTGTTCCTATTTCAGTGTCGCATTGGCCGATGGCGAACTCGCCGGCTTCCTCATGGCGCTGCAACCGGGCCAGGCTTACCCGAGCGAAAACTACCGCTGGTTTTCTGAGCATTATGAAAAGTTTGTCTACGTCGATCGCATCGCGGTTTCACCCAACTACAAAGGCCGCGGAATCGGCCGCGCACTCTACGCCGACGTTCAGAGCTTCGCGACCAAGGCGGCTGCCCCAATCCTGACCTGCGAAGTAAACCTCATTCCTGCCAACCCAGACTCCATGGCCTTTCACATGAAGCTGGGGTTCGCCGAAGTCGGCCAGCAAAATACGGAAGGCGGCTCGAAGCGGGTGAGCCTTCTGGTCAAGACGCTACTGGCACGCTGATCGTGCGACCCAGAATCGCCAGCGACGACAGGCGATGGTCCTCGGTACCGAACCGACTTTCAAAGACGACGAAGACGATTCTCTTCCGATAGAATCACCCAATGCCCGCCGCCATCCGATGCCACGACCTGCGCAAAACCTATGACGGCAAGGTCGAGGCTGTGCGCGGACTGAATCTCGAAATTCAGGCCGGAGAATGTTTCGGCCTTCTCGGGCCGAACGGGGCGGGGAAGACCACCACCATCGAAATCCTCGAAGGCCTGCTCGCACCGACTTCCGGCCAAGTTTCCATTCTTGGCCACACCTGGCAGCAGAACGAGCGTGAGATGCGCGAGTGGCTGGGCATCTCGCTGCAGGAGACGCGTCTTTCGGAAAAGCTCACGGTGCGCGAGACGATCGAATTATTCGCCAGTTTCTACCGCGAACCGCGATCTTCTGACGAGGTGCTCGCCCAACTCGAACTCACCGAAAAAGCAGATTCATGGGTAGGCAAGCTTTCCGGCGGACAGCGCCAGCGCCTGGCGGTGGCGACCGCGCTGGTCTGCAATCCTAAGATTCTGTTTCTCGACGAGCCGACCACCGGCCTCGATCCCCAAAGCCGCCGCCAGCTATGGGACATCATCCGCGCCTTTCAGCGGGACGGCGGCACCGTTCTTCTTACAACACACTACATGGATGAAGCCGAGCGCTTGTGCGATCGTCTCGCGATCGTAGACCACGGTCAGATCATCGCCGAAGGTTCGCCCGCAGAGTTGATTGAGCGCCTCGGCGGACATCATGTGGTGGAGTTCTCGGTGAGTGGCAACGGTGCGGCTGGTGCTAAGCACACCGAAACTTGGCGCAATCTCCCCACCGTCGAATCGGTGCGCGAGGACGACGGCCTTATCGCTTTGAATGTGAAGCAACCGCACTTGACTATCCCCGCACTACTCGACGCGATCGACAAGCAGGGAAGCGTTCTGCAACATCTGACCACGCGGCAAGCGAGTCTGGAAGATGTGTTTGTAAGGCTCACGGGACGCCATCTGCGCGAGGATTGAGCGCGATTGAATGAAACGCGATTGAATAAAAAAAGAGTGAAAGGGTACCGATGAATCTGAGAATCAAGTTGGCGGTCGTGGCTATGACATGTGCCAGTTGGGCGCAGAGCATCCACACGACTCCTTCCGACCCGACCTCCCCGTTCCCGCCGTTCGAACAATGGAAGACTGCAGTTTTGGCGGGTGATGCGCCCAGCCTCAACGCGCTCTACAGCGCCGATCCTCCGGCTCAGGTGTTCGTAAAGCTGGTGAAGGGCGACGCGGCGAGTGACACCTCCTTCTGGCTTGCTCTCAAGGCCAAGGACATGAAGGTGGAAATTATGCGCAAGATCGTTCTTCAAGATCGAGCGAGCGTCATCTTCCGCGCCGACGTGCAGTCAGGCCTCCCCAACGCCCAAACGGTCACCGTCACCGACGATCAAACCTGGCAGAAGCAAGGGGACCAGTGGCGACTCCTTGGCGTGGAACGCACCGACGCTCCTCGCTTGAAACAGCCGTCGGACATGAACAAGAACATCTACCCGGCCAGCGCGGATGCTCACGCCGAGATTAAGGAAGCGGAAGAGAAGGCGGTACAATCGCGCAAGCGCCTGTTACTGGTCTTCGGCGCGAACTGGTGTTTCGACTGCCACGTGCTCGACTTGGCGTTTCAGCGCCCTGATCTCTCGCCGGTCCTGGTTGCCAACTATGAAGTCGTGCATGTCGATCTTGGGCCCGACGAACACAAGAACGCAGACTTGGTGCAGACGTACGAAATTCCGTTGAACAAAGGCATTCCAGCGCTGGCGGTTGCCGAGAGCAACGGCACGCTGGTGGTCAGCCAGAAAAATGGCGAGTTCGAAGACGCCCGCGGGCTCACGCCAGAAGTCTTGCTGGAGTTCTTGAATAAGTGGAAGCCCAACCGTTGAAATGTAGGGACAGCCGTCCTCGGCTGTCCCGGGCCGAAGGCCCGGTTCCGCGGCCGGGGATTGGTGGAAGGTAAGCATGAGCGTTGCACAAGAAATTCCGGTTGAAGCGACGAAGACACCGCCACCTCCTCAGCGGCGCAATGGACGCTGGGCCGGCTATTGGCATCTTCTGATGGCCCGCATGCTCGAACTCAAGCGCGAGCCGGAAGTCGTCTTCTGGGTATTCGTCTTCCCCATGCTGCTCGCGCTCGGCCTGGGCATCGCCTTCCGCAACAAGCCCGCTGACGCCGCTTCGGTCGCGATCATCCAGAGTTCCGGCTCGCAGGACGCTCAGGAATTGCTCGCGCGTTCGCCTCAGCACGACACCTTCAAGATTCAGGTGCTGAATGCCGACGACGCCCGCAAGGGATTCCGCCTCGGCAAGTTCGATCTCGTGATCGAACCTGACAACAACGGAGGATTCGAGTACCGCTACGATCCCGCGCGCCCTGAGAGCGTCCTCGCGAAAGCCGAGGTGAACGAGGCTCTGCAAGCCGCCGCAGGTCGCAAGGATGCAGTTACCACCAACGCGGTCACGTCCTCGGAGCCGGGCTCGCGCTACATCGACTTCCTCATTCCCGGATTGTTGGGCATGAACCTGATGAACTCCGGCATGTGGGGCATCGGATTCGCACTGGTCGACATGCGGCAACGCAAGCTGCTGAAACGGTTTGTAGGCACGCCCATGCGCCGCACCGATTTCCTGATGGCACTGGCTTCGAGCCGTCTCATTCTGATGATCATCGAAGTCGGCTTGCTCTTGCTCTTTGGCGTGCTGTTCTTCCACATGCGCGTGTTGGGATCGGTGGCAGCGATTGCTTTGATCGCCGCGATCGGATCGCTTACCTTCGGTGGCGTCGGCTTGCTGACCGCCAGCCGCGCGCAGAAGATCGAGAGCGTCAGCGGCCTGATCAACCTGGTCATGATGCCGATGTGGATCTTCTCTGGCGTATTCTTCTCTTACGAGCGCTTCCCTGCCATCATTCAGCCGCTCATCAAGGCCCTGCCGCTGACCGCGCTCAACGACGCCCTGCGCGCCAGCATCCTTGAAGGCACACCACTCCTCCATCAGTGGCCGCGCATTCTGATCATGATTCTTTGGGGGGGAATTTCCTTCGGTCTGGCCCTGAAATGGTTCCGATGGACTTAGTTAGTTGTTGAGTTTTGATTGTTGATTGTTGAATGAAATCCAAAGGTACATCCATAGGTATTGATTCAACAATCAAAATTCAACAATCAACAATTTCCTACTGCGCCCGCCTGCGTGCCATCTCTCTGACCTGATTGAGATACCCCACGTAGATGGGTATCGGAATATCCGGAGAGTCGCCGTCGTTAAGAAAGTGCTCCAGCCGTACTTCAGTTGGGATGGACGCAATCACCTCGCGAAAACGCGGCATTTCCAAGTACTTAACTTTCCAAATCTCGAACATCAGTGAGCGGAAGTCTTCGCTGATGAAAACCAGCATGCGATCCCCCAGGTAAATCCCGTCGAAATGATGCTCCGCCAAAACTTTCCTGATCGGGTCTTCGACCGATGAGAACACATAGATGAGATGAAAAAGGTCGGCTAAGTCACCCCACACTACCTTCTCTTCGAATGCGCTGAATCGTGAGAGACTCCCCTGCCGCTGCTGCACTGCCCGCGCCCGATCGCCTGCGCGCAAGCCGTGCCCATCGAGCTGGTCACGAAACCACTGCAGCCGCTCGCTCGCAAGATTGTGACGCAGGAATTCCACGGCGTAGGCGTTGGGCAGATACAAGTCGGGATCATTGTCCAGGCGAGCCAGCCAAGCCTTCCAATCTTTCCTCTGAATTGCATTGAGCAACTCTTGCAACTGGGCGACAGTAATATCCGGGTGATATTTCACTGCCTGCCAGAAATGCTCCGTCGAGTCATAGGTCGCGCCATAGAGCACGATTCCTTCCTCGATGGGATACCAGTTTGAGAGTACGCGTCCCGGAATCGACGGCGACGCGCTCCAGCAATTCAAGGAGTGCTTCCATTTCTCCTGCACGTCGAGGAAAGCTTCCTGATAGCCGGGCGGCAGTGGCTCTTTTACCCTCGCGATTGCATTTTTCAACTCTTCAGCCGTGTGGGTGATCAGGACTTCAAGCGGGCGTTCATCGATCATCGAGATGACTCGGCTCTCAACTGCCTCGTGAACCAACTGGCGGCCCAGACGCTGCCGTGCCGCGAGATCGAGCTTGTCTGAACTCGACCATCGCTGAGTTTGCGATTCGACGTAGGGAAACGCATCGTTCAGGGACTTGAATTCGATAAAGGCATGAATCGCGAAGGTGACCGGATGCCCATCCTTGATAACGACCGTGGATGGCGTCACGAGCGTCTGAAGAGAAAGCGCTTGTGCAAATAACAAGCCCGCGAAACACGGACTGATCCCGAACAACACCAGGCAAGATAACCTCATGGAAGATCGCAGGATGGTCAATACTTCTCGGCTCGAGTGCTCGAGCTTTCGCGGGCCTTTGCGCATGTTGTTGCGGGAATCGAACCGGGGAGACTGTATGTACCACGCAGGCCCCATTCAAGACGTCAGGAACAGGGCCTTTGCGGTGCTTGCGAAAACTGCTACTTGCTTTGCTTGGCCTTCCGCACTTTGGCCCAGCGTTGTCTCTGCGCCTCGGCGATACGCTCACGGGCTTCTTTGCTCAGGATTCGCTTACCTCTCCTGGACCCGTTCGTACCACCAAGGGCAGATAAGGCCTTCCCTACTCTCTCCATTTCGCGTTGCAGACGAGAGTACTCACTCTGTAGGGTGGCGACTGCCTTATTCAGGTTGGTCATTTAAAACCCCCTCACAGCCAACAGACTAACATGGATACAGCTCACCACCACGGCAAACCAAAATCAAAATTTTAATTTCTAATGTTTCGCCGGCAACCGTGATGAAACGAAAAAGGCGACTTATGGCCCTACAGTTGTAAGAAACCGCGGAGCTTGCCGCGCCTTAGTTGCCTGCTCAAACGCATAAGCCAGCTTGATCAGAGTAGGCTCGCTCCAGGCACGTCCAAAAAATGAGATACCCACCGGCAACCCAAAAATAGAACCGGCGGTCACGTTGATATTGGGATAACCCGCTACAGCCGCCGCGTTCGAACTGCCCCCGCCTACGTGATCACCATTCACCAAGTCCGTAAGCCATGCCGGACCTCCCGTTGGAGCAACGAGTGCATCTAGTTGGTGCTTATTCATAATGGTATCGATGCCTTCGGTTCGCGCCAATTCATGATTCTTCGACAGCGCATCAAGATAACTCTTTTCGGTAAGTGGGCCCTTCGCCTCCGCCTTGATGAATAAGTCCTGGCCAAAGTACGGCATCTCCTTCTGCCGATTTCGGTCATTGAACTCAATGATGTCTTTCAGTGTACGCACGGGCGCGCTGGACCCTAGCCGCGCAAGATAGGCGTTAAGGTCGGCCTTCAATTCATAGAGAAAGACCACCAGTTCTGTGTCGTCAAACTTACCGAGAGTTTTAATGTCTGCGGGATCCACCAGCGTGGCGCCCTGCCGTTTCATGACGTCGAGTGATTCTTCCATCAGCGCATCCACGGCATCGTTGAAACCAAAATACTTGCGCGCCACTCCAATGCGAGCACCCTTCAGCCCGTTGGGA
>DASRRV010000197.1:0-4105 GCA_035695545.1 Candidatus Sulfotelmatobacter sp. | reverse complement strand
TATGCGAGCAGCCAACCATCTGAAGAAGGCATTTGCGACTCGCCGGTTGGTTGAGGTTACGACAGACGAGATTGAGCACTATCTTCGTGGTCGGCTTCATCAGCGAGTCCGTTTCAAAACGACCTCGGGGTATCTTGAACGCGGCCTGCTGAAACCGGCGACCGTTCATCAGGAGCTGAGGATACTTCGGCGCATGTTAAACGTGGCTGTTCGAAAAAAGCTGCTTACTTTGAATCCATGTTCAACAGTGGAATTCCCAGTGGTCGTAAAAAAACTGTTCCGCCCAGATTATGTGTCGTGGTCTGAGCAGCAACGAATCGAATCCCACGGTCCGCAGTACTTGCGGAACGTGGTTCGCATCATTACGGAAACAGGCTTGCGAATTTACAAGAAATTACTTCGAATGAAAAAGGAGCAAGTGGACCTAGCCAATGCTGTTGTTTGGATACCCGATTCAAAAACCCCGGATGGGATTTCCGAAGTCCCGTTGACCAAGCTCGCATTGGAGGCATTTCGAAGCCAAATGAGCATTTCAGGGAGTGGAGTCTTTCTTTTTCCCAGTGACCGGGTTTCAACGACGCACCTCAAGTCCCTGAAGACCGTATGGAGGAATACGCTACGGAGAGCGGGGATTCGATACTTCAGAATCTATGACCTGCGGTCCACATATGCTACCCGACTAAGCGCTGGCGGCGTCACAGACGAGTGGGTTACGCAGTTGCTTAGGCAAGGTGATGCTCAGGTGTTAAAGAAGTACTCGCAAATGAAGTTGCAGATGAAAAGAGAAGCACTGGAAAAACTCAACCGGCAAGCTAACGAAATGACGGGCACTCTGTGCCAGAATCTACCCATGGACGAAGGTTTTGGCACAGTTTTGGCACAGTAAAGGCCGAAAGAGAAGGATTTGGTTTTTGGAACGATGGCAAATGCCGTAGAATCAGATTAACGTCCAACGTGCGCCCGTAGCTCAGTTGGATAGAGCATCTGCCTTCTAAGCAGAGGGTCCCCCGTTCGAATCGGGGCGGGCGCGCCACCCTTTTTTGACGTTCTTTCGTCTAACTTTTCCGGGGGCTATCCTGCTCGCGGCTGATTTCAGGCAACTGACGCAACACCTGCTGCGCCCGCGAAACCGACAGGCGCGCAAAACGCAAGGTGTGACATATGGCGCCGACGCCGGACTTGCACGCGCCGCACGGATGGATATAACGGAAGCGCTGCGATCCGAATGAAAAGTTATGGCTGCCCAGCAGCGGTCTTCGTTCAGGATCGAATCGCCTACAAAAGTGTATCCTCGCTGATTCCACGGGCGTTGAATCTGTCTCCGTTTAGAGACGCTCGAAGCAAGCAATCACTACCGCGCGAAGCACCAAGACTCTTTAAATCCTTTTTAAACAAAAGTTTAGGGTTAAGCGCCAAAATTTGTCGTTCTGGGCGCTTATTTGCTGTAACGTTCGCGCGGGGATGGGGGGAAGTCGCTGTAATAGGAAAGGCCGTAAGCGCCATTAAATAAAATACCTAATTAAAAACCACATTTTGCCCGAAACGTCCCGTGACGTGAGGACACTAAAGACGTAGAATCAGGCAACATTCGGCAAGGCTAGGGAAGCCCGTCCACGCCCACGTGCAAACCATGACGCCGACACAGACAGGAAGTTCGCTCGACGGACTCGAGAGGCGGCGGTGTGTGCGCCACCAGGTCAAGTCGCTAGCCTACCTGGATATCGGCGCCGATAACGGCGGCATTGTCTTGAATATTAGTGAGAGCGGGCTTGCCGTCCATGCGGTAAGCGTCCTGCCGCCTGACCCCACCGTTGACCTTCGGCTCCAGCTACACAAATCATGCAAGCGACTCGAAGCCAGAGCCAAAGTCGCGTGGATGAGCGATACGAAAAAGGAAGCTGGCGTTGAGTTCATTGACTTGCCTGAAGAAGTCCGGCTGGAAATAAAAGAATGGCTCGCGCTGGAAAACCTGGAACCGCTCTATATCGCCAGGGAAAAACCGGCCGCCGAACCGCCATCAACGCGAGCGAAGCCTCGCGCGGACAAATGGACAAACTTGGTCTCCGAATGGTCGTCAATTCCCGCAGGGATCGATCGCGTTGGAGAGAGCCCGCGAGCTGCCGCCCGTCCGGGGACGACTACGGAGTCCTTGCCCGTCCAGGAACGAGTTGCTCCTGTGGATTTGGCTGCAATCTTAGCGGGCGACGAACCAACCACAGATATAACGGGCCCAGATTCTCGAAGTGCAGAGTCGCTCCTCACAGAATGCAAACAACCCTTAGAATCCAATTCGATCGCTGCCCGCCCAACTCAGCGCCCTGTGTCTCCGAATTCATCTCCGAATGGCGATCTGCAATACCGCAGACGCGATCCAGAGCTTGGTTTGCCGAGCGACAAGCTGCTCAGTTCCATGCAGCGTTCGGACGTGGTCGTTCCGACCGAGAACGCAAACGGATCTAAAAACCGGTTCGACCCTGGCCCAAGCGCTGCCCAGGGCGAAGATTTTGTCAAAAAAACGCGCGAACTATTGGGTCCCCAGAGCGTGCCGGGAACTAGGTTGCGCCCCAAAGACAGCGTCGGCTCCATTTTGAATTCCGCCTCAACAGCGGAAGCTTGGCGCGCCAAAGCCAATCTGAACGAGCATTCAGTAGCGACGGCTCCCATGTCCGGATTGGTTGCGGCTTCAGCGCTGCCGGCCGAAACATCCATTTCAAGCGTGGCCCGGCCTGGCACATCGTCTCGGCTGCCAACTGCGCGACTGGAAGCGCCGAAAGACGAGCTCAAGACTTCCCCATCAGAGCGCAGTTGGAATCTGCGCAGTTTTGTAGGCCTGTTGGCATTATGCCTTTTGCTGTCCGCGGGGTGTCTTGGGCTGGGCATTGTCGTGGGTCGAAGTGTGGCGATGCATTCACCACACAATGCCGATTCCGGCGATAACGCCGCCGCACAGGCCGCACTAACCGATCAACCTGTTCCCACGGCGACATCGCCCGGTCAGAAGCAGAGTCAAAACCACAGTGAGAAATCGACCCGCGGAAAGCCGGCGCCGCTCGATGCACCGTCGCACCGAACGCCTGCCGCCGATCCAACTCGCGGTGAAGATGCGGATTCGTCTGAAAAGGGTAGCGATGACCCGCAGGCAGATGGGCCCACTGTGCAAACTAATTCGGAAACATCCTCCGCTACGAATGCGAGTGGAAATGGAATCTCAGTCACACCTCCTCCGGCAGCGCCAATAAATGCCACCGCTCCAGCCATCCACGCCACCATCATGCCGAACCCGACCGCAGCGCCGCGAACGCAGCCGCCTGCGGA
Organism: Candidatus Sulfotelmatobacter sp.; assembly: GCA_035695545.1. Classification (GTDB taxonomy): domain Bacteria; phylum Acidobacteriota; class Terriglobia; order Terriglobales; family Acidobacteriaceae; genus Sulfotelmatobacter. The sequence continues at coordinate 790 of DASRRV010000197.1, read as the reverse complement.
TCGTCTCGTGGCGGCACATTTAATTTATCGCGTGGAGCCTTTCTACCCTAAAGAAGCGTTGCAGCAGCGCGTGGAGGGCATAGTAAAAATTCGCGCAACCGTAGGACAGGATGGGAGAGTAAAAAACCTAAGGGTCATCAGCGGCCCAGCGTCGCTCACGTCGGCAGCGCTTAGCGCCGCTCAATACTGGCGCTACGTACCCGCACTCCGAAATGGAGAACCCATCGAAACTGATGAAGACATCAGCATAGAATTCCATCTTCTGCACTAAGCTGTGCCCCCCAAAGATTTTCCGCGTATTCGATCTCGCCTTTTTCGAATTCAGGTTAGGATAAAAGCTGCAATCACTCATGCCTATGGAGCTGCGATGAATCAGTACAGCAGCGTCGAGACGAAGATTTCAAAATCACTGAGCTTGAAGAAACGTCCGGTAGCGGTGAAATTTCTGGAAACTCCTCCACAAGGTGTCACGAAATTTGAAGGGGCAGAGCCTTCCGGCTGCAGTTTTTGGCGCATTGCCGCCACCGGAAAGACGTTCTATACCGTGCCCTCCGATCATTACAACTGCGCGGTTGGAAGTCACACTCACAATATTCCGCTGCCCCCGGAGCGCGCCAAAGAACTCGAACAAACGCTTTCTTTCATGACGGACATCGGCTACATCAAGATGGAAGAAGTCCCCGGCATCCCGCAACTCGCTAAGATGCCCGGTGCAGTGGTTTACTCGCCGCTCGGCGAGACACCGGTTGATCCCGATGTTGTGATTTTTGCCGGCCCGGCAGCACAGATC
>DASRRV010000196.1:0-2029 GCA_035695545.1 Candidatus Sulfotelmatobacter sp. | reverse complement strand
AGATGCGTTCTGGAGAGGGCTTAAAGACATTGCTTCGCGTCGCGACAGGACATTGTCCGAAATGGTGTCAGCAATCGACTCGGAGCGCAACCACGGTAATCTCTCGTCAGCCATTCGCCTTTTTGTGCTCGATCACTATCGTAGCATGATTGGGGTAGCGGGCGTGCGATCCCCCGACGAAGCATTGGAACACAAGCCGCTTCACTCGACGGCAGTTGATGCTGCTTAGCTTAGTCGCCGCCAGCTCAGTGCATTGCATGCCTGCACACCGACATCAATTCGGTGTGAATTTCCCCTGGGTCTACCCGTACCATGGCAACCCCCTGCTTCGAACATTATCGATCATTACCGGCTGAGAGGGAATAGATTGTTATGGGATGACACTTTTTTATACAGTGCGCCAAAAGTGCCACAGCTGTGTAGGGAAAACGCGCCCGATTGCGCGAGTCCGAGCTTGGAGAACGCCGTGACTGGTGATCAGCTATTCAGTCAGCGAGCAACAACGGAAATTGCGACCGTGCTCTTCCGGACATCCCGATCTCGCATGTGGACCGCTTTGCGGTATACAGGACCGGCGATGTTGATACCGCGACCAGAGCGGCCGAAGGTCTCCTGCGTATGGAGCTAAAAGGCGGAGGGGCGATTTTCGCGATGCGTCTCGACCTGATTTCAAGCCTGCTTGCTCGGTCGCGTTTTGAACGACTACCGCTTGTTTCGCCTGGATCATGAGCTCAGCAGTTTCGTCTGGACTCAGATAAAAAATAAGCTGCACAATTCCCTGACTGGCCTTCGGCAATCCGATATCCTGCCTCTCGGCACTAGCAGGTGAGGAATCGAATGCGATTCGATCAATCGAAGTGCCGTAACTCCTTCACCCGTATCGATGGGCCGGTGGCCTCGCCGCTAGGGTATACAGCAGAGGCTGCTGTGCCTGGAGTGGTTCGTCAACGGTCCTCAGTCGGTGCGGGCGCGCGACCTGGGGCGTCTGTGCTAGAACTTCGACGTCGACGGCAAGCTGGTGCACAGCGGCGGCTGGGCCTCGCTGGGCGGTGGCGACGCCAAGGCGGCGGCCACAGCTGCGTCACATGCCCGGACGGCGGGTTGAAAGAGGAGGCACAGATGCGCATTCGGTTGCGAGGCGCGGGTTTTGCGATCGCTTTAATTGCCTTGATGGCCGCCTTCCAGCTTGGCGCACTCCCCGCAGCGAGCGAGGCCCAAGTCTATCAACCACGGCGCAGCGCGGATGGCAAAGCTGACCTCAATGGGATCTGGCAGGCCCTCAACACTGCAAACTGGGACCTCCAGGATCATGCGGCACGGTCGGGAGGGGTTCTTGCGCTCGGTGCGATCGGCGCCGTTCCTGCCGGGCTTGGCGTTGTCGAAGGCAATGAGATTCCGTATCTGCCGGAAGCGGCGGTGAAAAAGAAAGAGAACTTTGAGAACCGCTTGACCGCTGATCCCGAAGTCAAGTGTTACTTGCCCGGCGTGCCGCGCGCCACCTATATGCCTTATCCCTTCCAGATCGTTCAAACTCCGAAGTACATCCTGATCGCCTATGAGTATGCCGGCGCAACCCGCACCATCTATATGGACGAGGCGCCTCCAAGCCCTGACGACAGCTGGATGGGCCGCTCCGTCGGCCACTTCGACGGCGATGCGCTTGTCGTCGACGTGACCAGCATGAACGACCAGACCTGGTTTGATCGGTCCGGTAACTTCCATAGCGACGCGTTGCACGTCGTTGAACGCTACACGCCGCTCACACCCGACGCTCTCAGCTACGAGGCCAACATCGAGGATCCGAAAGTGTTCTCACGGCCCTGGAAAATCAGCATGCCACTCTATCGTCGGCTGGAGAAAAACGCTCAACTGCTGGAATTCAAGTGCGTGGAGTTTGTGGAAGAGCTTATGTACGGACATTTGCGCAAGCAGCCGAACAAGTGAAAAAGGAGGTTGGCATGAGCCATCGATTTCTCACCTCTTCGACCGGTATTCTGCCGCTCGTTATTGCGGTTGCATCCCTGATGCC
>DASRRV010000195.1:0-2983 GCA_035695545.1 Candidatus Sulfotelmatobacter sp. | reverse complement strand
CCGGCTTCAGGACCAATGTCGACTCGGGAGCACACGCATACTCGGCAAAGGCTCCCTGCTCGTGGACCCAGACTTTGACGCCGGAATTGTGCGGGTTGCTGATACACACCCCGAAGACCTCGTCGCCGGGTTTGAACCGCGTTACATTCCTGCCCACTGCTTCAACCAGGCCGGCCACATCAATGCCTGGCCGGCCTGGCCGCGTGGCCTCCGGCTTGCGCAGCCCCAGCACGATGCGAAAGATGAACGGCACGCCTTTCAACTCGCCACGGTCAAGCGGATTTACGGAAGCGGCGCGGACTTTTATCAAGACTTCATTGCTCTTGGGAACAGGCTTCTCAACGTCTTCACATTGAAGAACATCGGGTGAACCGAAGTTGTGATAAGCGATCGCTTTCATGGGGAATCCATAGTTTTAAAGCGACTCTTAGGATAATCGCTTGAAACATTCTGTGCGCAAGGTCATCTGACCCGATGCCGACCTTCTATGGTCCGATGGCCGTACTTTAACTTATTGTTGGCTGACGCTAGTGCTTTTTCGGACGCGATGCCGGGCTGAGGGCTCAAGGCTGAAAGAAGGTGTGAGGCGTCGCGTTCGAAAAAGCCGTCAGAAGGAAGCCGCTGGCGCGGCGGACGCGGGCCTTATGCAAATTGAATGGAGCGAGCGAGGTTTGTAGAAGTTGTCGGGGTGTCAAGGTTCCGTGGCGGAGGAGCCGAGGCGCATGGGCGACGGCCAAGTGGCGTTTGAAGGGATCCTACGCAGTGGCAAGGAGAAGGTGTTGAGCGCCGACGGAGACACACTTCGGCGAGACGCTCGGAAGCGCGTCGACAGTGCGGTGTGTGGGCGTGTGATTTCATGCAGCCGCGGCCAGGAGTGGTGGAGAACGGAGTTGGAGTTGAGCCGCTGTGAATCGTTCGACGACGGCCATCGGTGCGCCGCACTTGGGACAGCGCCACAGCGGGTGTGCTGTAGGAGCGGTCGACGTGTCCGATTCGTTTTTCGGTGGAGTGGCGTGGAGAGCGGCGAAGCATCGTGGCAGCAGGGCGGGGCGCCTTCGGTTGGCGAGAAAGCCGAAGTGGCGGATGCGGACAAAACCCTTGGGGAGCAGGTGAAGGAGGAAGCGGCGCAAGAACTCATCCCGCGATAGCGACATCAGCTTCTGCTCATTGTTGTGAGCGGAGTCGCGCCAACGAAAGGTAACCTGGCCGTCGTCGAATGAAACCAGTCTGTGGTTAGAGATGGCGACGCGATGGGTATAGCGGCCGAGATACTGCAGCACGTACTCGGGTCCGCCGAAGGGTGGTTTGGAGTAGACGATCCAATCTTTGCGGAAGAGCGGACGCAGCCAGGCAGCGAAGAACTTGGGATGGTTGAGCGGTGCGAGTTCTCCGGCCAGGTACAGTTGGCGGCGATGTTGTTATTCGGACGGTAACCCGTTGAACTATATGACTCCTTGCTCCAAGGAACAATTAGACCTTGGTCCCATCGCTGCGGCTGCGTCCACCGCTCAGGCTGCACGGTGGTCTGTCTTCTCAATTTCTGTCTTCTCAATTAGAGAGTCCACTTGTGCGGGACTACGCGAACGCATGGTACTGATGGGAGCGGGAAGGGTACGCCCAAAGAGCGGGAGGAAGAAGCGGCGCATACAATCGTGGCACCTGACCGGTCGGAACAGCAGCAAAACTGCAATCTCCTCACCTAAGCTCTTGGGGCGAGAAATGTGAATGTCAGAGCTATCGCATCAGATGTTGTAGTGCCTTCGCGCGCGCCGCTTCGAAATACGTGGTCGCGCTGATCGCTTGCGACAGCATTACATCCGTAAATTTCTTTTGTAGCTGCGCGGCTGAGACGACAGAGTTAAACAACTCGTCTGCTATTTGGAAATTCTCGTTCCCCTTGGCACCGGCAAGCGTCGCGATACGCCGGGCATTGTACATTTGCACAATTTGCGGAGGGTAGCGGCACCTGTATCGAGCGGCTGGAATAGATATGCAACCGGTGCGTAGCCACCTTTAAGAAACTCGCAGCTTGCGGCGACCGTCTCGCCTCCTGCGGGAACCTCCAGCACGATCGTATCTGCCGGACGCACTACCTCCTGGTACGGCTCAGCAGTCACCACGATCGCGAAGGTGCGCACAGCAGACTTCGTCTTGAACTCGTACCGGTTCCCTTTGGCATTCATCGCTCCCAATTTTAACGTCTTTCCTGCTGGCGTAATGGCCCACACCATGTAGGTTTCAAACTGGGTTCCGAAGCTTCCCGGCGGGCCCAATCCGTTGCCTTGCGCTTCGACCGCGACTTCAACATCCTTCATTTCCAATTTAGCCTGCCCGCTCGCGTTCGGCGCTAGTTCCGTCCCCTTGAGTATTGTCGTTATAGACCCACGAGCCGGGGGATTGATGACGCTCACAGTCTTCGTCACAAGTTGCGGTTGGAATTTAAGGTTCTGTTCCGTGGTCGCGCTCCCCGATTGTTGCGCTTGCAGAATACAAACGCTTGCCCAACAAAAACTCAGCAGGAAGCCGCTCGCAATTACGTTTCGGATCGAGTTCTTCATTTCAGCTCACCGTGTCGCAGGATTGCGCGTCGAAAGTTAGTTTTTCATGGCCCAACTTTTCCGCGAATATATTAACCGGAATCTCCTTTGTACCCCCAGTCGTCGGCTCGCGACGTTGTGAAATGTGAGATACGTCCACACATCTATCATCCGAATTTGACAGTTGACACGTAGCAGAATAGAGTTCACCACTCCGTGAAGGACCGTTGTCAGCCTTCCTCAAGATAAAGACAACACCTTGGCTGAGAAACTTGGGGAATCGTCCGGTGAGGTTCTATGATCGGTGAGCTCCCGTTTCCACGTCGTTTCAAAAAGCGAAAGGGCGTTCTTACGCAGGCTGTATCACTTTTCCCCGCTCTGTGAGCTGCCCCTCCATTTTCTTGACGATCTGCGCGGGGGTCGACTACACTTACTGGTTTGGAAAC
>DASRRV010000194.1:0-22103 GCA_035695545.1 Candidatus Sulfotelmatobacter sp. | reverse complement strand
TACTCATGGATTGTCAGTGTCTTAGGGTCAATCGTGGCTAGCTTATTGGTCCCGAACTCGCAGAAAACTGGCGTGTCGTTTTGCAGGATGACGATGCCGTAGGGCACAGCGTGCGGCGTCGGCACCTTCGTCAGAGTCATCTTGCCAGTTTTGGGATCGAGGCGCCCGATGAAGTTCGTTTCTTGGTTGGTGAACCACAGAATGCCATCGTGATCGAATGCGGGCGTATGCGGGTCGATCTCGGCGGCACCAGATGGGCGATATTCAGTAATCTCGCCAGACTTTGGATCGAGCTTGCCAATGTAGCCTCCCGAGATTGCCGTAAACCAGATATTCCCCACCGCATCCGCGACCAGGCCGTGCGGCCCGGAACCGGCCGTCCTCAACGGATATTCTTTGAACTCCCCAGTTTTCGGATCGAGCCGACCGAGCTTGTTTGCTCCCTGTCCCGTGTACCAAAGCGAGCCGTCAAGCGCGAGGGCCGGATCGTGTGGTCGCGACTTTGGAGTCGGCACCTCGTACTCCCTGATCTGCACGCTTAGCGTGCTCACAGCCGCGAAAGCGGCAATCGTTGTAACTAATGTGAACAGCAATAGTCTGCGCTGGGACATGGCTGGCCTCCTTGGCTCAAAATTGTAGTCCTTCTGAGGGGAAGTCAACCGATAGCGCTCGACCCAGGTCGATGAGTGAAAATGGGGATTTTTCGTCACCGAGTGTTTCAAAACTCGAAATCAACCGAGAACTGCAATTGCCTCGGAATTCCCGCTTTGTTAGCCGTGTCGAACACCGCCAGGGGCGAACTCCCGGTGCCATAGAACTGGTTCAGAGCAGCCACGTTGGTATGGTTGAGAAGGTTGAATGACTCCACGACGAAGTCCAGCTTCCCATGCTCGCCAACTTCGAAGAATTTCAATAGACGCAAGTCAATTTGCACCTGAGCGCTAGTGTGCAGCGAGTTTCGGGCAAAGCCGAGAGGACGCGAAGACAAGGGAAGTGCGCCACTACGATCGGCGTCGAAGCCAGTCAGAGGATTGATCGGTCGACCGCTTCCGATTGACAAAATCGGAGCCGCTTCAATGTTGCCAAACAACTTAGCGATTGCCCCGCTGGGCTTTTTGCCCACATCCTCATCTCCGAACGGGAGATCGAAAGTCCCGCTGAATACGAACCGATGCCTCTGGTCGTTGGAAGACAACGCCCGTTCAGATGGAAGCAAGTAGGGGTTTTCCGGTTGCTCGTTGAAGTCGGAAGCATCGTCAATCGCTTTAGAGAGGGTGTAATTCCCAGAGAACTCGATTTCATTTGAAAGCCTTCGGTTCAGGGATAACGACAAGCCGTCATAAACCGAACTGACATGATTTTCCCACTGATAAATGTCGCCGAATTGGGGTGAGAGCCGTGCAGGCGAAAATACAAGTCTTCCAATCTGCTGAGGAAAGGGATTAGGAATTCCGAGGCTGGCGGCATTGTCCGGCGTGAGCAGAACTGGCGGCACAAGGTTCGCGTTCCGTGTACGCGAAAGCCGCACACCGCGCGCGAACACGAACGTTGCGCTGGCGGTGAGGTTTGGGCTAAGCAGATGCTCGACTCCGGCACTGGCAATCTCGCTGCGCGATGTCTGCAAATGCGGGTCGGCGGTGAAGATCGACGGAAGAATCGTGGGAAGGGGCGTCGCGGAGCTTCCGCCCAGTTCCGACTGGAAGATTTGGGACGCTGCTTGCCCATAGGCCACCTGCTCGAACCCTTGGACGCCATCTTTCTCAAGAGCACGGTTAACTGCAGCCAGCAGATAACGGTCAAAGAAAATCCCAAATCCGGTCCTCAGTGCCCAGTTTGGTGACGGGCTGTAAGCAACCCCAATTCGCGGAGCGAAGTCGTTCGTATCGGCCTTGAACTGCGCGGGCAGGTGTTCAAAATCGTAGCGGATCCCCGCATCAATCGTGAGACTCTTGGTAACCGTCCAGTGGTCTTGGATGAATCCAGAGTACTTGGGCGTTGAAAAATTGGTGTTGGGGTCACCGAACGCTTGTCGATATTGATCGGGTTGCCCGTTCAAAAAGGATTCGAGAGTCGGGAAGATGTAGACTGCCCCAAAACCGTGGTAAGCTGAAACGCTTTCATGTATCCAGTCCACGTCTTCCCCGAAGCTGATTAGGTGGTGACCTTGCGCGGAGGATGCCACATCACTCAACTCATAGTGGTTCTCACGCCTTCTGTCGTTGCCGTCGTAAGGGCGACCGAAATCGACTAAACCGGCGATGCTGATTTCCGGTCCTATTTGGTCGGTTGTTCGCAGCACTGCTCTACGGGTGCTCACCTGAAATCGAACGCTGTTGAGGGCGGTGTTGCTGAGAATTGAAGTGAGGGAGCCTGTCACACCCTGATCCTCGGTAAAGCTGCTTCCGCGTCCACTGGGATCGACAAGCCCTCCGGTATTGAAAGCATCTCCCGCCTCGCGGTTGTTGGTCAGGGCGTACTTCAGCAAGAGTGAGTGTTTGTCCGCGATGTGATGATCCAATCTACCGGAGACCTCGGTCTCGGCACGTGCCGTCCGAAACAATTCAGGATTGATGGCGCGAGTTGTGATTCTCTGGAACGCTCCAGAGCCTAGCACGCCGTTGACCTCACTCGCGACGGCAGGTAAGATTAGCGAGCTATCGTCCCCATGTGCGCCTTCCTGTTCGCCAGCGAAGTAGTAGAAGGTGCGACCCCGAACAATCGGTCCGCCAGCAGACAGTCCTGCCCGAAATCGGTTCAGGTTGGGTGCTTCCGTCTCATTGGTAAGCGGGTCTCTGGCGTTCAAAGCACTGTTCTGAATAAACACAAAGGCATCACCGTGGAGAGTGTTCACGCCACTCTTGGTTACCACGTTGATAGGACCGCTCGCGCCTCCCCCCGACTCTGCAGACAAGCCATTATTGACGACTTGAAACTCCTGCACGGTTTCAGGAGATAGTTCCGTTCGTGCGGAACCCGCGAAGTCATCATTGTTCTCAACACCGTCGATGTAGAGGCTGTTGCTGCGCGAGCGAAGACCTGCGAAGGTGAACCCGCTGTCAGCGAGGGCACTTTTCCCACCCGTGGCGCCTTGAGTATTCGAACGAGTCAATTGGGGGGTCAGAAGCACGAAGTCGAGGTAATTTCGGCTGACCACGGGGGACTCTTCAATTCGTTCATGACCGATTGTGGTCGCTTCGGTGGTCTGGGTCGGATCAATCGGTGGCGGCTGTTCCGAAACCGTGATCTGTTGCTGGACTGTGGCGGGAGCAAGCTGAACTGTAAGCTGAACGACCCTTCCGATGGAGATAACTATCGCGTTGTTCACGTATGGGGAGAAACCGAGCGACTGCACACGAAGCTCGTACTGGCCCACGGGAAGCTCGCCCGCACGGAAGGAACCCTCTGGATTGGTTGAAATCGTGCGCCTCTGGTTCGTACCTTGATTCCGCAGCGTAACCGACGCTCCGGCAACAGCGCTGCCAGTTCGGTCAACGACAGTTCCCTGAATTGCTCCCGCCACTCTGGAGGTCTGTGCTGCACAGGAAAGGGCAACGGTAAGGATGGCTATACCCTCAAATGGCAAACTGAGCCATCGTATTCGCGCCAACAAAAACATACTTGTCCTCGATCAACCAGAGTGGATGGATCACACCTGCTAACCTCTGTGTGATGTCGGGACGTATCAGATTCGGAGAGGCTGGGGTGGAGAGTGACTGATAGATACGGCTGGACTTGATGCGCAAAGGCAAGTGACGAACAAGGGCAAAAGGCGTGTTCCCGACGCAGCGCAGAGGGTCATAGCGGCAACGCGGGTAAGTCCGATAGCCGCTCCGACGATCAACGCCATTATGATCGTGCTGGATTCAATATCATTGCCCGTCTGGAACGTGTTGTCCCAATGATCGAAAATCTCTGAGACATGACCGCCGATGCAAGCCGTCAAAATCAGCATCGCGCCGAATTGAATCAGGTGTCGCCGCACGTAACCTTAATCTCGTTTCCAAATTCTCGGCGCAGAAAAGCACACGCCAACCAACCATACTAAGCGTCGCTGCATGAAGATTACCTGAATACCGGTAGTGGGTCAGCATGACTTCGTTTCTGATAGCGCTCGCGGGGATGTGCCTATACCAAAACTTGAACGGAACACAGCAGCGTCGAAGCTCGTTGTTGGCGATAAATGTCATTCAGGGCCTTCGGCCCGCGAAAAATTATGAAAGGCCAGCCAGCAACTATTTTGTTTTCAGCGGCGAGTCAGCCCGAAAGCAACAGCTAACGTTGTCCTGCCGGAGAGCAACTGAACTATGTCGGCTTGAACGTTCGCAATCGTGCCCATGCCTATATCGGCAGCGCGAAACGCTGCGGAGCATGCTCACAAAAAGCGCAATGCACAGTGGACGATATAAATATCTCACCATTCACATCCATGAGTCGGCACGACAACGCACACGGGAGTTAGCGAACACCCCCGAGTTTTCCAAGGCACAACGACGACGAAAGAAAGTCGAGGCTTTGTTTGCAGAACTGAAGAATCAGATCGGACTGCGCCGCTTGCGCTTACGCCGCATGAAGTTTGTTCGAGAGCAGTTTTTCCTAGCCGCAACAGCTCAGAACATCAAGCGACTAATGCGCTTCCTCAGTCAACCCACAACCCCGCTGGCAGTCACTCCCTAAACAAGAAAAGCAACTCGGCCACCCACGCCAGCCCGCACTAGATCGCTCCCATCAGTGACTTTTTCAACAGCCACTCCCCATTACACTCAGAATCCCCCGGCGGGGGTTTTGAGTGCTATGGCCTGATGGCAACAGTTATCATCAGGTGCGCCGGGCAGTGCGCCGACCGTAGCTCGTCATGAACAACGTGGCCTGCAAACTTGAGTTTTCAGTTGTGGCCGACGTCAGTCCATCGTTCGCCTGGAACTGGCGGACCGATGTTCAGAACTGGGACGATCCGCCTGCCCAATTTCAGCTCGATGGGCCATTCGCCACGGATTCCTGGGGAACAACCCTCCTTCCGGGACAAGAACCTTTGCGTTGGCAAATTCGCGACGTTCGTCCTGGGGAAGCCTTCACCATCGAAATGCCCCTCGATGGGGCCGTGATAGCGTTCGAATGGTTGTTCGACGCTGTCTCCAACTACCGAACACGGATCACGCAACGTATTGTTCTCACGGGCGACAATGCAACGGCATTCGTGAACCATGTTCAGGCCGGTTTCGGTTCGAACCTTGCCGATGGCATGAGGAGGATCGTCGACGCGATGGAGAGGGCAGAGCGCTCAACCGAGCGGGGTTGACCTTTTGTCGAAAATGCGTGACGTCTAATTGCCGCTAAGCGGTCACCGACTGAAAAGGCATGGTTGCAACATTCGACCTCGCCACTGCAAAATCTGATCAAGATCGCTTTGCGGAATTTCTAGTAGTCTTCTAGGCTAGGCCTCCGTGCTGGAGTTGCACCATGGGGGTTAGCGACCCGGATACTCGAAAGAAAGTCTTCGGATCCAGATGGGACCACGAAATCGAAAAACAGGGCTGGCCCCTCTGGAAAAGGCTCCTTCATCGCCTGCAGCGCTGCCCGATTTGCAAGCCCAAGGTCAAAACTCAAGACCGAAAGAGTCAGTGAGCGTTTGACCTGATTTCGTTAACCGTTTCTGCTGAGCCTGATGCCCTTCCCGGGAAAGTGCCGCGATCTCATAGACCGTTCTTTTTTGCACGGGCGAGGTGTTTCTCGCGCAGCGCCTTCAATTGCTTCATCAATTCCGGGTGCCGTGCCCATGCCATCTGTTTTTCAGCCGGCGCGCCGTATAACTCAGGATGAATGTAGTAACCACGCTCGCGGGCACTCTTTGGCGACAACGTGAAGCTCGCCGACCTCGGCACGCCAGCGCTCGATCTCACGCATCAGATCGTCGGCTTGCACGTTACAGACGAACGTGTTGTGCCCCGACGCCTGAAGCCTGAAGCCGAAAGCCGAAAGCCGGAAGCCGGAAGCCGAGAGGCGAGAGACTGGCGCCCGTTTCACTTACTGATTCCTGCGCCGTCGTCCGATCGCGCCCGAGTGTTATCTTTGTGATGGACGCGCATCCTTCCACAATTCATGGACGTTCTGAAGAATCTTTTCGAGCAGCACTTCCACACGCCGGTGGAGCATGTGCAACCGCTGCAAGGCCAACTCGGGGGCTCCGGACGACAAATCATTCGTCTGAGCACCGAAAAAATCAGCGCCATCGGAATCCTCTACAACGTGCGCGAAGAGAACGTCGCCTTCCTCGAATTCTCCCGCCACTTCCGCAAACACGGTCTTCCCGTTCCCGATATCTATGCCGACAATCTAGATAAGGGTGCTTATATTGAAGAGGATCTGGGCGATACTTCGCTCTTCGAATTTCTCTCCGCTAATCGTTCCGGAGAAAGCATCTCTCCTGCCGCAGTCGACGCCTATCGCAAAGTCATTGCCACGCTGCCGCGCTTTCAAATCGAAGCCGCGCGCGACTTGAATTACAAAGTCTGCTACCCGCGCGGCAGCTTCGATCGCCAATCAATCTCATGGGATCTGAATTATTTTAAGTACTATTTCCTGCGTCTGGCAGGGATTCCCTTCAGCGAGCAGGCGCTCGAAGACGACTTTAGCAGGCTGACAAAGTTTCTGCTGAGCGCAAGCCGCGACCACTTTCTCTATCGCGATTTCCAGTCGCGCAACATCATGCTGCGTGATGGCGTGCCATTCTTCCTCGACTATCAAGGAGGACGCAAGGGAGCGTTGCAGTATGACGTCGCTTCTCTTCTCTACGACGCCAAGGCTGACCTGCCACCGGAACTGCGGCAGCATTTGCTCGATCACTATCTCGAAACGCTAAGCAGCTTCGTCGATATGAAGCGCGAAACGTTCATGCAGCACTACTACGCCTACGTTTACATCCGCATCATGCAGGCGCTAGGCGCGTATGGCTTTCGCGGATTCTATGAACGCAAAGCGCACTTCCTGCAGAGCGTGCCGTATGCGTTGAAGAATCTGCGATGGCTGCTACACAACGTGGCCCTGCCAATCGCACTGCCTACTCTGATGGAAGCGTTCCACAGCATGCTGGCGTCAGACAAGCTGCAAGGCCTTGCGTCAGACGCGGACAGCCTAGTCGTGCGCATCTTCAGCTTCTCGTTTCATCGCGGCCTGCCTAAGGATGAGACTGGCAATGGCGGTGGATTTATTTTTGATGGACGAAGCCTGCCGAATCCTGGACGCGAAGAGCGCTTCAAAGCTCTCACTGGCATGGACGGGCCCGTGATCGACTACCTTAATCAGCAAGAGAGCGTGCATCAATATCTTGCGAGCGTGATGTCGTTGGTCGATGCGAGTGTGAGCAGCTATCAGAAGCGCGGGTTCAAGAACCTGATGGTGTCGTTCGGATGCACGGGCGGGCAGCATCGATCGGTGTACCTGGCGGAACAGTTGGCGAAGCATCTGCGAGGCAGAAATGGCGTCGAGGTCGTGGTGCGACACCGCGAGCAGGAGAGGCCAGGGCCTGATAAGGCCGGGGCGTGAGCGCCTGCAAAACCTGCAAAGTGTTCGTGCAGGAACATGTTACGCACAATACCGTACGTACAATGGACTCAAACCATCGAAAAGTGGAACAAAACCGCCAAAGTAGGGGGCTTTTTGGCCCAGAAGGGGCTATTCAGTGAGGGCGATGGTTTTGGCGGCTGGACTCGGCACGCGGCTTCGGCCCCTTACTGACGACCGTCCCAAGGCCCTGGTGGAGGTCGCCGGGCGCACTCTGCTGGAGATTACCCTGTCCCGTCTGCAAGGTTTTGGGATTCGGGAAGTGATCCTCAACGTGCATCACTTTGGCGATATGGTTGTCGATTATCTGCGGAAGAATGGAAACTTCGGGATGCGGATTGAAATTTCGCGCGAGGAGATTCTTCTCGATACTGGTGGCGGGCTGAAGAAAGCGGGATGGTTCTTTCTGGAGCAACGTGAAGAGCCCTTTGTTCTGCACAATGTCGATGTGATCAGCACGTTTGATCTGGAACGCATGGTGCGGTTTCATCGGGAGAATCAGGCTCTAGCGACGTTGGCGGTGCAGGAGCGGGAGACTTCACGGTACTTGTTGTTCGACGAGCGGAATCAGTTGTGTGGGCGAAGAGCGGGACGGGAAGGGGCGGTGGAGATGGTTCGGACTGCGCGGAACATGCAGGCCTTGGCATTTTCAGGGGTGCATGTGATTTCTCCGCGGTTGCTTGGGATGATGACAGAGGAGGGTGTGTTCTCGATCATCACGTCATACCTTCGGTTGGCACGGCAGGGGGAGAGCATCGTTGGGTTTCGGGCGGATGAGTATTATTGGCGCGATTTGGGCAAGCCAGAGAATGTTGCGCAGGTGGCGCGGGATTTGGAACGGGACGTTGTTCGTTTGTGAAATGCGCGTCTTATGCCATGGTGGGTAGTAGCGTTTCTTTCGCCCCTTCGGGGCTTGCGAATATCCCGCTCGGCACCCGCGGCTTCGCGCCCCTTCGACAGGATAAGCGCAGGCTGTGGGCTGCACTCTTTCGCTGCTTCGCGGCTTGATTGTAGGATGCTTCGCGGGCCGCGTGGGGGATGCTGCCAGAGTTGGCACTTGCGGCGGGGCGCTGGCTTCGGTACCATCTGTGCACCTCTTGAGACGGCTATGAATTATCGCGATCTACATCGAATTAGCCTCGTGGTCCCCAAGGTACGGGTCCTTGTACCTGTCATGGGGTGGAGGGAAACAGCGAGCTGAGAAACAGGAAATCCTAAAGGCTCTCGAATCCCGCCCCGCCAGAAGCTGGCTCGGTGGGTTTTGCTTTTTTGGGAGCGGCAGGAAGGGTTGGTATGAAAGACAAGACAAACATGACCGGTGCGAGCATTCTCTGGGAATGCATCGAACGCGAAGGTGTGCAGGTGGTCTTCGGGTATCCCGGTGGCGCCATTCTGCCGGCATATGACGCGCTCAAGGGCAGCAAGATTCATCACGTGCTGGTACGCCATGAGCAAGGCGCGACGCACATGGCCGATGGCTATGCCCGCGCCAGCGGAAAAGTGGGAGTTGCGGTCGCCACCTCGGGCCCAGGCGCTACGAACATGGTCACCGGAATCGCTACGGCCATGCTCGATTCCTCGCCGATCGTCTGCATCACGGGCCAGGTGGGCAGCAAGCTGATTGGGTCGGATGCGTTTCAGGAAACTGATATCACTGGCGTCACGCTTCCGATCACCAAGCACAACTATCTGGTGACGCACGCGAGCGAAGTCGCACGGACGATTCGTGAGGCGTTCTACGTCGCGCGCTCGGGGCGCCCGGGGCCGGTGCTGGTGGACATCACCAAGGATGCGCAGCAGACGACCTGTGAGTTCGACTGGGAAGCCGCGAAGCCGCAGTTGCCGGGGTATCGTCCGGACCTGTCACCGGAGCCAAAGGAGTACGCGCAGGCGTTGGAATTGATTCACAACGCGAAACGGCCGGTGATTCTCGCGGGGCACGGCATCATCATCTCCGGCGCGATGCACGAAGTCCGCGAGTTCGCCGAGAGGGCGGGCATTCCCGTCGCGCTTACGCTGTTGGGAATTGGTGCATTTCCGGCGGCTCATCCTCTCAACCTCGGAATGATGGGCATGCACGGCGAAGCGTGGGTGAATCATACGATTCAGGAAGCTGACTTGCTGCTCGCTTTTGGGATGCGCTTCGATGATCGGGTGACCGGGAACTTGAAGACTTACGCGCCCAATGCGAAAAAGATTCACATCGAGATCGATCCGGCGGAGATCAACAAGAACGTAAAGGTCGATGTTCCTCTGGTCGGCGACTTGAGGGAAGTGCTGCATGAATTGATGCCGAAGGTCGAAACGATCGACCGCAGCGACTGGCTCGACCTGATCGACAAGCTGAAGGGCGATTCAGCGGTGCGCGATATCCAGAACCTGCCGGACAGTGGGCATCTCTATGCAGCGCACGTGATCAACGATCTCTGGCGTGAGACTCGCGCCGGCGAGACCGTAGTAGTGACCGACGTGGGTCAACACCAGATGTGGGAGGCGCAGTACTACAAGCACGAGAAGGCGCGCAGCCTGATTACTTCTGGCGGCCTGGGAACGATGGGCTTTGCGTTGCCCGCTGCGATTGGAGCCAAGGTCGCGCGGCCCGAAGCGGACGTGTGGGTGGTTGTGGGCGATGGCGGGTTCCAGATGACGTTGTGCGAGTTGGCCACGATCGTTCAAGAGAAACTGAAGGTGAATATTGCCATCATCAACAACGGGTTTTTGGGGATGGTGCGGCAGTGGCAGGAGTTCTTCTACGAGCGCAACTATGCGGCAACGCCGCTGCTGAATCCAGATTTCGCGAAACTGGGCGAAGCCTATGGCATTCACAGCATCACCGTGACGGAGCGGTCGCAAGTTGTGCCCTCGGTGCGCGCGGCCCGGGAGCATGATGGTCCGGTGCTGATCAATTTCCGGGTGGAGCAGGAGGATACGGTTTATCCGATGGTCGCGGCGGGGGCATCGTTGCACGAGATGATCCGGCGGCCCAGCAAGATTGTGGAGACAGCGGCGGACGAATAGGGTCGTCGGTGGAGATGTCATGCTCCTGCTGGCGCGGGAGCAGGGCGGACGAGGCGTCCGTCCCTATATGAGGATAGATAGGGAAATATGCTGAATACTTACGTGGTGTACGTGGAAAACAAACCGGGCGTGTTGACGCGCGTGGCGTCGTTGTTTCGGCGACGGGCCTTCAATATTGATTCGCTTACAGTCGGGCGCACGGAGAAGCCAGAAGTCTCACGCATGACGATTACGGCCGAGGCGGATCATGACCAGGCGCGGCGGATCGAGGCCAATCTCTACAAACTGGTGAACGTCTTGCTGGTGGAGAACATCACCCATGAACCTGCCATCGTGCGCGATCTGGCCATGATCAAAGTCGCCGCGACACACGAGGCGAGGTCGCACGTGCTGGAACTGGCGGGCGTGTTTCGCGCGCGGGTGGTCGATGTTGCGCCCGATTCGCTCACCATCGAAATCACCGGTGGAGAAGACAAGATTGACGGCCTGCTGGAAGTACTGCGGCCTTATGGCGTGCTGGAGATGGTGCGGACGGGCATTGTGGCCATGCGGCGCGGGAAGTCATCGACTCCGGTCTCGGCGTCCGACAATTCCGATCACGACGATGTGACCGAGGAAGATGTGTCGCACTCGGTTT
Source organism: Candidatus Sulfotelmatobacter sp. (assembly GCA_035695545.1). Taxonomy (GTDB): domain Bacteria; phylum Acidobacteriota; class Terriglobia; order Terriglobales; family Acidobacteriaceae; genus Sulfotelmatobacter. The sequence goes on along the minus strand of DASRRV010000194.1, from coordinate 10,891 downwards.
GATGTACGCGAGCGTGGAGTTCGGGCAGGAAGGTTAAGCACAGAGGCCACTGAGGAGCACAGGGTACGGCTTTTGCTCCAAGGTCTCTCATGGCGAAGACGATGCGCCTGAGGGCTTGGCTGCAGCACGCGCCAGGTCGCGAATCTGGTTCAGATAGCCGATATAGATTGGGATCGGAATATCGGGTGAGTCTCCGTCGTTGAGAAAGTGTGACAGACGGATCTCTATGGGAATCGAGCGGATCACCTCGCCGAAGCGCGGGTTTTCGAGATATTTGACTTTCCAGACTTCGAGCATAAGAGAGCGGAATTCTTCGCTGATGAAACCCAGCTTGCGTCCTTCCAAATAGATCCCGTCAAAGTGGTGTGCTTCTAATGTTTTTCGAACGGGATCGGCGGCCGGCGAAAAAATGTAGACCAGGTGGAAAAGATCGGCGAGATCACCCCATAATACTTTTTCCTCGAATGCGCTGAAGCGGAAGGGGATGGCTCCGCGTTGCTGGATCGTGCGGGCGTGATCTTCCGGCCGTACCTGTTGCCGAGTGAGTTCCTCGCCGAACCAGCGAAGCCGTTCGGTCGAGAGGTTGTGCCGCAAGAACTCAACGGCGTATGCATTTGGTAGATAGATCTTAGGGTCGTCATCCAGGCGCTTCAGCCATGAAGTCCAATCCTTCTGCTGCATCTCGCCGAGCAATCGCGTGAGTTCGGCCGTGGTGACGTCCGGGTGGTACTTCACCGCTTGCCAGAAATGCTCTGTGGAGTCGTAAGTGGCGCCGTAGAGTCGAATTCCTTCTTCGATCGGGTACCAGTTGGAGAGCACGCGCGCCGGAATCGAAGGAGCGGCACTCCAGCAGTTGAGGGATTGTTTCCATTTTTCCTGGACCTCGAGGAACGACTCGGCGTAGCCCGGCGGCGTGGGTTCCTTCACACTGGCTAGGGCCTGCTGGAGTTCCTCGCGAGTGTGCGTAATGAGGGTCTCAAGTGGGCGTTCGTCGGCCATCGAGATCACTCGGCTCTCAATTCCACGGCGCAGCAGTTCGCGCGCGAGACCGTGGCAGGCGGCGTCATCGACCTCCGGGTTAGTTTTCCAGCGCTGAGCCTGAGATTCGGCGTAGGGGAAAAGCTCCGTCAGCGATTTGAACTCGATGAAGCCGTACAGGGCGAAGGTGACTGGTCGCCCGTCCTTCAGGATGACGGTGGATGGCGTTACAAGTGATTGAAGGGAAACGAGTTGTGCCTGTAGAGACGAGCAGAGGATGAAGTTGACAACGGCTAGGATCCCCCATCCAACCGCGTTTCGGCGTTGTTTCCCGAACTTGCTCATTCGATCAGTCCTCGCTTGCCATGGGTGCCGTTAATGATCCCACGCTTGTCAACCTCCACGAGGTCGAAAACAAGTTACTGAAGTTTCTCGAAAATATCCCAAATCGTTGTTTCTAAACGCGTTAGCTGATATTCATGAGGTGGCCGGATATCTGCCCGGCAGTAGTGTGCTCACTCGTATGACTGGTGCCACTAGCGTTGCTATAGGTCTGCCCGCGCACTCCCGTTCGTGGAGAAGTCTGTCCATCCCCGCCAAGCTTTTTATCGCCCTGATGGTGATCGCCGGCCTCGGCGTTCTGGTTTATGGCGGAATCCATCAGACCAGTAAGAATATCGCGGAGTTCATCTGTTATTTGGGGATCGCGATTCTGGCGTCGAGGCTCAAGGTGAACCTGCCGGGAATTACCGGCACACTGTCGGTCAATTTCCTGTTCATCCTGATTGGTGTCCTAGAGCTCAGCTTTAACGAGACGCTGATCCTGGGCGCGGTGTCGATGCTTGCGCAGTGCTTGTATCCGGAGCGTCCGCAGGCGATTCAGGTGACGTTTAACGTGTGCGCCGGTGCCGTCTCGACCGCGCTGGCGTACGGGGTGTATCACCATCCGCTGGCGATGCTACTGGTCGGGACCCGGCCCGTATTGCTGGGCGTGTCAGCTACGGTTTACTTCGTTGCCAATGCGGGATCGATCGCGACCGTCATCTCGCTTACGGAACGGCGGCCGCTCAACCGCATTTTGGTGGACTGTTATTTCTGGTCCTTCCCTTACTACCTGGTGGGAGCGGGGATTGCGGGCACGATTGCCTGGCTCAACGAGACATTCAACTGGGAAACGTCGCTGCTGATGGTGCCCGCCGTTTACCTCATCTACCGCTCGTATCGCCTCTACCTGGGCAAACTGGAGGACGAGAAGCGGCACGTGGAGGAGATGGCGAACCTGCACCTGCGCACCATTGAGGCCCTGGCGCTGGCGATTGAAGCCAAAGACCACACCACGCACGAGCACCTGCAGCGCGTCCGCATTTATGCAATCGAAGTGGCCAAAGAGTTGGGGGTGAATGGCCCCGAGCTTGAGGCTCTGCACGCGGCTGCATTGTTGCACGACATCGGGAAGCTGGCGGTGCCCGAGCACATCATCTCAAAGCCCGGACGTCTGACGCCGGAAGAATTCGAGAAGATGAAGATTCACACGCTGGTGGGCGCCGAGATTCTGGAGCGCGTGCGCTTCCCGTATCCCGTGGTGCCGATCGTGCGCGCACACCACGAGAAGTTCGATGGTTCCGGATATCCGTTGGGCCTGAAGGGAGCGGAGATTCCGATTGGAGCCCGCATTCTTTCGGCGGTCGATTATCTCGATGCGCTGGCTTCCGACCGCCAGTACCGGCGGGCTTTGCCGCTTAAAGATGTAATGCAGAAGCTGGCGGCGGAGTCGGGCAAGTCGTTCGACCCGCGCGTCGTCGACATTCTGCAGAAACGCTACCAGCAACTGGAACGGCTTGCTGTGGCGAAGTCGGCGTCTGATCCGAATGGTCCGCTGTCGACTGCGATCAAGATTGAGCGTGGTCTGGAGCCGGCCGCAGGATTCGAGAACGCCACCGCGCGGGATTATGCGGGGCGTGAGACCACGTTCTTGTCGTCGATCGCGGCGGCGCGGCAGGAAGCGCAATCGCTGTTCGAGTTGAGCCAGGATTTAGGTGCTTCGCTCAGTCTGGGAGAAACGCTGTCAGTGTTCTCCGTGAAACTCAAGCCGATGGTGCCTTACGACGCGATCGCCATCTACATTCGGCGTGAGGCGGAACTGATTCCGGAATATGTGAACGGGGACAACTACCGGCTGTTCTCTTCGCTGCGTATTCCCGTGGGACAGGGATTGTCGGGGTGGGTGGCGCAGAATCGGAAGCCGATCGTGAACGGCAACCCTTCGGTGGAGCCGGGATATCTGAATGATCCTTCGAAATTCAGTACGCTGCGATCGGCGCTGGCGGTGCCGCTGGAGGGAGTGGCGGGCGTTATCGGCGTGCTGGCGCTCTACCGTGGAGAACGGGACGCGTTCACATCCGATCACTTGCGCATTCTTCTGGCGGTAAGCGGGAAGATGGCGCTGTCGATTGAGAATGCATTGAAGTATCAGCAGGCGGAAAGTTCGGCGACTACCGATTACCTGACGGGGCTGCCGAATGCGCGGTCGTTGTTTCTGCAACTGGATCGCGAGCTGGCGCGCTGCAAGCGCGATAACTCGACGCTGACCGTGATGGTCTCGGACATGGATGGCTTCAAGCAGATCAACGACCGCTTCGGCCATCTGGAGGGCAATCGCGTGCTGCGGCTGTTTGCGCAGGCGCTCAAAGATAGCTGTCGCGAGTATGACTACGTGGCGCGCATGGGTGGGGACGAGTTCGTCGTGGTAGCTCCGGGGCTCGCCGCCGATGCGGCTGGAAAGAAATCAGAGCAGATGCGGGCGCTGGCCAAGCAGGCGGGGAGCGAGGTCTGCGGAGAAGAGATTCTGTCGCTGAGTGTGGGGCGCGCGGTGTATCCGGAAGACGGCAAGGATGCGGAACAGCTTCTGGCTGAGGCCGACCGTCGCATGTATCTGGAGAAGCAGAAGCAGTTGGCTTATAAAGATCGGCGTTCGCATCCGCGCATGAAATGCCGGGTGACGATCGAGCTGCAGACCGACACGGGAGGAGCTCCTCTGTTCGCGAATCTTACCGACCTGAGCCTGGGCGGGTGCTTTGTGGAGACCAGCACGATCCTGCCTCCGGGGAGCAAGATCAAGCTGGGGTTCTCGATGGACGATGCCACCTTGACGGCCGATGGAGTGGTCGCGAGGCTGGATCCGGGCTCTGGCATCGCCGTGCAGTTCCGGGAGATGAATCGCGAAGGCCGCGAACGGATGTTCAAGATTCTGGAGTTCGTGCAGAAGACGACTACGTTCTACAACAACCGGTACCTCGATAGTCTTACCAAGAGCTAGACGAAGATGTTGCTCGTTGGTGGAGGCTTGTCCTGCGTTTCGTCGAGCGCCTAGGTGGCGTTACTCTGCGGAGTCTTTGTGAGCTCGGTGCTCAAAGCTCTTGACCGCTGAGATCGCGGAGAAATACCGCCGAGGACGCGGAGATAACAGCGGGCTATGACCTGGGGCCACTACCGATTACTCCTCCGCTTGAAGCCCGTCTCGCCTGCCCGTAAACTTAAGAGATGCACCTGCACGTTCAGGGCGCGGGCGGTCCAACGCGGGTACTGAAAATCTCGCTCGCTGTGACCCTGGCGTACATCGTGCTGCTGGTCGGGGCCGGCATCCGGGCGCACTCGCTGGCTTTGCTTTCTGAGGCGGGGCACAACCTTTCCGACTTTCTCGCCCTTCTGCTCTCGCTGGTGGCGGTCTATTTTCAGGCGCGACCGGCCAGCGCCACCAAGACGTACGGATATCATCGCGCCGGAGTGTTGGCCGCGCTGGTGAATGCGAGTTCGCTGGTCGTAGTTTCATTCTTCATCTTCTACGAGGCGTTCCGCCGCTTGCAGCATCCGGAGCACGTGCAGGCGAGCGTGATGATGTGGGTTGCGGCCGCGGGCGTGGTGATGAACGGTGCGATCGCGTTGCTGCTCTATCGTTCTGCCGGCCATTCAGGCGGCGACGTCAATATCCGCAGCGCTCTGCTCCATGAAGTCGGGGACACGCTTTCGACGGCAGCTGTCATCGCTGGCGGCTGGGCCATTCTGGTTACCGGCGACTACTGGATCGACTCTGCACTGTCGGTCGGAATTGGCGCGCTGATCTTGTGGTCAGGCTATGGCATCGTGCGCGAGACGCTGAATATTCTGCTGGAAGGCACTCCGCGGGGAATGAAGCTGGAGAAGATTGAGTCAGCGATCCGGTCGGTGGGCGGCGTCAATGACGTGCATGATCTTCACGTCTGGAGCATCGGATCGGAGACGCACGCGCTTTCCTGCCACATTTCGATCGCGGACATTCCTCCGTCGGTGAGTGAACGGATTTTGCGCGACCTGAAAGAGCGCTTGCTGCACGACTTCCGCATCGACCACACGACCATTCAGTTTGAACATGCGGTTTGCGAAGTGGCGCATGGATGCGTCATTCCGGTGTCGGAGAGCGAAGAACACCATCATCACAGCCACTGACGTTTGTGCGCTACCTTGACCATTCGCGCAATATTCCTGGCTCGCGTTTCGTTTCAAGAATATTCGGGAGATCAGCCCATCGTGCTGCCAGAGTGTCCTCGCATAACGGGAGGTCCGCCTGAACTTCTGCAGCCACTGCATGCTCTGGTTGGTCGACCAAGCGGATAACCGCTTGATTGAGGACTTCGGTGACTTCACGCGGATTCAGGGTCTGCCTCAAGAAGCGGATGTTCTCGTCCAGCCAACGGTGTGTGTACAGATGCCCTCCAAACTCCCACAGGCATGGAGGGCCGCCTCCCCGGTCAGGAGTCCAAGGCGCAAAGACGGGATTCTCATTCTGCGAGTAAATCAGGCAGGAGACATACTGCACGGCCGCGATCGCGCGGCCGCTTGTAGTGACCGACCACCACGCAGTCCAGAGACGCGATACCTCGGGAAGTAGGGCGCCGAACGTTGTCAGCGCTGTGATCCAGCGGTAGGGTCGAGAGCCACTTCCCCTGTAAGAGAGTCCGCATTGATCGTCAATTTCCTCGAGCATCGACTCGCGCATGAAGTCCGACACCGCTGCGCTTTGACTCGGCGTTAAGTGCCTGCCGAAGACCTGCCTGTTCGCCAGCACCGGATAGAAATGTTCAACAAAGCCACCGTAGTCCTGGCGCGTGCCGCGGAGATCATCACGCCATGCCTCTAAACTGAATGGAAGCAGGTACGCGAGTAGGGAACCTTGGATCTCGGGGTATAGCAAGTCTTGCGTGTACTCCCAGAGATCGCCCACATCCGCCCGGTCGCCGGGGCGTAGTCGCGCGAGTCGACGCAGATGTTTGGGATTGCCCTCGTAGGCTTCTTGAGTGATCTTCTCAGGCGGACGTGCTGATGCGAATTTGCGCCGAAGGATCGCCGCGCTATCTGTTTTGGCGGAAGGCATCGTTGGCGGAAGACATTCTGAGTCTCAAGATATCGTATGTGCCCTCTCAGTTTCAGGATGTGGGTGAACTCGTCTGTCTCGAATAGATTTCCCGTACTCGCTCGATCGTATCTGCATCTTCTGGCGCTTTATCCGGCCGCAATCGCACAATTCTGGGAAAGCGCAGGGCGTAGCCGCTCGCGTGGCGGGGGGACTGCATCATGTTGTTGAACGCCACTTCCAGCACAATCTTGGCTTCGACCACGCGCCGGAATCCCTGGTCTTCGACGGTGTGACCGAGGAACCACTCGGTCATCTCGGCAATCTCGACGTCGGTTAGTCCCGAATAGGCCTTGCCGATGTTTACAAGCTGATCGCCGTTCCATACGGCAAATGTATAGTCGCTGAGCACACCAATTCGTTTGCCGTGTCCGTACTCGACGGCGGTCACTACCACGTCGAGCGTGGCCAGTTCGTGCTTCATCTTCAGCCACGACTTGCCGCGTTTGCCGGGGGTGTACGACGAGTTCAGGTCTTTGATCATCAGGCCTTCGTTGCCGCGATCCTGTGCGGCGGAGAACAGTTCCTCCAATTCATCTGGAGAAGCAGCGCGGAATACGGGGGCGCGGATGACGCTGGCAATAGCAGTGGGTTCTTCCTCGCCGAATAATAGTTTTGACTGTTCATTCGTTCTCGGCGCGTTCGCTGGGCCGGGATGAATGATTCGTTCGGCCGACAGCAAATCGTCCAGGATCTGTGCTCGCTCCCTCAGCGGACGATCGATGACCAGTTCTCCTCGCGCATACAGAACGTCGAAGACGAGGAAGGCGACCGGAATCTCGCGCAGCATCTTGTCGCTGACTTTCTTTCTTCCCAGTCGTTGCTGCAGCACGCTGAATGGCCGTGCACGACCGACTGGATGGTCCCACGCAACGATCTCGCCGTCGAGAATGGCAGCGTGCGGCAATCCGGCCAGAACGCCGGGCAGTTCCGGGAACGAATCGGTGATCTCGTCGCGAGTGCGAGAGAAAAACCTTACTTCGCCGCCCGCTACATGGGCCTGAGCGCGGATGCCGTCGTACTTGTCTTCGACCGCAGCTTCAGCGAAATAGCTGAGTCCTTCCTCGGGTGATTCGATCGGACTTGCGAGCATGAATCCTAAGGGATGAAAAAGCCGCATCTTTGCTTCGGCCAGCTTTCCTTCGGACGCCAGAAATACGGTTCCCCCAATGTCGCTCAGGAGCATGTTGGCTCGTTGAACTTTCGGCAGTGTGACCTCGTACGCTCTAGCAATTGCGTCCTCGACCAGGCTCTCCTTCAAGCCAATGCGCAGATCGCCGGTCATGATCTTCACGATGTACTTCGCCTCGAGCGGGGTCGCGCGGGTCAAAAGGTCGCGGGTCAGCGCAGCCTTTGCCGCCGGACCGCGCGCTGCCGAGATCTCGCGAAAAGTTCTGGCCACTTCCAGCACGTGAAGTCCCTGCCCCGCGCGCTCGGGGAGCACTTCTCCCGCGACGGCTCCCAGGTCTCCGTGGTGCCGGTAGGCAGCGGTAAGCTCCTTTTGGTCTTTTCCCGCCAATTCCGCCACGGTCTGCCAGAGCGAGCGTCCGCCGAGCTGCAAGGTGGTTTCTTCCCAGACCGGAAAAGGGCGTCCTGAAAGAAAAATCGCCGATACGGCTGCCTCGTCGGCGGTCCGCGACTTCAAGTAGTCGGCGACGATGCCGGTCTTCAGCAGTTTTTTCGTGGTGGCCGCAATCGCTTCACAAGCTGTTGCCAAACGCTGCATGGAACTCCGGGATTTATCACGCCGAAACTTTCCGACGAACATTGCTTCACTCCAGTGGCCTGAGGCATATGCGCGTCGACCTGGCGTAACTTATTGACAATACAATACTTCGGTCGCCGTCCACCCCCTCGGAGTCCGCCGACTACCTGTGATACCCTACTAGTTGATACGTGTTCACTGGAAGGATCATCCAATAAACGTGCGTTCACTGCGAAATTACCTGCGGTTCCTCGCCGCCGTGCAACTTCTGCCCGCGCTAGAAAGCGGAGAAGAGACTTTGGTCGGCGGACAAGCCGTGCTTGAGGGAGTGATGATGCGCTCTCCACACGCTTGGGCGATTGCCTGCCGCAAGCCGTCGGGCGAGGTTGTCACCATGAGCGAAACGCTCGAACGCCCGTCAGAGAAGCATAAGTGGATGGCTTGGCCCATCATGCGTGGCGTGATGACGCTCGGGTACGCCATGAACCTGGGCTACCGCGCCCTGCGTTTCTCGGCCAATGTCGCAATCGAAGACATGATGCAGCACGAGCAAAAAGCAACTGCCAGCGGCGCGGTGTCAACTGCGAATGACGACGCGGACCCTTCTCGTACGCCTGACGGCAAGTCCCGAACCCGCGAAAAAGCCGCCACCCTGAGCAACTGGCTGGCCGCTGTCAACATCGTCATCTCTGTTGGATTTTTTATTTTCATGTACAAGCTGGTTCCACTGCTGGCCACCAACGAACTGAAGAAGTGGGACCCGGCTCTTAGCGGGCAGATCTTGTTCAATCTCGTGGACGGTGTAATTCGCCTGCTCCTGTTCCTGTTTTTCATTTGGGGTGTCTCGCTTTGGAAGGACATTCGCCGTGTTTATGAATACCACGGAGCGGAGCACAAGACGGTTTTTGCCTTTGAGAATGGTGATCCGCTCGACACGGCGGCCGTGCAGAAATATTCGACCTACCATCCGCGCTGCGGGACCAGCTTCCTGATGACGGTGATGCTGATCTCGATCGGCGTATATATGCTTTTTCCGGTGACGACACTGTGGGCCAAATTCGCAGTCCGCATCGTGATGTTGCCAGTTATCGCCGGAGTGTCCTACGAAATCATCCGATTCGCCGCCAAGCACCGCGGATCGCTGTTTGCGCTGATGACTGCGCCGGGACTGTGGTTGCAGCGCATCACGACCAAGGCGCCGTCCGACGCGCAGGCGCAATGCGCCATCGAAGCTCTCGACAAAGCGATGGCCCTCGAAAAAGAGCGCGGCGGCGAACTGGTGATTGCCTAGCGGTCCCACCGCGCATACTTTCTCTCCGCCTTCCGACAACACTACAATGCCGTTGAGACGTATACCGATACGTCTCGCCCGCTGCACGCATCGGGTTCGCGGCCTGGCCGAGACGTAGCAAGCTACGTCTCTAGGGAAGCTGGCTTATATGTTCGAACGACTTGATCAAATCGAAGCACGCTACGAAGAGCTGACCAACGCTCTGGCTTCGCCGGACATCGTGAACGACTCGGCGAGATACCAGAAGACTGCCAAGGCGCACAGCGAAGTTGCGCCCATGGTCGAGAAGTACCGCGAGTTCAAAGATCTGACCAAGGGCATTGGCGATAGCAAGGCTCTGCTCGCGGACGAAAAAGATCCCGACATGCGCGCCTACGCCCAGGAAGAGTTGGACAAACTCGAGATCCGGGTCAAAACGGTCGAGGAAGAGTTGAAAGTGTTGCTCCTGCCCAAGGATCCGAACGACGAAAAGAACATCATCCTCGAAATTCGCGCCGGGACGGGTGGAGACGAAGCCACGCTTTTTGCCGCCGAAATCTTCCGAATGTACACGCGGTATGCGGAAACACAGCGTTGGAAGGTTGAGGTGCTTTCGTCGTCGGAGTCGTCGGCTGGCGGCTTGAAGGAAGTCATCGCAATCATCGAGGGCAACCGGGTCTTTTCTCAGCTCAAGTACGAAAGCGGCGTGCACCGCGTGCAACGCGTGCCGGCTACCGAGCAGCAGGGGCGCGTGCACACGTCGGCGGTTACGGTTGCGGTTCTGCCGGAGGCGGAGGACGTCGACATCAAGATTGAAGCCAAAGATTTGCGCATCGATACTTTTTGTTCTTCCGGGCCCGGAGGGCAGTCGGTGAACACGACGTATTCCGCGGTGCGCATTACGCACATTCCGACGAATACGGTCGTGAGTTGCCAGGACGAAAAATCGCAGATCAAGAATCGTGAAAAAGGCATGCGCGTGCTGCGCTCGCGATTGTATGAGATTGAAATGGAGAAGCAGCAGTCGGCGCTGGCCAAGGAGCGCAAGGCGATGGTGGGTTCGGGCGATCGGAGCGAGAAGATTCGCACTTACAACTTTCCGCAGAACCGGCTTACCGACCACCGGATCGGCTTTACCATCCACCAGCTTGAATCTGTAATGGATGGCAAGCTGCAGCCGCTGATCGAGGCTTTGACTACGCACTATCAGGCAGAGAAGCTGAAGCAGGAAACCGCGAGCGTGGTTTAGAAGAATACGCGGGCGCTGCTGTCTCGCGAAGTGGGGGAGAATAGTTCGATGCTCAATGACACGCTTACGTCCAGTTTCAGCAGTTGTTATACCCAAAACGCTGCGCGGGTCCGCGAACTCGCCGCCCCTCTGACCAACCCTCAGTTCTGGCAGAAACCGTTCCCCTTTGGCAACAGCTTTGGACACTTGGTTCTGCATCTGACTGGGAATCTGAACTACTACATCGGCGCGCAGGTCGCGAAC
>DASRRV010000193.1:0-1724 GCA_035695545.1 Candidatus Sulfotelmatobacter sp. | reverse complement strand
GCCGCGACTGTACATCGAGATTGAACGACGCAGTGGAAAACGATTTCGTTGTGGCGGCTGCAACCGACCAACGGGCCGGGTGCGAGATGCGAAGATGCGGACGTGGGACGACCTACCGTGGGGTGGCCACCGGGTAACGCTGCGATATCGCTTAAGACGCCTGAACTGTAGACGGTGTGGAATCCGAAGCGAAGGAATCGGATTTGCTGATCCGAAGGCGCGGGTAACGCGGCGATTGAGACAACAGATCGGGTTAGATTGCCAGTCGATGCCGGTCAGTCACGCGGCAGTACGGCATGGAGTCAGTTGGGGCAAGGCTCGCCGTGCCGAATACGCATTCCTCAAGGAGTGGGTTTAGCGGCCGACCGAAACGGCGGCCGCGCTATTTAGGCGCCGATGAGATTCAGCGCGGAAAAGGGCAAAAGTACTGGACGGTGCTGTCGGACCTGGTTCATGGAGAGATCATCGGTTTAGCCCGCGATCGCAATCAAGAGAGTTTGTCCGGCCTGCTAAAAGAGCATCTGGATAATCGGCAGCGGGCGGCGGTCGAGGCGGTTTGCATCGACATGCACCAACCCTACGTCAATGCATTCGCCGAAGTGTTGCCCAAGGCCGAAGTGGTCTTCGACAAATTCCACGTCCTGCAACACGCCGCCGAGGCGTTGGACGAAGTGCGCCGGCAGGAATTCTTTCGTGCCAGCGAGGTGATGCGCGAGTATGGTCGCGGCAAACGGTGGCTGCTGTTGCGCCGGTGGAAAACGGTCCGCGGTTCCAAGCGTAAAGAACTGCAGGCGCTGTTTGCGGCCAACCGCCGACTCTTCAAAGCGTACCTACTCCGGGAACAACTCGATAAGCTCTGGACCTATAAAACCCGGATTGGCGTTCTGAACTTTCTACTCGGCTGGTTCAAGGCCTTACGCTGGCAGCGGCTGCCGGAGATGGAGAAACTCGGAGATTTCCTTCTCAAGCACCTGGACGGCATCGCCGCTTACTGTGATCATCCGGTGCGGTTCGGCGTCGTCGAGTCTCTCAATACGACGATCAAGGCCATCATTCGCCGAGCTCGCGGCATGCGCGATGAAGGCTTGTTGCTCCTCAAGCTCAAGTGGGCGACCGCTCGGCCAATACGATCCGCGCGAGACCTGCTATCCATACTCCACGGTATTCCCCAAGAACAATAAGAACAATAAGGAAGCAGAGCTTCTCTTGATTCCGGCTCCCCGTTCGCTCGTCTCCCATTGTCCGTCGGCTGTCCTCGCCGTCAAGGGTTCGCTTCGCCGCGCAAAAAACAGCGCGCCCTTGACCGCTCCGGGCACCCGACGGGGACTTCCGATTACGAGCGAACGGGCAAGACTGCTCAGTCGATCATCCCATCAGCCTTCAACTTCCGACTCTTTGAAAAATGCCTTCAAGCATTGCATTCAATCCAGTGAAGATCGTCTTTTTGTGGGAGTGTTTGTGTTTACCTGGACGATGGTCGCCCGCCAGAAGCAACTGAACGAAAAACTGGACCGGCTCCGCGAAGAACTCCGCGAAACATCAAAGAAATAAATCGCTGCAGAGATCGTCGTCCCCTCCTCTGAGGAGGGGAGCCGGATACGCTTTCGATTTTCCCCTCACGAATGAGATACCTACGGGGCATGAAGCGAAATTTCAAGGTCTTGACACGTCTGGGCCTACGATCTCGCACGCGTTGCGGAGTCAATTAGGCCTCACACTTGGCG
>DASRRV010000192.1:0-4922 GCA_035695545.1 Candidatus Sulfotelmatobacter sp. | reverse complement strand
ACTGCAAAGCCGCACCCTCCCGGATTCTTTCTTTGTCCAGTTCCGATTCTCGCGCTACTTCTTGCCCGGAGGCCGAGTCATAAGGTCTGTGTAGATCTTGTAGAACTTCTCGGCGTCGATATCGAATTGCACGTTGGCCAGGCGCTCGTACGGAGGCACCGAAGTAGAGGCGTCCCAGAAAAGCGTTTTGCCATAGCTGGCTCCGTGATCGATGTCGATATCCATGTAGAGCTGCTTCTGACCGGTAATGATCGAGGGATCGATCAGAGCCGCGCCGGCGATCTCATCCCACATGTAACCGGGGAGAGAATACTGATCGAGATATTGCGTGACCGGTGTATTGGCCTTCGCGATCGCGGCCTTCATTTCCAGCGTGAAGCGGGTCTTGACCGAGATGTCGATCGGCGTGATGGTCATTTTTTTCCACGGGGCGCGAAGAACGATGCGCGCGGCCTCGGGATCGAACCACCAGTTGAACTCCCGGCGCGCGTCAATGGCTCCCCTGTCAATTGCGCCTTTATTGGCGTAGAGGCCCCCGCCCATCAGGACAAACTCTTTGGCGAGCGTGGCCACCTCCGGATCGAGCTTGAGCGCCAGAGCATAGTTGGTGAGCGGCCCCCCGGCCCACAGCACAACCTCCCCTGGATACTTGTGCACCATTTGCACGATAAATTCCGCGGCGGTCCCGGGCTGGGCGTGAATGTGCGGATCGCCCTCTTTCATAGGAGGCACCACGTCAGGTTCATGATAGGGCTCGCGAAACTTCGTGGAGCGATTCGCTTCGAAGTCAGTCCAGCAGCCTTTGTATTCGAACTTTCCGTAGAGAGCCTCCCACCGCTCGGTTTCCTCCTTGGAATTGAGCAGCGGGAACGTGGCGCCCTGATACACGGGAACGTCCGTGCGATTGTCGACTTCAAGCAGACGCAGCACGTGCTGAGTCTCTTCCTTCACCCACTGATCTCCACTGACAGTAGTAATACCGAGAACGTCGAATTTCTCCGACTGCAGAAAGACAAGAATCGCCTGCTGATCGCTGGTGCCCGGGCCGCGCGCGTCCTGGTCGACGATGACTTTGATCTTCTGAGCCGACGCCACATTAGTGAACAAAACCGCCAGCGACCACGCCAAGGCACTCTTTCGCAAAGCCTGCTTCATGAACCCTCATTGCTCTGAACAAAATTTGAGGGCAGATTGAGTCCGGCTCAATCTGCCCACACAGTTCCCGCACTTGCAGCTCACCCTAGAAATTCAACTTAAGGGCGAACTGCATCACGCGCGGATTATTCACCGTTCCATTGACAACGCCAAAGCTCGACGGCGCTTCTATGTCTTGCATCTGGCTAGCGCCTCCCTGCAGGTAGAACTGCGCGTGGTTCCAAGCGTTGAAAAACTCCGCCCGGAAGTCTAATCGCATGCTTTCGTACGGCAGAGGAAAGTGTTTGATGAAGGAAAGATCCGTGTTCACAAAGTGCGGACCTTCCAGTGGAGCACGCTGGGCATTCCCGAGCTTGCCTGGCGCAGCCTGTGCAAACGCGCAAGGATTGAACCAATTCTTCAGCGTATGCACTTGCGCCGGAGCGGCGCAGGTTGGGTTGGCAGAAACCTGACCACCCTTGTTCGGATCTCCGACTTCATCCGGTCGATTCAGATTGTTTCCGTTCCAGGAGAAAGCCACACCTGAACCATTGGTGCCGTCCACCACGAACAGCGGGAAGCCGGAAGTTACGCGTTCGATCACGTCCACTTCCCAGTTCCCGAGAATCGCATTCGTTGCTCCATTCCAGTTCGCGCCGAACTGCTTGCCTTTCCCGAACGGCAATTCGTAAGTCACGCTGGCTGTGAACTGATGGGTGAGGTTGATTTGCGACAAGCTCCAGTCGGCAGAACTCGTACCGGGCAACGGAAAATACGTTGCGCCGGGGAATGTGCCCAGCCCGTCGGGCATACCGGAATCGTGGGTGCGCGAGTAGGTATAACCCAGCAAGGCATAGAGGCCGTGGCGCACGCTCTTGGTTTCACCTTTGATCTGGAACGAGTCGTAGTGCGCCTTGCCAACATCGTTGTTGTTGGCAATCGTCAGCGGAAACAGGAACGTCGGTGCGCCCCACTTTGGTGCGAACGGGCCGCCCCCAGGGGCGCAGCCGAGTTTGTAGTTCGGGTCATACTCCGCGACATTTGCGGGATCACACGCACCCGGCGATCCTACGTTCAGGTTCAGACCGTCCACCAAGATGTGAGAACTGCGGGAACCCGCATAGCCGGCCGTCAGCACCAGATTGCCTAATTGGTGCTCTAAATTCACATTGAACTGCTGCACCCTCCCTTGCCTGAAATCCAAGTTCTGTGACTGCAGAGTTCCAGGAAAAGACTGCGGGCTCGGAGGAGTCGTGATGGGACTCAATGTGCTGTCCAGGAAGAGATATTGATTGCCACAATTCAGTGGCTGTGCCTGAGCAGAATTGTTAAATTGGCATGGACCGAAGAAATTGTCCGACTCGGCAAAATAGGGCGGGTTTTCCCACAAGCCCTGGGCACCTTGATTCCACGACGAATCATGGAAGATGGCATAACCACCCCGGATTGCTGTCTTCTGCGATCCGAACGGCTTCCACGCGATTCCGATGCGCGGCTCGAACGCAGACTTGTCCATCTGAACTCCGACGCGGCCGTCCGAACGCACGCAGATAGAGCACACACCGAAATCAGCACTTCCGGCCACAAAGAACTTGCCACTGGCGAAGTCGAAATTCGCCTGGCGATTGTGCGCCTCGGTGATTGGGGATACAAGAGCCCACGCCAAGCCCAGGTTCAGTGTCAAGTCGGGGCTTACGCGCCAATTGTCTTCCACGAACGGCCGAAACAGCTTCCAACGGCGGCCAGTCGTCGCTCCGAAGAAAGTCTGATCGTGAATTCCGCCTCCCAGTTGTCCGAGCAGCAGATCCGCCGTGGCGTCGCCGGTGAGCCCGAAGTTGATATAAAACCCATCCTGGAAGGCATTTGTTTCCACATTCATCTGCTGCGCGCGGAATCCGCCGCCGATCTTGACGTCGTGCTTGCCGCGAACCATGTCGAACGAATCTGAAATCTGGAAGACGTTGGTCCCGCCCTGGAAGGGAGCGAAACCGCGGTCGCCCAGCGCCCAATAATTGTTCATGAGCGTCGAACTCAGGCCGCAACTCACGCAGTCTTTGGTGGACTGTGTCGCAACCCCGGCCGGGGCGTTCGGACATTTGCTGTTCAGATTCGCACCCATGATCCCTATATTGGCCGCTTCGCAAGTGCCGTTGCCAAACGAGAGGATGTGATTGAAAATTCGGTTATAGCCGAAAGTGAACTGGTTGATATTGCGGCTCGAGAAGATGTGGTTCTCTGAGAGCGCCAGATTGCGCCCGTGATTGGTAATGTTCTGGGTACTGCCAAAGGCGTTCGCTTCTGCGAAGCCCGGGGAACCACCAGGAACGAATGACGTTGCCTGATCATAGCTGAACCGGCCAAACATAGAGTCTTTGTTCGAGAACGTGTGATCGATTTTGATGTCGAACTCGTTCTCATCCAGTTTTCTGACCGGCACGTCCGAGAAATTGGTGATGGTCTGAGAATTGATCACGTTCGGTGCTGGGTAAAGCTTCACCATGGCCAAGCCTGATGGATCGACCGAACTGTTGACTGCGGGATCGAACATGGCCGCGGGAATCTTGTTGCAAGGGGAACCCACTGGTTGACTTCCGTCGGGGAGCGGAGCTAAGGGTTGCTGGGTCGCAACAAGCGGCGAATCGCATTGGAAGGGGCCGAACGTGTAGGGGCTGTTAATGTTGCCAAACCCGTCGGCATTGACGCCGGGGATGGGAAGCCCGGTCAACGGATCGTAGCCCGGTCGCGGAGTACCGAGCGGATCGTTGCTGTAGTCCCCTGCAATCATCGCCGCCGAGGGGACCAACCCGCTGAAGGGGATCCCGTGACGCTGGTGCTTGCCCTGAAAGTCAACAAAGAAGAACGTCTTGTCCTTCTTGATAGCGCCACCCAAAGCCGCGCCAAACTGATTGAGATTGAATTGCTCCTTAGCGACAGCAAAGTAGCTCTTTGCGTCTAGCGAAGTGTTGCGGAAAAATTCAAATACCGACCCATGGAGCTTGTTTGTGCCCGACTTCGTCGTGATCAGCACTGTCGGACCAGCGCGTGTACCGAACTCGGCAGAGTAGTTGTACGTTAGAACCTTGAACTCCTGAATGGCATCGATTGAAGGCAGCACCGCAATACCCCCTGCGGTCAGCTCGTTGTTGTCCACACCATCGAATAACCAGTCTGTACTTTGGGCGCGCGAACCACCCACTGAGAGGGAATATATCCCGCGAGCCGCCACTTCGCTGCTGGCTCCCTGGGTGAAAAAGCTGTTCGGATTGGTTTCCTGCGTTACGCCTGGGGTGAGAGTGGCCAACTGGACGAAATCGCGACCATTCAGAGGCAGGTCGGCAACCTGCTGAGCGGTGATCACCTGACCCAGAGTCGCATTCGTGGTCTGCACGGCGACTTCGGTCGCGTTGACTTCAACTGAAGTCGTTACTGATGCAGGCACGAGTTTGAAGTTCAGTTCGCGATGTTCGTCAACCTGCAGGCGAAGATCTTTGACCTCAGTAACTCTGAATCCGGGTGCTTCGACTTTGATCGCGTAGTCGGCAACGCCGAGGAGCGGTATGAGGAAGTGCCCAGTGTCGTCGGTAACTGCATCACGGGAGACATTCGTAGCCTGCGCGAGTACGGTCACTTTGGCGCCAGCCACCACAGCTCCGGAGTTGTCCGTCACCGTGCCTGAAAAACTGCCTGTCGCCTGACCGTACAGGAACGGGCAGAACAGACAGACCAGACAACACAAACACACCACGAAAAGCGCCTTCTTGCTCGACATCGCTAGAACCCCTTTCGGC
>DASRRV010000191.1:0-11018 GCA_035695545.1 Candidatus Sulfotelmatobacter sp. | reverse complement strand
CCCTAACATCGTAATCATTGCAACGCCGCCGGCTGCCGCGGCTCCTCCAATCATCCGTGTCGTGAGCGCCCAGAACGGCCCCATCGTGCTCCACAATCCAATCGCCACAAGCGACATCGCACACAACGCCACCGAAATACTCTGCGCTCGCGCCGCCCAGGCAAACCCCACAGCCGCCAACGTCATACAACCAGCCAGATGTCCTCGCCTCTCGTTCGTCCGATCCGAACTCCACCCCACCACCACCGTGAAGATTGCTGCAAGAACGTACGGCACCGTTGCATACCGCGCAATCAAACTGGCATCGCTTACGTCGCCATGCGCCATGCCGCTCAGAATAAGAGGCATCCACAAATTGACGATATACACCCCAATCTGAATGACGATGTACACGGCAGCCAGTATCCAAACCGCAGGCAGCCTGAAAGCGTCGAGCAGATTGTGATGTCGCGCCGCACCGTAAAGCTCCTCGTCTCGCTGCAACTCACCCTTCAGCCACGTCCTCTCCACCGGCGACAACCAGTCAGCTACCGCCGGGCCGTCCTTCAGCACAAACAGCACCGAGAATCCCAGCAACACCGTCGGCACGCCTTCAAACAGAAAAAGCCATTGCCATCCACTTAGCCCGTACACGCCATCCAGCTTCAGCAGCGCGCTCGACAGCGGAGCCCCTACCACCCCAGCAAGTGAAGTCGCGGTCATGAATTTGGCCACCGCACGCGCCCGTTCGTGAGAAGGGAACCAGAACGTCAAGTAAAGAAGCATTCCCGGAACAAACCCGGCCTCGGCCACTCCCAGTAAAAACCTCAAAAGATAAAACGACCCAGGCGAACTCACCCACACCATGCACGCCGAGACCACGCCCCAGGAGATCATGATGCGCGCAATCCACACCCTCGTCCCGACCCATCGCAGGATCAGGCTGCTCGGCAGATCGCACAGCGCGTACCCAAGAAAAAATATTCCTGCACCCGTCCCATACACAGTGTTGCTGAAGTGCAGGTCCCGCTGCATATCCATCGCCGCAAACCCCACATTCACACGGTCCAGATAAGCCACGATGTACAGCAGAAACATATACGGAATCAGCCGCCACGAGATCTTCGCGTACAGCGCGCGTCCATCCACAGCCGCTTCACCGACCACCTCTGCCATCGCTCTACTCTATCCCGTCAACGGTCGTCACGATCCGCCTGCGTCGGCAAAATTATCTCCGTCCGCTTCGACTCCCGGTGCGACCGCCACCCGGCGATAGCCATCAGCACAAATAATCCCGCGAACCCCAGTCCGACTCCCAGCGCCCCAGCCATCCCGAGCAAAGTCACCCACAGGGGGCTCGTCTTTTCGGAAAAATAAGCGAACGTAGCAGCAATATCTCCCAATACCAGCAGCAACGAAACAAGCAGCAAGCTCAAGCTCGCGACAATCCACCACTTGAAGCCATCCGGCAGCGCCTTGCTTCTCGTTCGATTCACCGCTCGCCAATTCCTATCGCCGCGCAGCGCCCATAAAGGCGCACCTCGCAGCCTAGCAACGTGTCGATCATCTCTCAGCCTCCAGCAGCTTCCGCTTCCGCTCCACTCCCCAGTGATACCCGCCCAACCCACCATCCTTCGCAACCGCGCGATGACACGGTATCACCACCGCCACCGGGTTCGATCCAATCGCCGTACCGACCGCGCGCGAAGCCTTCGGCACACCCAGCTCCGCGGCTAACTCCGAATAGTATCGGGTCTCTCCTCGCGGAATCTCCTGCAGCGCCTTCCACACTCTCTGCTGAAACGCCGTTGCCCGCACATCCAGCGGAAACGTCGCCGCCAGCGGATGCTCTCCCAACTGACTCGTCACATACGCAACCGCATCTGCGAGCCAGCCCGTATTCCCCTTGGCCGCAACCAGCTGCGCCTTCGAAAACCGCTTCCGCAACTCCGCGACCAACTCCTTATCGTCTCGTCCAAACGCAATCGAACAGATCCCGACATCCGTCGTCGCCACCAGCATCCGCCCCAGCGGACTAGCCGCCGTCGTATACCGAATCAGCAGCCCCTCTCCACCCGCCCGCATCACGCGCGGAGTCATCCCCAGCGCCGCCGAACTCTTCTCATACAGTCTGCTGCTTGACCCATACCCCGCCTCATAGATCGCGTCCGTAATCGGAGCCTTCCCCTTTTTCGGCTCTCTCACCTTGTCTCTGAAACGCTCCAATCGAGCCTCTTTTGCATACTGCCCCGGACTCACTCCAAGCACCCGCTTAAACCCACGCAGAATCGTCAGCCTGCTCACGCCCATTGCCTTCGCCACATCGGTCAGCCGCGTCCGGGCATCAGAATCCGCATGCTCCCTCAGATACTCAGTCACCACCGCAATCGCGCCCGCCTGCGGATCGGCCTTCGCTTCCTCCCGCTCCGGTTCACACCGTTTGCACGGCCGATACCCCGCGGCCTCAGCCAGCGCCGGGGTAGGGAAGAAGCTCACCTGTTTCCGCATAGGCCGCCGGCTCGCGCAACTCGGCTTGCAATAAATCTTCGTCGACTTCACGGCATACACAAACTGACCGTCCGCTTTGGCGTCCCGCTGCAACACCTGCTGCCACTGCTTCCCGGGAAAATAACTCGGAACCACAATCGCGTCAGAACTCGTCTTTGCTGCACTGGTCATCGTCATTCCAGTATCCTCCCACCAGCCGGAAATCCGAACACTCCGTTTCGTTCATTCAAACTCGCGAAGTCCGAGCGGCGTAAAATTCGCCGATGACGCAACGAAACCGCTCCCACTTGGTCCTCGCCGCGACGCTGTCCATCGCAGCCATCGCGACCGCGCAAAATTCCATCGATCCGCCCACCTCCCAACACGCCATCCTTACCGTTACCGGCAAAGGAGTGCAGATCTATGCATGTCAGCAAACTGTCACTGGTCCCCAATGGGTCTTCCGGGCACCCGAGGCGACTCTCACCGACTCGTCCGGCAACCCCGTTGGCATTCACCGCGCCGGCCCCATCTGGAAATCGAACGACGGCAGCATTGTCAAAGGCGAGCTTCTCCAAAAGAGCGCATCCCCCGAACCCACCTCCATCCCCTGGCTTCTCCTCAAAGCTGTCGGTCCTACCGGCCCCGGCATCATGGCCCGCGTCGAATTCATTCGCCGCTCCGACACCCACGGAGGAAGCGCCCCCAACGCCATTGGACGCGACGCTCAACACCTCAATGCCTTTCGCCGTGTCCCCTACACCGCAACCTACACCTTCTACTCCGCAAAACCCTGAACAAAACGAAAGATGGGCAGGCCAGAAGGCCCACCCATCTTTCCAACCCATACAAACAAACTACTTGGTAGCCGCCTGTTTGACTCCAGCCTGCTCGGCCAGCGCAGCCGCTTTGTCCGTCTTCTCCCACGTAAAGCTCTCGCCCTTACGTCCGAAGTGACCATACGCCGCCGTCGCCTTAAAGATCGGCTTGCGCAGATCGAGTCCCTCGATAATGCCCTTCGGCGTCAGCGAGAAATTCTTCCGCACCAGCTCTTCCAGCTTGGTCTCATCCACCTTGCCCGTGCCAAACGTATCCACCAGCACGCTCACCGGTTCAGCCACGCCAATCGCGTAGGCAAGCTGCACCTCGCAACGATCAGCCAATCCAGCGGCAACAATATTCTTCGCCACATACCGCGCCATATAAGCCGCCGAACGATCGACCTTGGTCGCGTCCTTACCGCTGAACGCTCCGCCGCCATGCCGTCCCATCCCGCCATAGGTGTCGACGATGATCTTCCGTCCCGTCAACCCCGTATCGCCCATCGGCCCGCCGACCACGAACCGCCCCGTCGGATTGATGTGATACTTCGTGTCCTCATCCAGCAGCTTCGCCGGAATCACAGCCTGAATCACATTCTTCAAAATATCCGCGCGCAACTCTTCGTTGCCGATGTTCTCAGCATGCTGTGTCGAGATCACCACAGCATCCACCCGCACCGGCTTGTGGTTCGAGTCATACTCCACCGTCACCTGGCTCTTGCCATCCGGCCGCAGATATGACATCTGCCCGTTCTTGCGCACCTCGCTCAATCGCTCCGCCAGCCTGTGCGCCATAAGATTGAAGTTACTGATTCTAAGTAACCTAGTGTTAGAGTGTCTATATCGTTCAACTTAGTCAGAAAACCTCCATAACCTCCATATCCTCAATAAGTCATTCATTATTATGGCATAATGGGCAATGGAGGTTTTCGCCATCGGCAATAGAACCCTCCATGCGGTAGGCCGCGGCGACTTCGTGTACGCGGACCTTGGTCGGGCCGTCCAGGAGCAAGCCGTTGCCCACCTGGCTCAACGTACGGGTGAGTAGTCCGATCCTCTTCAGCCTGTGGCCGACCTTCTCTGGACTGAGCCGCAAGGTCTCGCCACGATCTTCTAAGACACGATTGACCTCGGCAGCGATCTGCTTCACGAAGATCTGCTCCTTCCCCATGTGGCAGAGCGTGAGCGCGGCACCGGCAACGAGCGCCTCGAGGCGGTCAGAGCGGTCGGCTGCCTGCTGGCGGTCATGTGGCTGGAGTAGAGCAACAAGTTCCGACTGTAGTTCGGGCGCGTCGATGATGCAGCTCCCGAGGGCTTTAGCGATGGCATGGGCTTCGAGGGACAAACCGGACGGGTTGAACTCGAGACGACGCACTTGCTCCAAATACTTGTCTCGATAGAGATAGAGGTTGTCGGCTAGATCGGCGACCCACTCCGGACGAGTGGGTGGTCCGGCACTCGACGGGGCCGCCACGTTAATGTAGATAGCGTTCTGGATTTTCTTGATCGTAGGATCCTCGCCAATGTAGATGGCCCTTGAGCCAGCAGAGAAACGATAGGAACCTTGTTCCACCATCATGAAGTCCCGGTTGGTCAGATTGCCGAGCAGCGCGGCTGTCTGATCGTTCATGTTCGGCTGCGAGATCAGCAGAGTCCGGAAGTTGAAATTGACAACTTTGAGGTCGGAGCTCCGAAAGGCAGCCATGAGCACCGGCGCATAGCAGAGGTCTTTGAGGGCGCGCAGTACCCCTGTCGCTTCGTAGGCGGGGCCGGTCAGCACTAGGCAGGGAAAAACCGTGAAGGCCTCTGGAAACCAAGTCGATAAGGCCCAGAACGAGATGAGTGCACAGGTGTTTCCTGGAAGGCGCGTCTGCGCCGCGATGCTCTCCTTGATCCAGCCGAAGAGCGTGCGCCTCACGGTGCCAGAGTTTGGGGGCTCCGGAACCGGCACGCCGGCGGTCTTTATTTCAACGAGCTGCGGACGGCCACCATCGGCCTCTAGCGCCTTCTGGAACCAACCGTTGTCCACGGGCGCGGTGGGGGAGTGGCTGCGGTTGGTCTCGGCCGTCCCATCCGCGGCAGGTGTAGTCGAAGCCTCCGGGCAACCGGCATGAGACGCCGACCTGTCGGCTCCTGTTGTGGCTGCGCTAGCAATATCCATCTCTCTCTTCTCTCTCTCTCTCTCTCTCTCTCTCTCTCTCTCTCTCTCTCTCTCCTATTCAGGCGCTACTCAGCTACGGCGGGCGCTCTAAAGGGGAAATGGGAAGTTGGTTTTCGTCTCGTTGGTGAAGTCCTGCCCCGCCGGATCCATGGGACGCCCGGTGAAGGACGACCGAATCGCAAGCGTGGTCTTCGCCACTCCGCATCCCCCGCCTTTATATGCTGGCCCAGTTGGTTCCGGCCGAGTTCATTGAGGAAGGCTGGCCGACCGCATAGCACCTTGCCGAGGAGGGATACGCGAGAACCGGTGGGGTAAGCAGTGGGCACTTCAACTGCACCCTGTTCCCTTCGTTCGAGTCGGGAGCTCAGCCCCGCCCAGACCGTCGAATTGGCCTTTCACCTAAAAGGATGGCGTTCCGACGGGCGTCCTGGGACGGTGGCTTCTCCGAAATGTCAAATGCCCAACAGTGCCATGCGTTCCCCATTTTCAGCGAGGCTTTCGTCTTCAACAGGAGGCAGGACGACCGCCGCTCAGGCTCGTTGTTGTACCCCCATTCTACATCAGAGGTAAGGCCATGAGGAAGCGACGCATGGCGGAGAAGAAGATCCTTGAACAAGCCCCGGCCGCTTGTCTCAAGAAGGAGGTAAGCCTGGTAAACCCCGATCTCCGGACCGCGAAGATTGAGAAGGTTGATCAAACGGACAGTTTCTGGTCGCCGAATAGTCTTTTTCTTTGTCTTACTCATGGTAAGTCTCCTTTGTTATAGAATCCAGGCGGCCGTCAGATATCGGTGATAGGTCGTTAACCTGGTGATACCGGCATCGTGCGTAGACCTTTACCCGGTGGTGCGTGCGCTGCGACTGCTGGTGTTACCAGATTTACGACTCCGTCTGAGGTGGAAGAAATTCGCACGGCGCTGAGGAAATCCGGGATGTTAGGCTGATGCCATCGCCGTCTGCTGGGGTAATCGTTCTGAAAACCGATCACTGCCCAGGTTCTTATGAACGCGACGTATAGGAGATCATCGAGAAAGACGGACGAAACTTTTGCCCTTGCTATTGCGCTCGTTGTTGTCAGCAGGTCGTCTCGATCCACAAGGATGATCGATGAATTCCGCGGTTCCACCGAATAGCAGAATCACTGGACTAGGTAAAATAGCCGCGGCCGCCGCCAAACGCTTCCCGCAAACCCGTCAAAGGGAGGCAAGGAATTGCATCAAGTCCTTGTCATCTCGCCATCGTCCCCGAGGGTGGATGGGACTCAACTTGTTCAAGTCCTTTCTAAATCGCTCCGGTGTCATGTGGAGATATCGTTCCGTCGCGCCAAGTCCCATCTGTCCCATATACGCCGCCAAAGCTGGCAACATTCGGTTTAAGTCCGCACCGTTCCGAATCCACGACGTGATTCGATGTACAGCAAAAGTAGATCGGAGATCATCGAATCTGGGTTTCCGTCGCGTCTCATCAAGGCGGACCAGATTGACTGATCGACGAAGACGCTGCCAATGCTTGTTCGCGATTGCAACAGTAAGCGTATGACCACGTTTTGTGACAAATAAATCACTATTGCTACATGTCTGGCGCAACCGCCACGCCAAATATTTCTTCAGTATTTCGTGCAAGTCTCTATTGATCGGAATTTCACGCACGCGATTGAAGGCTTTTTTTCGGATCGTAATCAACCCAGCCTTCGTGTCTATATCGCCTACTTGAAGACTCAATACTTCTCCAATTCGCGCACCAGTTCCGTAGACAACTAGTATTAGAGTACGAAGACATTCACGCTCCACTGAGCGCGAAGGCTGTCGATCTTGCCATGCCGCCTTGAGGAGAGATCGAATTTCAGATCGGGTCAACACGTAGGGAGTGAAATTACGTCGCACTTTGGGTTTTTGCTGAGGCATCGCCAGCTCAGGCATCGCTCCCCGAGAAGTCCAGAAATCAAAGAACCGACATAACAGTTGTCGTCTGGAACGCCATGTCCAGATTGAGGTGGCGGGTTCATTTAGATACATAAGAATCTGTTGAGCGCTTATTTGAGAAAGCTGCACTTCGCCAACAGACTTTGCAAACGACGCCAAGAAAATCTCTCCCTTTGTAAAAGCGCATCCATTCGCATGCTTAGAGGAGACGTATCTTTCGATTCCATCAGCGATTTTCACCTCACACCTGCCAAACTAAAAGCGGCTACCTGCTGTAGAGAGTGAAGATCATATTTGGCGTAAATGCTCACCGATGTCATATCGCGATGCCCCAGAAAGTCTGCGATATCTCGCAATGGCGATCCTTTTCGTAGAAGCTCAGTTGCACAGGAGTGCCGAAGGGAGTGAGGGCCGAAATTTTCCGACACAATTCCTAGGCGTTTCATTCGCCTGCCAACAATCGTCCACAAACCCGTAGCGGGCAGTTGGCGGTGCGGAGGTCTTAGAGTCACAAAAAGGCGGCGACATACACAACGCGGACGACCGCGTCGAAGGTACCGTAATATCGTTTCTCCAACCTCAAACTGGAGTGGAAATTGTTGGACTCTTCCGCTTTTCGCACGTCTTATCGTGAGTGTTTCATTAGCCCAATCGAAGTCATTGAGAGTTAAACCGACAATTTCGGAACTTCTTAGCGCATAAATTGAGCACAGGGAAATGATGGCAGCAGCGCGAAGCTCTGCGGGTTCATCAATTGCTTCTTGGTTGAGTAGTCTTCGAACATCGCTCCACTTTGGACCCCGTGGGGCAGAGCTATATCTCGGAAATCTAGGATTCTGGATCCCGCGTGCGATATTTAGTTTGTTCCAGCCTCGAATCTCTGCATAGCGAAAAAATGCTCGTAATGACGCACAGTAGCTGCCAATTGTTCGCGGCTTGCAGCCGGATTCTCGCTTATAGTCCAGAAAATTGTCTACATCCGTCAAATCAACCGACCATAGTGATTCATGGCTATTCAAGGTCCAATTCAAGAATTCTAAGTTTCGCTCTTTGTAACTTCGAATCGTTGGAAGTGACAATCCTCGTTCGACCCCTAGAAAGTGAACGAATTGATCAATGATGATATCGATTGTCCCCTTAGGAAGCGAAGAAGCGCTCAATTGATTGTGGAATCTGAGCCATCTGATTGCAGTCCCAATGAAAAACTCTTGTGACTTGTATCCTCTCCCGCTAACCCTCTCCGGACGAGAATCTGATTCCCATCGGTGTCCAGCTTGGTGAATCTCTTCGATCTCAACCGTGCGTAAAGTGTCTAACTCCATCAAGCGAATGACGTGCAGGAGCATCGATGCGATTGACCGCAGGCTCTCCTTGGCTACGCCCGAGTCGAGCATATGCGAAAGGTACTGTTCGCGCTCCCTAAACAGAGGGGCTTCACGCTGCCGTCTACACGTGCTTTCAAAGGTGAAAATTTGTTCTATCACTTTGACGACCGTCCTTGTGCGGGAGCAATCTGAGCCTCACGCCATCCGATGGCGGCCCAATTTATTGGCCTTCATTTCCATTTGCGGCGAAAATTTCCAATCCATATCGTCTTCTCGCGGCAGATCCAAATCCTGTCAACAATTCTCTAATGGCCCTAGCTATTTCCTGCTCATCCGGGCAGCCCTTCTTCTACTACGAATGAGACAGCGAAATGCGTCAATAGTTGCTGTTGCTTAGCTCCGACGCGAGCTCCGCAGGTTATTCGTGTGAAGCTATTAGAAACGCTCGTCGCAGAACTCGCAACGCATATGAACGAAAGTGTTGGTGACGTTTGTTGCCAACCCTTCAAATTCGCCAATCTTAAAATTGTCATGGGTGACGGAACAGTTGATACGATCTCGGGTATGGAGGGTGAATCAAACACTGAACACCCTTTTGCTTCGGACTGTAAACGAGCTCGTAGACGACACCAAGGAAGCCAAGATCAGGCCTTTGAGAACCGAGGTAGGCACGATCTTACACTCCCTTATCAGGCGGGCGTTTCCCGACGCGCTTGAAGCTCAGGAGGCTGACGAGGATATGGACTTTATCTCTAATCATCCTGTGGAGACTGTAGCCACCATTGCCATAGTCGGCGCAGTCGTATTGTGTTTCTATCTCCGGCGGCCGCCGGGAGATTCTATCAAATGGAGACGCAACAGAGATTAGAGACAAGAGGGGATCAGGATTGCCTCCACTGTTTTGGGCCATCGAGCCACCGCCAGGCTTTGTGAAATCTCACCGACGCTCCGCCAAAACAGACTCTTCACTCTCTAATACGGCAATGGGGTTGCCGAGTGTCACGCTCCATCGAACAATTCCGGCTCAGGCGGTTCGGGCGTTGGCTTCATGGAAACAGGTAAGAGTGGACCATGCCTATTGAGCTTTCAGCAAACAACGTAAATCGGAGAGACCAACCTATGTATCTTGAGAGCACACTCAATGAAGTACTGAGTAAGCTTGCCGCAAAAGAGCTCACGATGTTTTCTGAGGCAGCGGGGAGAGACGGTCACAATTCGCTTAGCGGATGAACGTTTCCACCCACCCTGCAGTGCGTTGAGGCAATCGTGAGGCACATCTTAGTAGAGGACCACCGCCGACAGGGCCTTCTCCATGACAGCGTATCCGGCAGCGTTCGGGTGGATGCCGTCAGGAAAAAACTCCGGATGCCCCGACATCGGAGTGAAGTAGTCCACAAGAAGATACCCCTGCTGTAACGCTAGTTGCGAATGATTATGAACTGGGCGTTTGCGGAACATTGATCTTGAAGTCCAAGGCGATTTTATCAGCGAATTATGCCATCGCGACCAAATCCACAATACGAGTAGAAGGAATGGAAAGCCGCAATACAGACGGAAAGGACCTTGGTGATTCCAGTCGGGGAAGACTCGGAGTAGAAGTAGATCCAGATTGTCATAAGGCTAAACCCGACGCCGGTGAGGATGGGCTGTAGTCTCGCGTTTGCCACCATAATGAGGTGGGACAACATTGAAGAAGGGGGTAGATAAACAAATCAATTTCACTGACTCGTAGAGCCCGGCAATCTCAACTGCCTTAATGCCACATTGCCACAGAAATCCGGTACGCTGTCGAGACCGTCGCAACGAAAAGCAGATACAAGCCAAACCATCGCCGGTAGTGTACGGAAATCGACCCTGCGGTCATCCTTCGTTTACCTGAGGTGTGGGTTCTATCCAGCAAGCGCTCCCAGTGTCTCACGCGCTCCAGCAGCAAAATCAAAAGCGTCGTGGCTGTTCCTCATCAGAACAACCACAACGCTTTTGTCGATCTCGGTTTCTTCCGAGCGGCGTTACTTCGCAGCAGCCAACTGAGCGGCGCCTTCCTTCAGCGCAGCCGCCTTATCCGTCTTCTCCCACGTAAAGGTCTCGCCCTTACGTCCGAAGTGACCATACGCCGCAGTGGCCTTGAAGATCGGCTTGCGCAGATCGAGTCCCTCGATAATGCCCTTCGGTGTCAGCGAGAAATTCTTTCGCACCAGCTCTTCCAACTTGGTCTCATCCACCTTGCCCGTGCCAAACGTATCCACCAGCACGCTCACCGGCTCCGCCACGCCAATCGCGTAGGCCAACTGCACCTCGCAACGGTCAGCCAATCCAGCGGCCAC
>DASRRV010000190.1:0-5616 GCA_035695545.1 Candidatus Sulfotelmatobacter sp. | reverse complement strand
ACTCGAAGTCGTTCTCGCTGATCGACTGCATCTCGGTGGGTGTCGATCGAATGCAGCGCAACTTTGAGCCCATGCGCAAGCAGGTGGAAACGTGGCAACGAAGTGAACTCACCGACGTCACAGCCAAGGTTGCGATTTACGAGGCGTTCGTCGAAGGCAAGCTCGAAGCCCCCAAACATCTGGCGCGCACGGTACATGACCTGTACTTTGAGCCGAAGTACGAGGAATTCCGCTCGCGAACCATCTGGAGCCTGTCCAACGCATTCACATCGGCATTCAAGGAACTCGAGCCGATCCCGCAATTCAAGGCCACAGCGAAGCTGGGCGAATTCCTGGAAGCCCGGTTCTCGCAGTCGTTCTAGCCTGGCGTAAGGGGCGGTTTCGGCCCGGGCCGCCTCTCCCATTTTCAACAAGCTACGGTCACCGAAATGCCGAAATCAATCGGGCGTCGCCTCAGTAGAAGCACTTTGTCTTCGCAGACCATTCGCTCTGAGGATAATGCTGATGCTCACCATCCTGTGTTTCGAATGCCCTACAGGATTCCCCGCGATCTCGGAGCGCAATGGCATGCAATCGCCTATGGTGTGCTGAGAGAAGAACTAGCACGACTTACAGATGGCGTCTCCGTGCTCCTCAGCGGTCAGTTGTATCCGTTTTGCGGCCAACGAAGACCTAGCAGGACGCCGACCTCGATTCTGTTACAGGTGTGTAAATTTCCTGACTGGCAACCGCCAGTCTGTGATTCTGGTCACAGCGTCTGTCCTGTGCGATGTACTGTAATTCCACCAATCGGTCATCGGGGTGGTCGCACAATGGGGATTCTCTTGCGGACTCCACGGCACGTCTGGCGCAACTCTTAAAGCAGGCAATGGAGGGAAGCGATCCTCGGAACTGTGACAAACTGTACGCAGAAGTCTTGAGAGTGGTGCAAGAAAGAGAGCTGGCGAGGGAGGCGCTGAAAGCAAACAAGCCATGTCTACCATCGAGCAAGTAAGGGCGGCTGAAAAAAGGGTGCGTGAGATCACGGAAGCACTCAAGAATGCCGGAGCGCAGGATCCGAACGACCTTAGCACCAAGTTGAAGGAAGCAACTGACGAATACCCGAGGGCAGTTCGCGAACTCAATTCAGAATAGGCGAAAGGTTCACAGATGGACGATAGTTCAATCGTGGCCCGGACTGAGAAACTCCGCCGAGAGCTTGAACTGATCCAAGAAGAGGATCGCCGGTACCGCAATCAGAGGTTCCACACACTCGCTAAGAAAGCAGAGCATGCGAAGCGGGAGTTTCGGGTCCTTGCGATCCGCGAAGAACTCAGAACGCTTGTCGAAAAGGCAAAGCAGCAATCCAGCCACGGATCGGTCTGGTACAGTTGAGTTCTTCTCAACCACATTTAGCTTGATAGTTTCCAAGATCACCAAGAGTGTCGCCTTTAGCGACGAACCAGACCGGATTCGTGATTGCCGTGCCGGACTTTCTGCCGACGACTGTCAGCTTGATTTGGCAGTAGCAGGAGAGGCGGTCTTTTAAGCTTTCCACGGATGGGAATTCTATTCCTTGCGGATTTCTGTTAGCGGCTCAGTCCCACATGCTCGAATGTACAGGGTTATGCTTGAATTTGAACCCCATGAAACCCCCGTTCCGCTCCAAGCAGGAAGTCGTAATCAATGCGCCGTTAGAAGAAGTCTGGGCATTCAGCATGGATTTGACAAAAATCCCGACTTTTCACCCACGCGTCGTCAAAGTCGATTTGCTCTCCGGAAAAGCCCAGCGTGAAGCAGGCGTTGCGTATCAATGTCATCTCAAGGGGGGAAAGCACTCTTGTGTCGAGAAAGACATTGAAATTGTGCCGATGGAAAAGATTGTAACGATCCTGCCTGAGGACACGTTCGGAATAAACAAGATATTGCCTGACTACGTGGTCGAAACGACCTTCCATCGCATGAGTGATTCTTCGACGCGGGTAGAAACCAGCCATCACTACTCGACGAAAACTTTGAAAGCCAAGCTGCTAAACCTGATTGCGAAATGGAAAATCGCCCGCGAGACTCAGGACATGCTGAACGCGGTGAAGAGAGTGATTGAGTCCTGACACACCACACTCCGGTGAGTTAGGGCTGCTCTATCTTCAGACGCGAGTTGACCACCAGAGAAGTGCAATGAAAAAGACCTGCATCGGAGCCCGTAACCAAAGCGGGGTTGGAGGTCTGCCGCGAAGCGTGACGCCCTTCTGTGCCGCACTGACATTGGCAATGAACATCCCGACGAGGAGTGCGATCAAGCAAATGCCTGCCAGCCTGCGACATTCCGGGAGCACCAGCCCTAGTGCCCCAAGAATCTCCAACACTCCTGTGACGTAGACGATCAGGAGGGGACGCGGGAAAAATGCGGGAATCATTCGCGCCAGATCGTGCTTCATTTTGTTGAAATGAGCGGAGGCGGTGAAAACGAACATCACGACCAAGGCATAACGCGCCGAATCCTGCCAAGAGGCGAGGGCGTGCACGCCAACGGCTCCGATGCCTCGAAGGACTAGCCACGACGCCAGCAGTACGATAAGAACAAGCATAAGAAAGCTGAATGCGACTTTGATTTTATACGCCTTGCTGTACACGCCGAGGCGACTGGCGCACGACTACCGTAACCTGCCAGTTCTTCTATCCTGCTGATACTGTGTTCCTACGAATTCCCGAACCTGAGCGTTTTCCGACCATGCCGTCTTTCAAAAGCATTTTGTCATCCGTTTCCCCGCAATGGTGGTTCGTCTTGCTTGCATCGGCTGCGGGTATCACCGCCGCATTTGTCCGAACATTTGAGTCCGAAGAATCAAAGGCAAGACGAGCCCAACTGAAGAAGCAGAAAGAACTCCTGGCACTTACCCGGCGAATTTCAACTTACGCACAGGCTGTGCACCAGCAATTTCCAACCGGAGACGTGGTTGTCAGCGAGCGCGACCTCGCCGAACAACTGCGGAAGCGACCGGATCTGGTCGTGACCGCGCTCAATCTGCTGCTGAATGAACAGAAAGTGCAGCGAGCTCCGCTGAATGGGTATTGGAAACTGAATAGCTGAACTGTTGGCGTCCGTGCAGCAAAGCCATTTGGCTATACTGATGGGTGGACGCCGATCAGACCATTGCCGAAATCGAGTGGCTAGAGCGCATCTTCGCGGTGGCGGACACCAGACCGCTGAGCCCAAGCGACATCTCTGCCGCCAATCGAAGGCATGATGAAATGCTCGCGCACAGCCCTTGGTTTCAGCTTTGGCAGCGGTATGGCATATGTCGCCGACCTGAATCTCATGTATTGCGGCTCGGGGAAATCGAGGGTTAGACCTCCGCAGGGTCGAATATTTCCGATGCACTGGGTCGGCGACCAATCGGAGAGACCTACCTGCGCATCCAACTTGTGCATCCAAATCCGGTGTTTTTGCGAGGACATGTGAATGGAAAGCACACTCTCTACCCACGAACTCAAAGGCAAACTCGACCGTAAGCAAAACATCACGGTAGTCGAGACGCTCGCGCCTGAACGCTACCGCGAAGCGCATATCCCCGGAGCCTTGAACATTCCGCCCGAACAAATTAAGGAACTCGCTCCCCAGTTGTTACCCAACAAGAACGCTGAGATCGTTACCTACTGCGCTAACACGCATTGACACGCCAGTGCATACGCTGCCCGTGAATTGGCGGCGATGGGCTACACGAACGTGGCGCACTATCCCGAAGGCAAGCAAGGGTGGATGGAAGCTGGACTTCCGGTAGAGAAGGCTGCGTAGGATCAGCTATCCAAATCAATGCGGACGGTGAGGAGTTGTGTTCCGAAGACGCGCACCGCCCTAGCATTCGAAGCACTGCCCGGCAGTTGAGTTGCCAGCCAGCGTTGGCGTTCACGCGGATCGTCGCCCGAGAGCAGATGTGCGGTTCCCGTGTGCCATTGATACCTTAACCCTTCGCGCAGCTTCACACGTACATGCGGATGATGCTCAATGTTGCGGACGTATCCCGCCTTCATCCCATGCTCTGCCACGAGCCAGAACCGGTTTCCGATACGTCCATCGCCAACTGGTGTCCGGCGTGGCTTCCCCGTTTTGCGTCCTTTGGTTTCGAGCAACGCATATCCGGGCAGCGGTAGACCAATCGCAAGCGCGAGCTTGATCGGCGGGTTGAGAAAATACTTCTGAAGCTTGTGGACGATCTGATGCTTCATTCTTCTTTGTCCACGTCAAACGCACCGCAATCTTAGCAGCGTTGGACTAGCTGTCCTAGTCCTTAGAGGGCAGTGCATAATGAGTTGAGAATTGGTGAACGATGCGCCAAATTGCTGAATTGATCGCGGTCCTCTCGTGCAGCTTGTTCACGGGAGCCGCCGTCTATGTCAGTCTTGTCGAACATCCAGCCAGAATGCAGTGCGGAGTGGAAATCGCCGCTACTGAGTTTCCGCCCAGCTACCGCCGAGCCACCGTGATGCAAGTGATCTCGGCAGCCTTGGGACTGCTCTCCTCCTTAGCAGCATGGCTTGCCGGAGCGACATACTGGTGGCTCATCGCTGGAGCCCTGCTGGGCTCTGTGATCCCATTTACTTTGATCGTGATTCTACCGACCAATAGACAGTTATTGAGCCCGGCGCTGGACAAGCGGTCTTCCCAAACAGAGCGACTGCTTGCGCACTGGGCAGCATTGCACGCCGTGAGAAGTGTACTCAGTGCTCTCGCACTCTTGCTATTCCTTTACCTCCTCGCCTTCGCCAAATCCGCGTGACTGGAACGCATAGATCATGAAAGGGATTGAAGGGCTATGTGTCGCCGAGACGGGTTTGTGAGCCGGGTGTACAGGAAATGCGGTATCGCAAAATTGCCGAACTGATAACGGAAATTACACCCAAGATGTTGTGAACCGAAGGCAACGAAAGCACTTAGCGTCGTGGCACCAGACATGCTCCAAACCGAAGGCAGCATTCGCACAGACTCACCGGATCGTCGGAGGTGAATATGGCTGACGGCACGCGGAAAGACTGGCGCGAGCTTTGTGTTGCAGTGACAAATGAAAAAGACTCAAGGAAGCTGATTTCGCTGATTCAAGAATTGACTGAAGCATTGGATAGGCGCGAGCGAAACTGGCGTCCCCCCTCTTCTCCGCCTCACGCAATCGACACGCATCGGCAGGAAAATAAAGTTGGGACAGTATGCGTAAGCGGCTGATCCCCTCTATCGCGTCTATTGGTTCCCTTCCTGATGAAGGCTGCCTAGACCTCGACCGCGTGTCTTCGGTCGAGGTTACATCAGAAGAGAACAATTACTTGATCGAGTCTGCGCTGGTGTCAGGAGAAGCACGGGGCTGGCGCGCGGCAGCGCCGGGCAGTCAAACGATTCGTTTGATCTTCGATCAGCCGCAAAGGCTCAAACGTATTGCTCTGGTGTTTGAGGAAACCGAAACTGCGCGCACGCAAGAATTCGCTTTGCGATGGTCTGCCGATGGCGGGAGCTCACTTAAAGAGATTGTGCGCCAGCAGTGGAATTTCGGTCCACCTGAATCGGTGCGCGAAGTCGAAGAATATCAAGTGGATCTTTCAAACGTCACAGTACTCGAATTGGTAATCAAGCCGAATATCGCTGGCGGA
>DASRRV010000189.1:0-61763 GCA_035695545.1 Candidatus Sulfotelmatobacter sp. | reverse complement strand
GGTTCACAAATTGGACACCTACTCCCTCTTCACGATGCCCTTTCCTGAGCCGGAAACACCCCTTAGAGCGACGATCTTTGCCTGAACCGAGGAAAGGTCGGCCGGAGAAAATTCGCGCGCCTAACGGCACGCTGAAGCCGTTCTACGAATTCTCAACAACTGACACGCAGGCTCAATCACTTACACGAAGACTCAATGACTTAGCGCGACCCGCCAGGCTACTTCATCTCCCGGCTTCGAAGTATGAGTCCGTGGAGAGCATGTTTCGCAGGTACGCGTCTTTCCATTTGGGGTTCAGACGGTCGAGCAGGAAGCCCTCGCACGCTCCGAAGGAATAGACCACGTTGCGCTTCCAGTTGGCGAGGTCTGCCTGACGGAGTTCATCCACAGAATTCTTTCTCGCTCTCACGGCGTAATCAGCAAACGATTCGAAGTCAGGAAGGGCGGCGTAGTCTGCCGCCGGACGATATCGCGCTCCAGCCTCGGCCGCCTTGACCTCGGTGTAGCGGGCCATCCCCTCCTGCCAGAGTTGGAAGCTCCAATACTTGTGATCGTCGGCGGATAGCTGCGCGAGAAATTTCTTGCGCTCCGCGACATAGTCTTTCGCCAGTTTCTGAAATGCTTCGCCGTCAGGTTCGTTCAGCGCGCGCAGCAGCAGATCCCTTAGGTCGCTGAATGCCTTTGCGATCTCAGGCTTCTCGTAAGGAAACGGAAAGTTGAGCATCCACATGCCCGACGTGTCGCCGCGGCTCAGGCCGAGGGCATTCACTGCGTCGATGTATCCCGGCTGCACATTTTGCAGTTGATGAAAGTGTTCGTGCATCACCGTGAACAGCCAGGGGGTACTCGTTTTGCTGATTGTATTCGCGGGTTCTCCGATGACGATCACCGATGGCGGCCCGAAAGCGGGAAACGTTGCCTGAAAATTGGTGGGAAACTGCCGCGGACGCGCATACACGTCGTCGTCGACTTTTTTCATTTCTTTGGGCGGCGCGCGATGGTGCGTCAGGAATTCTGTTTCGGAAGTGACCAGCATCAGGGGTGCCGGCGTCTTGCTCCAACCTGGCCAGATTTCATCCTGAATGGTGGCAGCCAGCCGGTAGAACTCCTTGATCCGGGTCAAATCCTGCGGTGGAAGTTTTGGACTGGAGGCTTCCTGAGCAGCCGTCGAGACTGCAAGGAGAACGGGAAGCAGAAGGATCGAGCGCCGCATGAGACCTTGGACGGCGGAAGGGCTCTGCGGTGAGCGTCGTCTAGGAAGGGTCGGTGGTCGAAGCGACGAAATCGGTCAGCTTCTTCACGTTCTCACGTTCTTCTTTGGTCTTCAGTTCGAAAGCTACGCCCATCCCGTAGCCAGGATGAGAAGCTTGCACGGCGCCCCGCAGCCGCAATTTCATTTCGTAGGTTCGAACCACGATCTCAACGGACGAGCCGGCGGGGAACGGCAGAGAAACTTCGAGATAGCATCCACCTGAGCTGAGATCGGTCAGGCAGCAATGATTGGGAACGGAGGTTCCGGTCCGATAAACTTCCGCGCCGAGTCGGCAGGCGTAACGAGTCTGGGTTCGCCGGTTGTCTGGATCGGCGTGCGTTTGGGGTTGCTCTTGTACGGAAACTTCATGCGCAGTGTGCTTCGGCTGCGCACTGCCATGAGTTTGCTCAGACACAGATATCGTGGCCAGTTGCAGGGGTTCTTCGACCTCCACAGTTACGTCCGGAAGGCGTTCCTGCTGCGATTCGGCTGGCAGGCTAACGCTGAGAAATTCTGTGAGGAGCTTGCGCGAAGTCTTCGGCACATCCACGAACTGAACTCCAGCGCGGCCGTTCCAGTCCTGCCACACAACCTGCCCCGATAAACGGATGCTCGCCGATTGCCCCGGCAGCTTGAACAGGAAATACACCTTGCTGGTCGGAGGAAGCTTCTTGCCGAACTGTACCGCCATGCCTTCCTGCGCGAGGTCAACGAGAGTGGCTTTCTCCTGCTGCACGTTGGCGTAATCAATGGTGGCGTGGGCGTGCACGGTCGCCCGCGCGTTTTTGCGTTTTTCTTTGCGCATCACGGCCCGGGCGGCGCGCAGGCTGCTCAGAGCGCGATCGTAGGCGACGGGCTTGTAAAGAACGAAGTTAACGCCCATGGAAAACATCTCGCGAATCGTATCCTGCCCGGCCACCACAGCCACGGCGAGGGTTGCGTCATTGAGTCGCGACATGCGGGTTTCGCGCAGCAGAGAGATCACGTCCGCGTTGGACGCTCCATCGACAATCACGACGTCAAACCGGTCCTGCGCGAGGCGCACGGCCGCGCGGACAAAGTCCGGACAGGACTCGACGTTGATGCTGAGTTCTTCGAGAACCCGCCGCAGGACTTGGGCTGCGGCCTCGTCCGCGCACACTAGCAGAGCAGTGAGAGTCATACCTGGCTCTCATCCTAGGGTTCCAGCAGTTCCTCCCACAAGTTACCAGGGTCACGATTCCTCACGATTCCAACGACTCTACGAGTGTGGCGTCGTTCCTAACTGACTTGTTGTCAGCCTGTGACATGAGTAACCACTCAGGGTGCCAAAAGGCCATCGGAAGCATTGGACCCTCGTGCTTTGACGGCACCGCAACCCCTACCTACGATGAACCATGACGCGATGAAGGATCGCGGCGCCCGATCTGTTGTCTGCGTGCGGGACGCGGAATGATCCTTTCCCGTGTTTGAGACGCGGGCTTGAATGGAGTCAAGGCGTGTTCAAGAATCCGCCTCTCCTCCCCGAAAAGAGATTTATGACACCGAGAAAAAATCGCGGTTTCTCGCTGCTGGAATTACTGATCGTCATCGCCATCGGTCTGACCATGGCGGGCGTGACCTTCATCGCCATGATGCCGCTGTTCAAGCAGAATCATGTGGATCAGGCCTACGACACTGTGCTCTCCGTCATCCGCAACTACCGGAACCAGTCCATCAATCAGAGCAGGCGCTACATCCTCGTATTCACCGCGCCCCGTACCATCACAGTGCAGTTCTGGGGCTACACTCCGCCCCCAGGCGTGTCGCCGGCTCCGGTGACTGTTTCGACATATACCCTGCCGCAAGATATTCAGTTCGCCGTGCAGGCTGGATTTCCCAACCCTGGGCCGGATGGCTTCGGCACTGGTACGGCACCGATCGCTTTCAATGGCTGCGCCGTCGTCGAGGCCGGCAATCCCTGCGTCGTTTTCTATCCCGACGGCTCGGCGCAAGACGATGCCGGCAATCCGGGGAACTTCAACAACGGCGTCGTCTACATCACTCGCCCTGGCGACCTCTACAGCTCGCGCGCCATCAACATCTGGGGCACGACCGGCAGAGTCCGCGGTTGGCGCCTCTATAACCAGAGCGGAAACAAGTGGGTGCAACAATGAGACAACAAAAATCGAGCGCACAAAGCGGGTTCACGATCATTGAGACCATGATTGCGATTGCGATCATGAGCATCGGCATTCTGACGCTGCTCGCTGCTTTCGCCACCGCTGTCGGCGCAACCAACAATGCGCAGGAAAATCTCATCGCGCGCCAGAAGACGCTCGAGGCGATGGAAAGCATCTACACCGCGCGCAACGCCCAGCAGATCACCTTCAACCAGATTGCGAACATCAGCAGCGGGGGAATTTTCACCACCGGCGCCACTCAGCTTCTCGCCGCCGGACCCGACGGACTCGTCAATACTGCCGATGACATCAATTTCCCGGCGAAGGGAGCTTGCCCGGCCGGACCAGAGTGTCTGGTGCTGCCCGGCCCCGACGGCATCCTTGGCACACCCGACGACAAGGCGATGAGCCTCTCGAATTTTCGACGTCAGATTCAGATCAGCAACGTGCTGCAGTCCGACGGCGTCACCACCAATCCGAACCTTAAACAGATCGTCGTGACCGTCAGCTATATCTCGGGCGGATCGGCAGTTCCGCACGCGTACACGGTCAACGCGTTGATTTCGTCGTTCAACTAGCGGATCGCATGCAAAACAGAATGATGGGAAACATGAAGATGCCAAAACAAATTTCGGGACGCGGCTTCACTTTGCTGGAGCTGATGGTTTCAATGGCGCTGGGCCTGATCGTGATGGCCGCCATGGCCAGCCTCTTCAAGACGGGTATGAACTCCACCATGCTGGTCACGCAGCGCGCCGAAACCCAGCAGAACATGCGCGCCGCCATTGACCTCATGGTGAAAGACATCAGCATGGCCGGCGCGGGAGTGCCCTCCGGCGGAATCCAGCTGCCACTCGCCGGCGGGGCCTCGTCCGCTAAGTTCGGCTGCGACCAGGGCGGCACCTGCCACGTCGTCAATCACACCTACCCGACCGGCAATTACATGTACGGCATTATTCCCGGTTACAACAATGGCGTGGAAGCTGGCGCTTCGATTCCGGCCGCACCCGCGCCCGTCATCAATGACAGCATCACGGTCATCTATTGCGACTACAACTTTCCTCTCTGGGAATACAACGTCACTTTCCCCACGGGGCCGACTGGCACTCAGATTAACCTGACGGTGAATAGCGCCTATGCCGCCAATCCGCCGGTCGCTCCCAATGCTGCCGGTGGCATTCAGGCCGGAGATCTGATTCTCATCAACGGCATCAACGGCGTGACCGCAGTGGGTGAGGTGACTGGCGTCACCGCGACCTCCATCTCCTTCGCGGACACCGACCCGCTCAACATGAACTGGAGCGGCGGGACCCACACCAACAACGTCTACGCGGTCAGCAGCGGTACAGGCTATGCGTTCCCGGTTCCGGTTACGGTTCCACAGACGACGCAAGGAACCGCGTACCGCCTCTATGCGGTGACCTACTACTTGACCGTCCCCGCCGCCGGACAGACCCCGCGCCTTATGCGCCAGGTAAACGGCCTTGCTCCAGTCCCAGTGGCCGACGACATCATCAATCTGCAATTCGCCTTCGATACCTACAACTCGACGACCAGCGCCCTTGACGCCAACCAGATCAACCCCCTCGGCGTGGGCGAGTCGCCGAACCTGATTCAGAAAGTAAACATTTCTATCATTGGACAGAGCCTGATCAACAACGGAAACAAGTCGCAGAACATGTATCTGGCAACGTCAGTCAGCGCGCGGAACATGGCGTTCCGCAACAGTTACCAGTAAGGGCTTTTTTGGGGGCAGGAGACCTATTCACTATGGCACAGGGAAAAAACAACTCACGAGGATTCACACTGATCGCAGCGCTTCTCATTCTGGTGCTGCTGTCGGGCGTGGCGGCTGGCCTTCTTTTCATGGTCACCAACGAATCCAAAATGGGCGGCAGTGACCTGGAGGCCAATCTGGCCTACTACGGGGCTGAGTCCGGCATGGAGAAGCTTACCGCCGACCTCGCCGCGCTTTACATTCAGTTCCAGGTCCCCAAGAATCCGCAGATTCAAGCCCTGATCAGCAATCCTCCGAGTTCGGCGATGGTCAGCAACATGAACTACACCGAAACCATCACCGTTCCCCTGATGCCGGACGGCATCACTCCCAAGAGCAACTACAACACCGTCAGCTCCGGGTCGAATCAGGGACTGTACGCGGAAATCATTCCGATGACGCTGCAGGTGGTCGCCACGCGCCCGTCGGGCGCGACGGCTAACATCACTCGCAGCGTGGAAGTCGCACTCATCCCGGTGTTCCAGTTCGGCGTGTTCTGCGGTTACGACTGCAGCTACTTCGCCGGACCGAACTTCAGCTTTGGAGGCCGCGTTCACACCAACCAGAACTTGTTCCTCGCCGCGGGCGGCGACCTGGTCTTCAACGACAAGATTTCGGCCTTTCAGCAGGTCATCATGGATCAGCTTGAAAATGGCCACGCAACCACCACCGGATACGGAGGCACCGTCTTCGTTCCGAAAGCAACTTCGGGCTGCCCCCTGAATGTATTTCCTCCGACGGGCACCAACTGCGTCGCGCTTCCTGGCGCTGGCACGATCCCTGGCGACGCCAGCTGGAGCGGCGGTTATCCTACGATCGGCGGAGCGGCGAATTCGAGCTTCCCCAGCCTGTCTTCGGGAACGCTGAACGGCTTCGTGACGAACTCGCTGACTGGCGCAAAGAACATGCAGTTGCCGTTCGTGCAGAACAGCTGCACCAGCAACCCGCCTCCTTGCACCGATCCGATTGCGATTATCCGCAAGCCGCAGACCGAGCCGGCATCGAGCCCCCTCGGTAGCGCGCGCCTCTACAACAAGGCACAAATCCGCATTCTCATCGCCGACACCATCACCGACCTTCACCCTGAGCGTGGTCTAGCCGTTCTCGATGCCGACGACGTCCAGTTTCCTAACGCTCCCGGCTTCAGCAGCCCCGGGAACGACCCCTTCCAGAATGGACAGGTCACGCTGACCGCAGGTGGAACGGAATACGTGGGATTCGCCAACATTGGAACCAACGGCTGGGTCAGCCCGAACAAGGACGCCGGTCCTGCCGGATGGGCCGCCGGAACTCAGGTTCCGCTCATCGGTGAACTCACGAACAATCCCGGAACTCCGGCGAACATGACCGGCCCCTGGATCCGCGTGGAGTATCAGAACAACGCCGGCGCGTGGGTCGGCGTTACGCGCGATTGGCTCAAACTCGGGTTCAGCCGTATCTTTAACAACCCGCCCAATGTTCCGAATTCGAATGCGATCGATGCCAACGCCATTCTGATCTTGCAGCAGCTTCGGCCTACTCTCGCGGCGGGTGCTGCTCATGGCGCGGGCACCTCGAACAATTTCTATCCCATCAACCTCTACGACGCGCGGGAAGGCGAAATGCGCGACAACAACGTCCCGAACGTGACGAGTGGCACCAAGACCTATTCTTCCTGCTCGGTGAACGGGATCATGAACGCCGTTGAACTCGACGTAGGCAGCCTGACCCGCTGGCTGAACTCAGCCACGCCGTTGCCCGGTGGCCACATCGCTGGCGCTACCAATGCCGGTCCCAACGTTAACTACACCAACTATAACGGCTATGTTCTTTACTACTCCGATCACCGTGGCATGCGGCCATCCACGAATCCATCGAATGGTGGCCAGACTCTGGCAGGCGTGATCAATGGAGAGTCCGGTATCGAAGACGTGGTGAATCGGACGCAGGCGCTCACATCTCAGCTCACCGACGGAGTTCTGGAACCAAACACTTATTATGGCTACTCTCCTGAGGATGTCG
The DNA here is from genome assembly GCA_035695545.1 of Candidatus Sulfotelmatobacter sp. Taxonomy (GTDB): domain Bacteria; phylum Acidobacteriota; class Terriglobia; order Terriglobales; family Acidobacteriaceae; genus Sulfotelmatobacter. The sequence continues at coordinate 54,592 of DASRRV010000189.1, read as the reverse complement.
ATCAGAACGGATTCCTCGACAACTGGGGCGAGAAGAATATCGGGTATGGGTTCGGAATCAACACGAACACTGTTCCCTTGAACCCGTACATGCGTATTAACGTCACCGGGCAGGGGACGGCGGCTTCCGTGGACTGCGCTAGCTACGATACCGCTACCGGTGCGCTGCTCACGGGCGTCACCGATCAGGAAGGAATGGCCAACCCTGTCAGCGGAGCCCGCCACGTGCTGAAACTGGTGGATGGTGGCATGAGCCTGGCGCAGCAGAGCTACGTACCGATCATGCCGGGAGCCAGTGCATGCGTGCAAAACGCCGCCAATCCCACGGGTTGCGGCGGCTTCACCATCGCCTCGGAAAACCCCGTCTACGTTCAGGGAAACTACAACAGCAGTTCCGCGGATCCTTTCTGGGGCACCGCGAACAGTGCGACGCCCACGCAGACGGCTCACTCAGCGGCTTCTATCATCGCGGACTCGGTCACAGTGCTGTCGAACTCATGGAGCGACATGGGCAGCCTGATGTTCCCGACCGTTCCGGGCAACCGCAACACGGGCGCCGACGCGTATTACCGCATGGCTATCTCCGGCGGCAAGAACATCCCGTTCCCCATCCCGACCTGGGCCAGCGTCGGCAACGACTTCGGAACCGACGGAGGTTTGCACAACTTCCTTCGCTATCTCGAGAGCTGGGGCAACACGCTGCACTACGACGGATCGCTGGTCAGCATGTATTACTCGGAATACAACACCGGCGTCTTCAAGTGCTGCACAACCGTATACAGCCCGCCGACTCGTAACTACTACTTCGACGTGCTGTTCCTGAACCCGGCGAACCTGCCCCCGGCAACTCCGGAGTTCCAGGACGTGGTGAACCTGAGCTACCATCAGAACTTCACCCCGCAGTAATCGCTGAAGCTGATTGACTGCCCCGGCACCGCCTGCGCGGACCGGGGCATTTCTTTGCGTGGGGATGCGTTAGGATTCGTATAGACATACTATTGCGGCGCTCTCGCTGCGTCTGCGAGGATACTGAGCCAAATGCAACGGTTTTCCAAACGTGAGATTTTTCTGTGGGCCCTCTTCGCAGCGTCCGCGCTGACGGCCATCGGATTCTTCTTCGTTCCAGCCTTCATCATCCGGCCATTCAGTCATCAGTCGCCTTCTGGCCTTGCCCTGGCGATGGCGCTACGCCAACGCGCTCCGTGGTGGACGCTGGGGGCCGCAATCGCTTGTCTATTGCTGGCGCTCATCCTGTGGAGCGCCCCTCTGGGATCGACCGACAAATGGCGCAACAGAGGACGCAAGGCTGGGCTCTCGGTCGTGATGGTGCTGGTGGCATTTTCCGCCGTGATGTCGCGCCTGAACTATTTCGAGTGGATGTTCCATCCTGTGGAGAACCTGCAATTTGACACCGAGGCCCAGAGCAAACTCGACAAGAGCGAGATGATTCTGGCGATCCGGTACGGCAACGACGCGCGCGCCTATCCCATCAGCCAAATGGCCTATCACCACGTGGTGAACGATGTGGTCGGGGGCGTCCCGGTGGCGGTCACGTATTGAACGCTCTGTCACACCGGTCTGGTGTGGACACGGATGGTGAGCGGCAGAGTACTGCACTTTTATCTTGCCGGTATCAATAACCAGAACTTCCTGATGCGCGACAAAGAAACCGGCACGTGGTGGCAGCAGATAACCGGCAAAGCCATCTCCGGTCCGATGAAGGGCGCTTCGCTCGATCTCGTGCTGAGCGACGAAATCAGCTTCGGCGAGTGGAAGGCGGAAGTCTCTGGCGGCAAGGTGCTGGCGCAGGTGCCGAAGTATGTGAAGGAATACGACGCCAACTGGGAACCCGACGTGGCCAAGCTTCCGGTGGTGATCAGTTTTCCAGGGACCGAGTTGAAATCTCGCGACGTGGTGGTTGGCTTGCAGATCGATGGACCGGGGCGCGCTTATCCTTGGGACACATTGGTGAAGCAATCGCCGGTCGTGGACCGCGTGAATGGCACGCCGCTGCTGGTTGCGGTGGGACCGGATGGCAAATCGCTCCGCGTGTTCGTGAGCCGCGTGGATGGAAAAGATACGGAGTTCTTTCTTAAGGGCGATACGGAAAGCGATCAGCCGGTGGTGACGAAGACCGCTGCGCCGACCGATATGAAAGCCGTTGCGTCCGCTGGTTCGACGGCTGCGACACCTGCGGCGGTTCCGGCTATCGCCAAACCTTGGATCATGCTCGACACTACCACCGCCAGCGAGTGGAATTTTCAGGGTTGCGCGGTGTCAGGACCTTCTCTGGGCAAGTGCCTCGATCGGGTGCCGGCATTGAAGGATTACTGGTTCGACTGGCGCAACTATCATCACGACACTAGCGTTTACAAACACTAGCCGCCCGGAGATCAAAGGCATCAACCACAAAGGACACTAAGGTTCACGAAGGAAAACCTCCAGACCGGAGGCCTTCGTGAGACTTCGTGTCCTTCGTGGTTTAGTTTTCTTGCTTACGGGGCCTGCCAGTCGACTGAATAGACGTCCTGCGTTCCGGTATCGCGGAGCAGGATTGGCGAATCGTCGGGAGCTAAGGCCAGAGCGGTGCCATAGCGTCCTGTGGTGATCACATTCTTGAGGTCGGCCACTTGCTCGGCCTTGTGGTCGCTGATGCGAATCCGGACGACTGCATCTTTTCCCTGATAGTCCAGGACGTAAACGTACTGGCTGTCGTGCGACCAGTTCAGCCAACTCAAGGAACCCGTCGCCAGATCACTCCACTTTTTGGTTCGGGAGTCGAACAGCCGCAGGGTTTTCGAGTCCCCCGAGAATGCGGAGACGTAGCGGCCATCGGGCGACCAGCGCGGCGAGTAGAGTCCGTGCGAGTCGGGAAGGTTTGAGGTCTGGCCGGTGGCCACGTCAAGCACGCGGATCGCGGACGACGGATCGTTGGATTCTCCCGCAAAGATGACCTTGCTTCCGTCGGGTGACCAGTTCGGATCCAGTTGTTGATGAGGATCGTTGGGGAGCAGGAGGCGCGGACTTGCGCCGTCGATTGACGCCTCATACATTCTCGCGGGCTTGTCGGCGCCCAGAGCAAACTCAAAGAAGATGATTTTCTTGCCGTCGGGCGACCAGCGCGGCAGTATGGCATCCATTGGCGGATAGGTCAACTGCAGGCGCTCGCTGCCGTCTGACTTGCTTCGCCACAGGGAACCCTCGGGATAGGAAACATAGGTGACCCACTGGCCATCTTTGGAGAAGGCGATATATTCCGCGGAAATCCCGCCGAGAAGGGTTGTGAACTGGCTCGACTTCCCGTCGTAGCGCATCAACTCGCCGCGGTAGGTCTGACCGACGAGAAAAAGCTTCGTGCCATCTTTGCTGGGAAGCGGTGACGACAACGTCAGCGGGCTGGAAGTCAAAGCAATGGGTTTGGACTGGGAACGGAGAAAACCGGCTCGCTTGGGAAGAGCCCAGAGTTGGCCGTTGGACTGAAAGACGAAGTACTTTCCGTCGGCGGTCCACTTGCCGCAACATTCGTTCGGCGGAGTGTGCCAGCCCTCGAACAGGCGATGCAGCCCGGTGCCATCGACCGAGACTTCCCATTCGAGTTGCTGGCCGACGGTGCCGGCGGTCTCGGAGGAATCAAAGCGCAGGTGGCTGCCGTCCGGCGACCACGTGACGTTCAGGATGTCGCCTTTCACACTGAGAAGTTTGCGCGAATCGGTGCCGTCTGCCTTGGCGACAAACAGATCGCTCAGGTCGGTGTAGGCCAGCATCTTGCCATCGGGCGACCATGCGGCGGTTTCTCCTGAGATGTCTCCGAGCCTGCGCGGCGAACCATTCAGAAGAGGAATGCTCCACAGCGGCCCCTTGGGAGGCGCGCCTTGCCCATCGACGACCAGTAGTTCCGAACCGTCCGGCGACAGGTCGACGGGAACCATGTTGGGAGAAGGAAGGATCGGCATCTTCTGCGGATCGCCACCCGAGTTGGACAGCTCGGCGATGGTGTGCGGAGAAAAACTACCCGATCTTCCCTTCCCGAGGCCCACATAGAGGCGCGCACCGTCGGTTCCGATGAGCGACTTCTGCTGGCCGTCGTGCGTGAGCTGAACGTAAGTCGCAATTTTTGGAGCTGCCGCGGGCTGCATCCAGAAATAGATAAGCGCGGCAACGCAGAGCAGGGCCAACACCGCGGCCACAGTTGGCAGAGCGCGCAGGCCGCGGTGCTCGCCCTTCGGAATTTCGTGTGTACCGCTGGGTGGTGAGATTGATGGATCGGCCAATGCCTGCAGGGCAAACGCCAGATCGGAGGCCGACTGAAAGCGTTGCTCGGCATTCTTCTCCAAACAGCGGCGCACCACTCTTTCGAGCCCCACGGGCGTGTCGGGCGCGAGTTGCGAAATGGAGCCAGGTTCTTCGTTGAGAATCGCGCTGATCGTGTCGGCCGAAGTGGGCCTTTGAAACGTCGCCTTGCCCATCACCATCTCGTAGAGGATGGCGCCCAGGGCGAAGATGTCGGAGCGGTGGTCGACGGCGAGTCCACGCACCTGCTCGGGAGACATGTAGCCCACGGTTCCCATGGCTACGCCGGGCAGCGTGATGGTGGGCGCCTGATTCGTGATCGATTCTTTCGGCTGAATCAGCTTGGCGAGGCCGAAGTCGAGAATCTTGACGCGTCCATCTTTGGTGATGAAGAGATTGTCGGGCTTCAGGTCGCGATGCACGATTCCTTTTTCGTGGGCGGCGGCGAGTCCATGCGCGATCTGCACCGCGTAGTCAATCGCCTTGCGCAACGGCAACGGTCCGCGCCGGATGGTCTCGGTTAGCGTTATGCCTTCGAGCAACTCCGACACCAAATACGGCACGCCTATGAACGTGCCCATCTGGTAGACGGCAAGAATGTTGGGATGATTCAGAGCAGCGGCGGCACGGGCTTCCTGCTCGAAGCGCAGCAGACGTTCCGGTTCCGCTGTGAGCAAGCCCGGCAGCACTTTGATCGCGACGTCGCGGCTGAGCCGGGAGTCATGCGCGCGATAAACTTCGCCCATGCTGCCGGCACCGAGGAGCGACAGAATTTCATACTGGCCTAGCTTTGTGCCAGGGGTCAGGGCCATGGGTGGGGCAATTATAGCGCTGGGGGCGGGACTCGATGTTTCAGAGGCACCTTGCTCCCATTCCTGACGGAAGTTCATTACACTCCTTCAGTCAAGTCATTTGCAGGAGGATCCAACCTTGTCGGACATTCATGCCATCTTTTGGGACGTTGGAGGAGTACTGCTGACGAATGCGTGGGATCGGACACAGCGCACGACGGCGCTTGAGCACTTTGGGCTAGATCAAGAGGAGTTCCACGACCGTCACGAGATGGTCGTGTCGTCGTTCGAGCGCGGGAAGATTACGCTTGAGGAATATCTCGACCGCACGGTGTTCTATCGCACGCGCCCGTTCACCCGGGATGCGTTCCGCGACTTCATTTACTCGCTGTCGCAGCCGTTTCCTGAGGTGCTGCAGTTCGCGCAGGCCTTGAGCGATTCCGGCAAGTACTCCATGGGTACGATCAATAACGAATCGCGCGAGCTGAATTATTACCGCATCGAGAAATACGGATTGCGGAAGATGTTTCGGCTCTTCATCAGTTCGTGTTTTGTCGGATTCCGCAAGCCCGAGAAGGATATCTATCGTCTGGCGCTGGAGACGACGCAGATTCCCGCGCAAGAGTGCTGCTTCATTGATGATCGCGCCCTCAATCTGGAATGCGCCGTTAAGCTGGGAATGCACACGATCCAAATGCAAGGGGTGGATCAGTTGCGGGCGGATTTGGCGAAGTTGGGAGTAAACGAACGATGATGCACAGAGCCAAGTGGTGTCTCTTTATTGCCGGGCTGGTGACGGGAACGACGGTGGCTCAAACGACTCCGCCGAGCCAGGTGGAGCCCGAACAGATCTGCCTCAGCGAAATACTGATTCGCTTGGGGCTTCCTGGTCCGACGAGGGCCGCCGAGAAACATTTAGCGGACGAGGTGCGTAAGACGATTAAGTTGGGTGGCGCCTTTGCTGACCTGGCTAGCGCCAATTCGCAGGGGCCCCCTGCAGCGCAAGGAGGGGCGCTCGGTTGTTTGAAGCGCGGACAATTGGCTAAGCCACTCGAGGAGCAGGTGTTTCGGATGAAATCGGCGAAGTATCTGACGTGTTAACTACGAAGCAAGGCTTTGTGATCTTGCAGGTTACGGGACACGAGCCAGAATCTCCTTGGGAATCAATTCAACAGATTGTTCAGAACGCGCACGCAAGCGGGGTAAAAGGAAGGTCGTCGAGAGATTTGAGCACGCTCCAATTCGTAACGCGTATATCTTGGCGCATCGAAACGGAGGCACGGACGTCAGTGTTCACACTGATTCCAGCGGAAAATATGCACTAGTTCTGCCTGTTGGCATCTACGACGTCTTATATCGGCGGATGGGTTCGGATCCACGTCGCGCAAGGTCGAGGTAACGCCAGACGGCATGCTGATCTTCGACGCAGCCTTGGAATTCAACGGCCTCGGGATGGAGTATCAGAGGGCGGATCGCAGAGGTCCGGGGACGTGATATCGCGATTGCTGACTAGGGTTTTCGCGGTTGGCTGGTCTTTACGCCGGTACCCGCTGGGACATCGGATTCCATGGTGGTGAACGACAGATCGCTGGACCAGCAGTCGGCTGCCAACTTCCACTCGCCATTGCTCTGGCGGGCGCACACCCACAGATATTTGCCACGCTCTTCGCGGCGCTTGCCGGTGGCGCCCGGCACCAAGGCTTTGCAGCGTCCCGCTTCGTAGGCCATATCGCCGGCGATGTCGACGCGGAGAGGCTCCATTTCAACTTCGCCTAGTCCGGCATCGAGCGCCCCGAAAAAGAATTCGCGCACCGCAGCTGCACCGCGCACGGGAGGATAGTTCGAGCGCAACACGAGCGCATCGGCGACGTAGAGATCGAGCAGGTCGTCAAGATGCTTGGTGTTACAGGCCAGCACCCACTCCTGCGTGATGCGCCGGACTGCCGCCTCGGCTCGGCTCATGTCGCCGCGCAGCGCTGCCGTAGGTCGCATCTTGTCAGGATCGCGCATGGCGTCGGGGGAGCGCGGGCTCATGCCCTGCCCATTCATATTCTGCCAACCCATATTCTGAGCGCCCATGCCTTGCGCATCCGTGCCTTCCGAACCACCCGGAAAGTAGTGATGGTGGTAGTGATGATGGTAGTGATGCGTTTCCAGAGCGCTGCCGCGGTTCGCGGCGGGCCGCGTCTCGGGCACGAGACCGGCGAAGGGATTCGGAATCGGCTCCATGGCGCGGGATGGCGGGCGTTCCGGTTCGGGCGCGGGTGGCATCGCGGGCGCGCTCGGGGCGGCGACAGGGAGCCCGCACATGCCGCAAAACTTATTGGCGCCGCGATTGTGGTATCCGCACACAGCACAGATGACTGCGCCGGAATCGCTAACGAGATCCTGCGCGAGATCGCTGGCGGCGTCTTCGGCATCGGTTTCGGCAGCGAGGCGTTGCGCAGCCTCTAGCGCGGCGGCAATTGCATCCGCACCGGGTTTGGGACGCCGCATCTCGGGCTGGAGCCGGCGGTAGAGCTCTTCCATGTCGGCGGTGCTCAACGGTTGAGACTCCGAGGGTGCGTTGGGATGTCTGGTTGACTTCTTTTCTTTGTCTTTATCTTTATCCACGGATTAGTCCCACGCTTCTGGGGTCATTCTAGACCAGCGGCTCAGGCTACCGGCTGGAAAACTCGATCTTGCCTTCGGTCTCGGTCGGTACGCCGTTGCAAGTTGCAGGACGGTATCGCCAGGTGCGCACAGTCTGCAGAACGCGGCGGTCGCCGGCAAGCCCCGCGCTCTCGAGGATTAATGGACTATGCACACGGCCATCGGTGCCGATGATGAAGCTCACTTTGACCTTACGGCCTTGCGGAGTGAAGATCGGATCAGGCGTGGTAAGAGCCTCGGGAGGTTGGACATCCTCGCAAGCGGGACGCGAACTGAGGTGCGGCACGTCGATGAATTGCGAGGCGCGGGTCAGCGATTTTGCCAGGAGCTGTTCGCGCTGCTCAAGAGTCGCCGATCGCGGACCAGGCGCGGTCGGGTTTACCGCAAACGTACCGACGGGGAGCACCAGGAACAAGAACACATGCCAGATGCGGCGAAACATGATTGCTTACACACCCTCATACTGCCTGTGGCAAATTTGGGACCACGATACGCGGATGATATGTCTTTATAAGTCAATAGATTACAGACAGGACTTCATGAACTGGAAGGGCTCAGGTGAAATCCCTTGCATACGGACCTGGGACTTAAGACGAAATCGGGGGCTGGCGTGCGAAGCTGTGTCTTGACTTCGGTCTTCTCCGCGTTCTCGGCGATTTTTCTCAGCCCACTCTGCGGTGTGAGACTTTTGCTGGTCTAGTCACAATCCAAAGCTTTTTACCGCAGAGTACGCGAACGTTGTGAAGGACGCTGAGAAAACCTAACGGCGTTCGTTAGGATACTGACCCGCTCGAGCGCAATGTCAGGAGTGTGATTTCCGGAGGGCAGTTCCAGCGGACCGGAACTCCGACCGTGCCCAGTCCTGAATTGGTGTAGAGCGTGAGCGGGCCGATTTTGTACAGCCCTGAGATATATTTTTTTGCGAGCTCCGGCAAATACAGAGGACGCATGAGCGGGAGCCGAACCTGGCCACCGTGGGAGTGTCCGGAGAGTTGCAGGTCAACAGATTTAGCAGCGACCTGACGCGCGACCCGGTCCGCATAATCGGGTTCGTGGGCCAACAGAATCGTTGCCTCCTCCGCTTGCGCATGTTGCAGCGACGCATCGAGATTGGCAGCCCCGCCGATAACATCGCCGACACCCGCCAGCCAGAAGCGGGTTCCCTTGAGTTCGATCGGGACCGATTCGTTCTTCAGGATCTGAATACCTTGAGCTTGCAGCGCGGCGGTCACGTGCACCGGATCGGTGAAGAAATCGTGATTCCCCATGACCGCCCAAGAACCGTACGGAGCCTGCATTTGCCGTAGCAGTTCCGCGCAAGGCTCGGCGGCGAGCGCGCCTTTCACGTAGTTAGGACTAAAGAGTGGGTATGAGACAAAATCTCCGGTAAGCGCGATCAGATCCGGATGTAGGCCATTGACCATGGGAATCGCGGCTCGGAGAGGATGCACGGAACAATGCCGATCGTAGTGGAAATCGCTGAGAAGCGCGATGGTGAAGCCATTGAGCTGTTCTGGCCAACGGCGAAGGGCGATCTCCTGGCGGATGATCCGCGGGCGGTTCGGCTCGAACAGCGTGGAATCAACGGCGACGGCGGCGACTCCGGCGGCCGCGGCGAGGCGGATAAATTTCCGCCGCGTGGTGGAGAGAAGAGGCAATCGGTTCCAAAACCTTCGGTGGCGAAACTGGACAGCGAAATCTAGATCGCCAAATCTAGACAGTGAAAATTGCGCGGCACTTCGTCTGCGCTTTTCAGGATAACCTGAGCGCGCGGGTTCGGGGTATTGGCGAGAAGAGGGCCGGTTGCTAGCTGGGTGCGTGAGACGAATCGAGCTTCGCTCTTCGCTAAGCGGACAGCCGAGGGCGGCTGTCCCTACATTGCTATTGGTCTAGAAGCTGAAGGTCGCCTGCAAGTCGATACGGCGATTGGCTGTGCCGCCTTGCGAGAACGGGCCGCCTTGCAGAGAGTTCGATACGTTAAACAGGCTTGATCCCAAAACAGCATTCGGATTGGCGAGGTTGACGTTGTTGAAAATGTTGCGGACGCCGACACCCAGAGTGAGATTGTAGCGGCGGTCGGAACTAGAGGATGTGTTAAAGCCGCCACCACCACCGCCGAAGAGTGGACCGCGGGGGCCTCCGCCACCGCCATGCCCACCGCCGCCTCCCGGGCCACCTTGACCACCCTGCGCTACATTGCTGGCGCCCGCCTTGGTCTTCGGTCCAATTCCGAACGTCTTGGCGAGCCGAACATTCAGCACGAAGTGCCCCGGGCCCTCACCGTAGTTGATGGGAAGAAGCCTCCCTGTGGCTGCGGTCGCGTCGAAAGTACCGAGCGGCGTGCAGTAGATGGAACCGACTGTGCTCACTGTGGCGCAAGTCGAGGTGGTGACCAGGCCCGGACGATCGTTGTAGATCTGATCTCCATTCACATCGATGGGCGAAGTGATGTTGAACGGAGAACCGGAACTCACCACCATGAACGGGCTCAGGCGAATCAAGTAGGGAAATGCAAAGCTGCCGCCGAGAAAAAATCTGTGCCTTACATCGAAAGACCCGCGGCCATAATCCTGGCTGATGTTGTAGGAATTCGACGTGAAGCTGGAAACGCCGGCAGTGTCGCTGTTGGCAAAGCCCAGGGTGTAAAAGCCGAACATTTGCACCTTGGCGCCGATGCGGACGTTGGTATTCAAGATGAGCTGGTTCTGTTTGAAATTTCCCTCGGAGACGTAGCGGTAGACGTTGCCGCCGGTGACGGGCGTGCAGTTTGGGGCGCACGGCGTTCCCGGAAACGGAGCGCTTGCGTTAATGGTCAGGAACTGATCGAAGCCACGCGAATTGAGGTAGGTGGCGGAAACAGTGGCCGCCTTCGTGACCTGGCGTTCCACGCTCACCGCCCCTTGCAGAGTGTAAGGCGCGTGCAAGGTCGAGCTGACCTGGTAGACGTTTGACTCCGAGGAAGTGGGCGCGCCGCAGGTCGAAAAGTTCGTCAGGGGAACGTTGACTCCCGGGAAGCAGGTTGGGTTGTTAACGATGAATTGCTGCTGGTTGACGCCGTTCAGCCGTTCGGCCTGCAAGATTTGTGGCGACTGAAAACGGTCGTAGAAGATGCCGTAGCCACCGCGAATCACCACCTTCGGAGGAGCGCTCCGGCCACCCACTCCCCAGGCAAATCCCAGGCGCGGCGCCCAGTCTCCATGATCGTGAATTTCGTTCTGGGTTTCAAAACGCAGGCCGGCGCTCAGCGTGAAGTTCGGCCGGATGCGCCAATCGTCCTGAAGGTACAGCCCGGCATCATAGTAAGTGATGGCGGCGGAAGGCAGGCCGCTGGTGTAGGTGAGCTCGGTTGCGTAGGGAATGCCAGAGGTCAAGTTTTGCTCGGCATACAACAAAGAAATGGGACACGCAGGATTCTGCCCGAGGCTGGAACAATTCGAGGGTACGTCAGTTGGGGAATCCAACGAAGAGAACGTGAATGTACCGTTAAATCCAGAGGTCGCCATGCTGCTATCGTGTGTGGAACGCAGGCGGCCGCCAAACTTGAAAATGTGGTTGCCATGGATTAACGAGGTGTAGTTTTGCAGTTCATAACGGTTCTGCTTATCGTTGATCGAGCCCTGCCCGCTGCCGCCGCCAATGAAGTTGCCGAGCACATTGACCGCCGGGTTTGTGTTGACGGGATTCTGGAAGCTGTTGTCGCGGACGTACTGGAAGCGGGTTTCGTTGACGATCTTTGAACCGAAGACCTGCGTGTCGCTGACTTGCACGGTGTGTTCTCCCGATTGGGAGTAGTAACCCTGCGAAGGAAGACTGAGAGTGCTTACACCGTCGTTGGTTTCGGTATCACGATAGTACTGATAGCGAGCCGTCAGAGTGTTGTTCTTGTTGACGGCCCAGTCGAAACGCGGGCTAAGGTTGGTGCGCCCGCGCGGATTGGGAATGGACTCGGCCACAGGCGTTTCCTCCAGCGTCGTAGGATCGAGAATGACGGCATTGACCGCCGTCAGTTCATTGATGTTGCGATGTTCGACGTTGAAGAAGAAGGAGGCTTTCTTGCCGACCGGCCCGCCGATGTTTCCGTTGTATTGCGTCGTATAGTAGCCCGGGACCTCTCCCGCGAATGGATTCTGCGAGTTGAAAGAGGAATCGTTCCCGCTGACGAAGGCTTGTCCGTGATACTTGTCGGTGCCGGGCTTGGTAAAGACTTCGATACGGCCATAGCCGAGCTTGTCATATTCAGAGGAGAACGGGTTCTGGTTGATGCGAATCTCGCGGATCGACGACTTGGGGGGAAGCTGGCCAGCGGTGAATCCGTCGATATACATTTGTCCGCCGTTAGGGCCAGCGGAGGGACCGGCGAGGGCTTCCAGATCGGATTGCAATTCGTCGGGATCGTCGGGCAGGGCCTCGAGCTCCTTGCCTGATAGCACGATGGCGCCGGCGTTACTGGAAGGATTTACGTCGACCGTGGGCGCAGTATCGGAGACCTGCACTTTTTGCGCCTGGACCTCAATGGTCATGGCGACGTTAAGGCGCAAAGGCTGATCTGCGACAACAACATTGTCGTTCTCGTACAGAGTGAATCCTTGGGCGACGGCGGTGAGGCTGTACTTCCCTGCCGCCAGCGACTTGAATTCAAACATCCCCTGGGAATTGGTCTGCACCGCGATGGGAGATCCGGTGGCGGGCGTCATGACGACAGTCGCGCCGGTAATGGCCGCGCCCGATGGATCGGTGACTTGTCCGCGAAGAGCTCCTGTCGAGGTTTGAGCCCAGGAAGAGTTGAGCGACAGCGACAGCAGCACCAAGGCAAAGCGTAAGAAACTATGAACCTTCATTCCATGATTCCATTTCTTAAGAATGTTTCGACAACTATTAAGACGTTCTTTCAGGGCATTCGACATCATTATTGAGTAGCGGCGTCACCGCCGGGCGTTGCCCCAAGACTCCAGGGCGCCAACATCATTGCCTGACTGCCGCTGGGGGCAGCCTGAAGAATCGGTTCTACCCCACTGAGCAGGGTGATGGCGGTGCTGCCACCCGAAGGCGTGCCCTCGGTGGCGAGGATGATCACGGCGTCACCCTTTTGCAGGTTGAGGTCGGCCAATGTCGAAGCGGGCAAGCGGCTCAAGAGTTGCTGAAAGTCGGGAGCGCCACCGGCACGCGCACCACCCCCCATTCCACCTGCCGCGGCTCCGCCTGCTCCCGAGCCTTGCCACTTTCCACCGGATGCGGCACCGGTCTGGGCGGACTGTCCGCTGCTGCCGGAGGCCGCCGCCGGAGAGTTCGGAGCAGACTGGCTCGGAGCAGCGCCGGGAATTCCGGGCGGCACCGCGCCTCTGATCCGGGCGGCAAACCGCTGCGCCATTTCCGTGGGGATCTTGTGGAGCTGAGAGTCAGCAGTAATTTTCACCTGTACCGTTTTCTTACTCAACACATCCTGAACGCTCAGCGTGCCGGCGCTTGCGTCCACCGATTTGACGGTTCCTTCGACATAGGGGAACTTGCCAGTAACGACCTCGTCGGCCGCCACTTCACTGCCGTCGGCGCTGCGGTTGCCGCGCGCGCGCAACTGGTCGCCGGTGTGAATGTCTTGCAGAGTGCTCGGCTTGGCATCTTCAAACTTGACCGAGTCGGGAGCGTACCGGCGAATCACCGTGTTCTTCGCGGTGTGGACGGCGAATGTCTTGGTTCCGGCGAAACCAGTAACCGAAATTGTTATGGTGCCGCTGGCTGCGTCGACCGCAGTGACCACCCCACCTAACCCGCGCTTCTGCCAATCCTGGCGGATCTGGTCGCCGACGGCGGCGACTGCGGAACGCGTGATCAAGATAACTTCAAGGGCGTTGATCGACTTGGCGTCGGCGGCGCCCGGACCGCGCACACGGATCGCGTCGCCGACCTGCAAATCCTGCACAGAGATCGGCGTCGCGCTCTTCAGATCTTTTTCACCCGGCGCAAGGCGCAGGATGCGAGCGCTTTCCGCAACTGTGACGGCAATCTCCGGGCCGGACTGCGGCGACAAGGTGATGCGGTTTCCGTTGATGGCCTTTATGGTGCCGATGCTCTTGGCAATCGCAGGTTGGGCAGCGTCAGACGTTTGGCCGGCAGCGGCGGAAAAGTTTGCCGGTGAAGGAACTGCAGCGGCAGTTCCGATCACGGTACATAGAAAAGTCACGAGGAATGCGTTCTTTGCTTTCATACGCCCCACCTTTAATTTACCTTGCCGGAAGCGACGGAACTCCATGATTTACAAAGTTTTACCAGCGGTGGAAGTAGCTTTACAAAGCGGGGCCAGGTCACCAGTCTGCTAATAGACGACTCGTATACAGCACGTTACGATTTTCACAGGCAAAGTTGTCGAACTCGGCCCACGGATGAGTGTCTCTATCTTACGTCGTTTTGTATGTTGGGCAATGGTGCTGGCTGTGCCGGTGTCGTCACTCGGTCAGACTCCATCAGCCATTCTTCGCACCCAGGGAGGAGTGTGGGTCAATGGCTACGAGGCGCGGGATTCCTCGGCCATTTTTGCGGGGGACTTGCTTGAAACCAAGCCGGGCTTCTCGGCGAGCTTGACGTTGGACGGCTCGACGGTTCTGATCCAGCAGGAATCAGTGGGCAAGTTCCAGGGAGACATGCTGGTCCTGGACCATGGCGCTGTGTCCGTCGGAACCTCCAAAGGCTTCAAGGTGCGGGTGAAGTGCATTACGGTAGTGCCGGTTCTGAATGAGTGGACCCAATACGACGTAACGGACGTGAATGGAAATGTTCAGGTCGCTGCGCATAAAAGCGACGTCAACGTCGAACAGTCGATGGTAGAGCGGAAGGCTGCGGGAGCTACGCCACCTCCTCCTTCAGTTTCAGCTCCACCTTCAGCGCCGCCGCAAGAGTCGCGCGGGGCAACTGTCCACGAAAACGAGCAAAAGAATTTTCGCGAGTCTGAGATGTGCGGAGCTCCCGCACCGGTTGAAGGTACCACGAGCCTGAACCCGAAATGGATTGCAATTGGTGCAGGTGCGGCCACGGGTCTCTTAGTCTGCATCTTCGTTTGTGGCGGCCATAACGGCGGCAAGCCCTCGATGAGCCAGTCAGCCCCTTAGGCTGACTGCGCTTCAAGCAATCAACAATTCCTAGAGAATTCTTTCGTGGGTATAGCCTGCGGAAGTCAGAGCTGCGATGAGCTCAGCAATGTGATCGGGTCCGCGAGTTTCCATCGTGATGTCGATGGCTGTATCTCCGAGATTAACTCCGTGGTAGGCGCGATCATAGGCGGTTTCGACGATGTTGGCGCGGTGATCGGCGAGAATGCCAGTAAGCCGGTGCAGCGCTCCGGGATAGTCGGGCAGATGAACGCGGAGGCGGACGAGGCGCCCGTCTTTCACCAAGCCGCGTTCGATGATGCGCGAGAGCAGCGTAACGTCGATGTTGCCGCCGCACACGAGGACGGCTACGCGCTTGCTGGTCACCTGCAGTTTGCGGTTGAGTACTGCGGCGATCGCGGCGGCGCCTGCGCCCTCGGCGAGTGTCTTCTCTCGCTCCAGCAATAACAGAATCGCGTTCGCGATTTCTTCTTCTTCCACCGTAACGATGTCATCGACGTATTTTTGAACGAGCGGGAGCGTGCGCTCTCCGGCGCGGCGGACCGCGATGCCATCGGCAATCGTTTTTGCGGAATTCAGCGTGACAGGTTTGCCCTCCGCGACGGCGGCCTTCATGGAAGGAATCCGGGCAGGCTGAACACCGTACACCTTCACGCCCGGATTGATTTCCTTGACGGCGCATGCGATGCCGCCGATGAGGCCGCCGCCACCGATGGGGGCGACGATGACCTCGATGTCGGGATGCTGTTGCAGGATTTCGAGGCCGAGAGTTCCCTGCCCGGCGATGACCGCGTCGTCGTCAAAGGCGTGGATGAGAGTCAGGTGGTCCTGCTGGCTCTGCTCAACAGCCTTATCGTAGGCCTCGTCGTAATTCGTACCGTGCAGGACGACCTCGGCGCCATACGCGCGGGTTGCCGAGACTTTCGTGAGCGGCGTGGGAAGCGGCATGAGGATGCGTGCGCGGATTCCGTGCTTTCCCGAATGGTAGGCAACGCCTTGCGCGTGATTGCCGGCGGAGGCGGCGATGACTCCGTGAAAGCGTTCTTCTTTGTCGAGACTCAACAGTTTGTTCAGCGCGCCTCTTTCTTTGAACGCGCCGGTACGCTGCTGGTTGTCGAGCTTCAGGAAGATGGCATTATTCGTGAGTCCTGAGAACGTTTCGGATCGCGGGCATGGGGAGACGCGGATGTCGGCGCGGATTCTGGCTAGCGCGGCTTGGATGTCGGAAAGTTGGATCATTGCGGTGAATCAGTCATCTTACATGGCTGCGGGACAAAAGCTCGAACCGCAGAGAACGCTAAGAAAACGCACCGAGAACGCAGCGAAAAAACTTCGACCCGGCTATGACGCGATTTGTCGCGCGGATGAGGCAAGGGGAGCCAAGGGGCGAGCCGCCAGCGACTTTAGGTAGGTATCGACACAGGCTGCTGCCTTGCGGCCTTCGGAAATCGCCCACACAACCAGCGATTGACCGCGGCGCATGTCGCCCGCGGCGAACACACCCGGCACAGACGACATGTAGTTTTGGTCTGTGGCGACGTTTCCGCGGTTGTCGAGCTGCACGCCGAGTTGTTCGATCATGCCGTTGCGCACAGGACCGAGGAAGCCCATCGCAATCAGGATGAGGTCGGCGTCCATGGTGAACTCGGTACCGGGAATGGGCTCGAACTTTGGAGGAGGCCCGACGCGCACTGCGTGAAGTTGCCGGACACTACCTGTGCCATTGCCATTGGCGCCTGTGAATTTCGTAGTGGCGATGCTCCAGTCGCGAATGCCGCCTTCTTCGTGAGCGCCTTCAACGCGCAGTTGCATGGGCCAGAGCGGCCATGGAGTTTGCGGGGATCGCTCGTCGGGCGGCTTGGGCATGATTTCGAATTGATGAACCGAGATCGGCTTCTGGCGATGAACCGTGCCAAGGCAATCCGCGCCAGTGTCTCCGCCGCCGATGATCACCACACGTTTGCCCGTGGCAAGAATGTCGTGAGCCGGGTCGAGCGTATCTCCGTGGCAGCGCTTGTTCTGCTGCGGAAGGAATTCCATGGCGTAGTGAATTCCCTTGAGCTCGCGTCCGGGGATTTTCAGATCGCGAGCCTGCTCGGAGCCGCCGGCGAGCACGATGGCATCGAAATCGCGGCGCAGATCTTCGACCGGAATCTTTGAACCGACTTCCGCGTTGGTGATGAACTTCACGCCTTCGGCCGTCATTTGTTCGAGGCGGCGATCGATGATGTGCTTCTCGAGCTTGAACTCAGGAATGCCGTAGCGGAGCAATCCGCCGATGCGGTCGGCTTTTTCGTAGACCGTGACTGCATGCCCGGCGCGACACAACTGCTGAGCCGCAGCCAGACCCGCGGGGCCTGAGCCTACGATCGCGACTTTCTTTCCAGTGAGAAGTTTGGACGGCTCGGGATGAATCCAGCCCTCGAGAAATCCGCGCTCGACGATGTTCTTCTCGTTCTGTTTGATGGTCACCGGCGGCGCGTTGATGCCTAACACGCACGACGCTTCGCATGGGGCCGGGCAGATTCGGCCGGTAAATTCGGGGAAATTGTTGGTGGCGTGCAACTGGCGGACGGCGTCTTTCCAGCGTCCACGATAGACGAGGTCGTTCCAGTCGGGGATCAAGTTGCTGACGGGGCATCCAGTCTGGCAGAACGGAACGCCGCAGTCCATGCAGCGGGCGCCTTGCGTGCGCAGCTTTTCTTCCGGAAAATCCTGATAGATCTCGAACCAGTCGTTCACGCGCTCGGCGACGGGCCGACGCGGAGCGAGTTCGCGCGAATAGTCCATGAAGCCGGTGGTCTTACCCATGCTGCACCTGCCCGGCGTGCTCCAGAACGGCGACAGATGGGCCTGGGATATAGGCCTGCTGGCTGCGGCTCACGCCCAGCACTCGCTTGAATTCGTGCGGGAATACTTTGATGAAGCGCGAAACCATTTCAGACCAGTTGTCGAGAATCGACTTCGCGCGGCGGCTGCCTGTCAGCTCCATGTGCCGCGTGGCAAGACTTCTGACTACCTGGAGATCCTGCTCGTCGAGCAGCGGTTCGAGATCGACTGAATCCAGATTGCAGCGTTTCTCGGTGAAGTCTCCGCGCTCGTCGAAAACGTAGGCAACGCCGCCACTCATGCCTGCGCCGAAATTTCTCCCACACGAGCCGAGCACGAGCACCAATCCGTTGGTCATGTATTCGCAGCCATGGTCGCCAACGCCCTCGACGACCGCAGTGGCTCCGGAGTTGCGGACAGCGAAGCGCTCGCCAGCCACGCCGTTAAAGAAAGCCTCGCCGCTTGTCGCGCCGTAAAGAGCGACGTTGCCGATGATGATGTTCTCTTCGGGCGCAAAGCTGGAGCCGCGCGGCGGATACACGACGAGGCGTCCGCCGGAAAGGCCCTTGCCGACGTAGTCGTTGGCTTCGCCCTCGAGAGTGATCGTAATTCCTTTGGCCAGAAACGCTCCCAGACTCTGTCCAGCCGAGCCGTTCAAGTGAATTCTGAGCGTCTCGTCGGGCAGTCCGGCCGAACCGTAGCGGCGGGCTACTTCTCCGCTCAACATGGTTCCGACCGAGCGATGAATATTGCGCACGGGCAGATTGATTTCAAGCGGGCTCAGACTCAGCAGAGCGTCAAGGGAGTGCTCGACCAGTTGGTGATCGAGTGCGCCGTGCAGCCCGTGATCCTGGGATTGAATGCAGCGTCTCGATACACGAGACGGCACCGGCGGATTGTAGAGAATCGCCGAGAAATCGAGGCCGCGGGCCTTCCAGTGTTCGACGGCCTCCGCCACGTCAAGCATGTCCACGCGTCCGACCATTTCGTCCACCGTGCGGAAGCCCATCTCTGCCATGTATTGGCGAAGCTGCTCAGCGATGAAGAAAAAGAAATTGATGAGGTGCTCTGGCTGCCCTTGAAAATGCTTGCGCAGCGCGGGGTCTTGCGTAGCGATGCCGACCGAGCACGTATTGAGATGGCACTTGCGCATCATGATGCAGCCCATCGCGATCAGTGGGGTCGTGGCAAAACCGAATTCTTCGGCGCCCAACAGCGCGGCAATGGCGACGTCACGTCCGGTCTGCAGTTTGCCGTCGGTTTGTACGCGAATGCGGCTGCGCAGATCGTTCAACAACAGGACCTGTTGGGTCTCTGCCAGGCCGAGTTCCCAGGGAATGCCGGCATGCTTGATGGAACTCAGCGGAGAAGCGCCGGTGCCGCCCGTGTCGCCGCTAATCAGCACGACATCCGCGTGCGCTTTCGCGACGCCGGCCGCGACCGTGCCTACGCCGACTTCCGCAACCAACTTCACGGCGATGCGGGCGCGCGGATTGACGTTCTTCAGGTCATAAATCAGCTGTGCAAGATCTTCGATGGAGTAAATGTCATGGTGCGGCGGAGGCGAGATGAGCCCCACTCCAGGAATCGAGTGCCGCAGACGGGCGATCACTTCGTCGACTTTATGTCCGGGAAGCTGGCCGCCCTCGCCGGGCTTCGCTCCCTGGGCCATCTTGATTTGCAGCTCGTCGGCATTCACCAGGTAGTTGGCGGTCACGCCGAAACGGGCCGAAGCCACTTGCTTCACCGCGCTGCGCCGCAGATCGCCGTTCGCATCGGGCTTGAAGCGCTCTTCGTCTTCTCCACCCTCGCCGGTGTTGGACTTGCCGCCAATGCGGTTCATGGCGATGGCCAGAGTTTCGTGCGCTTCTTTGCTGATCGATCCAAACGACATGGCGCCGGTTGTGAAGCGCTTCACGATTTCTTTCGCGGGCTCGACTTCCTCGAGGGGAACCGGAGTCTCACTCTTCTTCAACTTCATCAAGCCGCGCAAGGTGCAAAGATTGGCACTCTGATTATCAATGAGGGCGGTGTACTCCTCGAAGGTTTTGTAACTGTCTTGCCGGACCGCGTGTTGAAGCTTGCTGATGGTTTGCGGGTTCAGCAGGTGATACTCACCGTTGACACGTTGATGGTAGCTGCCGCCGACCGCCAGTTCCGTCTCGAACTCAGTGAGCGGACGGAAGGCATATTCGTGTTTGAGCAGCGCTTCCGCGGCGAGAACCGGAAGTCCAATGCCTTCGATCCGTGAAGTGGTGCCCGCAAAATAGGCGTCTACCAACTCCTTGTTCAGGCCGATGGCTTCGAAGACCTGGGCTCCCTGATAGCTTTGCAGAGTCGAGATGCCCATCTTGGAGAAGGTTTTCAGCAAACCCTTCTTGATGGCCTTCATGAGGTGCTTGACCGCGATTTCAGGCGTAATGCCGTCGCCCAACTCGCCGCGCCATGCAAGGTTTTCGACGCTCTCGAGCGCAAGGTATGGATTGATTGCGCTGGCTCCGTAGCCGCTGAGCAAAGCAAAGTGCATGACTTCACGCGGTTCGCCGGACTCCGTGATCAGAGCAACCTGGGTGCGGGTTTCTTCCCTGACCAACAGATTGTGAACGGCGGCCAGCGCCAGTAAGCACGGAATAGGAGCGTAGTCTTTGTCGACGCCGCGATCGGAAAGAATAAGGAGCGAGTATCCTGCCTTCACTGCCAGCGAGGCTCTCTGGCACAACTCATCGAGGGCGCGCTTGAGCCCGGCTTCACCGTCATTGGCGCGGAAGAGTGCAGGCAGCGTGGTCGCAAGTAGATCGCGGTTCGACACACGGCGCAGCTTTTCCAGTTCGCGATTGCTGAGCAGCGGGTGCGCCAGCTTCAGCATGTGACAGTTCTCGGGCGCTTCCTCGAGAATGTTGCGCTCGCTTCCGATGTAGCTGATGAGCGACATCACCATCTCTTCGCGGATGGGATCGATGGGAGGGTTCGTAACCTGCGCAAAAAGCTGCTTGAAGTAATTGAACAAAGACTGCGGCTTGTCGGAGAGGCAGGCCAGCGGCGTGTCCGTGCCCATGGAACCAATTGGTTCTTCTCCCTTGGTCGCCATGGGGCCGAGGATCATCCGCAGGTCTTCGTCGCTGTAACCGAACGCGCGCTGGCGGCGGAGCAACGTCTCGGCGTCCGGGTGATGCATTCGTGTGGGGTCGGGCAACTGATCGATGGTGATCTGATTGTCTCGGACCCACTCGGCATAGGGCTGGCGCGATGCGAGCTTCTGCTTGATTTCTTTGTCGGCAACGATACGGCCTTCGACGGTGTCGACCAGGAACATCTTTCCCGGCTGCAAGCGGCCTTTGCTCTTTACTTGTTCAGGCGCAACGTCGAGCACTCCTGCTTCCGATGCCATGACCACCAGATCGTCGTGAGTCACGACGTAGCGGCCGGGTCGCAGACCGTTGCGGTCGAGCGTGGCTCCGATGACGCGGCCGTCGGTGAAGGCGATGGCGGCTGGGCCGTCCCATGGCTCCATGAGGCAGGCGTGGTACTCATAAAAGGCGCGCTTCTCCGGCTTCATGTGCGGGTTGCCCGCCCAAGCCTCGGGAATCAGCATGGCCATGACGTGCGGGAGGCTGCGTCCCGCTTGAAGGAGAAGTTCGACAGCATTGTCGAAGTTGGCAGAGTCGCTGCCGTCGGGCGCAATGATCGGGTGTAGTTTCTTCAGGTCGTCGCCAAAGAGCGGAGACTCCAGCAGCGATTGGCGGGCCTGCATCCAGTTGACGTTGCCGCGGAGCGTGTTGATCTCGCCATTGTGCGCGATGTAACGATAAGGATGCGCCCGCTGCCAACTCGGAAACGTATTCGTCGAAAAACGCTGGTGCACCAGGCACAGCGCGCTCTCGGCGTCGGGATCGGAGAGTTCGCGGTAGAAGTTCGTGATCTGCGACGCGAGCAGCAATCCCTTGTAAACAATAGTCCGGCACGACAGGGATGGGATATAGAACATCTCGGCATCCGCGATGCCGGACTCACGGATTTCGTTCTCGGCACGTTTGCGCACGACGTAGAGCTTGCGTTCGAAGGCATCTTCGTCGGCACACACGCCCGAAGGGCACTTCACAAAAATCTGCTGGATGTAGGGCTGAGAGGCGCGCGCGACCCGTCCGATGGCCGAGGCGTAGACAGGAGTGTCGCGCCAGCCGAGTAATATGAGCCCTTCTTCGCGGACGATGCGTTCGAGAATTCCCTCGCACTGCAGACGCTCGTGCTTCTCGACGGGCAGGAAGGTCATGCCAACGCCGTAGCTGCCCGGCTTCGGCAGCCTGAATCCCAGCTTCTCGCACTCGCGCGCGAAGAACTTGTGCGGGACCTGGATGGTGACTCCGGCGCCGTCCCCGGTTTCTGGATCGCAGCCGCAAGCCCCGCGATGCGCCAGATTGAGCAGCACCTGGACTCCCTTGCGGATAATGTCGTGACTTTTCTGGCCGGAGATACTGGCTACGAACCCGATGCCGCAGGCGTCATGCTCGTGCGCGGGATCGTAGAGTCCCTGGACGGGCGGCAGGCCGTTTCTCGGGTTGAGACGCGTCGTCATGGACTTCGTCAAACTGGGACTCCGTCAAACTGGGTGAGTCCAGCGAGCTAATTCCTTTCGAATCACTTGTTCTTGGGCGGGTTACAGGCGACAGATTGTCGCACACTTCCGCTCAGGAACAGACGTTCGTGCTCTCTTTAATATCGTCTGTCTGGGCGCGAAGTACAATGCAGAATTTCGATGCAAGCCATGCAAAATTCGGGACACGCCAGCGCCCGCTTGTTTCTGAGTTATTAACCTTCCGCGGCTTGGAGTCCGCTATAATTTCGCTTCAACTCACAATGGACTTTGATCAGCTCATCACGTTCCTGGAAGTTGCCCGGCAAGGCAGCTTCTCCCGTGCAGGAGAAAAGGTATTCCGTTCGCAGTCGGCGGTGAGCGCGCAAATACGCCAACTGGAGCAGGAGTATGGCGACCGGCTGCTCGACCGTTCGGGCAAGTCGGTGAAGTTGACACCGGCTGGCCAGGTTTTCTACGAGTACGCCGAACGCTTGAAGAATCTGCGAGATGAATCGCTCATGGCGGTGGCGGACCACAGCGGCACGCCTCGCGGCACACTGCGCGTGGGCGCCAATGAAGCCACTTGTCTCTATGTTCTGCCTGAAGTGTTCGGCGAGTATTGTCGGCGCTATCCGCCCGTGCAGATCAGCATTTATCGGAATTTCAGCTACAAGATCGTAGAAAAGCTGGAGAACGGATCGGTGGAAGTTGGCATTCTCACGCTGCCCATCCAGTCTCCGAGCTTGAAGATTCAGCCAATCTTTCGCGACAAGCTGATGCTGATGGTGAGCCCGAAAAATCCGCTGGCGAAGTTCAAGGTTGTGCCGGTACGCGAGATCGTGAAGCATCCGCTCTTGTTCCCGAAAACCGGCCATACGCGCAGGCTGCTCGACAAACTGTTTCGCCCGTATCAGGCAGAACTGCAAGTGCGGATGGAATTGCCGAGCATCGGGATGATCAAGAGCTTCGTGGCCGCGGACTTGGGTGTGTCGCTGATCAGCGCGTCGTTTGCGCGCGATGAAGTGGATGCGGGACGGGTGAAGCTCATTGATCTCGAGGACGCGGAACTGTATCGCGAACTGGGTCTGGCTTATCGGAAAGATCGAACGTTATCAGTGGCTTCCACGGCGTTCGTCGCGCTCCTGCGGCAGTTTGCTACGCAGATGAAAAAGACGGACCCGTAGGCGATCGCGATTGGTACCTGAAATTTTGATGGATGGCATCGGAATTTTGAATTTCCCTGGAGAGGCCTGCGAGCATAGGCTTCAAGTGTTGAATCGGTAACCCTCTTTTCATGAAATCCATCGTCCAGAAGTCCACGCGCATTACATCGACAGACACAGGTATGTCGACACGAATTACGTGTCTTCTGGAGGACGGGAACGGATGAAGTAAAGCAATCTTAAGCAAGTTCACCGAACCCACCGCCAGAAGCGATCTGGCGGTGGGTTTTTCTTTGCCCCAAACAATTGGTCAACCAGCAAGAACGGAGCCGGAAATGAGCGGACAGCGACAAAGCAGATTCGACAAGAGCAACGACCTGGTGGTGATGAAGTTTGGAGGCACGTCGGTAGAAGATGCTGCCGCCATTCGGCGACTCATTGGCATCGTCAAGAGCAGGGTGGACGCGCAACCCGTTATCGTGGTCAGCGCACTTGCCAAAGTCACCGATCAATTACTGGAAGCGGGACACGACGCAGCGCACGGCCATCTCGGAGCGGCTCTTGCGACTGTGCGGAATGTCTATGTCCGGCACGAAGAACTGGCCGAAGCGCTCGTAGATGGGCCCGCTAACGGCGCTCTCGACCGCGAACTGCGCAACGAGCTTCGCGCCCTGGAATCGCTGCTGCATGATCTGGAGGCCTCGCGTCAACTGGATCTCAAGTCTCAAGATCGACTGCTGGGTTTCGGTGAATGTTGCTCGAGCAGGCTGGTGAAAGAGGCTTTGTACGAAGCAGGAATTCCCGCGGCGCATGTCGATGCTCGTGACTGCATTGTGACCGACGCCCGCCACGGGCAGGCCGCTCCCGTGTGGGAGGCCACGAATCAACGGATTCAAGACACTCTGAGTCCTCTGTTGGAGTCCGGCCAAGTCCCGGTGTTGGGCGGTTTCATTGCAGCGACTGGCAATGGCGTTCCGACCACCTTGGGCCGCGGCGGTTCCGATTTCAGCGCCGCGATTGTCGGTGCTGCACTGTGTGCATCGAGAGTCGAAATCTGGACGGACGTGGATGGCATCATGACCACCGATCCGAAGCTGTGTTCTGATGCCCGTGTCATCCGCAAGATGAGTTTTGACGAGGCTGCCGAGATGGCGCACCTCGGGGCAAAAGTGCTGCATCCCAGAACGCTCGCGCCCGCCAGGCGCGAGAACATTCCCGTATATGTTCTGAATTCGCGACAACCGGACGGCGAGGGTACCGAAATCACGGCTCGCGTTCGACCCGGGAATGCGGTTAGTGCGATCACCGCGAAGAGAAATGTCGCTGCGGTCGAGATTGAGGGCGTCCTCGCGGTCGACTCCGAGTTGGTGAGCGATGTGTATGCGGCGTTCGACCGGCATTCGTGTCCAGTGGATCTGATGGGGACTTCACTCGGCAGAATCTCCTTGCTGGTGGGGTCTACTGCGGTCTTACCCGCAGTTGCGGCTGACCTGCGAGGCGTCGCCACTCTGCGATGGGAGAATCACAAAGCGCTGGTGTGCATGGTCGGAGAAAACATTCGACGGCAGCCGGAGGTTGCCAGTCGTGTGTTCGCCGCAGTAGCAGATATGGACGTGCGTGTCATCTGCCAGGACGCTTCTGACCGGACGATTTCGTTTCTGGTGGAAGAGTCAAAGGTCGAGGAATCAGTCCAGAGGTTGCACGGAGTGTTCTTCCCGCAGCGAGAGACTCCACCCGACTGGGGCGGAGTCTCAGTCGCTTTCTGCCAAGCGGGGTAGGAGACCAATCGATCGGTCCCCGAACCTTTAATTGCCGAACTTGGCTGCCTTCGAGGCTTCCACTGCGGATTGGACAGGCATCGGCTCGATGATGTGCAAACCGCACTCAGTTTTTGCGAATCCAGGCCAACGACCTGCGCGTGGATCTTCTCCCGGCCTTACGGCGCGCGTGCAATGCGTGCAGCCGATGCTGGGGTAATCCTGATTATGAAGCTCGTTGTAGGGCACGTCGTGATCGTGGATGTAGCGCCACACCTGCTTTGACGTCCAATCGACAATCGGATTGACCTTCACCAGGCCAAACTTGGCGTCCCATTCCACTCTGCGGGCGGTCGAGCGAACCGACGTCTGGTCGCGACGAATGCTCGTGATCCATGCGCTCAGCTCGCCGAGCTTGCGGCGGAGAGGCTCCACTTTGCGCAGGTTGCAGCAGAGATCGGGATCGCGCGTCCACAGCGCCGATCCGTGAGTTCGTTCCTGCTCTTCGGGGGAGAGGACGGAATACACCTTCTCGATCGCGATGCCGTACTTTTCCTCGATCCGATCCATCAGGTTGTAGGTTTCAGGAAAGAGGAATTCGGTATCGATGGTGAAGAGACGAAAATCTTTGCGGACGCGCGAGGCCATGTCGATCAGCACCATGCCCTCGGCTCCAAAGGCCGACGAGATGGCTACCCTGCTCCCAAAGCTATCGAAGGCCCAGGCCAGAGCGTGCTGCGGACTCCAGTTCTCGGCGGCGTTCTGCACATCTGCAATCTGGCTTCGAATCTGGTCTTCGCTCTGAATTTCGCTCTGGTCTTCGCTCTGAAATCTCACGCGATTGGCTCCTCGTTCGTACTCATCCTGAAGTCCGCTCCCGCAGAGGGAGAATCTGCAAACAGCGCCGCGGAAAGCAAATCGTCGCTGCCCGCTGAAACGGTCGGCACCAGGAACTCCTGCGCCAGGGTGACTGGGTCCGCGAAGCGCACGACTTCGCCCACAACCAGCAACGTAGGGGACATCAGTTGCGGCGCACGGCGCAGGCCCGCGATCGTGGTACGGTGGGTTCTTTGGTGCTGCGTTGTCGCGCGCGAGATGATGGCGCACGGCGTTTCGCTGGCTACGCCGGCGGCCTTCAGCTTGGCCGCAATTTCGGAGTAGTTCTGCCCGGGCATGTAGATCACGAGCGTCGCGCCGCTTCCCGCTAGTTTGCTCCAGTTCGCCGTCTCGCTGTCAGAAGCTTGATGCGCGGTGATGAGCACAAGCGCAGACGACGCGCGGCGATGAGTCAGCGGAATCTGTGCTGCGGCGGCCGCGCCAAATGCGGAAGTAACCCCCGGCACGATCTCGTAGGAAATGTGCGCTCGGAGCAGGGACTCGATTTCTTCTCCAGCCCGTCCAAAGATCAGCGGGTCGCCGCTCTTCAGGCGAACCACTCGCAATCCGGAATCGGCCAGAGCGGCCATCAGGAAGTTGATTTCCTCCTGCCGGATTTTTTTCTTACCGCAGCGCTTGCCGACGTTGTGCACCTGCGCGGTGGGATTAATGAGCTTCAAGACCTCAGGGGCGACCAGATCGTCGTGCAGCACGGCCTCAGCGGTGCGCAGCAGGCGCAACGCTTTCACCGTGAGCAACTCCGGATCGCCCGGACCCGCACCGACTAGATAAACCTTGCCCTTCATGCTCCTTCCCCCTTGGCGGCGAGTTCCGGTTCAGGCATCTCGGCCAGAGCCGCTTCGAATGCTTCGCGGCTTGCGAGGGAATGGAGCAAATCCAGTTTGCGCTCTTTGTCGAGATCGCTTTCCAGGATGAGCTTTCGGGTCTCACCGAGTTCGGCGACCCAAGTGGCGTATCCGGGGCCGAATTGCTTTTCCAGCTGTTGCCGGATCTTCTGGGCAAGAGATGGACTCTGTCCATTCGTGGAGACGGCGATTTGCAGATCGCCGCGTCGCACGACTGCGGGATAGAAGAAATCGCAGAGATCCGGAACATCGACCACGTTGCAGAGCACACCGCGGCGCTGCGCTTCGCGATACACACGTTCATTCAGAGTGCGAGAAGCGGTGGCTACCACTGCGAGGAAAGCGCCAACCAGATCGTCTGCCACGAAGGCGCGGATTTCGAGTTCAATCTTTCCTGCGCGCGCCCATTCGCGAACGGTGGGACTCCCTTCAAGGGCAACGACCCGAATTCGTGCACCGGTGTCGAGCAGGCCCGCGATCTTGGGTTCGCCAACTTTGCCCGCACCCACCACCAGGCACTGCCTGCCTTCGAGCTTCAGAAACAATGGAAACAAGCTAGTCACCGATGCCTCCTGCGGATTGCGCTAAGGTTCGAGTCGGATCGGGCAAATCACGAGGAACAGCGACGACTGACTCGCCAGCGAGAAATTCCCGCAACTGCGTATCGCTGTGGCGAACGAAGAAGCGGCGCAAATTTTCACCGGGTTCGCGCTGCTCAAGGTAGCGGCCTAACAGACGTTCCAGCGCATCTGGCACTTCCATCGCGGCGCAGCGATAGCCCACAGGGCGCGCGGTTGCTTGATGCAGGCCCAGCGCCCCGCCGACGCAAAAGTAGTAGGCGTCGACCAGGCGGTCATGAACTTTAATTTTCTTGCCTTCGATGCCGATGTCGGCGATCCAGTGCTGGCCGCAACTGTTGGGGCATCCCGTAACGTGCAGCTTCAAGTGCTGATCGAAACCCGGTAAACGCTCTTCCAGTTCCTCAACGAGCCAGCGAGAAAAAGCTTTCGTTTCTGTGATTGCCAGTTTGCAGAATTCCGTGCCGCTGCAGGCCACGGTGCCGCGGTAGAAAGAAGAACCGCCGACTTTCAGGCCGATGGCGTTGAATTCATCCGCCAGGGGTTCGGCGTTCAGTGTGGGCACGTTTACGACCAGAAGGTTCTGCATGTTGGTGGCTCGCAGTTCACCGGCGGCAAAGCGTTCCGCAAGATCGGCCGCAGATTGCATCTGTTCGGCTGTGATCCGTCCACGCAGCGCGACTGCTCCCACGTATGAGAGACCAGACTGCTTCTGCGCATGAATGCCCACGTGGTCGCGATACACATCTTCGGGCGGATGCTCTTCCACCGCGGGATCAAGCTGAAATCCGATGCGCTCTTGCAGTTCACCCAGGAAGCGATCGGCCGTCCATCCATGGCGCAGGAAAAGGAATTTCAAACGGGCACGTTCGCGGTGTTCGCGCAGAACGTCGGAGTCGCGGAACAGTTCGGCGATTCCCTTGATGACGGGAACAACCTGGTTCCAGCGGACAAAAGCATTCAGCCGGGCGCCGAGGTATGGGTCGGTCGAAAGTCCGCCGGCAACGCGCAGAGAGAAACCGATCTCGGGCTTTCCGCCGATGGTGCGCGTGATCGCGGTCAGGCCAATGTCGTTGATTTCAGGATAGGGGCACCAGACGCGGCAACCCGTGATCGAGATCTTGAATTTGCGCGGCAGGTTGTAGAACTCGGAGTTCCCAGCCAGCAATTGCGAAGCTTCGTGCACGAGGGGCGAAGCATCGACGATTTCGTCAGCATCGACTCCGGCAACTGGGCAGCCCGTCACATTGCGGACGACATCTCCGCAGGCTCCGGTCGTATTCAGTCCGACCTGCCACAGGCCGTCGAGCACTTCCGGCAGCGATTCAATAGTGACCCAATGCAGTTGGATATTCTGGCGAACGGTGAGGTCTGCGATTCCGTTGGCGTGGCGGCGCGTGAGGTCGGCGATGGCGCGTAATTGATGGGAGGTCATCATGCCGTTGGGAATGCGGATGCGGACCATGAAACGCTGAAGGGCCTTCCCGACTCCGCCTTGGCCTCCGGTTACGCCCGCGCCGTCGCCCTGGGTGTAAACGCCCCACCAACGGAAGTAGGTCCCGATCCACTCGGGAGGGATGGACTGGAATCCCTCGCGAGCGAAGCGCCGGATCTCCTCGAGGCCTTCCCAGGGATTCTTGGCGCGCTTGAGGCGCTCGACCCGCTGTGCTGTCGTTTCTTTGGCTGGACTTGTCATCTCTGTTTTGTCGTTTTCCTGTTTGCCGAGCAAATAAAAAAACCCACCGCCAGGTTCGTCTGGCGATGGGTTGATGAGTGCTGGGTATTAAGAAATTTCTAGGTCAGCAGCCTCCCCGCGCCAGTGCACACGCATGCACAACAACAACAAGTGCAGCAACACGTAGCGCGAAGATTTTGGTTACCTGACATTTGAGTATGCATTCTAGGTCGAACGGCTTCCGCCGTCAACAACCTTACGTAACACCTTGGATTCATAATTTGAATAGAAAGGATCATATTTATTATGGGTTTATTATGGGCTCGCGAGTAGCATGCAACCGGCCTGTAGAATCAGCAACTTAGGCGCCCAGTGCCATCCTGAGCGATAATCTTCGGTTCGCAATACTCAGGTTTCAGGTTCGTTGCACCGTGTGCGCTGTTCCAGGCTGGGAACTCCAGTCTGACCTTGGCTCGAAAGTGAGTTCGTCCATGAAGCGCTTCGCCCTCTTACTGACGTTGGTGACTCTGGTGTGTGCGGTCTTCGCAGCTTCCCAAAATACAAACCCGGCTGATCCTTACAAAGCGACTCTTGATCGGCTGCAATCTCTCACTAGCCGGAGCGAGGGCGAATGGCGATTCCACACCGACATTCCCCATCCCGAAGATCCTGGGCTAAACGATTCGGATTGGGGAGTACTCACGGTAAAGAACGTCTCGGGTCCGGGAGGAGGCAATGCCTACGAAGAGCATTGGACTGGAACTCGCGTCTTTCGGCGCTGGGTGCAGATTCCCGAGAAGATCAATGGATACGCCACTCAGGGATCACGAGTTCGCCTGGATGTGCGTTTCGGAAGTCCGGGAAGTCTCACGATCACCGTGTTCTCGAACGGAGCCATTCTCTACCGCGGAGACGACGACAACATCCTTCCCACGCTGCTGACCGAGAATGCGCAACCAGGCCAGAAGTTCCTGATTGCGGCGCGCGTCGTCGCTGGCGACGACGTGCAGTCTGAATTTTTTCATAGCGAGATTGTTGTTGAGCCGCCGCATACGCGGCCTGATCCGGTTCTTTTGCGCATGGAACTGCTTTCCGCTCGACCAGTGATCGCGGCCTATGAAGAAGGAAGGGCGGAGCGCGAAAAGCAGTTAGACGAAGCAGTGAAGGCCGTAGATTTTTCTCCGCTCGATCGCGGGGACCAAGCGAGCTTTGATGCGTCGCTCAAAGCGGCTCATGACAAACTGGCGGTGCTCAAGCCCTGGTTGCAGCAGTTCAACATTCGCATCGTCGGCAACTCACACATCGACATGGCGTGGCTCTGGCCGTGGACTGAGACCGTTGAAGTCGTGCGCAACACATTTACCAGCGTTCTCGACTTGATGCGCGAGTATCCGGACTTCAAGTTCACCATGTCGTCGGCGCGCACGTATGAATGGATGCAGGAAAAATATCCAGACCTTTACAAGCAGATTGAGCGGCGCGTGAAAGAAGGCCGGTGGGAAATCATTGGCGGCATGTGGGTGGAGCCAGACCTGAACATGCCCGACGGCGAATCGCTGGTGCGGCAGATTCTGGTGGGCAAGCGCTACTTCCAGAAAAACTTTGGGGTGGACGTGAAGATCGGCTGGAACCCGGATTCGTTCGGATACAACTACCAACTCCCGCAGATCTACAAGAAATCGGGGATGGATTATTTTGTCACGCAAAAGCTGCTGTGGGCGCATGAGTTCACCGTGTTCCCTTACAAGCTGTTCTGGTGGCAAGCGCCCGACGGCAGCAAACTGCTTACGTATTTCCCTCATGACTATGCGGGCGGAATCGATGCGGAACCGCTGGCGACCGACCTTTCGATCTGGATGCCTTCGATCTATGGCAAGAGCATCCCAGACAAACCCGAGATGATGCACCTGTACGGAGTGGGCGACCACGGCGGCGGTCCGACGCGCGTCATGTTGGATCACGCCGACCAACTCAGATCTCCGGACGCGGTGTATCCGAAACTGCAGTTCAGCTTCGCCAGCGAGTTCTTCAGTGATATCGAAAAGAAACTGCCGAACATGCAGGTTCCCACCTGGGACGGCGAACTCTATTTCGCGTATCACCGGGGAGTGTTCACAACACAGGCGGAGACCAAACGGCGAATCCGCCGGGCCGAAGAAACGGTGCTCAACGCGGAGAAATTTGCTTCACTGGCCTCGCTCTACGGGCGCGCGTATCCGCAGGACGGGATGGAACTGACTTGGAAGAATCTGCTGTTTGATCACTTCCATGACATTATGCCGGGGTCGGGAATTGCGGTGAACTATCTGGACGCCAAGAGGAATCTTGAGAATGTGGATCGCGCTGCAAATGAGGTCACGCATGGCTCGTTGCGCGAGATTGCTGCTCATGTGAACACGCAAGGCCAGGGCGAGGCGGTGATGCTCTTCAATCCGCTTTCCTGGCCGCGGACCTCAGTAACTGAGGTTGAAGTGCAATTGCCAGAACCGGCACGCCAGATCGAGGTCGTGGATTCGAAGGGAGAGCCAGCGGAATCTCAGTTGCTTTCCATCGATGCGGACACACATCGCGCGCACCTCTTGCTGCTGTCGCATACGCCATCTCTCGGATATGAAACCTACTTTGTGCGGGCGGCGGCTAATGCGCCGCAGGTTCATTCGCTGCTGAAAGCCACGGCGGACACGCTGGAGAACGAGTACATCCGCGTGAAGATTGATCCGCAAACTGGATGCATGACCAGTCTATTCGACAAGCACAACGGGACCGAAGCGCTGGCTCCCGCGGAAACCGATACCGGTGGCCCGAGGAATTCAACTTGCGGCAACCTGCTGCAGACATTCGTCGACAAGCCCAAGCAGTGGGACGCGTGGAACATCGACGCGGACTTCGAGAAACAGCATTGGGATCTGGACAAAGCGGATGAGGTCAAACTCACGGAGAGTGGACCGCTGCGAGCCGTCATCCGGGTGAAGAACCATTTTCAGAACTCGACCTTTGTGCGCGACATTACTCTGTATGCTGGCGTTCCGCGGGTCGATGTCAAAATGCAAGCGGATTGGCACGAGAAGCACATTCTGCTGAAGGTCACGTTCCCGGTCAGCGCCCACAGCCAGAAAGCTACTTACGAAATTCCGTTTGGCTCAGTTGAGCGACCTACCACTCGCAACACTCCTGCGGAACAGGCGCAGTTTGAGGTTCCCGCGCAACGCTGGGCTGATGTCTCGGACGCGAAACACGGATTCAGTCTGCTGAACGACTGCAAGTACGGATACGACGCGAAGGGGAATGTGCTTCGGTTGTCGTTGCTGCGTTCGCCGGAATACCCCGACCCCCACGCCGATGAAGGCCATCATGAATTCTCCTACTCCTTATATCCGCACGGCGGGGGATGGAAGGACGCGCTGACGATCCGACAAGGATACGAACTGAATTACAAGTTGATCTCAATGCCAACGGGGAAACACCAGGGAGCGTTGCCACCGGAGCATTCGTTTGTGCAGGCGCAACAAGACAACGTCATTGTGACGGCGCTGAAGAAAGCGGAGGACGACAATACTCTGGTGCTGCGTTTCTACGAATGGGCCGGCAAAGAGAGCGACATTAGACTACAGATTCCGCCGGGTGCGGCGTCCGCATCGGAGACCGACCTGATGGAGAGCCCGATTGGAAGCCTCACCGTGCGAGATGGCGGCGTCACCGTACATACCAAGCCCTACGAGATCAAAACCGTCAAAGTGCAGTATTCTGGACTGCCGCAAATGGCCGTGGCAGCGCAATGACGGAAAGCTCGAAGCGAAGCGGTTTGATTCTCGGCGTCGACATTGGTGGGACGAAAGTAGCAGTTGGCCTTGTGGACAGCGACGGCAAGATCATCTCGCAAGGACGCAAACCCATGGTCGCGCACGGCACGGCCGCGGCCGCCCTGCAAGCCGTAACGGAAGCCATCGATTCGATGCAGTCCTCGGCGGCGGCAAGCGGTGGAATCCAGAGTATCGGTATCTGTGCGCCGGGGCCGCTCGATCCAAAGTCGGGAGTGGTTCTCAATCCTCCGAATCTTCCCTGCTGGCGAAACTTTCCCTTGGCCGAGAAGATCTCGAGCGTCTACAACCTGCCGGTCAAAGTGGACAACGACGCCAACGCGGCGGCATTGGCGGAGACCCGTTGGGGAGCGGCGCGCGGCTATCACTACGTTTTCTACTCCACCATAGGCACCGGGATTGGCAGTGGCATCGTTCTCGATGGACGCATTTATCACGGCAACACGGGCGCGGCGGGCGAGGGCGGGCATGTGAGCATCGACTACCGCGGACCGGTATGCGGTTGCGGCAAACGGGGCTGCATCGAAATATTGGCCGCGGGTCCGGCGATCGGCGCGCGGGCACGGGCGAAACTCGGGGTCGCGCCATTGCAGCATTCCGCGATTCTGGATCTGGCTGGGGGAGAAGTTGCGGCGGTCACCAGTGAGTTCGTGGGGAAGGCTTACGCGGCGGGCGATTCACTGGCCAAGGAGGTCCTTCACGAAACAGTCGAACTGTTGACAGCGTGGCTGGGCAACATCGTCGACCTGTTCGACCCCGACGTTCTCGTGATTGGCGGTGGCGTGGCGGCTATGCTTGGCCCTTTCTTCGGCGAGATTAAGGACGGCCTTCCTGCGCGGTGTGTGAATCCGCGCGTGTCCGAAATTCCACTGTTGATGGCTCATTACGGGGCCGACGCGGGCATTGCCGGCGGCGCGGCGTTATGTTCTGGAAGTCTTCCGTAGACTGCATTCAACCCAGTTGCGTACAGGAAGGTACAGTGAATGTTTAGTGCACACTTGTTCTGCAAGCTTGCAGTATGGAGCTCAATTCCATTATTCGTCGCGATTGTCCTTCCGGCGTCCGCCCAAGACCTGCCCAAAGCACCGCAAGCCCAGGTATTCACATTGACTCCCACACCAGGCTATTTCACCGAACCAGCGATTGCGGTGAATCCCACGAACCAGCAGCAGGTGGTCGGAGTATTTCAGGACAATGTCCACGCCGCATATTCGCTGGATGCCGGCCACACCTGGCAATTAGCTGAAGGAGTTGATCCGAAGAACTACCGGGTCTCGGGCGATGTGTCCACCGCCTTCGACAACCAGGGACATGCCTTCGTGTGCTACATCGCATTCGACAAGCTGGGATCCTTCAACTATTGGGCGCGAGGTGCGACTCGCAACGGCATATTCGTGCGCCGCTCGCTCGACGGCGGAAAGACATGGGAAGCAGAACATATCCCGGTTGCCGAACAACCCAGCACGCCAGGAATTCCCTTCGAAGACAAGCCCTACATCGTCGCCGACAACACGAAGAGTAAATACGCGGGAAATCTCTATATCGGATGGACGCGCTGGAGGATCGCCGACTCGCAGATGGTGCTCTCGCGTTCGACGGATGATGGTAAGACATGGTCGACACCGATCGAAATCGACGCTCATCCGGGCCTGCCGCGCGATGACAACGGAGCTGCCGAAGGATTCGACGGAGTGGTTGCCCCCGATGGGAGGCTCTATGCGATCTGGAGCCAGGACGATGACATCATGCTCACATCGTCACGCGACGGGGGCAAGACGTTCTCTCATGCGCGCCCCGCCATTCACACCGCGCCCATCATGTTCGCCATACAGACTCTCGAGAGGGCGAACGGATTTCCTCAGATCGCCATCGACCCAAAGAGCAAGCGCTTGTATGTAACTTGGACCGATTACCGTAACGGCGACATCGACGTCTTTCTCGCGACTTCTGACAATGGGGGCAAGAAATGGACTGCGCCAGTGAGGGTAAATAACGATCCGGTGCACAACGGCGCGGAACAGTTCTTCCAGTGGTTGGCGGTGGATCCGACTGACGGCTCGGTCAATGTTCTTTTCTACGATCGGCGCGGCGATCCCCAGAACAAGAAACAGATTGTGGCTCTGGCACGCTCTACCGACGGTGGACGCACCTTTACGAACTATGCCTGGACTGACGAGCTCTTCGAGGCCAGCGACGTATTCTTCGGCGACTATACGGGACTCGCCGCCTACGGCGGACGTGTTTATGGGATCTGGATGGAGAAGCCGGCACCCGCGCCAGCAGCTGCAGAGAAGAAGCCGGAAGACGGGAAAGAAGCGAAGCCTCGGCCCAAGGGCACGATTGTCAAAGTCGGAACCGCGGACTTCTCTGCCCCGGCAAAATAGAAATTCTGATCGACGCCAGACGAGGAGTGCTGAGGGCTAGATGGGAAATTCCCATCCCTCTTCTTTCATCTTCTTGTTGGACCAGTGCTGGAGATGTTCGAAGAGAGCGGGTTCGATCACCGCGAAGCGGATACCGACGCGGCCTTCGTCACCAATCCACATCAAGCGGGCTTTGGCCTGGAATTGGATGTCACTGCCGGGCAGAAGAAAGCTAACGTCGAGCAAACCGGAAAAACGCAGAGGCTCTTTAATGCCGTCGAGGCCCATGCCTCCGGTGCTAAGGTTCACGCCCTGCACGTGAATTTCGTCCCCTTGCGAATTCTTCACCGTTACCGCAATCTCTACCCGAGCGCGGAAGAACTTCTGTTGCTCTGTGCTGATGAAACCGAGCGAGGCGCTGCTCTCCCCCGGAGCGAAATTGATGTTGTACTCCTTCAGTTTGCGGCTGAGCGTGCGGCGGGAAATGCCGAGCTGCTCGGCGGCCATGGTGCGGTGTCCGGCGGTGCGCTCGAGAGCCTTGATAATCATCTGCTCTTCCATGCTGTCGAGGTTCCCGACGGGCATAGACGCGGTTTGCCGAAGCGCCGTCGGCTCTCCAGTTAGCGCCGCATTGAGCTTCGAGAAGTCAATCTCATGGCTCGAAGATTCCATCGAAACTTTCGCGACCAGATTGCGGAGCTCTCGAATGTTGCCGGGCCACGCGTGCGACAGCAATGCCGATATCGCCTGCGATGAAAAGTTCTTGCCGGGCGCCTTTAAGCGCAGGAAATGTTCAGCCAAGGCAATGATGTCCTCTGGGCGGTCGCGCAAGGGCGGAACCCTGAGCTGGAACTGGCCGAGCCGATGATAGAGATCCTGGCGGAAGCGGCCATCCTTGACCGCCGCTTCGAGATCCTGGTTTGTCGCCGCAACAATCCGGACGTCAACCTTGATCTTACGGTGCCCGCCGAGGCGATAGAACGCCTGGCCATCAAGCACACGCAGCAGTTTGACCTGGGTCTGCAGTTGCAGTTCGCCAATTTCGTCGAGAAAGAGCGTGCCCTTGTCGGCGAGTTCGAAAAGTCCGGGCTTCGACGAATCGGCGCCGCTGAAAGCGCCTTTTTCATATCCGAAAAGTTCGCTCTCGACCAGATTCTCTGGAAGCGCAGCACAATTAATGTCGACCCAGGGACGGCCGCGCCGGTGAGATGATTCGTGCACGGTGCGGGCGATCAGTTCCTTGCCGGTTCCCGTCTCGCCTGTAATCAGAACAGTTTCGGCGTGGCCTGCAACACGATCGACCAGGCCCATGAACTTGTGCATGACGGGGCTGGCAAGAATGAATTGAGTCTCGTCAATTTTGCGGCAGACGATGCCGGGTACCACAGGGGCGGCCGGCGATTCAGCCTTCGAGGCACTATTTGGGACCGGCACTACTACGGCAACGACTGAAATTGGTGCCGAAGCTGCATCGCGGAGCAGCGTGGCCGAGAACTGTACGGCGAAGCTGCTTCCGGTTTTTGGGTATGCCAGTAGCTGAGATTGATAATCCCCTTGCGTCGAAGCGTAAGTTAGGATCGTTCGTCGAAGGCGCGACTGGTCTTCGCGATCCGCCTTTTCAGCAGGGGCAAAGAGCGCCGAGAAGTTCCTGCCCAGAAGTTCCTGTGGCGAATAGCCGAACAGGTGCGTGAACGCGGAATTGCAGGCGGTGAAGTCTCCCTGCAGGTCGGAGGAGAAGACCGCCGTGGGCGCAGGGCTCGCGGCCTGCGGCTTGGATGTATCTGCCGAGCCGGCACTTTCGCTGCCGGCAGCCTGACCACCGTTCAGCGACTGATCCGAATTGCGGTTGAAAGTCGGCATTCAGGGGCGTTTGGGGATGATGTTGACACAGGCAGGGTACTTCGACCGAGAAGCGTGTTATGTGAGAGGTAACCAAGGTAACCGGTTACCGCCGTGTGGCGAAAGAAATGGCTTGGGATTCTCGCACCAAGTGGACGGAATTGGGAATAGGGTTGAGAACTCTGGGTAGTTACTTCGGTAAGCTTCTGAAGACCTAATCCCTGCAATACGATTCGGGCAAGGCTCAGTTCGGGCAGACGTGTGCCCCCTGGGTTGAGCGCGGGCTGATGGAGTCCGCGCAGAAATATTTCCTTGTCTCCGCGGGATGGGGCGAACACGTGAGCAGGGCCGAACGCGCTTCGAGGCCTGACGGCAGCAGTGGTCAGAGTTGTAGATGAAATCTGAGACGGACCGACTATCGATCCAGACGAAGGCATTCGTCGGCGTGACCGCCTGCATTGGCGTGGTTGCGCTGGGATATGCCCTTTTGCACTGGCAGTCGCACGATCTGACTCGCTTCTTCTGTTATCTGGCGGTCGCAATCCTTGCATCGGGCCTGAAGGTGCAACTGCCGGGCATCGACGGCACGATGTCAGTGAATTTCCTGTTCATCCTGCTGGGCGTGATGGAGTTGAGTCTTCCAGAGACCCTGGTCATCGGCTGCACGGCCACTTTAGTACAGAGCGTCTGGCAGGCACGCAAACGGCTGGACCCGGTCAAGGTGCTGTTCAATGTAGCCGGCATGATGGCGAATGCCAGCGCGCTGACCTACCTAAGCTACCACTGGCTCTCCGGACGATTCGGATCGAACAAGCCAGTCCTGCTGATGGTGGCGGCACTGGTGTTCTTCTTCGCCAACACTCTCCCAATTTCCGTTGTGATCGCACTGACTGAGGGAAAGTCGAGCCGCAAGGTCTGGTCCGAATGCTACTTCTGGTCATTCCCGTATTACCTCGTTGGCGCGGCGGCGGTTGGGCTGGTTGGAATCGTGAACCGGTCCGCGGGATGGGAAACCTCTCTGCTGGTCTTGCCGCTGATTTATTGGGTGTACCGGTCGTACCGGTTGTATCTGGGTCGTCTCGAAGCTGAAAAGGAGCGGGTCGAAGTTGAAAAGCGGCACGTGGAAGAGATCGCGTCGCTGAACATGCGGACGATCGAGGCTCTGGCGCTGGCGATTGAGGCCAAGGACCACACGACGCACACGCATTTGCAACGGGTGCGCACGTACGCGGTGGCCGTCGCGAAGGAATTGCATCTGCCGGAGGCCGAGATTGAAGCGCTCCGAGCCGCGGCGCTATTGCACGACATCGGCAAGCTCGCTGTACCGGAGCAGATCATCAACAAGCCCGGGCGCTTAACACCGGAAGAGTTCGAGAAGATGAAGGTGCATCCCATTGTGGGCGCGGAGATCCTGGATCGGGTGGCGTTTCCGTATCCGGTGGCACCGATCGTTCGATCGCACCACGAGCGCTGGGATGGAACGGGATATCCCGAGGGATTGGCGGGCGAGGATATTCCCATGGGCGCCCGTATTTTGGCCGCCGTCGATTGCCTTGATGCCCTGGCATCCCATCGCCAGTACCGGCAGGCCTTGCCGTTGGCGCAAGCGATGGCGAAGGTCAAAGAAAAATCTGGTACGTGGTTTGATCCGCAAGTAGTAGAAATCCTCGACGAACGCTACATCGATTTGGAACGCACAGCGCAGATGAGCGAGGAGACGAGCGGCCTGCGCGGGCTGTCGAAGGCAGTGAAGGTCGAACGCGGACTGGCGCCGGCAGCGGGATTCGAACGCACGGAACCAACGCACGGACCGGTGGAGAGCGGAGACTTCCTGACCTCCATCGCGTCGGCGCGCCAGGAAGCTCAGACGATGTTCGAACTGAGCCAGGACTTGGGTGTATCGCTGAGTCTCAGCGAGACATTGTCAGTGCTTTCGATGCGGTTGCGGCGAATGATCCCCTACGATTCGATCGCCGTATTCGTGAACCGCAATGGTTGGCTATTGCCAGAACTTGTGAGCGGCGAAAATTTCAAGATGCTCTCGTCTTTGAAGATCCGCGTTGGCGAAGGATTGTGCGGATGGGTGGCAGAGAACTGCAAGCCGATCGTGAACGGGAATCCGCAGGTCGAGGCGGGATACGTCGTCGATCCCGGGAAACATTCGCCCCTGCAATCGGCTCTGGTCGTGCCTCTCGAAGGCCTCAATGGTGTGGTCGGTGTTCTGGCCATGTATCACGCGAATCGCGATGCGTTTACGCCTGACCACTTGAGAATCCTGCTGGCAGTAGGATCGAAAGTCGCGCTGTCGGTAGAAAACGCGTTGAAGTACCAGCAGGCGGAGAGTTCGGCGACCACCGATTACCTCACCGGTCTGCCCAATGCGCGGTCGCTCTTTGTGCATCTGGCGCAGGAAGTGGCGCGGTGCCGTCGTATGAAGACGCAGCTTGCGGTGTTGGTGTGCGACATCGACGGGTTCAAGCAGATCAACGATTCGTTCGGCCACCTGGAGGGCGACAAGCTGCTG
This sequence comes from Candidatus Sulfotelmatobacter sp., assembly GCA_035695545.1. Classification (GTDB taxonomy): domain Bacteria; phylum Acidobacteriota; class Terriglobia; order Terriglobales; family Acidobacteriaceae; genus Sulfotelmatobacter. Next base: position 14,899 of record DASRRV010000189.1, on the reverse strand, counting down.
CGCGAGTTCACAACGCGGTTGAAAGAAGTCTGTCGCGGATATGACTACGTTGCGCGAATGGGCGGAGACGAGTTCGTCATTACCGCTCCCGGGCTGACTGCCCAAGCCGCCCAAGAAAAAGCTGACCGGTTGAACCAGGCGGCCATCGAGTCCGGAAGGCACGTGTGCGGAAGGCAGGTCATCACGTTGAGCGTCGGCATGGCCTACTGCCCAGAAGACGGATACGACGTGGAACGGCTGCTGGCTGAGGCCGACCGCCGCATGTATTCGATGAAACAGATTCATCACGCAGAAGCCGTCGCGGCCGACGAATCGAAGGCCCGCGGGGCATCGGGAAATTAGGAGATCTCATCCATGCTGAGAAGAATTGCGCGGCATGGAATCGCAGTAATCGCCACCGTCTTGCTGGGAGGATTTCTTTCGGCGGCCCTTGTGAGACTCGCTCCTGGGTTCGATGCGGATGAAGACCTGCTTGATCAGCGTCTGAACGCCCAGAGTATTCAAGCCTTGCGTCAGACGCGGCGCGAACAGCACAACATTTTCCGCTTCTATTTTCATTCCTTGCAACGTGCGGTTCATGGAGATTTGGGAACTTCGATCTCTCTCGGGCAGCCCGTTAGCAGTCTGCTGCGAGAAAGAGCTCCCCTGACTCTCCGGTTAGTAGCGATTGGACTGCTCTTGAGTTGGGCCGTCGCGATGGCTCTGGCGCTGAGCGCGGCTTGGCTGAGGGTTTCCGCCTACGATGCGCTGACTACTGTGATCAGCGGAACTTTTCTGTGCATTCCAGCGGCAGTTTTGGCGCTACTGTCAGTGCTATGGAACGTTCCGGGAGCTCTCGCGATCGGACTGATCGTGTTTCCGCGCGTTTACCGGTACGCGCGTAACCTCCTTGCAAAAGCCTATTCCCTGCCCCACATCGTTACGGCGCGGGCCAAGGGGTTGAGTGAGGTACGGATTCTGTTCTGGCATGTGGTTCCGGTAGCCGGCCCGCAGTTGCTTGCGGTGGCCGGAGTGTCGGTGAGCATCGCCGTAGGAGCGGCCATTCCGGTCGAGGCACTGTGCGGACTTGCCGGCGTAGGACAGTTGGCGTGGCAGGCGGCTCTGGCACGCGATCTGCCGCTGCTGACGAATATCACGATCCTTGTAACCCTGGTTACCTTGCTGGCCAATTCCGGGGCCAATGTAATCGGACATATGCTTCGAGGGCAGGAAGCATGAGATCTCCAACGAACGTCTGGCGCAGAGTGGCGTGCGCGGTTTTGCTGCTCGTGGTATGCGTCTCTCTGGCTGCGGGCTGGCTGGCTCCGGGGGGTTATGCGAAGCAGTATCGGGAAGCTGCCGGCGCACCTCCGTCGCGAGAACACTGGCTGGGGACTGATGATATCGGCAGGGATCGTTTTGCGCGTGTGCTCTATGGGACGCGGATCTCTTTGCTGTTGGCGCCGGCTGCAGCTCTGCTCTCAACCGTAATGGCAGCATTGATCGGGGGCCTTGCCGGATATCTTGGTGGCACATGGGCACGGGGAGCAATGGCGGCGACCGACCTTTTTCTGTCGCTGCCCTGGCTGTTCTTGTTAATCACGGTTCGGGCAGTCATGCCCCTGAACGTTTCACCGTTATTTTCGGTTCTGGTCACGTTTCTGATGTTGGGGTTGTTGGGTTGGACGAGTGCGGCGCGCGTGCTGTGCGCTACCGCAGGAACGTTGCGCGATTCGGACTACGTCCGGCAGGCGCGAGCCTCCGGGATTCGCGGCGCGCGACTGTTCTGGGTCCACGTGATGCCCAATTTGAAGCCGGTGCTATACGCGCAGTTCTGGATCTCGATTCCAGCCTTCATTTTGAGCGAGGCGAACCTCGGGATTCTGGGCCTCGGTGTTGCCGAGCCCATGCCTTCGTGGGGAAGCTTGTTGAAGGAACTGGAAGGGCTGGTCTCGGTGGGAGAAGAACCGTGGAAGTTTGTGCCGCTCGTTTTGCTGGTGGTCGTGGTGACGTCGTTTCAACTTGTGCTTTCGAAGCAGGAGGAAGTGGCCGCGTGATGTACCTCCGGGGAAGGTTAGCAGTGATGGCGACAGCGTGCAGAAAAGCAATTGTGGTTTCGTTGGCCTGCCTGGGAATTCTCGCGGGCACCGCTCTGGCTCAGGGTGAACTGCGGTTTTGCCTGCGGTCCGAGCCGAAAACCTTTGATCCTCTGAAGGTGGAAGACGACGCTTCGGTCGCCATCCGGTACTTGACCGGTGGCGTCCTGGTGCGCATGAACCGGCAAACACAGGCGCTGGAACCGGAACTCGCGGAGTCGTGGAAGGTCTCGAAAGATGGCAAGCAGATTACCTTCAAGCTGCGCAGTGGAGTCTCTTTTTCCGATGGCACGCCGTTCTCCGCCGAAGATGTGGCCTACACGGCGCAGCAGCTGATGGATCCTTCCCTCCACTCCCCTACCGGAGACGCGTTCCGGTCCGGTCCCGGAAATGTAGAGACCAAGATCCTCTCTCCGAATCAGATTTCCATAACATTTCCAGCACCGGTAGCTGGCCTCGACCGGCAGTTCGATCAGGTCGCAATTCTTTCGGCGCATTCCGCCAAGAAGGAAATGGCGGTTCTCGGCCCCTTCATGGTTGCCGACTATAAGGCGGGCTCGACGGTGCTTCTGAAGCGGAATCCGAACTACTGGAAGAGCGATGCGCAGGGACGAAAACTGCCTTACCTGGATGCAATCCACCTCGATATTCAACCGAACCGCGACGTGGAAATCCTGCGATTCAAGCGTGGCGAAATTGACCTGATCAATTCGCTCGATAGCGAATACTTCGACAAGCTGGCAGGAACTTCTCCGCAACTCGTGCACGATGCCGGAGCGTCCCTCGACAGCGAGCAGATGTGGTTCAACGAAGTGGCGAAAGCTCCTCTACCCGGATACAAGAAGAACTGGTTCCGTTCGGCCGCCTTCCGCCGCGCAATCTCGCAGGCGATTAATCGAGAGGACTTGAGCCGGGTTGTTTTCCGAGGACACGCGCAGCCGGCCGTCGGGCCGGTGTCGCCGGCGAACAAGTTCTGGTTCAACGCCAAGCTGAAGGCCGAGACCTATTCTCCGGATGCCGCCCTAAAGGCTCTGCAGGCCGATGGCTTCCGCTTCGAGAATGGCGTACTCAAAGACCGGGACGGAAATGCAGTTGTATTTTCGATTATCACCAACTCGGGCAACAAGTATCGTGAGCGCATGGCGACCATGATCCAGGAAGACCTGCAGAAGATTGGGATTCATGTGAACGTCGTGACGCTCGACTTCCCTTCCCTCATCGAGCGCATGACCCAGACCTTTGACTACGAAGCGATTCTGCTCGGGTTAACGAACGTGGGTTTGGATCCGAGCGAGCAGATGAATGTGTGGTTGAGTTCGTCGGACAATCATCAGTGGAATCCATCAGAAAAGACTCCAGAAACGGCGTGGGAAGCGGAGATTGACCGTTTGATGCGGGTGCAAGCCTCGTCGGCCGATGCCAGGAAACGCAAAGAAAGCTTCGATCGCGTGCAGGAAATCGCGGTTGAGCAGGCTCCGTTCATTTATCTGGTGAATCGGAAGGCCTTGTCGGCCATCGCGGCAAACTTGCAAGGGGCCAGCCCGGTGATTCTGGTGCCGCAGACTTACTGGAATGCGGAGCGGCTTGCGGTGAAGTAAGCCTCGCCGGACTTACACGAATTCAAAAGCTTCAACCACGAAGGGCACTAAGGTACACGAAGGATGACAGAAAGCTGTCCACACGACATTCTCCTTACTGCTCGCCTTTCGGTGCGGTACGGGCAGAAGCCTCCCGTTCTGCACGATATCGAACTGGAGCTCCGGCGTGGCGAGGTGCTCGGGTTAGTAGGACAGAGCGGTTCTGGGAAGAGCACACTGGCAATGGCAATTCTCGGGTTGCTCGATCGCAAGCGAGTTCAGGCAGAGGGGACAATTGAGTTCGAGGCGCGGGACCTCTTGAAACTCAGTGAACGCGACTTGCGCGGACTGCGTGGTCGCAAGGTCGCGCTCGTGCTTCAGAGTCCTCTGTCATCGCTGAATCCCGCACTGAAGATTCGCACGCAACTGAAGGAAGCCTGGCGCGCTCATGCCTCGGGAACCAGTGCCGATTGCGAGGCAGCGATTCGCTCGGCGTTGGAGAGTGTAAGTCTACCCTCGAGCGATGAATTCCTGCGAAAGTATCCGGCGCAGATGAGCGTGGGACAGGCGCAGAGGGTGTTGATTGCGATGGCCGTTCTGCACCGCCCGGCTCTTCTCATTGCCGACGAGGCTACCAGCGCCCTCGATGTCATCACGCAAGCGGAAATTCTGGCACTGTTTCGCCAACTGAACCGCACCACAGGCATGGCAATTCTCTATATATCGCATGATCTCGCGTCGGTGGCGGGGATTTGCGATCGCATCGCCATTCTTCATGACGCTCACATCGTCGAACTAGGAACGGCGCAGCAGGTTTTGACCAATCCCCGGCACGAATACACCCAGCGCTTGATGGCGGCTATGCCAAAAATGCCGCAGCCGATTGCAGGTAAGGCAGCGGCAGTTTAGAACTCGGCACCGACCCCCTCTCGCATCATCCCAAAAGCACTCGCGCAAAGGCGCTCCAAACTATGGCCCACGGTCATCCTTGCAACCTCTCACACCGGGACAAACTGTCCCATGGCGCGCTGAATGGGACAGAGTGTCCCAATTTGGAATTCCACAGCTCCACACATCTCCAATAACATCAAGCACTTACAAACATGCGGTTGGCTGCTCCCGTGCAACAGAGGCTATGGGTACGAAGCTCGATCTTTCCCCCGTTTGAGAAAGAAGGGTGCGATTTATGGTGCCTACGCTGAAATCACAGAAACCCGCCGGGCGCAACGAACGCCACAGTGCGGCATGGGGCAAACGCTTGAGTATGGCGCTGCTCCTGGTGACAAGTATGGCTTACGGACAGGCCCGCAATCCCGCGAGTTTGCAATCGCGGCCGTTTTCGGGCCGCTTTGCTCCGGAGCTAACCCAGCTGGCGAACCGCTTGGGTGCCTCTTCGAACAAGACGGTGCATGTGATCGTCCAATACAAGCAGGCACCGCAAGCTGCCGCCGAATCGCGGATGCAGAACGCTGGCGGCCGTTTGTCCCGCAGGCTGAACCTGATCAGGGGGCGCGCGTACGAGGTTCCGGCCAGTGCGCTGGCAGCTCTGGCGAACGATCCGGAAGTAGAGTTTGTCAGCGTTGACCATCCCCTGAAAGGGATGGACGACTACACCGATGCGGCCATGAACGTCAGCGCCGCGTGGAATTCCGGCTACGACGGAACCGGGATTGGCGTGGCCGTGATCGATAGCGGCATCAACGACAATCACACCGACCTGTGGGACTCGACGCAGAGCACTTCGCGCGTCGTCTATCACCAGGACTTCACTGGGACCACGGTCTACTCCGGCTACCATCTTGTATATGACCTTTATGGACACGGCACGCACGTGGCTGGAATCATCGGCGGAAACGGCTACAAGTCGAGTGGGCGCTATGCTGGCGTCGCCCCGAATGTGAACCTGATTGACTTGCGGGTACTCGATGCCAACGGCGCGGGCAGCGACAGCATGGTCATCGCGGCCATTCAGCAGGCCATCGCGCTGAAAAATACATACAACATTAAAGTCATCAACCTGTCGTTGGGCCGCGGAATCGCCGTGGGCTACGCGCAGGATCCTCTGTGCCAGGCTGCCGAGGCAGCTTGGAAGGCCGGCATCGTGGTTGTCGCCGCGGCCGGCAACTTCGGCCGCATTAGCGTAAATGGCAGCAATGGTTATGGCACGGTCGCCGCACCTGGCAACGATCCGCTGGTTCTTACCGTCGGCGCTATGAAGTCGATGAATACTTACTCGCGCACCGACGACCTGATCGCCAGCTACAGTTCGAAAGGTCCGACGACGTATGACCACGTGGTCAAACCAGACATCGTCGCTCCAGGCAACCTGGTGGTCTCCCTTGACGCGCACTGGAGCACTCTCGAGGGCGAATTCCCCGCCAACGAGGTCGCTGGCAACTACACCAATCACGATTATTTCACCTTGAGCGGCACCAGCATGGCGACCCCGGCGGTTGCCGGAGGAGTGGCCTTGCTGCTCCAGCAACATCCTTCGATAACTCCGGATCAAGTCAAGGCGCGTCTGATGAAGACTGCGTACAAGACTTTCCCGACATCTTCGATTTCGACCGATACGACCACCGGACAAACGTACACGTCTTACTACGATCTGTTCACGGTGGGCGCCGGTTACATGGACCTCAGCGCGGCGCTCGGCAACAACGACACCGCCCCGGCGGCAGTCGGCTCGGCGCTATCGCCGACCGCAATCTACAACTCTTCAACTGGCACCGTCACGATAACGAACGGAAACAGCACCATCGACCCCTCGTCGGTAGTGTGGGGTACCTCGGTGGTTTGGGGATCCTCGGTCGTATGGGGCACAAACGTAGCCGGCAGCTCCGTCGTATGGGGCAGCTCAGTGGTTTGGGGCAGCAGCGTCACCAGCGGTTTCAGTGTCGTGTGGGGCTCGTCGACCGACGTAGCGGGCAGCAGCGTGGTGTGGGGCTCGTCCTTGCTCGGTGCAAACGGCGCGTTTACCGACACCGATGATGAACAATAACTAGCCGTGTGAATTTCGAAGAAAGGAGAGACATCGTGAACAACACACGGCGAATTAAGATGTTCATCGGCGCAATGATGCTGGCTGCAGTGAGCGCCGCCGGATATGCAGGATTTGTCAGCCACTCTCTGCATCTCTACTACGCACTGACGGTCCTCGCGCTGGCGGCAGCCACGTCACGGATGAAAGTCAAGCTGCCAGGAATCAACGGCAACATGTCGGTCAATCTGCCATTCCTGCTGACGGCGGTAGTGAACCTGAGCGCTTCAGAAGCCGTTGCCATCACTTGCGTTTCAACGATCGTTCAGTGCTGGCCACGGAAAAATGGGAAGTTCAAACCCGAGCAGATGGCTTTCAACGTCAGCATGATGGCATTTGCCAGCTGCCTGGCGAGCCTGATGTTCCATGCCCAATGGTTACGTGGAAATCAATCGAGCTCCACTACTCTGGGATTGGTGCTGGCAACAGCCACCTTATTCCTCGGACAAACGGCGCCGGTGGCGGCGATCGTGGCTCTGAGTGAGGGCAAAGCAGCAGGAGCAATGTGGTGGAACTTGGCGCACCTTTCGTTTCCGTATTACGTGGTCAGCGCCGGAGTCACCTCCATGGTCCAAACCGTGAGCTCTCACATGGGATGGGGCCTGGCGCTCGCGGTATTCCCCGTGATGTATGGAATCCACCGGTCCTACCGGATGTACTTCTCCCGGATGGCGGAGCCGTCTCGACCTGAGGTCTTGGTCAGAGCCGCAGGCGCTGGTTCCTAACGCTACAAGTCAGAAGCAAACAAAGGGTGGCATTGCGGCTCAATCCGCGCATGCCACCCTTTTGTATTTAGACAGGGCTCCTGGACGCTCGATGAGCTGAGCGGCCTAGAACTCGTATCTCAAAGCAAACTGCATCACTCGCGGATTCGTCAGCACTCCGCTGAACGTACCGAACGATCCAGACTGATCAATCGCGTTCGTGATTGAGGCAACATCAAACATCGTGTGGTTAAACACGTTGTATACCTCCCAACGGAATTTCACGACCTGGGCCTCCGCGAAAGGCATCTTCCAGGTTTTGCTGAGAGCCGCATCCAATCCTGCAAAGCCGGGGCCGCGAATCGGGTTGCGCGCTCCAGCCTCTCCGGGGAAGTCGTGCCGGAAGGCGCCAATTCCCGTCAGTCCATTTGGATCAGGAAAGAGATTCGGAACCTGACTGGAGAAAGTACTGCTCTGTTTGGTCACGCCGGTATGGACGGGGCCGATCTGCGTTGCGGAGCCACCCAGTTGCCAGTTCGTGGGCCAGGTACTCCCGTTGTTGATCGAAACCGGGAATCCACTCGTCCAACGAGCCAGTCCTGACAATTGCCATCCACCGATGAATGCGTCAGCAAGGCCACTCGCGCCATGCCCGAATGCGCGTCCCTTGCCGAACGGCAACTCGACGATGAAATTCGTGTTGAACTGGTGGGTGGTGTCGAAGTCTGAAACCCCGCGCAGTTGGTTGGGATTCCAGGAATTGATAATGTTGCTGCCCTGGGCAACGCCGGACCACGGGGCAACCCGTTCGGCGCTCGACGAAAGATCGATCGATTTGGAGTAGGCGTAATTCACGTCGAACTGAACGCCATGCGACATGCGATGTCGCAGGGTGACTTGTAATGCGTTGTAATTCGCATTGGCGATAGACCGCCAGGCATACAAAGAGTGGAATTGATTGTTAAAGAACGTGTTCGCTCCGAGGACCGTGGGATAGTAGTTCGCGGGGCAAGGCGAGTTCGACCCCGGATAGATTCCGCTCGGGTCGCACTTCGTTCCCCCGGTCAGCATTCCGGCAATACCGGCAGTACCCCCCGTGTTGAAGTCAGAGCCGGCGTAATCGATCGCCGACAGGGCCGTAGTCTCGTTGAAGGTGAAACAGTTGTACAAATCGTAGGCAGCCTGCAGGGGATCTGCAGTGAAAAGCTGCTGCCCAGAATTGATTCCCGGGTTGGTGTTCCCCTGGCAAGAGAGGTTGTATTGATCGCCGGGTTGCAGCGGAGCGACCAGATTCTGCCAGAATGCAGCCGTTGGTCCGACCAGACTCGGCGTAATCGAACCGGTCGGAGTGCCGGCCGCAGACAGTTGGGAAAAACGATTCGCCGCCGAGAGGTAGTTCACTCCGGATTTCTTGTCCACCAAATCCAGCGGCATCGCCAAGTCCTCCTGCGCCAGCAACCGATGCGAAAGGTGCCCCACATAAGAGACCTCGATGCTCGTCGTCCTGGTCAACTCGCGGCCAATCGAGAAATCCAGAGCATACGAATAGGGTGTCTTGATGTGGTCGTCCAATCCCCAATAAATGCCCAGCCCCGAACCGGCGGAGGGTGGCGTATACGGGAATCCGCCGGATGGGGTTGGTGGCGCGAACGGAGTGACTCCGTCGAACAAGGTCGAAGGCACGTCCGTGAGGTTGGTCAACCGCGGCGCGTTCGACGCCGTCGGCAGAACAGAATTCGTCAGGTTGGTGGAAAGGCCGAAGGACCCTTGCTGGTCGAAACTGCTGAGCAGGCCGGCGCCAATGCGGTCGTACACGATGCCGAATCCCCCTCGTACCACGGTTTTATCTCCTTCGCCCACGAGCTTCTTCAACCAGCCCCAACTCGGCTCGGGCGAGTACGCGAAAGAAATTCGGGGTCCGAAGTCGTGGTAGTCCCAGTTGTAATAACCCGGCTTTCCGTTGCCCGCTCCGGCCAATGCAAAGGTGACGAGCGGGTCCTGATTCGACGGGATGCCGTTCCTCATGTTCTCGCCGCGTTGTTTAAACCAATCTCCCATGCTGATCGTGGGTGCCACCTGGGTGCCCGTTGTTTCCCACGGCGGTGAGAACAACGAATACCGAAGGCCAAAATTCACCGTCAGATTCGACCTCATCCGGAACGAATCCTGAAGATAGAACTCGTATTCGTTCGCTCCCCAATCTCGATGGACAGCACTTCCGGTCGGCAAAGCAGTACCGTTTTTGTCGAAGTTGAAGAATGCGTTGTACTCCGTGACCATCCCCAACAGCGCAATCGCTGGATAGTCATATTGATTCGCGAAGTTTCCATCAACTGCCGGCAATCCGTTGTTAGCGGGGTCGAACGGACTTGGGGTATTGGCAAAGCCAGCCGTGTCCAGCGCCGAAACGTTGGTTACGCCGTTGGGAAACGAGTTGATAAAGTTGTTGCGCGGGCTCCGAATGAACCGGATGTTTGTTCCAAATTGCACAGTGTGCTTCCCCCGCGTCCAGGACATATCGTCGATCAGGTTTTGGACTGTCGAGCGGAAGTCCTGACCACGCGTGATTGCCTGGCTCGAATTAATCGGCGTGCTGTTGTCGTTGAGCCCGCGGAAATAGATCACCGCCGTCGAGTCGTTATTCCCCGGCAGACCCCAACTTTGCCGCGTGTAACCCCAGTGGAAAATATTAACTAGCGTCGGCTTTAGGGTCGCCGAGTACCCCAGCGTGAATCCCTTGCTGAAGTCTAAGATGCTGGACTCCGGGGCCCCTCCCGGAAGGTAAGGAGCGTCCGAGTGATTGTCGTTGCGCAGAGCGCCGCGCCAGAACAGGCTGTGATTTCCGTTCGCCGTGATTTTGTAATCGGCGCGGGCAATGTACCAGTTCTTGTTGGTCGGAATCGCTCCCCGAAACCGATAGCCTAGAAAATTGAATCCATCGCCCTGGGAAACGTCATTCGCGTGGGGAAAGGAATTGAAATAGTCCGTCACCACCGAATTAGGCCCTATTCCGTTCGGATCCATGGTTGTAAGTTGAGCTCCCGTGAGTCCATACACTCCGGCGGGAGTCACAACCGACGTTCCTGCCACTGCGCCTCCAGGGCAGGCGGCAGCCTTGCCAGCGCACTGGTACTGAATCACTCCCTGCCGCAACGCATCACTCGGCACAATCCTTAACACACTAGCCTCTTCGCGCTGGCGAGCGGCTTCATAGTTCACGAAGAAGTAAAAACGGTTCTTCAGAATTGGACCACCCAGAGAGCCGCCAAAGATGTTGCGAATCAGTTTCGGAGCCTCATTCGGTTCCCCGCTTTGTACCTGCGCCGATTTGACGAAATAGTCGTTCGCGCTGGTGTAGGTATTTCTCAGATACTCGTAGAGCGATCCGTGGAAATTGTTGGTCCCGCTCTTGGTGACGAGAGAAACCTGAGCGCCCGAGGAGCGTCCCGAGTCAGCACCATAGTTGGTCGTGGTCACACGAAACTCTTGCATCGAATCCAACGTGACCGGCAGTACAGTCGTAAATGCGTAGCCGTTCACCTGATCGTTCACATCGACACCGTCCAGCGTGATGTTGCTCTGGTCGCTGTGCGCTCCGTTAACGGCTCCTCCGCGCGTGTCGGTATTGAGTTCGTTGGGAGTTTCACGGTTTCCGATGTAAGTCACTCCAGCTTGCAGGGTGAGTAGGTCCGGAACGTTTCTGCCTTCCATTGGCAGCTCTTTTACCTGATGCTCGTCAAAGGCGTTTCCGATGGAAGCATCGGTCGTATTGATGACGGCTCCTTCCGCGGTGACTTCCACCACTTCCGTAGCAGCGCCCACACTGAGCTTCACGTTGACGGTAGACGGAGTGTCGACCAGCAACTGCAGAGCCCTCTGCTCGTACTTATGGAAGCCGGTCATCTCAACGGTCAGCTCATAGGCTCCCGGCTGGAGCTGAAGGAATTCGTAGCCCCCGGAGTCTCCACTGGTCACAGTGCGCAGGAAGCCGCGGTCCGCGCTCGTGAGCGTAATTTTCGCATTCGCTATACTGGCGCCGGTCGTATCTGTGACTGTTCCGCGCAACGACGTTGTGCCGGTTTGCGCGCACGCCAGACTACACACCACAACAACAAACAGTGTTAATTTCGCAACGACAGTTGAGTTAACACGCATACGAGAACTCCTCCACGCCCGATGGGCCTAACACCTGAGATTTGTTATTGCCCAGGAGTTTCCGGAATAAAGTTGGAACCCCAGGAAACTGATGCAACTATCAATGCAACTCAGCGGCCACGAATGGAGAGGTTGGATTCCCTGCAATTTTTCCGACAATGTCTAATCGACTACTTCTCCTTTCTCATATGCCATCCAGAAATTGGAAGCTCTACGCAAATCAGATCAGGCAGTGTTACGGAAACACCCCTGCTTAACAGTTGAGTGTCTTTGTGTGTGAGTTATACGAAAGGAATTTGTTGCAGTGTTTAGCTTGTGCTTGAGCCTTCCGGCCCGAAAGGTGACAAAAGCAAACCAGAGATCATCATCGACTTGTTTTCAAGATCATGAAGTCAGCGAAGGAGGCGTAGCAGTCTCTGCCGCACCGAATTGCAGGTTCGGCTGCGCGCTCAGATGGAACACGATCGTCGCTCCATTCGCGATGTCTGCATGTCGAAACCATAGTTTGTCGTAGGGGTTGCCGTTGAAGGTGATGGATTGCACGTATTGATCTTTGGGCGACGACCTTTTCGCTTCAACTAATAGTTTCGCGCCCCTGCCCAATTCGACAACCACCCGATCAAACAAAGGCGTACCGAATGCATAATTTCCGCTGACAGGATCCACCGCGTAGAACCCGAGCGCACTCATCACGTACCAGGCTGACATTTGACCGCAGTCTTCGTTGCCGGCAAGGCCGCTCGGTTGGTTGTCGTACTCCATCTCGAGCAAGCTGCGAACCCGTTCCTGCGTCTTGTAAGGTACGCCAGCATAAGAATAAAGATACGCAATGTGATGGCAGGGCTCATTGCCGTGCGCATATTGGCCAACCATCCCAGCGATATCCGGCGGAGCGTCCGGCGGCAGTTGCGTCGTCTGGTTGAATAAACTGTCCAGTTTCTCGACAAAAGCTTGCCGTCCCCCAAACAATTCCATGTATCCCTTGGGGTCGTGCTGAATTGCAAACGTCGTCTCCCAGGGATTCGACTCGGTGTAGTCCTTCCACTTCTTGGAATGCCCCATCTCGAAGGCATCGAACGGCTCAGACCAGTCTCCGTTTTCGAACCGTGGACGGATGAAACCCACCTTCGCATCAAACAGGTTGCGATAATTGTGGCTACGCTCCAGCAACAACTTCTGATCCTCCGCGGCGCCAACTGCCTGTGCGATGTGCGCTACGGCCCAATCGTCATAGACATATTCCATGGTCTTGCTGCAAGACTCTTCTTCCTTGTCGCAAGGGATATAGCCGAGCTTTCGGTAGTGGGCAAGGCCGCGGTAGTCATCATTCATCGCGCGCTTCCGCATCGAGGGATAGGCCTGGCTGAAGTCGATTCCCTTGAAGCCTTTCACGTAGGCTTCGGCGATCACGGAGCTCGAATGGTAGCCGGTCATGCATCCGGTCTCCCGGCCTTGCAGCGGCCAAACCGGCATTCCATCCGGACTCTCCTGCGCCATGCGGATCAGGCAGTTCACGAAATCCGGTACGCGCTCGGCGAGAGCGATCGTATAGAAAGGATGCGCCGCGCGGTACGTATCCCAAAGAGAAAATGTGCTGTAGTTATGCGCTCCAGGCTGCAACTGATGTACCTTTCCATCCATCCCGCGGTATTGCCCGTCAACATCGTCGAACAAAGTAGGAGCCACCATCATGTGGTAAAGGCCCGTGTAGAAGATCTCCCGCTGTCTTTGATTCGACGTTTCAATCGTGATCCGCGAGAGTTGCCTGCGCCACGCTTCATGGGCCGCCTGCCGGATACGGTTGAAGTCCCAGTCAGGAATCTCCGCCTCCAGATTTTTCATCGCACTGTCGGCACTCACCCCAGAAAGCCCCGTCTTAACGTAGATCACTTCACCTTCGGAAGTCTGATAGTGCACCAGCACCTTCAGTGAGGTCCCTTTGGCTTCGCGTACCGATGCATCCAGCTTCTTCTCATCCGACACAACCTCAGCGGAATGAAATGGCTTGGAGAATTTCATTGCAAAGTAAATCTCGCGCCCCGGGGCCCAGCGGTTGACGGCGCGTCCACCGAGGATCGTGTCGCCGTTCACAACCTTCAATTCCGACCATTTGACTCCGCCCGGAGCAATTCCATAGAGATGCGTAAAGTCGAGAATGAAGTGGCTCGTGTCGCTCTTGGGGAACGTGTATTTGTGGATGCCCGCGCGTTCGGTCGTGCTGAGCTCGGCCCGGATATCGTAGTCTCGCAGCAGAACCGAATAGTATCCCGGCGTAGCAACTTCATCGGAATGGCTGAAACGCGAGCGATAGCCCTCGCCCGGATTCTCCCTTCCCCCCGGAATGGTCTTCGCCGGGCCGGTCCCGGGCATCAAGAGAACATCGAGCATGTCGCTCGCACCCGTTCCGCTCAGATGCGTATGGCTGAATCCCATGATCGAACTGTCGGAATAGTGATATCCCGCACACCAGTCCCACCCATCGTTGTAAGTGTCGGGACTCAACTGGACCATGCCGAATGGGACTGTCGCCCCTGGATAGGTATGGCCGTGTCCGCCAGTCCCAATCGCGATGTTTACGAAGCGCGTGACGTCTTCTTCGCTGGCCGCGGAAGAATCGAGAATCGCTGGCAGACGGCCCATCAGCGGTCGCGCGCCGAGGAGACGCGGAAGTGGCAGCACGGAAAGAAATCCCAAGAAGCTTCTGCGAGTAAACAAGCGAACCTCCAATCAAATGGCCCAACTAGCGCAACGGATTCTTTTATCAGACTCGCCCGCAATCTTCGCAGAAAATGCGACTTTCCCAAAATCCCAGTATCACGCATTGGCAAAAATGCGCCATAAAAAACCAAAAGCCCCCGATTTGTATCGGAGGCTCAGAAACAAACTACACGCTCTGGATCGCCCCCGTTACATGAACGTACCTTCCCCCGCTCCTTGCCACATAAACGTGGCCGATGTCGGGAAGCAATCGGTATGGGGCATGCGCATCATTGCTAGAACTCACTTATCACACTGGCATGACTAAGTGAATCCGTCAATACCCCAAAGTGGCGTAGGAAAACGCCTTCCTTTTAGGATCGGCTCACTCATTTCAATGCTTTTCGCAGATTACCTTGCATTGCGCCCTCAATTAGTAACTGCTAGTCTAAGTGACACCTAAGAACAGTGCTAGAGATTCTCCCCTGTCATGGCAACTAACGACCCAAATGAAATTCCCGATCGGGTCCGGAAAGCCCAACAGACATTCGAGTTTCTCATACAGGACGTCTTGCGCGGCAGTTGGTTTAGGCGCTTAGTTTTCTGCCTTGTGGTTTTTGCTTTATTCGCGAACCCGTTTTCGATTAGTTT
>DASRRV010000188.1:0-53354 GCA_035695545.1 Candidatus Sulfotelmatobacter sp. | reverse complement strand
CTCCTATGACTACTCAAGCTAGCGCCACTCGACTCCTCTCGCTAACACCACTACTCTCAATCCGCCGCGCCAGCGGCTTAGTTCTGACGGGCTATTCGGAAGTTAACTGTCGAAAACAGGCGTCTCTGACAATGTCGGCGGTGTCAAGCTGTTTTCGACAACACTCCTGCGTGCGCTCGAACAAGAGCGCCATTTCGCTCTCGTTGATGGTTTGCCTTTTCCAACCCAGGCTCGCTCGTAATCAGTATTCAGGTCAGGAACTCGGTCCGACCCATGCATCTCTTCGGTCGCATCTGCGATCATGATTAGAACTCGCCATTTTCCGCAGCAAAATGAAAAGGTTAGGGCGATTCGGGTGCGATTTCCGGGTCAAAATTTCGCAAATTCCCTGTATTTTTCCCTGTTAGCAGAGAATTCAGCGGAGAGAGGTTAGCGCGAGACTGCTCTCTCTACCATCTCATCTCGCCACAGCCTATCAAATCAGCCGGTTCTTACTTCGAGGTCACACCCGCGGAACGCTGCGGGGCGGGCCCGCTTTCGGCTCCTGCATCGGCCAGCGACCGAAGCTGCTGCTTCATCCAGTTCAGATTTGTGCTGTTCGGGAAGGCTTGCATAAACTCTGGCAGAGTTTTGTATTGCACAACCGTTGATTCGGCCGGGACCGCGCGCCGGATCTTCTCTTTAATCGCCTTGGGCGTGTCGGTCTCGAATAGATTCTGCTGCAGCTGAAATTTCTTCGCCTGAATTTTCGGTAGCCACTCCAGCGGTTCAAGTGCGGCAGCCTTCTTCACGAATTCTGGCTTCAAGTAGTCCTGACGTTCTTCCTCTGGAACAAAGGGAGAGGTCGCCAACCATGTCGGCCAATCTCCCCACGGATCCAGCACATCCAGCACCTTGATGCGGGAGTCGACTGCGGACGCGAGAATCGCGATACTGGCTCCGGACCCCTGAGCGAACATGCCCACGCGGTTCATGTCCAAATCGCCGCGCGCAGACAAATTGTCCAAGATCATTTGCACGTCGTGCGCCGACGTGGCTAGCGACTCTTGCAGTTCGCTCAGGAACCATTCCTTCATGGGCCGGTCGTGATAACGATGGCCAGTCAGCGCCGAAACAAAACCCACCGCAGCAAAGCCGTCTTTGACCAGAGCCTTCTGGAACACTTCATTCTTGTACGGGTCCGTGTCGGCGGGATAGCCGTAAAGATTCAGTATCACCGGAGGGTTCTTGACCCCGCTGGGCTTCATTACATACAGGTCCAGGGGATCACCCCATCGCCACTGCACCTGGAGCAACTGCACCGTGTAGCCAGGGTGCGTGTCATCGATGAAACCGCCCAGCGGCACGGCGGGCTTCAGGTGGCTGGTCGTCAGCGACGGCGAAGTGAAATCCTCGGTAACACCCAGAAAACGTTTGTCAGAAGGATCGGCGATGGGTGGAGATGCGCGGTCAACCTGCGCAGCGCCGATTGGCGCCAACGCTAGAAATGCAATTCCCAGACTAAGCGTTCTCATGAATCCAACATCTGCAAATCGCCGCATTCTCAACATCATCTTCAGGTGTTTCTCCCGGAGTCAGTGGTAGGAAAGCGAAGTTTTGGACCTCGGAAAAATGCTGCATGCAGAAGTGCGGGCCGGCTGAAACCGGCCCGCGCTCTTCCAACTACTTTGTCTGTACGACCGATCAGCTTCCTTTACGGCCTGAGCACCGGACCCGAACCGCCCGAGTGTTGGTTCTGAATCAGCTTGATCTGATTCTCGGTGGTGACTCCAGTCAAGGTGGGAATGATCGCCCCGCCCATATCGCCACCCTGTTCATTCGGCTGATTCACAGGTGCATTACCAATGACCGCGCCCGATCCGCTCTTTTGCTGGTAGTGCGAGCGCAGCAGTTTGATCCCGAGGTCCGTGGTGCCGGGTACGATCTTTGCCGGCACATAATCGGGAACGAGGTTGACGACGCCCTTCTGAGCGGCGTTGATGAGCGCCTGAGCGTTGGTCTGCGCGGTGCCGGTTGCAACCAACCGCAGGAGCGACCATGCGCGATACGTGCCATTACGGACATTGGGGAGAGAAAATCCGTTGGACCAAATTGCATGCTCGGAGCAGGGGAACGCTGCGCCGCAAGAAGCCGGCAGGTCAGCCGCGCCCGGCAACTCTCCGGCTACCGCCGGTTGTCCTGGGTCGATCCTAGTTCCGTAAGAAGCAAAAATAGGATCAACGCCGTTGAGCTGGATGTAACCGTACTTCGTGTTGTCGGCAAGGCTGCTCACGTTGCCATAGCTAAAGAACGTGTAAGCGATGCCATCGACTGAATCCGGGAACGTGCCGTCGCCGGAGTGCTGAACACCTTTCGCAGCTTCGCCCGAGCCAACCACGCGATAGCGATGTCCCGCGCCTGCCACGCAGGTTCCCGCCTGACCCTTCAACGGGTTGTTGTTTCCCACATGCAACTCCTGGCTCAATCCCAAAACCGGGTTGGGATAGACGGTGGGGCGCCGGAATACGCTGGCTTCCGTCGTGTTCATGGTGCCCGAAAGGGGTTCGCGTAGGAAGATGTTGATGTTCCCAGCGGGCAGGCCGAAGGCACTGGCATCGCAGTTGGTGCCCGAGAATGCTTCTTGCAATTGAACTTCCGACGCGTTCGTCAGGTTCGCCAGTTGCCCCTTGTCTCGTTCGATCATGAATACGATAGGTGCCACGCCGACGGGCGTAGTCGTGTGCTGCGCCGGCAGCAGCGTGCCTGAAATCGGATCCTTCCCCGTGAGATTGAACGCAAGAACGTTGGCTTGGGATGTGCTCGCGGGGTAGCCGCTGAGAATCGGGTTCCCCAATCCTTTCGTCTGAGCCGTCGCGGCACTGAAAACCGGGCACACGCCAGCGGCGTTGTGCGTGTTGTATCCGAGACCGTCGGTGTGGTCGCTGCTGGCACCGCCCGCTGTCGATGCACCAAGAGCAGAGTTCACACGGCACGCGACGAACGCGGCGTCCTCCGGACGGATGTCCGTGGCTCCCACGCTCACAAACTGTCCGCTTGCGAATAACGCTTGAATGCTAGCTGGCAGATTCGTATCAGCTCCCCACAGTGC
Organism: Candidatus Sulfotelmatobacter sp.; assembly: GCA_035695545.1. GTDB lineage: Bacteria > Acidobacteriota > Terriglobia > Terriglobales > Acidobacteriaceae > Sulfotelmatobacter. Next base: position 50,266 of record DASRRV010000188.1, on the reverse strand, counting down.
GCTGGAGATCTGCGACGCTCCGGCAGCCGCAAGAGTGGCTGACGTCGCGTTGATGTTGCACTTGGGGGCGGCGAAGTAGCAACGCATTCCAACCACCGAATCCACCTTGTCGTACACCCACACGTTCGGAGGCGTTGCACTATCCCAAACCACCCACATCGTTCCAGCGTCGTTATTCACCGGGGTTACGCGAGTGTCCGTGAGATTGACCGAATTGGATGCACTTGTCCAGTGGAATGTCGCGCCTCCGCCTGCAACGATGCTGGTCCCACCGTTGTAAGCACCCACGCCCATGGCCTGCCATAGGCCTGACGAACCGGCAATCACCGTCTCGAGATTTTGAGCTTGTGCCATCGGCACAACGCCCACGATCGCGGCCAAACACAGCACCGCGAGTACCGATTTCATTCGCGTCATAGTAGATGTTCCTTTCGGGATTTTGAACTGCCACCAAGAACGCGCGAGGCATCTCGCCGCACGCAAGAGAACGTGTCTTAACTCACTCACCGAACTTTGTCCGCAGCGGCCTGTTGCCAAGTGCGACTGGCCTTACATTGGGGGATGACCGCAGCGCGCTTGAATTTTTCAGGTGGGAGAATAGCCGCTCATCATCCGCAGGTGTGTTAAAGCAATAAGAACAGTTGGCGACAATTTTGTTACAGAATCGTTACAGCGTGGAGAAGTTTTGAGGAATCGAAATTAACACACTGTTCATTTAGCCCGGCCGCTACATCCCCTACAATCGCGTCTCGATTTCATCCACAACAACAAGAGGGCGGAGAGAAAAGGACTGTGAGGACCTCGACTTGTGTCTTACTTCGTGTCATCGCTGTCCTTGCGTGTGCGCTCCTCAATATGTCGATCGGTCTCTGTCAAGAGCAGACCAAGGCGGCCATTAGCGGGAAGGTAACCGATCAAACCGGAGCTGTGGTAACCGGCGCAAAGGCACAGCTGACGAATGCAGCAGGATTGAAGCTCGAAACGCTGACTAACGATCAAGGCATGTATTCCTTCCCGGAACTCGAGCCTGGGACCTACGCATTGTCGATCACTTCTCCCAATTTCGCAGTAAAGACATTCGACAACATCAATCTGCCTTCAGGGCTCGACTTAACCATGGACGCCCCCCTGGAGCCCGCCGGCGAGAAGACCGAAGTCAACGTGGAGTCCACCAACCTGGGCAAGGTGGAAGTGGAAAACGCCACGGTTTCCGGAACGATCACCGAGAAGGAAGTGGTTAAACTCGGGCTCAACGGGCGCAACTTCACTCAGCTCATTGCGCTTGCGCCGGGCGTAAGCAACCAGACGGGGCAAGACGAGGCCAAGGTTGGTGTTGTGGGCAGCGTGAAGTACAGCGTGAATGGCGGGCGCGTCGAATACAACACGTTTGAAGTCGATGGCAGCGACGTGCTCAACACCGGCTTGAACGGCGCTTCGAGCACGCTCATGGTGTATCCCAGCCTCGATGCCATTCAGGAAGTGAAGGTTCTGACCTCTAACTACGGAGCACAATTTGGCCGCACCGCTTCGGGCACGGTGCAGGTCACCACGAAATCTGGCACGGCCGCGCTCCACGGCAGTTTGTACGATTTCGTCCGCAACGAAGCCTTCAACTCTCGCAATTATTTTGACGTTGGAAAAACGGTACAGGACCAGTACGGTCAACTAACAACTACTTACAAGACGCCGCTCTATCGACGCCAGGATTTCGGCGGGACGATCGGCGGCCCGCTCACGATTCCCCACATCTATAACACCAAGCGGGACAAGACATTCTTCTTTTTCTCCGAGGAATTCCGCTTGGAGAAAACACCCACGGACTACAACCAGGCTGTCCCTGGCCTCAAAGAACGCGGGCTCTTCCTTACACCGCAAGGGACGATTCAAAAGAACCTGCAAACGAGCCTGAACACCGGAGTGGTCTATCAGGATTTCGATTTCACTGACGTGTGTCCGGCGCTCGGAGCGGCCTTTGTGCGCGCTCAATACCCCGACTGCCCCTCAGTGCGATCGGACGTGGGTGGCCTTCTCGATCCTGCAACCCACTTGCAGCAGCCCGCCGTGAATGGAGCCTCCGCCCAGGGAGTAGATAAAAATGCATTGGCGATTTTGAACGCGCAGCTGATCCCCTTGCCCAACGCCCCTTTTGGCTGCAATTTCAGCTTGCCCAATCTCAGTTCCGACTTCAGCAACCTCGATCCCACCGACCCCAATCATTGTTACAACACCGCAGTTTCCCCATCCACCTATTGGCGAGAGGAGTTGCTGCACATTGATCACAACTTCAGCAACAAGTTCAAAGTATCGTTTCACTACATCCACGATGCATGGGATACGACCGTGCTCACGCCGCAGTGGGGCGTTGTGCGCAATACCTTTCCCACCGTTCAGAACCGCTTCGTGGGACCAGGCACAAGTCTGGTGGCTCGATTTACGAACACCATTTCGTCCACGCTGTTGAACGATCTGGTCTTGAGCTATACAAACGCTACCATCACCTTGGTCGACCAGAACGGGCCGGGCGGCGCCCAGTTCCAGCGCGACCCTACGCTCGATCAGCCTCTCGTCCCAGATCCGTCTGCTCCCGGACAGTGCAACCCTGCACTCAGCATAGACCCCGCGACTCTCGTTCCGCAGTGCGCCATCGGCCATATTTTCAACAACGGTTTTGGCGGCAAGCTTCCCGGAGTCGCGTTCCTGGGAACCAACGCCGCTTACGGTGGTAGAGGCTTTGCGACCGATCCCGCATACATGCCGTGGGAACATACCAACCCTACCTACTCACTGCGCGACGACGTGGGCAAGGTACTCGGTAAACACACGCTCCAGTTCGGAACACAATTCGTGTACTCGCAGCGCAATCAATCAAACAACGCCATCGGCGCCGCCTCTGGCGACTTGCAGGGTCTGTTGACCTTCAGCAATCTGGCGCACAGCACCGGAAATGCCTTCGCTGATTTCCTGCTTCAAACCCAAACGCAGAATGGTACGAACCTCACCACAGGATTCATCCAGAGCTTCACCCAGGACTCTGCCCAGCGCCGCTACTACCAGCGCTTCCAGATCGCCGAACCTTATTTCCAGGACGATTGGAGAATTACCAGCCGGCTCACCTTGAACCTCGGCCTGCGAATCAGCCTGTTTAGTACCTTCCACGACCAGAACCACAATGCATGGAACTGGGAATCGGCGCGCTTCAATCAAACACGATTCGGTGTCGACCCGTTGTATGGCGTGCTCCTGGATAAGAACGCATCATCCGCTTTCGTGCCGTTCGACCCCCAGACCTTCCAGCTGGATCCCGGCGTCGTGAGCGATTTGGGTTTGGTGCAGTGTGGAGTGGGGGGCACACCCTCGGGTTGCATGAAAGGGCACTTTTTCAATCCGGCGCCGCGCGTTGGCTTTGCCTGGGACCCCAAAGGCGACGGCAGGACTTCAATTCGCGGCGGCTACGGCATCTTCTTCGAGCACGGTACGGGCAACGAAGCCAACACAGGATCGCTCGAAGCCAGCGCGCCTCTCGTGCTGAGCATGACGCAACAACTTCCCACCAATTACTCATGCATCGGAAACATCGGCTATGGGCCCGCGTTCGATGCCAACAATGCCTCCTGCGCAAACGCTTTGAACACCTCGCTTCCCGTGCCACCAAGCGGTTCCGTTTTTCCTCTGGATGTCACATCAATCCCCACCAAAGCGATTTGGCCCTACGCCCAGCAGTGGAGCTTTGGTCTGCAGCGCGAGTTGCCGAGATCGTTTGTCATGAACCTGGCATATGTTGGAAGCAAAGGGACCCACCTGACCATCGAGCGCCAGCTCAACCAGTTGCAGCCTTTGCCTGCCAGTGAGAATCCCTTCGCCCCCACCGAGCCTCTCACTATCACCGATTGCACAGTGAACCCGGTAGGCAACAGTCCCCCGGGCGCCGACGGCACGCCTTTCTTTCTGCAGAATGGAACGGTCGTAACGCCGCAGAATCCTGCGTACGTACATTTGCAGGCAGCGTGCACGAACCCGAACCTGCCCAACGTGAACTCCTTGCCTGGCAGACCCTACCCCGGCCTCGGGAAAGTTCTTTCGTTGCAGAACGTCGCCAACTCTACGTATCACGCACTTCAAGCCACGCTGCGACGAACCAGCGGACCACTCACGGCGGGAATTTCATATTCTTACAGCCATTCGCTCGATGACGCTTCTGACCGAAGCGATCCAGTTTTGGTCGACTCTTACGATCTGCGGGCGAATCGGGCCAGTTCCAATTTTGACCAACGCCACCTCCTGAACGTCAGCTACGTGTATCAGCTCCCGCTTCGCAGCTTTCTCCGCCACTTCAACGAATGGGCCGTCGGACCCGACGTGCAAGACGCGACCGAGACCGCTCCGCCGCCCCCGAGTCCCCCGCGCCTGACACACCTTCTCGATGGTTGGGAACTTTCCGGAGTAACCACGGTTCAGTCCGGTTCGCCGTTCACCGTCATTAATAGCGCCGGCAACACTGGCGTTTCCCTCACCGACAACGCCGGTGTCTCCAGCGGATTGGGTATCGCGGCTTCTTACCCTGACGTGGTGCGTGGATTACCCTCGCCCGGCAATAACTCCAGGAGCTTTGGCCCGCTCATCGGCAATCCTTCGCAGTTTGTGGCTCCGCGAGGTCTCACCTTTGGAGACGCAGGCCGGAACTTCCTGAACAATCCGCTGCGGACGAACTTCGATGTATCGCTGCTCAAGCACTTCAAGATCACTGAGTCCAGCTCATTGGAGTTTCGTGCTGAGGCCTTCAATGTCTTCAATCACACGCAATTCCGTATTTACGATCCCGACAACCCGGGCAGCAGTGGCAACAACATCGTCAGCTGTTACGCCGGCCCGTCGTACTCCGCCGGGTTCATGGGCAGCGGAGTCGATTGCGTCACCGGAGCTTCGTTCCTTCATCCGCTTAATGCGCATCGGCCTCGCACCATTCAGTTTGGCCTCAAGTTCGCGTTTTAGGACTGCAACATCATGCTGAGACTGAACACGAACCGAAGACGATCCCCAGTGAGTCGAGTATCGCTACGATCCCGATCAAAGCGCGCGAAACACCTGTTGGTGTTGCTCGTCGGCACCTTGCTACTTTCCAGTTGTGGTAGCTCGTCGAATCACAACCCGCTGCTTCTCGGTCCACAACTTTCTGGCAACTGGCAGTTCACGGTTGCACCTCCTGGCGATCAATCGTTCACCGGAGGTTTGCAGGGCGGGTTTCTTGTGCAGGACAACAACTCGTTGACGGGAAGTATCGCTTTCTCTGTCGCCTCGTCAACTCCCACGACCGTCTGCAACAGCGGATCCGCTGCCGTCACCGGAACCATCAGTGGCCAGAACGTTAGCTTAACCGCCGTCGCCGGCCCACAAACGTTCACGTTCAATGGAACGATCAGCTTAGATAATTCGACTCTCGCTGGCACTTATTCGTCCACCGCTGGAACGGCATCCGATGGCTCACCGTGCGGCACCGTGCAGTCGGGGCTGACTTGGAGTGCCGTCTTTGTGCCTCCTCTCACCGGAGTCATCCAGGGAGATTTCCATAGCACGGGCGGCACGGCGGGGCTGAGAAATCAAGACTTCCCCGTGAGCGGAGTCATCAATCAGGCGCTGAACAACGGCAGCAGCGCAACCGTTACGGGCAATTTGGGCTTTGCGAGTCCCCTGACTTCCATCAACAACTACGCATGCATCACCACGGCCAAGGTGACCGGCCGGATCAGCGGCAATACCGTCACTCTGCAACTGATGGGCACTGACGGATCGAGCCTCGGCCAGATTGGCGGTATTTTGGCCGGAAAGCCCGTAACCTTCGACACCGTTCGCGGGGGCAGCGTTCTGCACAATCTCGCCGGCGTGGGATACGCGGTCAACACGCCAGGCTGTCTCGGCACCAGCCTCACCAATCCCGGAGACTCTGGGAACATTTGCCTCGGAGTCGGCACCAGCGCTTGCGCGCAACCGATCACTCTCACGCCAAGTGCTGTCGTCTTCCCCGCTCAAACCATGGGCTCGACGGCGACGCAGACCATTACGCTTACCAACAATTCGATTACCACCACCCTGACCGGTTTGGCTTTGACGTTAACCAACCAACCGGCGGACGCAGCTAGCTTCACGGTGGTCGGCGACACCTGCGAAACTCCGGGGAGTTCATTCGGCTCGCCCTTCCAACTTCTTCCCGGACTATCTTGCACGATTCCGGTGGTTTTCAACCCCCAGGCAAGCGCTTCTCTAAGCGCGACCCTGAGTGTGACCAGTCCGATGAGCGCGGATAACGACACCTCCTTTGCCGTCCCAATCAAGGGCACCGGTACAGCCTCGTCTGCACTGGATTTCGCTTCCGAAACTGGCTCGCCCGCTCAGGCCCAATCGCAGTCGTTCACCCCGGGCGCGCATCCGTCGAAGCAGACGGAAAGCAATCGGGCGTTCGAGGACAGATAGATCTATGCGGCGATTGACTTCAAACCCTATGTCATGTCGGACGAAATCTCATCTGTGGATCATTCTGCTCGCCGGCACCATGATGCTTTCCGCGTGCGGCGGTGGTAGCGGCAGCGCTTCGAGTGGCAATCCCCAAAACTCTGCGACCATTTCCGGCAACTGGCAGTTCACCCTCGGGAATCCATCGGACCAGTCATTCATCGGTGGCTTGCAGGGCGGATTTCTCTTGCAGAAGAGTGGCTCGGTCACGGGCGCCGCTGTCTACTCCATTTCTCTACCCGATCCAAATGGCGGATCTCCCGCCTTGTGCAACAGCGGATCGGCTCCCATCATCGGCACCATCAGCAGTCAGAATGTCACCCTCACTGCGGTTGCCGGTGCTCAGACTTTTGTACTTACAGGAGCAATGAGTTCGGACGGCTCCGCGATGACGGGCTCCTACACATCCACCGCCGATGCTTCGTCCGGCGGCGCAGCCTGCGGCGCTGCTCAGACAGGCCTTCCGTGGAGCGCGAAGTTGGTGCCGCCGCTTACCGGAACAATTCAAGGAAGCTTTCATAGCACGGGCTTCGCTCTGGGCGGTCAAGTTTTTCCACTCACTGGAACTCTTACGCAAGGAGAAAATGTTGGCGCCAGCAACGCCAGTGTGACTGGCACCTTGACCTTCGTGGATCCTGTCAGTCTTCTGAGCGACTACCCGTGTCTCGATACCGCCACGGTGACTGGACAGATCAGCGGCAATACAGTCATCCTGCAGCTCTTCGGGATCGACGGTTTAAGTGATGGCCAGATCGGCATACAGGCCAGTCAGACCAACCTCGGCGGAAGTGGCGCATATCCCGTTACCTTCGACTCTACGGCCACCGGCTACGTCCTGCACTCCATCGGACAGGGATATGTTGTTAACACAAAGTCGTGTCCCACAAACGCCAGCGTCAACCTCGAAGATGTTGGCGACATTTGCTTGGGACTGGGAGGATCAACGGCGTGCCAGCAACCGATCACTCTCTCGCCCGGCGCCCTGATATTTCCTCCTCAATCGCTGGACTCGGGTCCGGCAACCCAGACCATTACGCTTGCGTACAACGATCCTTCTGGCTCGACTGTGAACGGTTTGACATTGCAATGGGCAGTGGAGTCAGGCACGGGTTCAGAAACCGGCCAAACTTCATTTACTGGCCAACCTAACTTCACGATCGCCGACACGACAGAAGGCGATCCCTGTGCCGTTCCGCTCGGATCAACTTTCTCCCTCGGTCCAGGACAATCGTGCACACTCACCGTTTCTTTTGCTCCTCAAGAAGGCTGCTCGTGGCTGCCGATCGGAGGCGGCACCGCACCGGCGCGGTGTCCGCTCCCGCTGGTCGCCACATTAACGGTGAATAGCCCCGTGAGCGCAGACAACAATCTGTCGTTTCGAGTGCCTGTCACTGGCACGGGGCTGAGCGCGTTATCTCCATCGACCGCCGAACTCGATTTCGGCCCGGCAGCCGTCGGCGAGGCCAGCCTTCCTCAACTGCTGTCGTTTACCAACCATAGCGCGCATTCCGTACAGATTCTTCCCAGTGCCCCGTGTGTAAATGCAACGCTAGACCAGTTCCACAAACTCCCCTACCCGTTGATCCTCGGCAGCCCGGTCAGCGGGCTGCAAACCGTGAGCGATCTGCGACAGGACACGAACAATTCCACCATCGACTACAGCTGCGACAGCGATCCCACACCACCTCACCTGCCGAACTTCCAGATCTCGGCCGACACCTGTTCGGGAATGCTGATCGCTCCTGAAGGAACGTGCAGTTTGCAGATAGCCTTCGTCCCGCAGCCCCTGTACACCCAACTGAACGGCTTCGACTATTTCCTCGAACTGAACTCCGTGCGGTGTGCTTCGGCAGATAACTTGACGTCGAATTGCGAAATTGATGGCGGACGCTTTCCGGTGGAATTGCGAGCGAACCCGCCGAGCCCCCTGAGAATTTCACCCGCTGCCGGATTGGATTTTGGCGGCCAGACCGTGGGCAAGGGCAGCGCCAAGCAAACGATCACTCTCTTCAACGATCCCAACGATCCGAACTCCGCCACCATTAACTTCGCGGGCAAGCTGTCAGTGAAGGGCGACTATTCCGAGACTGACGATTGCCCTTTCAGTCTGAGTCCGGGCAGCGGTTGCACGGTCACCATTGGCTTCAAGCCAAAGATTTTAGGGTTCGATCCTGGAACCATCACGATCGCTTACGACAATGCACTGGTCCAAACAATCTATTTACGCGGCACGGGGCAGTAGTCCTCGGCACGATTTACACATGGGATGGAGGACGGCGGTGATTCGACGACGGATTCTCTCTCTTCTTTCGGTGGCGGCGATTTCAATCCTCGCCGCCTGCGGAGGAAGCTCGACAAACGTTCAGAACCCTCCACCGCCGCCGCCATCCCAGCTCGCGGTCGCGTTTCAGCCCGCGCCCGTCGCCTCGCTTCTCATCGGCTCTACCGCCGACCTCACCGCCGTAGTCACCGATGACCCCGGCAACTACGGCGTGGATTGGTTGTTGACCTGCCCGACCGGTAATGGGTGCGGTTCGCTGAGTACTCTGCATTCCGACAGTGGTGCCGCCGTGACTTACTCTCCGCCTCAGAACCTTCCCAAAAATACCCAGTCCGTAACCATTACGGCATTCGCCACCGCAGACCATACCAAGAACGTCGTGGCTCCGATCACCCTCTCCGCCTTTGCCAGTTCTCTCAGCGGCACATACATTCTTCAGACAAAGGGAACCGATGCCAACCTGCAGCCCTATCAGATGACGAGTGTGCTCGTTCTCGATGGCAACGGCGGAATCACATTTGGTCAGCAGATTCTGAACTACGTCGCCGGGTCGCTGGCCACTTCCATTCACAACACCAGCACCTACTTCATCGGACCCGACGGGCGGGGAAGTCTCACAATCAACACCGTCGACCAGAATAGACAGCCTCTGACCGAGACGTTCGGCCTGGTTGTGCTTTCCAAATCGCAAGCGTTCATCTCAGAACTGGATTCCCCTCAATCCTCCACGGGAACTTTGGAATTGCAGACCAGCAGAGCCATGCCATCTGGCGGCTACGCCTTCGTTCTGAGCGGCACGGATGTGAGTGGCACGCCTACCGGCATGGGAGGCATATTCAACATCGATTCTCCCGGCAACATCTCAGGTGCGGGCAGCCTAGCCGATCAGGACTACTACGGCACACTTCTTTCCTGCCCGGCTACCAACGGACTGTTCGGAACTGTCACGCAGCCGACTCCCAACCCGTTCGGCAAGGTTACGCTGACTTTGACGGGAGCGAATTGTTTTGGATCAATCGTCCTGACGGGATTCATCGTCGACGCAACCCACATCCGGCTCATTGAAACCGACAATGACGGCTCCGCCGGATTTTCAACCGCCGGCATCGCCATCGCGCAGGGATCTTCCGCCGGCACGTTCAAAACTGCGTCGTTCTCTGGAAACTATGTTTTCGGAATTCTCGGCACCGACATCTACAGCGGAGTTCCGTCCTCTTTTACCTCCGCAGGCGTAGTATCAGCCGACGGCAGTGGCGTCTTGACGAGCGGAATCACCGACACGTTTATGCTGGTCGACGCCTTGGGAGCGCCCGGCCAGATCAGTTCTCAATTCGACGGAACTTATAAGATGGACACCAAAGGCATCGGACGCGCCCGGCTGTTCCTGAGCCATTTCAATCCGCCGCCTCATCCCGGCTTCAGGCCCGGCCTCATCTTCTACCTGACCGGGAACGGGAGACCGCCCCTGGTTCTGGACGCCGGAGGCGAGGATCCTAACTACCCGTCTCTCGGTGTGGGGATCGCATATCCGCAAGCGACCGTACCCGTTTCATTCAGTGGAAAACTTGGATTCGGATTTACCCAGCAGAACTACACCGAGAATGACGGCATCGGCCAAATGACCGCCGCCGCATCATCGCTCACTGGCGCCGTGACTGACAGTGCGAACGGTGTTGGAACCTCGGTCGCTCTCACCGACGCTTCTGGTTCGCCCGATTCCCACGGTCGAGTCACCGGCACGTTCCTGGGCACGAACGTCGTGTATTACCTCATCGACGCCAATCATGGGTTCTTCGTCGAGACGGATGTGGTGAATCCGGGATCGGGTCAATTGGGGTTCGGACAGTTTGGCCCGCGCTCCCCGGTTTGCGCGAGCTGCCCGTAGCAAGCTCTTAAGCAAGCGCGAGATTCAGATTCTCAATGGCCTCGTCGATCTCCGCCGTGTTCTTGTAGCCAACTGTGACGCTATCGACCCCGGCGTTCTTGAACGCGAACTTCAGCGCCGCCCTTCGGTCCTCACGGTTGAACGTGCCCTCGCCCGCCAGTTTCATGCTGATGATGCCCATGCCCTCGTTATGTACCTGCCGGACGTGCGTCACAACCTCGCCGACATTCCCCAATCCATCCGTGTTGTAGTCCTCGGCATCCATTCGCACGCCCTTGTGATTCACTCGAATCATCGCGACATCGAGCCACTTGTTTCCCGGAACTTTCCGCAGCGCTGGCAAACCGTGAACCGACGCGCCATGACTCACGACAGCTTTCTTCGCCTCCGCTTCCAGAATTCCATCCTGCCACCTGCCCGTATCGGTCGGCCACGTCGCGGTATGTTGCCAGTGCAACAACATCACATCGAAGTAATCCGTATTCGCGAGCTTCCGCAACTCATCGATTTTCTCCTGCGGATTCACGACGTTCCGCGTGGTTATCTTCGACATCAGCCGGTAACTATCCCGCGGGATTCCCTTCAGCGCCACTCCCAGCATGCGATGCATCTCGCCATAAGATTCGGCCGTCTCGTAAAACCGGATGCCCTTGTCGTAGGCGTAGCGCACCAGCCTGGTGAACTGGTCCTGTCCCAGGTCGCGCTGAACTTGGCCACTGAAGCTCCCAGTGCCAAACGCGAGGCGCGTCACCTTCACACCAGATTTTCCCAGCGTCACCCAATCCGTCGCCGTTTGACGCTCCGCCAGCAGCGGCAGACTTCCCGTGGCCACAAGCGCGCCCGCTGCGAGTCCGCCTTTTAGGAATTCACGTCTGGTGTAGCGAGACATGGGATGAACCTCCAATTCGCGAAAGCGTACCACAATCGGAGTAGCGCGGTAATACCGCACTAACCTCACAAGATATGCCAGGTGAAGCGCTTAAGCTTTCTCGTTTTGGAATTTCTTCTCCTCCTCATCACAATTTTTTGTGCAATTTACTCCCATCCACAGGGCTTTCGGGCCTATAGTAGATATATCTCCGCGAACGAAAATCTATTGCAAGTGATAATTCTTAGGGGCAACGTGTATGTTGTTCATTCATCAACAATTCCAATCATTCCTACACTTAGGAGCATGCAAGGAGTACCCAATCATGACTAAACCAAAATTTCCCAAGAAGAGTAATGACGTGAAGGACGCACCTTCTATCCCGAGCACTCCGCCAGTTGTCACTGCCGATAGTGGAGCAGCGACAACCGAAGTGGCGGCTCTTCCCGTCACCGAAACCAAAAAGGCCGAACCCAAAAAGAGCGAACCTAAGAAGACCGTTCGGAAACCTGAAATCGTGCGCACCGATTCCCGCGCCACCCTGGTTCCCATCAACCTCGAAGAAGAGATTCGCCGCCTCGCTTACCTGTATTCGGAGCGCCGCGGATTTACACCTGGCCACGAAACTGAGGACTGGCTCGCCGCAGAGCACGAAGTCCGTCTGCGCTATCACCAGCAGTCCGCCGCCGCAAGCGCATAGAGTCCGGCGCTTGCGCAAACCGCCTGGCGGCCGACCCCGGCCGCCACTTTCGGCGGAAACGTTCACACCTTTTCCCAGGCCAGATTCTCGTAGCACCGCCCGCTCCGCCGATGCCCTTCCGGCCGAGATTTTCTCTTTGCCTTCGGTTGCCTGTATGGTGGGTTTCTGAAAAAATACAGTGGGGTTCCCCCACATGGCGCAAATTGGTAGTTTTGCCTTGCTCCTCGCCTTGGCGCTGAGCATCTATTCGTTCGCTGCTGGAGTGCTCGCGCTGGTCTTGCAGAAGGACCCAGGCTGGGATCGCGTCGGCGAGACCGCTCGGCGCGCCGGCGTCGCCGTCTTCGGAGCCGTCGTTCTTGCGTCCATCGCCCTAGTAGTCTCCGCCTTCCGCGACGACTTCACCATCGCCTACATTTTTCATCACAGCAACCGAGACCTTCCTGGTCCTTATAAGTTCGCCACGCTGTGGTCCGGACAGGAAGGCTCGCTGCTCTTCTGGTCTCTGCTGCTCTCCGGGTACGCCTTCGTCCTTCGCCTGCGCTACAAAACTGATCCTCGCCTCTTCGCTTACGCTTCGGTCATCCTCGCGGCGGTGCAGATCTTCTTTCTGGCGCTCGTGAATTTCGCCGCCAACCCCTTCGGCCTTCTTGAGGGCCCGCTGCGCGCCGACGGCAGCGGTCTGAATCCTCTCTTGCAATATCCCGAAATGGTGATCCACCCGCCCATGCTCTATCTCGGCTACGTGGGAACCACCGTGCCCTTCGCTTTCGCTCTCGGCGCGCTAATCATGAAATATCCCGGCGACAAATGGATTCACATCACCCGCCGCTGGACCATGGTCACTTGGGGATTACTCACCTGCGGCATCTTCCTCGGCGCGCACTGGGCCTACGCCGTCCTCGGATGGGGCGGCTACTGGGGTTGGGACCCCGTCGAAAACGCTTCCCTGATGCCCTGGCTCTTCGGCACCGCCTTCCTGCACTCGGTCATGATGCAGGAAAAGCGCGGCATGCTGAAAACCTGGAACATGTGGCTCGTCTTCGGCTCGTTTTGGCTCTCGATTCTCGGTACGTTCCTAACGCGCAGCGGCATCATCTCCTCGGTCCATGCCTTCGCACAGTCCTCGATCGGAACATGGTTCGCATGGTTCCTTGCCATCATCTTCGCGGTCTTCGTGTTCTTCTACGTCGAGAACAAAGAACACCTGCGCAGCGAGCACAAACTCGAATCGTTAATTTCGCGCGAATCCAGCTTCCTCTTCAACAATCTTCTCTTCGTACTCCTATGCTTCACCGTCCTGTGGGGAACATGGTTCCCGAAGATTTCCGAACTCGCGCAAGGCAACAAAGTCACGGTCGGCGCACCTTTCTATAACCGTGTAGCCATCCCCGTCGCGCTGCTGCTGCTGATTCTCACCGCCGTCGGCCCACTCCTGGCCTGGCGCAAGACATCATTTGAAAGCCTGAAGCGGAACTTCATGTGGCCCACCATCGGCGCCGTCGTCGTGATGGCCATCCTCATGATCACTCCCACAAGTTGGGGATCGCCCTTCGGCCTGCGCCCGTGGCAGGACATCTCCTATTTCTATTCCCTCATGGCCCTCGGCCTCTGCGTTCTGGTCACGCTCACGGTCGCCAGCGAGTTCTATCGCGGAGGCCAGGTCATCTCCCGCCACACTGGCCAGGGCATGTTCGCTTCCATGGTGCAGCTGACGCACCGCAATACCCGTCGCTATGGCGGCTACATCGTTCACTTCGGCGTCGTGGTCGTCATCATCGGTCTCGCCGGCGCCGCGTTCAATCAGGACAAAGAATCCGACAAAGGAATGGACTACGGCGACAAGATGGCCATTGGCCCCTACACTCTCGTCTGCCGCTCCTATACTCAGGACGACGGCCCTAATGAGGCCAGCGAATGGGCTGTGATCGACGTCTATCGCGGCGACAAAAAAATCGACACCATGACGCCGGTGCGCGAGTTCTACAAGGCCAGCCGCCAGGCCTCGACCAAACCCGACATCCGATCGTCATTCCAGGAAGACCTCTATCTGGTCTACGAAGGTCAGAACGAAAAAGGTCTGCCGATCATCAAGGCGCATCTGAATCCGCTCGTCATGTGGATCTGGCTCGGTGTCGTGATCATGCTCGGCGGCACTCTTCTGGCCCTGGTTCCAAACGCACCCCCTCCAGTAAGGGTTCAAGCAACGAGGCTGGTCGAACAGGCAGCCCCCGCAGTAACGGGAGACTAGTTCTTTGAATGTAGGGACAGCCGCCCTCGGCTGTCCACGGGCGAAGCCCGGCGCTCTTGTCCTAGAGGGACGCCGTTAATTCGCCCGCAAATGCCGCAACTGTTTTATGAAATTTTCTATGACGACGAGACCAAACTCAATCCCCCGCCGCATTCTCCACTGCGGCGTCCTCGCTCTCGCCGTCTTTGCCCTAACCGGCGCCGGAGACCCTGCCACCCGCTTCAACGAACTCGGCCACCAGCTCATGTGCATCTGCGGATGCAACCAGATCCTCCTCGAATGCAACCACGTCGGCTGCCCTGACTCCGATGGCATGCGCAACGAACTCATGACCGCCGTCAACCGCGGCGACAGCGACAGCCTGGTGGAACAAGGCTTCGTCCAGAAATACGGCCCCACTGTCTTGGCCGCTCCCACCGGAACCGGCTTCGATCGCACCGCGTGGATCATGCCCTTCGCCGTTCTCATTCTCGGCTTCGGCCTCGTGATCTTCGTCGTCCGCGCCTGGAAGAACCGCCCCGCGCCCGCCCTTGCCGACGGACTCCGTCCCATCCGTGGCGCTGAACTGGAAGAATTCCGCGAGCAAGCTCGCAAGGATACTGACTTATGACCTTCGAACTCGCCATCTGCGCCCTGGTAACCGTCGCCGCGCTCTTCTACGTGTTCTACCTTCCCGGCAGGCTTTATCTGGGCCCTGAGAAAACGCGCGCCTCTTACCTTCGCGAACGCAAAGATGCCGTCTACGAAAATCTGCGCGACCTGAACTTCGAATACAAAGCCGGCAAAGTTCCCGACATCGACTACCAGCAGCTGAAGTCTTCCCTGCAAGACGAAGCCGCAACGCTTCTGGCCGAAATCGCCCGCCTCGAAGCCAACGCCGTCTCCGCCCCAAGAAAGAGATCATGAACGTAACCCAAATCCCTGTCATCCTGAGCGTAGCGGGAAGTGCGCGAAGCGCAGTTCCCGCGGAGTCGAAGGATCCCCATAGTCAAACTCTGCCGGCTCGACCTGTGCAAGAAAACAACGCAGGTATCAACGAGGACTGCTGGCGCAACCGTGAGGACTGCAGGCGCAACCGTGGAAGAGCGGCCCTTCAGGGCCGCGTCGGTCGCCACAGATCATCATGGGCTTTAGCCCCTGTGGTCGCCCTCCTCCTCTCCTCCCTCGCCTCCGCCCAAACCCTGACCGGCACGGTCAAAAACTCCACGACCGGCAAGCCCTCTGCGGGCGACGAGGTCGTCCTCCTCAGCCTGGGCCAAGGCATGGAAGAAGCCGGACGCACCAAGACCGACGCAAAGGGCAACTTCTCCTTCAAGCTCGACAACGCGCAGGGCCCGCACCTCGTCCGGGCCATCCATCAGGAAGTCACCTACCACCGCATGGCCCCTCCGGGAACGACCTCCGTCGAGGTCGAAGTCTACGACGTGGCCAAGAAAGTCGAAGGCATCGAAGTCGTCGCCGACATCATGCGCGTGCAAGCCGAGCAAGGACAACTTGAAGTCATGCGCGCCTTCGCCGTGCAGAATACGTCCAAGCCGCCGCGTACCCAGATGAGTGAACGCAACCTCGAGTTCTACGTCCCGGAAGGCGCGCAGATCGTCGAAGGCTCCGCCATGACCGCCAACGGCCAGCCCGTGAACTCCGCGCCCGTGCCACAGGACGACAAGAAGACCCGCTACTCGTTCCTCTTCCCGCTCCGTCCCGGTACCACGCAGTTTCAGGTTGCCTACCAACTTCCCTACACCGGCAGCGCCAACATCGATCCCAGGAGCATCTATCCGCTGCAGCATTTCGTCGCCATCGTGCCCAAGGCGATGCAGTTCACCGCCGCGCCCAGTACGAATTACCAATCGATGAACGATCCCCAGCAACCCGACGCCAATGTCCAAGTAGCTTCCGGCGCGCAAGCAGGCCAGTCGCTGGCCTTTAAGATTTCCGGCGAAGGCACGCTGCAAGCCCGCCAGGAAGGCGCAGGCGCGCCCAGTGAAGGCGGTGGAGGTGGTGGCGCGCAAAGTGACAATCGTCCCGGCGGAGGCCTGGGCCCGCCCATCGACGCCCCCGATCCGCTCCAGAAATACCGCTGGTACATCCTCGGAGGTTTTGCCGCCGCCCTCGTAATCGGAGGCATCTTCGTAGCCTCGCGCCAGCAAGCCGCCAACCGCGCCGGCCACGCCATGGTCAAAGGACGCGCTCTAGAAGTAGAAGACGACTATGAAGCCGCTGCGCCTGTACCCTCGCGCCAGTCTCGCCGAGAAGACATCCGGGCAAATGAAGCAAGCGCGACCAATGCTCGCTCCAGCGAAACGCGACCGCCTGCCGCGACGCGAAGTTCCTCGTCCATGCTGCTTGAAGGATTGAAGGAAGAATTGTTCCAACTGGAAGTCGAACACAAGCAAGGCCACATCTCGCAGCAGGAATACGAAAAGAGCAAAGCAGCCCTGGACCACACCCTCCAGCGAGCCCTAAAGCGCGAAGCCCAAAAAGCCTAGCCATAGACGAGGAAGCCTCTGTGCGGCGGCGACTCAAGCCCGCTGCCCTTGACGTTCCAATTTGCTTTGTAAAGGACCGGGGAAGAGCGCGACGTCAAGAGGCTGCGGAAAAACTCCGAATTGGGGCTGATTTCAAAGGGCGCGGCTTTAGCCGCTGAGGAGACGCCGATTCTTCTAACGGGTGAGACTCCAAAATCGTGAGCGGAATCGGCTCTGGTTCAAAAGCACTTTCCACGGTCCACGGGCCGGGACCGACCTCCGTCTTCCGTACATAGTCTTCACACTCATGTTTGAAGGACTCGTCTCGGTTCGGCTCGAACGTCAGGTTCCGGTGGGCCTCTGGCATTAGGTCCGTGATCTCCCTGCAACCCGGTCTTGCAGTGATGCAGGAGAAATTGAACGTTGTTGCTTGTCGTCGCTCCTCGGATGAGGCTTGCGCCGCGTAAGCCGTATTGATAATCCGGCCCCCACCGTCACCGTTACTGAGGTGGGCGCTATCGACCGCGTATGTCGAGTCTCTTCCAAGAAAAATGTCGCGGCATCTGTCATACATGCTGAGGACAGGTGCAGCGTGGAAAGTACCTTCGAGCCAGTGACCGTATTGTGTGCGCGTGAGAAAACCGAAAGAGGCGTACCTCAGCCTGCCGTTTTCGGCCCTCAACACAGCGGCCGCGTATGTGGGACGAATCCCAATTCGCCACATGAACGGCGCAGCATAGAATGCTGGAAAATGCGTGTTGCTCAAACGAATGGTGAATCCACACTTTCCAGAAGGACAAAGATTAGATTCGACTATGTCATCGTGATAGTCGTGAGCGAGTTGTTGAACGTCTTCTAGTGTTGAAACGCCAACTCTCAGGTTTTGGACCCTGTCTGACAGCGTTTCCAACTTTCGTTGATACAACCTTGCGCTGCCGCACAACGCACTGCACGCAACCACCACAAGACCAAGGCAGGAAATAGTCACTCTTATGAACCATTTGTGCGGAAAGATGGAATTAGGCATATAAAGCCCTACAATACATAGACCATTATTGCGCTCGGGAAGTTTCTCTAAGTGCTGCAAGCAAGCCATTTACGCTCGTTGATCTGGTTCTCCAGAGAGTGCAGCCCCACGGTGAGCCCCAGCCGCCAATCCCGACTAACTCCTTATTCCGCAATATTTTGCCCGTAAGTCATTGAGCCCAGTAGACTAAATCGCAATTTCCCGCTAACTCGCTGATTCCATTAGACCAGGGGGGAGGGGGTACCCCCGGTCAGACAAATTTTTCCCAATCTGGTCCGAATGCATCGCGCTATGCGGCGTAACATCAAATCACCAGGTACAAGCAAATGGGAAACATGTTCAAGACCGCGTTCTTGCTGACCCTCATGACGCTGCTGCTGATGGCTATCGGCCGCGCCTTCGGCGGCCAGAATGGGATGTTCATCGCTCTAGCCTTGGCCGTCGTGATGAACTTCAGCGCCTACTTCTTCTCCGACAAGATCGCGCTAGCCACCTATCGCGCACAGCCCGTCACACGCGAAGAACTGCCGCGCGCCTACGCCGCCGTCGAGCGTCTCGCGCCAAAAATGGGCATTCCAATGCCGAAGATGTACGTGATCCCCACCGACTCGCCCAACGCCTTCGCCACTGGACGCAATCCACAACACGCTTCCGTCGCCGTAACGCATGGGATTTTGGGCTTATTGAATGACGAAGAACTCGAAGGTGTTCTTGCCCACGAACTCGGACACGTCAACAACCGTGACATCCTGATCAGTTCCGTCGCCGCCACGCTCGCAGGCGCCATCACAATGATCGCGAGCATGGGACGTTGGGCCATGATCTTCGGCGGATACGGAAGCCGCGACCGCGACGATCGCGGAGGAGGCGGAGGAATCGCCGCGCTCTTCATGCTGTTCGTCGCACCAATCGCTGCTACGCTGATTCAGCTCGCCGTCTCGCGCTCGCGCGAATATCAAGCCGACGCCACTGGAGCCCATTTCACGGGCAATCCCTACGCGCTAGCCAGCGCCTTGCAGAAGATCGACGCCTACTCGCGCCGCTTGCCGCTGCAAGCGAGCCCGTCGACCGCGCACCTGTTCATCATTCAGCCGTTCCTGGGCGGAATCAGTTTCGGCAACCTGTTCTCGACGCATCCCCCGACCGCAAAAAGAATCGAGCGCCTCACCGGAAGGCCCGCGGAGTTTACGCAATAAGGCAGCTTCTAGCTGCTACCTCCTTAGCTGCTAGCTCCTTAGCTTCTAGCCTTTGGCCTTTTAAATCTGGCGACAGAATGTTTGTTGGGTAGACTTGCAAGCCCAGGCAAAACCGTCGTTCGTTCTATGTTGATCCGGAAGGCCTCAAGAGTGAGTTCTGGGTTAGCTAGCAGCTAGGAGCTAGAAGCTAGAAGCTCAATGACGTAGGTAACTCCACCGCCCCCGCAGGCAATAGTAGAATCGAAACCAATGTCTCCCGAGATCGCCATCGCCGTTTCCTCGAAAGCCGCCGAACTGGAAAAAGCTCTCCGCCGTGTGATTCGCGGCAAAGACGATGTGGTTCGCCTCGCGCTGGTCAGCATTTTCGCCCGCGGACACCTGCTCATCGAAGGCGTTCCCGGAGTCGGCAAGACCACACTCGGACAGGCTCTCGCACGCGCTATCGACTGCACGTTTCAGCGCGTCCAGTTCACCAGCGACATGCTACCGTCCGACGTTCTCGGCATCTCGGTATATTCGGCTGCCGACCAGGTATTCGAATTCAAGCGTGGTCCGGTCTTCACCAATGTTCTGCTCGCCGACGAGATCAACCGCACCACGCCGAAGACGCAGTCTGCTCTGCTCGAGGCCATGAACGAAGGCCAGGTCACCGTCGACGCGCACTCCTACGAATTGCCCCAGCCGTTTCTGGTGATCGCCACCCAGAATCCCGTGGAGCACCACGGAACCTATCCGCTGCCTGAATCGCAACTCGACCGCTTCCTGATGCGCGTGCGCATGGGATATCCCGATGCGCAAGCCGAACGCGAGATCCTGCGCTCCGAAGCTGGCGTCGCGCACCTGGACGAACTCCGCCCCGTTCTCACAGGCGCGGATGTCCTCGAAATGCAGCAGATGGTAAAGAACATTCGTGTGGACGAATCTCTGGTGAGTTACGCTCTGGAAGTCGTCCGCCGCACGCGCGAATCCGAGTTCCTTTCGCTCGGCGTCTCGCCCCGCGGATCGCAAGCGCTCTACCGCGCCGCGCAAGCCATGGCCTTCTTAGAAGGCCGGACATTCTGTACTCCGGAGGACTTCAAGCCGCTAGTCGTCCCAGTCTTCGCCCATCGCGTTGTGGTCAGCGGCCTCTACGCATCAACGCTGAGAAAGTCCGAGCAGTCGGATGAAGTTTTGAAAGAGATCGTAGAGAACGTTCCGGTACCCGTGTAAGGGAAGTTCAGTTCTCAGTTCTCAGGTTCCTCCATGTCCTCTGTATTGAAGATTTTGAACTTTTCAGCCGGGCTATAATTCTCCCGACATGTCCTTCCTTCGCTTCCTCATGCTCCAGCCTCTCATAGCACGGACTGGCGGATGATTGCGGAGATCATTCCCGAAGCTTACGACGCGAACGGCAAGCAAGTCTCTCAACCCTTTCTTCGTCGCAAAGGACCGCATCCCACGTTTCCGATGGGTCGTTACGTTAGCCAGCCGCTGGCCGTTCAATGCAAGACCATCGAGGATGTGTGCCAGTTTCTGCATGGTTGTCGCGGTGTCTCCGACAGAGAACTGTTTGACAAAGAGGACTACTGGCAACCTCCGGAGGACTTCGAGAAACGGAAGGCTGGTGACTGCGAAGACTTCTCCCTCTGGACTTGGCGCCAACTGCTCGCTATGGGACTCGACGCCCGAGTCGTGTTCGGAAGGCACGGACGCTACGGCGTTGGGCACGCTTGGGTCATGTTCTTTCAAGACGGCAAATGTTTTCTTGTTGAACCGCAAGCGCGTTCTCTCGGCCTTCGGCTGCCTCGTCTCTCTACGTTGGCCTACGAACCCAGATTTTCCGTCGCCTGGAATGGTAAAGCGCTGAAGTACCATGCTCACAATGAACACTCTGAAATCCGCCCGAGGTGGATGCTTCTCTTCTCGCTCGTTCCCGAATGGGTTAGCATTTGGGGCCGGTTCTGGCTGAGAGTCGCAGTTCGCCTTCCCTACGTGACTATCAGAACATTGTGGCGAACGGCGCGTGGGAAGCGCGCTATCGGGTCGGTCATCCAGCCGTGATGACAGACGCGGCTATAATTCTCCCGACATGTTCCTTCGCTTCCTCATGCTGCTGTCGCTCGTTGCCTGGATTGGCGGACTCATCTTCTTCGCTTTTGTGCTTGCACCCACGGCATTCCACGTTCTCCCCAACACACATCTCGCCGGCAACGTAGTCGGTCGCGCACTCGGCAAGCTGCACTGGATCGCTATCGTCTCCGGGTTTGTCTTTCTGGCCAGTTCCCTGCTCTACAGCCGGCTGACGGAAGGAACTGCGCACATCTTAGCCATACGAAACGTGCTCATCTGCCTGATGCTCGGACTTACATTCCTGTCGCAGTTCTGGATCATGCCTCGCATGGACACGCTGCGCGCGCGGGTCGGCGATTTCGCGACGGTGACTCTCGACAATCCGCTTCGCGTGCAGTTCGACGCGCTGCATGTCTGGTCGACGCGCGTTGAAGGAGCTGTGCTGCTCCTGGGACTTGTGGCGATCTACTGCACGGCGAGCATGTTCGGTTCAAGCCAGCGCTAGTCGAGTTTGCGATCGCGACGTCAGCACCGATCGCCGCTGCTAAAGTTTTCTATTCTTCCCCTCACGCCGACTCTTCCGCTCCCTGAAGAACCGCCTTCCTCACGGGAATAAATCCCGCCAGAAGAAACAGCGTTCCGATCAGCATCCAGTTGTCGAGATCCCAGAATGCAAGGAACAATGAGCACCCCAGGACAACGCAAACGATCGACCACACCGGCACAACGCGACTCCTCACGAGCGTAAGCATCTGCACCGCGAGCCCGAGCATGGTCAGCTTGGCGAGCCATGTGGTCATGAGAAAAGCCCCCTGCGGAGTGGTCAGAGCGGTGAACGTAGCGATCGCTCCTGCCTGATTCACCGGATCGACGAGGCCGATGCCGCGATAAAATGCGGTCCACATGCCAAACAGCCCGCCCATGTAAATGGATCCGCTAATGGTGATCATCAAGGTAATCGCGCTGGCCAACGGACGCGTGCCTCGTCCGAGGAGATACAGCGCAAAAGCGCATAGCGGAAAAACCGGCAACATGAGGTAAGCAAACACGTGCGGATCATGGATCATCGGCCAGCGGTTGTGCGCCGCAATCAGCGCCGCCACCACACGTTCTGGCGATCTTGGGACGTAGTGCACGTGGAAATGGAAGAAATCCGCAAGGTGATGAAAGTGCATAATGAAAACCAGGATGAACGCACACGGAAAAACGAGTAACGCCGCCGCGAGCACTTTGCGCACTGGAAGAGTCGAAGAAGTAGCCGTCATGGCGACGATGCTATAAATCTCTTCCGCGTCGCACAAGACGAAAAGCAGACCGATGGCACTTATGAAACACAAATCTGGAACTGTCTCGAATCTTGGGGAGAGCGCATGAAGAAGGACGGTTCGAAGACAGACATTAACAAAGACAAGAAAGATCAGCGCGTGGTCCGCACCCGCAAACAAGTGGATGCGGCCTTCGTCGATCTTCTACACCGCCGCGCTTACGGCAACATCCGGGTCAGCGACATTACGAAAAAGGCCGGCGTCGGCCGAGCCACGTTTTATGCCCACTACTCGTCAAAGGACGATTTACTGCGTTCGCAGTTCAACCGGATCGTCGTGCCCATGCTGGTTCCAAGGCGCGATCAGCCCTGCCCGCTCGATGCCACCGCATTGTTCGCGCACCTTCAGTCGGCGCCCAGAATCTACAAAGCGCTGATCGCGGGACCAGAGGCAGGAAACAGCCCGAGAATAATGCGGCAATGCTTCGAAGCTTGCCTTCAGAGAGCGATCGAAATGCAGGAAGGGCATCGCCTGCCGCGCAGCGCAGAATCCAGCATCGAACAGGCAATCATCACGCGCTTTCTGGCTTCAGTGCTGCTTGCGGTGGTTGAGTGCGGCGTCGAAGCCGCAGCACAGCAATCTCCGCAGGAGTGCCAGGCGATTTTCGCCAGGTTGGCGGGAGGAGCGCTGGCTGCGGCCAGAATCCCGGCTTCCGAGACTTCTTAGCAACCGCCAGAACGCTCCCGCCGATCGAAGACTACGCTCGGCCTCGCCGAGCCATACTCAGCGAGTTACCAGTTCCTCCTCTCGAACCTTCCACTCGCCTTCGGCCACGAATCCTTTGTCGTCGTAGGAATGTCCGGTCACAAGTCCCAATACAAACCAGCCCAGGACAAGCGCGCCCAACGCGAAGATCGAGTCGCCGAACATGCGCATCCAGCGCAACTGATTCATGCCGCCCGAATGCATGAACTCTGAGGAACGTGCGTACCAAGTTCCGTATTCGACCGACGCCCAGGCTTGCATCAGGCCAATGGGAAGCATGCTGAGCAACACCATCAGCCCAAGACCAATGTTGATTGCCCAGAACGAGAACCACAGCGGCCCGTTCTTCCATGCTTTCCCCGGACGAAGCGCCCGCAGGCAGAACAGCATGAGACCCAACCCAAGCATGCCGTAGACGCCGAAGAGCGCTGTGTGGCCATGAACTGGAGTGGTGTTCAATCCCTGCATGTAGTAAAGAGAAATGGGCGGATTGATCAGGAAGCCGAACAATCCCGCACCCACGAAATTCCAGAAGGCGACAGCAACGAAGAAATAAATTGGCCACTTGTAAGCCGCGACCCAGACGTGCTGCTCGCGCGAACGTGCCAGCCGTATGTTTTCCCATGCTTCGAAACCGATCAACACCAGCGGCACAACTTCCAACGCGCTGAACACTGCACCCAGGCCAAGAACAATGTTGGGCGTTCCGGCAAAATAAAGGTGATGGAATGTGCCGATGATGCCGCCCGACAAGAACACGATGGTCGAGAACAACACCGCACGAGTAGCGGTCACGACCGAAAGCAGTTTGAGCCGCGTGAGCAGAAAGGCAATGACTACCGTGGCAAAGACCTCAAAGAAGCCTTCCACCCAGAGATGCACTACCCACCATCGCCAATATTCAGCGGTGACCAGATTGCTGCGCTGTCCGTACATCAGGCCCGCCGCATAAAACAGTGGAATAGCGATGCTCGAAATCAGAAACATCGTGAGCAACGCATGGTTCTCATCGTGTTTCACGAGCGCAGGCTTGAGCGCCCGCCACATCAGCCACAACCAGAAGGTGAGGCCGACGAATAGCAGGATCTGCCAAAAGCGGCCAAGATCGACATACTCATAACCCTGGGTGCCGAACCAGAACCAGTTGTTTCCCAGCTTGTGCTCGATGCTCATCCATTCACCAGCGAGCGAACCTACAACGACAAGAAGCAAAGCGCCAAACAGAGCATTCACTCCCAGGCGCTGTCCCTTGGGTTCGTGGCCGCTGACTGCAGGCGCTACGTAGAGCCCTGTCGCGAGCCATGAAGTCGCAATCCAGAAGATGCCGATCTGCAAATGCCAGGTTCGCGTAACGCTGTAAGGCAACCAGCGATCAAGAGGAATCCCGTAGAAACCGGACCCTTCCACGCCGTAGTGCGCCGTGAGCGCGCCTAACCCGACCTGCACGACCCACAACGCCGCGACCACAAAGAAATATTTCACAGTCGCGCGCTGCGAAGGAGTTGGCTTGAGTCCCAGCAATGGATCATTGCCGGGCAGAAGTTCTTCGGCAACGGTGCGCGGCTGCGACGCAAAATACCACACCATGCCGCCGACGCCCGCGAGCAACAGAACGAAGCTGATGATGCTCCACACGACGGTTCCGCTGGTCGGTTCGTTGCCGACCAAAGGTTCGTGCGGCCAGTTCTGTGTGTAGGTCACACTCATGTCGGGCCGGTTCGTGGATGCGGCCCACGCAGTCCACCAGAAGAACGCGCTCATCTGGCGCAATTTCGTGGGATCACTCATGGCGCCGCGTTGAATCGCGTAGTCGTTCCGTCCCGCGCTGAAGACATCCGAGTAGTAACGGAAAAGTTCCTCAAATGCCGCGACCCGCACGGGATCGACGGTAATGCGTCCGGTCGCCGCATCGTAGGTGTTGGTGCGAATGATCGTACGCAACCGCGCCTGCAGAGCCGCCTGCTGTTCCGCTCCAAGCCCGGCGTAGTCGCTGGCGCCAGATTCTTTCGCCCAGCGATCGAGAATGAACACGCACTCCCGGTGCAACCAGTCGGCGGTCCAATCAGGCGCAACATAAGCTCCGTGACCCCAAACCGTTCCGACTTCCTGGCCGCCGATGGACTGCCAGACTCCTTGCCCATCGAGAACCGCGCTGCCGTCGAACAAGACTTGCCCGTCGCTGCTTACAACTTGTGATGGAATCGGCGGCGCGCTTTTCAGAACTTTGATTCCCACTCCTCCCAACACGGCGAACGAGAGCGTAAGTACTAGGCCCAGAGCAATCCACAGCTTCTTATAAGACATGGATCATTACCTTTCCGAATGAAGTACGAAGCGCGGCCCACCCACGGAGTGGTTCGTATCGTTACACGATATATCTCGCCAGGCAAGCCGTTTAAATTTACTCATCCCCTTCCATCGCAATGGCGCGCGGGAACAGGATGTTGTTTTCCAAATGAATGTGTTGGTGCAGGTCAGCCTCGAATTCGGCCAACGCGCGGTAAAGAGCCTGATAGCTGACGCACGCTCCGTCCGGCGCGGTGTAACCATTGCTGGCGGAGCGCATGGCGCGCAGCGCATTACCGGCAGAATCGTGTTCGTGCTCCATCATGGCCACCGGGTTCGCAACCTTGCCGAAGGGAGGAGGCAGCACGGGCTCGCGCTCGATGATGGCCTCTTCCATGCGTGCGATGTAAGGGAACAGGACCATCTCTTCCTTCATGAGATGTGTGGTCAACTCCTGTGCCAGGCCACCGAACACGGCCCGAATGTGCAGCAGTTCCGGATGATTCTTGCCGTGGACGCCGCAGACTTTTTCGAAGAGCGAGCCAAGGCGGACAATCTCTTCGCGCACGTATTTATGGTGCGTAGCTTTGATGTGGTCAATCAGATCGGCCAGCGATTTGCGTTGCCAATCCTGATTGGGCTCTGCTTTGGACTGTTGTTCCGCTGCGTCCAGAGCGTCCTGAACATGCGGCAAGGAGAGGTTGGCAGCATGGCAGGCTTCTTCCAGAGATTGGTTGCCGCCACAGCAATAATCAATTCCGAGTTTCTCAAATACTCGCGTGGCGCTGGGAGCTTCCAGGGCCAGGTCTCGAACGGTTTTCTCAGCAAGCGCGCTCATCGGCATCCTCCGCTCGGCCAGTAAGGTGGCCGCTGATGGTCCGAGGTTAGACGAGCACAAGAGCGGTGCCGATGACTTTTGTCACAGCACTGATTTGGCCGGGGAAATTGGTAGAGAAGCGGCGAGAAAGAGATCTATCCGGCAGATTCCAGATCCGCTTCCAGGCTCTTTAAGTCGCGGATGACGATACTGCGGCCATCAATTTTGAGTACACCTTCGGCCTGCAGGCGGGACAGGTTGCGGGATATGAGTTCGCGAACGGTTCCAATCTGCGCAGCCAGTTCCTGATTGTTCGCGGGGAGCAGAACTTCCACGCCAGTCGCGACGGGCTTCCCTTCTTTTTGCGCGAGGCGCAGCAGGTAGGCCGCAAGCCGATGGCGAACGGTCGTAAAGGAAAGCTCTTCGATAATGCCCACCAGGCGGCGCAGGCGACCTCCGACCACGCGCAATACTTTGAGAGCTACCTGCGGATGAGCCAGACAAAGAGCCTGGAAGTCTTGCTTGCTGACAAACAGGAGCACGGAGTCTTCGATGGCCGCGGCCGACGCGGGATAGCTTCCACCATCGAAGACCGGCAACTCCGCGAATGATGATCCCGGGCCCTCGATGTTCAAGACCTGCTCGCGGCCGCCGGCAGAACTCTTGAAGATGCGTATGTTGCCCGACTCCACCACGTACAGCCCGGCACACGGTTGGCCCTCGGTGAACACAGTCTCGCCCGGCGAGAATTTGCGGGACGTGACACGCTCGAGCAAAAACCCCAGCTCGCTCTCAGTGAGGCTGGAGAACAGGGGCGACTTTGCCAGGGTCGTGGCTCGGAGCGGCTGAGTTTCAGGCACGGCGGGTATTGTACCGGATGCGATGCGAGGATCGATCGAGCGCGAGGGCCGCGATCACTTCTGGTAGCGGAAGCAGGTTACGACGTGATCGTTCACCAATCCTACGGCTTGCATGAAAGCGTAGCAGATGGTGGAGCCTACGAAGTTGAAGCCACGGCGCTTGAGATCTTTGCTCATGGCGTCGGATTGGTCGGTGCGCGGAGGAACCTGCTTGAGCGATTTCGGGGAATTCACCCGCGGCTTGCCTCCGACGAATTGCCAGATGTAGTGGTCGAAGCTGCCGAACTCTTTCTGCACTCTGAGGAATGCCTTCGCGTTGTCGACCGTTGACGCGATCTTGAGTTTGTTGCGGACGATGCCGGGATCGCGCAGCAGTTGCTGCACCTTGCGGCGGTCGTAGCGCGCGACGCGTTCGGGCTCGAATCCGTCGAGTGCCTTGCGATAGTTCTCGCGCTTACTAAGGATGGTGTTCCAGCTCAGCCCGGCTTGCGCGCCTTCGAGGATGAGGAATTCGAAAAGCGTGCGGTCGTCGTGCACCGGCATGCCCCATTCCTCGTCGTGATAGCGCACGGCCAGCTCGTTGCTGGCCCATGCGCAGCGCAGTCGTCGATCAATCGTCCAGTTCTCTGTCATCGTGGGAACTGATGCTTTTCGCTTGGGTAAGAAATTGTGCCCCCTTGGCAGAAAATCTCTCACCACAGAGGGCACGGAGTCTCACAGAGTAAGACTCAAACTTACTGCAGCGACTTTGGTTCGGACCTATTCACTGGCGACTTCGTATCGAGCAGCGAAACCAGTTGGTGGGCGCAGGCGGGGATGCCGACCTTGCCGCCGCGGATGATCTCCTTCGCCGTCAACTTTCTTTTGTAGAGCTTCTCGTTGGCGCTACCGTCAGAACGCAGGGTTGAGCCTTCCAGAGAAATTCCGGCGAACAGGCCTTTGTTACGCGAGTAGGAGAGAATCTCCGCGCTCATCACGATGTCTGTGGCGCCTTCAGCGGTGCGGCCCTTGGGGCCAGCAGCGGCGGAGGCATCCGCGCCGAGCTTCACTTTGCTGTAGAGGAGCGACTCGGCGCCTTTGGGATTCATTACGAGAAGGACGAAGTCGGTGGCCTGGCCGCCCAACTGAAATCCGATGCTGACGCCTTCCAGCGCATAGAGCGCGGGCGCTCCCCACTTGCCGGTGTAATGCTCGCCGTTGCGGCAAACCATGATGCCGCGGCCATAGCTTCCGCCGATGCCGAAGGCTCCCTTTTTCACCGAAGGCAGGATGATGAGGCACTCGGCTTTGTCCAGCAGATCCTGCGGAATGTTGTCGGGAATGTTCAGAATCTCTTTCAGGACCGTGCCGGCATCCTTGACCCGGTCTTCCTCCCGCACATCATCGACCGCGAATGCCGCAACCGTCGACATGAGAAGCACGAGGGAACATACAATGAATTTCTTCATGAATTGCCTCCAAATAGATTTTAAGGAAAATCTGGTCGGCTGCGGGCTACTATCTTCTGAGACTGAATCCGATTGGCCAACGGAAAGGCCCGCCCGGATGGACGGTCGTGAACCCGCAACTGCAAGAATCTGCATGTTTTGGGCCATGACCAAAAGAGTGCTCCTTTTGTAACTTGGCACTTCGGCAGCCCGCTCCTAAAGTCAATCACAGAGCGGCACCTGACGAAGTTTGAATATTCGGCATCTGGCGTGCATCTACTAGGTTGGGAGTGTCCTCGGACGCAGTTTGGAGTGAAAAATTTGGACTCTTCGGGCATGAAGTACACGAACGCCAAATTCCGGGTTGTGACCACATTGCTGGCAACCTTTGTGTTGGTTAGCCTGGCAACGGGGCAGTCGGCCCTCTCGTCCACCGCGCCGAGTCTGAGCGCCTACCACGCCGTGGGCACGGTGGCTGGAACTCCTGCCGCGAGTACGGGGAGCGCGGCGAATCCGGCAAGCGATTCCGACGATCCGCAAAGCGCTCTGGTCACCCTTCATGCACGGGTCAATGAAGTCAACGTGCTGTTCATCGCCACCGACAAGCACGGCAAGTTCGTGCGCGATCTGAATCAGGGCGATTTCAACATTCTTGACGACCACAAGCCGCCGCAGGCGATTCTCAACTTTCATCGCGAGACGGATCTGGCGCTGCATCTTGGTTTATTGATCGACGTGAGCGGTTCGGTCGACAGCCGGTTCGATTTTGAGCAGAACGCCGCCACAAATTTCCTGCAGCACACGCTTCGCGTGGGATTCGACAAGGCGTTCCTCATCGGGTTCAACAGCCACAGCCAACTGGCGCAGGACTACACCGACAACGTGCAATTGCTGTCGGCGGGCGTCCACAAGCTGCATGATGGTGGCGGGACCGCGCTTTACGATGCGGTGTACCACGCCTGCAAAGAGAAGTTCATGAAAGACCGGCCAGAGCATCCGGTGCGGAAGGCCATCATCATCGTCAGCGATGGTGAAGACAACCAGAGCGATATCACCAAGGCGCAGGCGATTGAAATGGCGCAGCGCTCCGAGGTGATCATCTACGCGATCTCGACCGACGACAGCGGCCTGGTAATGCGGGGCGACAAGGTACTCGAACAACTGGCCGAAGCGACCGGCGGACGCGTCTTCTTCCCCTTCAAGATGAAAGACATCACGCACTCGTTTGCGGCAATTGAAGACGAACTGCGCAGCCAGTACGTGGTTTCCTACAAGCCGGCGGACTTCGATGCGGACGGGCGGTATCGCTCGATCGAGATCTCAACCCTGAAGAAAGATCTGCAAGTGCGTGCGCGGAAGGGATACTTCGCGCCACAGCAGTAGGAAGCAGTTCTCAGTTCTCAGTTTCCTCTTACCTATACCTCTTTCCTCTCCTTGCCTTAGTTTCCCTCCCTCTTCATTTCTTGTGAATTCTTTATCGCAGAATGCAAAGGCTCACTGCTGCCGTGCGTTTGGCGAGGGGGCTTCTACTGTGTTAACGTCCATTGATTTCGCGTAAAGCGTTTAGATTGCGCCAAGGAGACGCTCATGACCGGCATCATCATACTGGTAATTTTGATTGTCATTGCCGTGGTGCTCATCAGCATGTACAACGGCCTGGTTCAAATTCGCGTGCGCTGCGATTCTGCGTGGTCTGATATCGATGTACAACTGAAGCGCCGGCACGACCTGATCCCCAATCTGGTTGAGACCGTCAAAGGATATGCCGCGCACGAAAAAGGAACGTTTGAGAATATTGCCAAGTTCCGCTCGCAAGCGATGCAGGCGACTTCCCCGGCGGACAAGGCGGCAGCCGAAAATCAGCTGACCGGAGCGTTGAAGAGTCTATTCGCCGTGGCCGAGAATTATCCGGAACTCAAGGCTTCCGAGCAGTTCACGCAACTGCAAGGATCGCTGAGTCAGACGGAAGATTCCATTCAGAACGCGCGGCGCTATTACAACGCCGTCGTGCGCGACCTGAATACGAAGATCCAGTCGTTCCCGACCAACGTTCTCGCGGGGATGTTTAACTTCACGGCCCGGCAGTTTTTCGAGACCACCGAGGCCGACCGCGAGCCGGTGCAGGTGAAGTTCTAGAATTGAGTAATTTTACAATTGGGGAATTCTGTAATTTGAAAATCCCAAAGACGATCGCCCTTCTCGCGCTGCTCATCTGTACTTTCTCGGCTGGCGCTCAAGCCAAATCGTGGCGCGTGGCTGATTTTCAAGACACCATTCACATCAACAAGGATGGCAGCGCGGAAGTGACCGAGCGCATCACGCTGGTCTTCGTGGGAGAGTGGCACGGCATTCACCGCACGATTCCCATCGAGTATCCCGGCCCCGGCAGCACGAACTACGAACTCTTCCTCAACGTCACGAGCGTCACCGACGGGGAAGGCGGCACGCTGAAGTATGACTCGTCCGGTGCCCATGGCACGCGCGATCTGAAGATCTATATTCCAGGCGCGGTCGACACTACGCGAACGGTCGAAATCAAGTACAACGTGCGGAATGGTACGCGCTTCTTCGATGCTCATGACGAGTTCTACTGGAACGTTACGGGTAATGATTGGCCGGTGCCGATCGATCATGCAGAGGCGACCGTGCACTTTCCGGATGCGGCCGCAGGGTCGCTGAGCGCGCAGGCGTTTACCGGCGTGTATGGCTCGAAGGACCGGGATGCGCTCGCGAAGATCATCGGCGCGGATGCGCACTTCGAGACCAACAATCCGTTGCCCATGCGCGGCGGACTGACGATTGACATATACATTCCCAAAGACATTCTTAAAGAGCCCAGCGCGCTGACGAAATTCTTCTGGTTCATTGGCAGTAATCCGGTCGTCTTTCTGCCGCTGGTTACGCTCGCCGTAATGTTTCCTCTGTGGTGGTACAAAGGGCGCGATCCCGATCCCGGCATGTCGGTCGCTCCGATGTACGAGCCGCCCGCAGGCATTTCCCCCGCGGAGGCTGGCACGTTGCTCGATGACAGCATTCATCCGCGAGACATTACATCGACGATGGTTGATCTCGCAGTGCGGGGATACATCAAGATCGAAGAGACTGCGGAGAAAGGTCTCGTCTTCACAAGTAAAGATTACGTCTTCCATCTGCTGAAGCCGATGGCCCAGTGGAACGACGCAGGCCTTGCCCCGCACGAGCGCGTCATGCTGGAGAATGTGTTCCAGGGCGGCACTGAGACGCGGCTTTCCAGCCTGAAGAACCGTTTCTACACGGCGGTTCCCATCATTCGTCAAGACATCATGGCGGCGCTCAAGAACAAGGGGATATACCTGCTCGATCCGGAGTCGGCCAATGGATATAGCGTTGCAGCCGCATTCGCGATTCTGATCTCGTTCGGCATTTTCCAGTATTTCGGGTGGGCGAATTTTCTCAATTCGATTCCGTTGGTGATTGCGAGCATCCTGATTTCAGCCGGGATCTTCTGGCTGTTTGCTCGTGTGATGACGACGAAAACAATCAAGGGCGGACGGGTCCGCGTCGCCGTGCTCGGGTTCCAGGAGTTCATGAACCGTGTGGACGGCGAGCGGCTGAAGCGTATGCCCCCGACTACCTTCGAGAAGTATCTGCCATACGCGATGGCGCTCGGCGTGGAGCATCACTGGGCGCAGGCGTTTGCCGGGATCATCAAGGATCCGCCGCAGTGGTACGTGGGTCCGGGAGGATATGGCGGCGGATTCAACCCGATTTTCTTTTCCAGTTCCATGCACAACATGGCGTCGGACATGCATCAGGTTTTCGTCTCGGCTCCACGCGCGAGTTCCACCGGGTCCGGCTTTGGCGGTGGAGGATTCGGTGGAGGCGGCGGCTTCTCCGGCGGAGGCTTCGGCGGAGGCGGCGGCAGCGCGTTCTAGCTACTCTTCCCGCAGCGTCTTTCAACCAGATTCCCTCGGGGTGTCCGAACTTACTTTCTAGCCAAACGTCAAGCCAGATTGCGTTGAAAGAGCAAACGGGCCGCGAGTGGATCGCAGCCCTTTCGTTCGCTGAGTGCTGGATTCTTATTGCTCGCCGGCGGAGGCGCTGCTCCCCCACATGGCATTGCTTCCCCACATGGCGTTACTGCCCCACATCGCATTGCTCCCCCACATGGCGTTGCTGCCCCACATCGCGTTCGAGCCCCACATGGCATTGCTCCCCCACATCGCGTTGCTGCCCCACAAGGCGTTGTTGACGGAGACAGTGCCAGTCGTGGGTGCACCAACCACGAATTGTGAGGATCCCCACACGGCCACGTTCGACCAGGTTGCAGATGTGTTCCAGATTGCGGTCGAACTGTTGTTGAAGTACACGTTGCCGGAAGTTGCGTTGTACGAGGCCACCGGAGACATCGCTGTCCCCTTCGCCGGGTCGGTATTGCTCAGGGCGGCTTCCAGGTCGACGTAGCCGGCACCCACGGTGAAGACGTCGTCCTGATCGGTGTAAGTGATGCCCGTCGTCGGATCGGTGGTGCTGCTGAAGGCCGGCAACGACTTCCATGCCGTCTTCATCAGCCGCGCCTTCACTTGATCCGGATTCAGGCTCGGACTCTTTTGCAGCAGATCCGCCACAACTCCGCTGACGACGCCGGCAGCCATGCTGGTGCCGCTGAGCGTGAAGTAACTGCCGGATGAGGCGCTGTTTCCGCCATTGACATAGAAGCTGTTCGGAACCCGATTGGCGGGATATTCGCTGTAAAGCGTCGAATTCGGAGCTTCCAGCGACACCAGCAGGTTGCCGGGAGCGACGATGTCAGGCTTGCTGACCGCATCGAGCGCCGTCGGGCCTTTGGAGCTGTAGCTGGCGATCAGGTCGTCCACGCGGGTGGGCGTACCCATCGTCTTCATCGCACCAACGGTAATCACATAAGGATCGTTGCCGGGCGCAGTGATCGTGCCGTAGCCATTGGTCGGCTGAAACCGTCCGTTGTTTCCCGCCGCAACCACCACGACAATGCCCTGCTTCCACGCGGCTTCGACAGCCTGGCAGAGCGGGTCAAGCTTGTAGCTTTCGTAGACGGGGCGTCCTAACGAAAGATTGATCACACGGATATTGAACAGCGACTTCATCTGGATGGCAGTGTTGATCGCGGCAATCACGCCGCTGTCGGTGCCCATCCCGTTCTGATCGAGTACCCGCAGGTTGATAATGCTCGCCTGGGGCGCAATGCCTTGAAACGTCTTCGAATACTTTGAGCCTTTCGAACTGGAACCATTGCCCGCGATCAGACCGGCTACGTGAGTACCGTGGCCATACTGATCGTTGGCGCTGGCATTGCCTGTGACGAAGCTTTGGCTCCAGACCACTCGCGACGATCCAAGAAAGCCGCCATTCAAGTCGGGATGGCTCGCGACACCGCTGTCAACCAGCGCAACTCCAACCCCAGCGCCGGTGTAGCCGGACTGCCAGGCCGCAAATGCGTTCACGGCCGGCGCGGCATTGCTGAGTGTCGGAGCCAACTGGCGATCCGAGCTGATGTAGACAACGTTGGCGTTGTTCGAGAGATTGAGGATGCCGGGGCCATCGAGTAGGGCAACCACCCCGTTAACCAGGGGCAAAGGAGCCAGGATCGTGCCGCCGAGCTTCACGACATCATTTACCAGGCAGTCGACCAGTCCGAGCAAGCCGGTGCAACTCACCGACTTTCCGGGGGCGAACTGAACGATGACTGGTACCTGTTGTGTTGAGGTATTGCCCCGCAGTTCCGGCGACAGTTTCGTGTCGTCGGCGTAGGCCACCGTGACGGCGGCAATCAGCAATAGAAGCACAAACTTCTTCATAGTCCCCCACTAAGGCGCCCACAGGCGCGTAACCAGTACCCCAAGTGACTCTTGTATATGCAGGTCCGAGTCCAAACAGGAAGGCTTAATACGCTTATTTATCAATCACTTGGAGGGCTGTGTTGTGAATCGCAACGGGCACTTTGTCCCACTGCCCAAGCCTTGGGCCAAGTTGTCCCGGCATAGCCGGGAAAAAGCACGCCCCAGACTGTATGTGATTGATATGTCTGGGAAAACCATAGTAATCGGCGGGTTTGTTTTTGGGCGGACATGCCCTATGCAAATCGTTGAAAATTTGAGCACCTCTCATGTCCTGGGCCCGTTCTATTGCTGCGCGCGCGTTCATCGCCTGGATGGCTCTGGCAGGATGCGTCTGCTTTGGGCTCGCCTTCGAGCACTGGCACTCAAACGACCCCCTCAAGTGGGTCTGCTACCTCATTACGGCTCTGCTGGCTTCCTCGCTGAAGGTGACGCTTCCCGGCATTGACGGAACGCTCTCGGTCAACTTTCTCTTCACGCTGCTGGGAATTCTGGAACTGAGCCTGCCCGAGACGCTGCTCATCGTCACGGCTTGCACGCTCGGCCAGGCGTACTGGCGACCGGCGCGGCAGGTGAAGTTGGTGCACCTGGTTTTCAACTGGTCGCAGTTGACCGTTTCCAGCACCATCGCATACACGGTTTACCACCTGGTCGCAAACCATCTTCTTCATGCGCCCGGACCTCTGGCGCTTCTGGCGGCTGCGATTACTCACTTTGGGTGCAACACGCTGGCGATGTCGACCATCATCGGCCTGACCGAAGAGAAGCCGATCTCCAAGGTCTGGAACGACAACTATCTTTGGTCTTTTCCCTACTACATGGTCGGGGCCGCGGCGGCCGGGCTGGTCAACTTCCTCAACAAGCACATTGGATGGCAATCGTCTCTGCTGGTTCTGCCGCCGATCTACCTGATGTATCGCTCCTATCGTCTTTATCTCGGCAAACTGGAAACTGAGAAAAAGCACGCCGTGCAGGTCTCGAACCTGCACCTGAGGACCATTGAAGCCCTCGCGCTCGCCATCGAAGCCAAGGACGAGACCACGGGCGAGCACCTGCAGCGCGTCCGCGTTTACGCCATGGAACTCGCCAAGGAATTGGGCCTTAGTGAGGACGAGACCGAAGCACTGAAGGCCGCATCGGTGCTACACGACATTGGAAAGCTGGCCGTACCGGAACACATCATCTCGAAGCCGGGAAAACTCACGCCCGAAGAGTTCGAGAAGATGAAGATTCACCCCATCGTAGGCGCGGAGATTCTGGAGCAGGTTGACTTCCCGTATCCCGTGGTTCCGATCGTTCGCGCGCACCACGAAAAATGGGATGGCAGCGGCTATCCCAACGGCCTGGCCGGAGAGGCTATTCCAATCGGCGCGCGCATTCTCGCGGCAGTCGATTGCCTCGATGCTCTGGCCTCGGACCGGCAATATCGGAAAGCTCTGCCTCTGCACGAAGCAATGGCAAAGGTCGTCGCGGACGCGGGAAAAAGTTTTGATCCAAAGGTCGTGGCGATTCTGCATCGCCGCTACGTCGAGCTTGAAAAGCTGGCGAACGAGCAACCGCTACAAGCTCCGCCGAAGTTGTCGACAGCCATTAAGGTGGAGCGTGGCCTCGCGCCGGCAGCGGGATTTGCCGAGTCGGCGGAACCTGCCGTCAGTACCTCGGGATCAGGTCGTGACTTCATTGCCCTGATTGCTTCGGCCCGGCAGCAGCGTCAGGAAATTGTCGAGCTTTGCCAACAACCCGGCACATCGCTGAGTGTCGAGGACATTCTCTGCATGCTCTCGGTACGGTTGCGAAAGCTGCTGCCGCACGATTCGATGGCGGTGTATTGTCCGAAGGGCGATATATTGGTTCCAGAGTTCGTGAGCGGAGAAAACTTCCGCCTGTTCTCTTCTCTGAAGATTCCGCACGGCGAGGGCTTGTCAGGATGGGTCGCGCAAAATCACAAGCCTATTCTGAACGGCAATCCGTCGGTCGAACCCGGATATCTGAACGATCCCACGAAATACAGTACGCTGCGCTCAGCGCTGGCGGTGCCGCTCGAAGGAAAGTCTGGCATCGCGGCCGTGCTCGCGTTGTACCGCGGTGGTCAGGACGCCTTTACTCCCGACGACCTTCGCGCGATCGAGGCAATCGGATCAGGATTGGGATCTGCGATAGAAGCCGCTGCCAAACTCAAAGCGATAGGAGCCAGCGCGGGATCGAAATAAGTCCGGTTGTGTAGGTCCTGCTTGTGTGGCGCGGACGCCCG
Organism: Candidatus Sulfotelmatobacter sp.; assembly: GCA_035695545.1. Taxonomy (GTDB): domain Bacteria; phylum Acidobacteriota; class Terriglobia; order Terriglobales; family Acidobacteriaceae; genus Sulfotelmatobacter. The sequence continues at coordinate 13,514 of DASRRV010000188.1, read as the reverse complement.
CGCCACATAGCCTTCACTCCAGTTCGAAGCTCACATAATTCAACCCGCCATCGCGCTCGACTTGCAGCACCACGGCATCGCCGGTCTTCAGTTCGCCCATCGCCTTGCGCAGCGTATCCACGGTATCGATCGGCCTGACGTTCAGTTGATGGATCACATCTCCCGCCTGCAGCCCCGTATCAGGCATGATCAAGTCCGCGGCCCGTCCCACAACAATCACTCCCGAAGGAATCCGCAGCGCCAACTTCGAGCGCAGTTCGTCCGTGAGGTCGATTGCGAGCACCCCCAGCCGCGGGATCAGACTGTTTTCCGGATTCACCGTATCGAGGAGCTCGTCCATGTGATCGCGGTGTTCAATCGCCGGCACATAGAGAGTCTTCTTCTCCGTGCCCCGCAGGATTTCCAGCTTTACGAGCTCATCGAGCCGGTGCAGGTAAAGAGCCGACGAAAGCGACGGCAAGGTCTCGATGCGCCGGTCATCCGCGGTAAGAATGATGTCCTGGACTTTCAATCCCGCCGCGGCCGCTGGGCCATCGGGCGTGACGTCGACCACCACGACTCCCCAACGCTGCGGAAGATGCAGCCCCTCCGCCAGGGTCGGCGTGATCTCCTGCGCTCCCGCCCCGATCTCCACTTTATGCACGTGTCCGTGAGTACGCAGGCTGTGGTACACGAAATCGACCACGCGCGCTGGAATCGCGAAGCCCAGTCCTTCGCTGCCTCCGCCTTGCGACAAAATAAAAGTATTGATGCCGAGGACGGCCCCGTTCATGTCAACGAGCGGGCCGCCGCTATTGCCGGGGTTAATGGGAGCGTCCGTCTGGATGTAGGTCAGCGACTTTCCGGGATCAGGCTGCCGCGCCACCGCGCTCACCACGCCCATCGTGACTGAATTCTGCAGACCCTCGGGACTCCCAATGGCAAACACAAGCTGTCCCACGCGCGGCCGCTGCCTACTCATGAGTTGCAGTGTGGGCAGATCCGTGTCTTCAACTTTGAGCAGAGCAAGGTCAGTCTCTTTGTGCTGGCCCAGGATCTTCGCTTCAAGAATGCGGCGCTTCCCGATCGGCACCTGCCCGCTGGAGTCTCCCATGGGCAGCGGCAACGCCACGCGAATGCGCTGGGCACCCTCGACCACGTGCGCGTTCGTCATGATGTAGCCGTTCGAATCGACGATCACTCCCGACCCGACGGCGTGCTGGCGAACGATCAACGCCGTCTGCGATTTATCATCCTCGCGCAGCGGGCCGTATCCCGTCACCAGGATCTGCACCACCGCCGGCGACACTCTGGCAGCCAAACTCTCGAGCGCGCCATTCAACTGCACCAGAACGTTGGGCGGCTCCGCAGCTTTAGCTTCGTCCGCGCCCGGAACCACCTTCTTCTGGGAAGACGCTTGTGCGGGGGGCTTCGTGCTGGTGGTCTGCGCCCCCGCGACCGCACGGCAAAGCGCAAGAATAAAGATGAAGGCGAGGACGATAGCGCAATAACATCGAGTCTTGTGCTCGTGGATCTGCAAGGCGTTCCCCATACGATCCAAGCTCCGTACTTTGTGTCGAAAATTCCCTTAGAAAAACACTACCACGGGGGTTGTGGCCATAAGGTAAATCTTGGTCAACGCGGTTGTGGGACGATCCCCCCGGCCACCCGCGCCGGGGGAACCTTGTTGCTACCAGTAACTTATGGGGTATCAGGCTTTTACACGGCTATCGTTCCGTGATATAACCGCCCCTGAGCACAAAAGTGGGCTGTTGCCCGCCCGGAGCTTGGTTTGACAGACTTGGCCTAACAATGTTGGCCTCATTCGCAGACAACAAACAGACGACTGGCCAGCTTAGAGGAGGTACCGTGGGCGAAGAAGCACGGACCGGAAAAAGATTTCCCCTGGAATTGCCGATCAAGATTCACAAGGGCGAGACCGGCGGCGATACCAGCGGAATTACAGGGAATCTCAGCGCGGCGGGCGTCTACATCCGCGCCGATTCATCCATGGAGATTGGTTCTCCCGTGGAATTTGAAATCACGCTTCCCCCAGAGATGACGGGCGGTCAGGAGAATGTGACCATCCAGTGCAAGGGGCGGGTGGTGCGCGCCGACGAAACTGGTGAAGGCGGCGAAGGCCGCGGCGTCGCCTGCGTGATCGACTCTTACGAGTTCGTGAGGAGCTCATAGTTCTTCCGATCGAGTTCGAACGGAATTTGTTCGCAACAGGACTTTCTTTGGAGCGCTGACAAATGCTCAAACTGATTCTGGCCGATAACCAGGCGATCTTCCGGGCGGGCATCGCCAAAGTGCTCGCCGTCGAAGACGAGATGCGTATTGTGGCCCAGGCCCAAACTCCCGAACAGATGTTCATGGCCCTGGACAAGTTCCGCGCCGCGGTCTTGGTGGTTGCGGCGGGTTTCCACAACGATTTCGCAGGAATTGTGGTGGCCGCCAACAAGGCGAAGACCCGCGTGATCGTGCTTGCCGACACCGGCGAGAGCGCGCAGCGCCACATGACCAACGGAGCCCACGGCGTGGTCTATCGCAATGTGACCAGCGCCGCGCTCGTCGACTGCGTCCGCAAAGTCGCCCGCGGCGAGACCTGGGTGCAGGACGTCGCCGTGCCCAGCGAGCTCACCGAGAACGATATGGTCGGATTGCGCGTCCGCGACCGGCTCACGGCGAAAGAACTCCGCATCGTCGCGCTCATCGTGCAGGGCTACAAGAACAAAGAAATTGCCTCGCAGCTCGGCACCACCGAGCAGGTCATCAAGAACTACCTGCGCAACGTCTACGACAAGATCGGCGTGTCAGACCGGCTGGAACTGGCGCTGTTCACCATTCATCACCGCATTCTGAACGAAGCCGCCGCCGCGACGGCCTCGGGAGCACCAGCACAACCCCCGGCAGGTGTAGCGCAGTAAAAGATCAGTAACCACAAAGGACACGAAGGTTCACGAAGGAAAATGCAAGGAGGCTTCCTTCGTGAACCTTCGTGTCCTTTGTGGTTAAGGGCTTTGCGCTTCTTCGTTGTCCCGTCCTGCCACGATGCCCAGAGCACACGCAGTGCCTTCCGGAAGCCCGCCCTAAACCATCTTCTCTCCCACAACCTTCGCCTGTGTGAACAGGTACAAGTAGTCGGGGCCGCCGGACTTCGAATCGGTGCCAGACATGTTGAAGCCGCCGAAGGGATGCGCTCCGACCATCGCTCCGGTGCACTTGCGGTTGATGTACAAGTTGCCGACGTGGAACTCCTGCACAGCGCGGTCGATCTTGTCGCGTGACTTGGTGTAGACGGCGCCGGTCAGGCCGAACTCGGTGTCGTTCGCGATTTCGAGCGCGTGGTCGAAGCCGCGAGCTTTGATCACCGCGAGCACCGGGCCAAAGATTTCTTCCTGCTCGAGTTTCGACTTCGGCGGAATGTCGGCGAACACCGTGGGCTGAATGAAGTAGCCTTCGCCAGCTTCAAGCACGCGTTCGCCGCCGGTGACGAGGCGTCCGTCTTTCTTGCCTTGCTCGATGTATTCGAGGATGGTCTTCATCGAGCCTTCGTTGATGACGGCGCCCATGGCGGCGTTCTCGGCGACGTCCCCGATGTGAATCTTCTCGACTCGGGCTTTGAGTTGTTCGAGGAACTTGTCGTAGACGCGCTCGTCGACAATCGCGCGCGAGCAGGCCGAACACTTCTGGCCCTGGAAAGCGAACGCAGCTTGCGCCACACCTTCAACGGCCGAATCGATGTCGGCGTCGGCGTCAACGATGATCGCATCTTTGCCGCCCATCTCGAGAATCGTGCGTTTGATCCAGACCTGTCCGGGAGCCTGCGTGGCCGCCACTTTATTAATGTGCAGTCCAACTTCGCGCGATCCGGTGAAGGCGATGTAGCGAGTCTTGGGATGCGCGACGACCGCATCTCCGAAACTCGCTCCGGCGCCGGGACAGAAGTTCACCACGCCCTCAGGCATGCCGGCTTCTTCGAGCAACTCGATGAACTTTGCAGCGATGGTCGGCGAATCGCTCGACGGCTTCAGGATGACCGTGTTGCCGCTGACGATGGAGGCCAGCGTCATCCCGGCCATGATGGCGCAGGGAAAATTCCACGGCGGAATCACCGCGCCCACGCCCAGCGGAATGTAGTGCAGCGTGTCGTGCTCGCCGGGCAACTGGATGGGCGTTTGCGCCTTGGCGAAGCGCAGGGCCTCGCGCGCGTAGAACTCGCAGAAGTCGATGGTCTCGGAAATATCGGCGTCGGCCTCAGCCCAGTTCTTGCTGACTTCGAAGACCAGCCATGCCATGAATTCCATTTTGCGCTGGCGCATCAGATCGCCGACGCGGAAGACCAGGCCGGCGCGGTCTTCCACCGAGGTGCGGCTCCAGGTTTCGAAGGCGCCGAGCGCGGCCTTCATCGCGGGTTCCACGTGGTCCTTGCCGGCCTTCTGGTGAACGCCGACAATCTGCGACGGCTGCGACGGGTTCAGCGACTTGATCTTCTCGGTGGTCTTGACGCGCTTGCCGCCGATGATCAGGTCGTACTCGCGTCCAAGCTGGCTGCGGACTTTGGCGACGGCGGCGCGCATCTTGCGCGCGTTGTCCTCATTGCGGAAATCGAAAAATGGTTCCGTAACAAAAGGGCCTTGATGCAGGGCCGTGCGTGGCCGGACGGGGGCTTCCAAGGTAGCCATGGGAGTGATCCTTTCGAAAGGGATGAGTCGGGTATAAGACCTCGAAATAGTCTACACCTCGTCGGGAAGCGGGGAACAAGTGGGCGAAGCGGCTGGCGGGCGGAGATCGGCGTTCGGCGGCAGCGTCTTGGCGGCGTGAAGGGAGATATCTCGCGCCCATTTTTTGGATGTCGAAATTCGCAAGATCTTGGATTTGAACGACTTACGGGCTCGCGATGCGGAGAGACCCGCGCAAAATCTTGGGACGAAAGGACGACGTTCCGTTTCCGACCTTTCGCTGAAGACGCGAAGGATGGGGCACCCCACTTTGTTTGTTATGCCTACCAAGGCAACAGCATTACGACGAGATTCGGAATCGTCAAGATTTGGGTCGAGGTTCAGGCGTCCCTCCGGGGCCGAACTCGATTTCGGGCGTTCGTTCCCGGCGTTAAAACGCCGGGCTATTGTCGGGTGTCCCTCCGGGACGAAAGCAAATCAGGATCAAAGGCAGCGGACAGGAGTGTCCGCCGCCCCACAGTTTCCAAACACACTCTCAAGTCAACTTTCCACCCCTTCGATTGCGCTCGGGGCAGGCTCTAACGTCGCAGGCAGAGCGACGTCAGGATGGGGCGCCCGACGAAAGCTCTTTGTGCCGACATTCGGTTCCCACCTTACGCAAAAGACGCGAAAGATGGGGCACCCCACTTTGTTGGTTGACCTGCGAAGGTCAAGGGCGGCCATCCACCCGGCGGTTTTCCGAAATCCGTGAGGTTACGGTGTGATCTCGAAGACGTTTCCGCCTTGCACGAGTTGGATCAGACCATTTGTTACGGTGGTTCCGTACAGGTGACCCGCGCTGTCGCGGAAGGGGCCCGCTAGCGGATGAGATCCGTCCTCGAAACCCTGGAACTGGTGCAATACTTTCAGCTTGCCATCTGGACCAAGCTGAAATGCGGTGCCGAGATTTTGGGTACCGCCCAGTTGCGTTGTGCCAAAGAGGTTGCCGGCCGGATCGGCGGCGAGGCCTCCGTTGGGATTGTGTCCCTCGATTTCGATGAAGCGGTGAAGGACCTTGTACGAGCCGTCTTTGGCGATTTTGAATACGGTTCCGCGCTCGGACCTGCCGCCTTTCAAGGTCGTGCCGAATAAGTTGCCGGCCGCGTCCATGAGAAGACCGGCTTGCGGAACCGCGCCATCCGCGCCGCCTGCGAAGGTGTGCAGGATCGTGAGTTCGTTATTCTTATCGAGCTTGAACACTACGCCGCAACCGGCATGAGCGAACAAGAAGTGCTCAATGCATGCCAGGTCTCCGCCGGCTTGCGCTACGCCGTAGAAGTTTCCGTCAGCATCCTGAACGAAAGGTCCGATCGGATTAGCGCCGTCGGAACCCCCGGTGAATTTATGGAGCAGTAGAAGGTTGCTCGCGGTATCGAGTTTGAAGAGGCTGCCGCAGCCAAGGGATTTGCAGTTCTGGTGGTCGCTGCCAAACTGAGCAGCGCCAAAAATGTTTCCAGCTTTGTCGAGGGTGACGCCTCCGGCTGGGAGCTCGGGCACGTCGAGGTTCAAGCCTCCGGGAAACTGAAACACAAGGGTCTTTTCACCCTTGGGAGTGACTTTGTAAATGACGCCAGCACCCGTTCCGCCTTCCGCGACGCCGTAGATATTCCCCGCCTGATCTTGCGTCAAGATTCCGGTGGGAAAGGTGCCGCCCAACGAGTCGTCCAGAAAGGCCAGCACAGATTCTCTGCCCTTCGGACCGATTTTGAACAGGGTTCCCGGCAAGGTAGTTGTGCCGTAGAGGTTGCCGGCGGCGTCCTTGAGAATTGCTCCCTCGGAAAACGCTCCGTCGTTTTGACTGTTGAACTGGTGGAGGACCTTGAAGGTCTGCGCGTGAGCAGGCAGTATCGAAAACGCAAGCGCCAAGACGAAGGTCGCCGCAAGATTGAGATTGAAGTTCGGTTTGCGCATAAGTTCTTCATCTGTGGTTACGACCGAAACTGCGGCCGCGAACCGTCGGTTGTTTCCCTTTCCAAGGGAGCGTGATGTGTCTTACAGGTAAAGACGAGAAGCGCACTCACTTTGCTTTCAGAGCCGGCGCGCGGCGGCCGGGCGTAATCGGGAGGAACTGCACGAAGGCGAAATCTTTGATATACCTCGGATGGCCTCAAGCCTATTGCCCAATGTGCAAAGGAGATTTTCCATGTTCTCCCGAGTTTCTGAATCCAAGTTGGCGCGTTTGTCTGGACACTACGGTTTCGCCGCACTCTTTTTCTTGGCGGGCATTTCTGCCAGCTCTCTGGCGCAGAACAGCGAGCCCAAGAATCCGCCGGTGATCGATGTTCACGTGCACGCGATGGACCTGTCGTTCCCCGGCCTCTCGCCGATGTGTCCGAACACTTCGAAGTTCACCGCGTCCGATCCTAAGACGAAGGAAGAACCGTTCGGTTGGGTGAAGGAACCGTGCACGCCGGCGCTTTATCCGTCGGCGCCGGGCGAGTACATGAAAGACGTGCTGGCCGAAATGGAGCGCCTGAACGTCACCGCGGTCGCGTTTGGCGATCCGAAAAGCGTGCAGAAATGGAAGGACGCGGCGCCGGGCCGGATCATCCCAGGCACGTCGTTCAGCGGGATGACGCCCGGGCAGCGCGTCTCGATCGACGAGTTGCGCAAAGACTTCACCAGCGGCGGCTTCAAAGTGATGGGAGAAATCGGACTGCAATATGAAGGCATCTCGCCGAGCGATCCGTCGGTGGACTCTTACTTCGCACTCGCCGAAGAACTCGATATCCCTGTGGCGATTCACATGGGCACGGGCGGATCGGGACGGGCGAATGTGACCTCGCCGAAATTTCGCGGGTCGATGGGAAATCCGCTGCTGCTGGAGGATCTACTGGCTCGCCATCCGAAACTGCGGGTGCAGGTGATGCACGCGGGTTATCCGATGATCGACAACATGCTGACGCTGCTGCAGGCAAACTCGCATGTCTATGTGGATGTGGCGGGACTGATCTGGAGTTATCCGATCAAGGAGGTCAACCGCTACATTGAGCGCCTGGTGGATGCGGGATTCGAAGACCGCGTGATGTTTGGAACCGACCAACTGCTGTGGCCGAAGCTGATGGCGTACTCGATCAGTGTGATCCAGGATGCGGACTATCTGACGACCGAGCAGAAGCGCGACATCTTGTATAACAACGCGGCGCGTTTTCTGCGGCTGGATACGGCGGGGGTGAAGTGACCGTCGGTTGGGTGGCACGATCTTCGAAGGAGAAATCCAAACACATTCGACTGCGCCAGGCAGGCTCTGACGTCGCAGACTGCGCAACGGTAGGATGAGGCAGTCGGGCAACATCAAGAGCAAGATCAAAGGCGGCGGACAGGAGTGTCCGCCCCACACATTTTTTCCACACTTAGAAATCCCAAACGAGCTGAGAACTTTTGCCGCGGCGCTGGGTTTTTGCATGGCGAGGAATTCAATCGCATGTTCAAGCTCAAGTTCGCCACTCCGCTTCTTCTTTTGTGCAATGTTTTTGTGCTCTGGCCGAATCTGTCTGCGGCTCAGGATGCGCCTGCGGGCACTCGTCTGCTCGCCTCGCAACTTGGCGACAAAAAGAATGGCAGCCCAGTCGCGGCCGGCGACAAGAGCTATCACGGCAGCGTCGGTCCTTATATTCCGTTGAATGTTTTGTGGCGGATTCGAACGGGGGGAGGAGATCGAACGATTACCACCGATCCGACCGAACGGGATGCTTATCCGCTGGATGGCGCGATCTTCTACGTGCCCATGAAGGATCATCCCGCGTTGGGAACAGTTCCGCTTTATCGTTTGTTTAACGGAAGCGATCACATGCTGTCGCTCGATCCGCACGAGGGCGCGGCGCAGGGATATCACGTTGAAGAGATATTGGGATATCCATTCGTGTCGCAGCAGCCGGGCACTTCGGAGTTGATTCGCACTTACAATCCGTCGACTGGACACCATTCGCTGCGGAATTCCAGCGGGCTCGAAAAAGAACAAGGATATGTCGATCAGCGAATGGGAGTGTTCGGGTATCCGCGATATTACAACCAGAGCGAACAGCTTCTGAGCCTGACGGGCGGGGGAATCACGGTCGATTCGAATTTGGCGGCCGGTGGCTCGCTGTGGCAGTGGACGTGGAACGGGGTTCAGGTCATCAACAACTGGGACAATGGCCGGCAGATTCAGACAGACATTTTCCCGCCGGATTATGCGAATCCGACAGAGGCGGGTGACACGTGGAGCACCTTTAGCTCGCGCGCCGCCGTGAACCACGGTTCTCCGATCGCGGTTGCCGAGAACGAGGGGCTAACGCAAAGGACGCGGTCGATCACGCTCGAATACGATCCGGACGGCACGCAGCAATGTTATTTTCAGGCGCCCGTCGGACCGTGCCCGGGATTTGGCGGCGGTCAGGACAATCCGGTAGCGTGGAACGACGTGTTGCTGGGCAAGGACATCACGCTCGATTTCAACGGGCTTGGTCCGGTGGCGCTTTATTCCACCTTTATGCAGGTGCCCAAGGCGCTGGCTTCGACTACGGCGCGAGAGATCCCAGTCATTTATGCGCGCGCGAATTTCTACCGGATGTTCACCTACGATGCGGAGGCGGTGCAACTGCAGGAGAATCCGTGCAGCAACGGTTCGATCGCGATTACGCCGAACTATGGAGGTGTGATCGCGACCACGGGCGACGAAAGCACTGCGATCGGGATTTACGCGGTGAACCGGACGCAAGGTGGATCGGTCGACTATCTCGTTCTCAACTTCACGTGGGCCTGCCCCGGACCACCGAAGGACACGGGGCAATTCGGCGGCGATACGATGATCGTGGACGCGGTGCGCTTTACGGGGTATCCGGCGGGGGTCACTACGACGAACGTATACGTAATCAGTGGGGCGCTGGAGTCCGTCGTGGAAAAGATGGCGGCGCTTTACAAAATGCGGGAGGCGATTCCGCGGTAGTTCTCAACTCACCCTATCTTGCAAAAGTGCGGCAAAAGTAAGAGTGGGACACCTTTCTTACTCACATCGCAGGGCCATCATGGGATCGACTTTGGCGGCGTGACGGGCTGGCATTGCGCTGGCGAGAGCTGCTACAGCGCTCAGCAATGCTACGCCTGCGAGCAGGGTGATGGGATCGCGCGAGCTGCCTTGAGCCCACTGTTCGAGGATTTTGCTCAGGCCGAGTGAGAGCGCCAAGCCCGCTGCGATTCCTCCGCCTACGCTTGCGAGAGTTGAGGCGAAGACGATTTGCAGGACATGGCTACGCTGGGCGCCGAGGGCCATGCGAATTCCGAATTCGTTGGTTCGCTGCAGCACGGTGTAGGAGACGACGCTGTAGAGACCTACCGCTGCCAGAGCGAGCGCGAGTGCAGCGAATATCCCGAAGATCCAGGCGGCAAGATGTTCCTGCTGCCATTCAGACTGATCGGAAACAAACTGTTCGAGGTCTTGCACCTCGCTGTAGGTCTGCTGCTCGGCGTTCACGGCGGTTAGCTGCGAGCGCACGGTACGCAGCAGAGTGAGCGGCTGCACGTCGGATTTCACGAGGATCTGGGTCCACGGAATCATGTTGAGCGTGTAGGGCACATAGACGGCGGGCTTGATGGGATTTCGCAGGCCGTCGTTCAGGGCATCGCCAACGACGCCGACGATCTGCAACCATGAGTCCGCGAGATTCGGGGCTGACAATATCTTTGGCGGACTGTCTTCGACGGTGGGCAGCTTGACCGAGTGGCCGATGGCGTCGCCGTTGGGAAAGTAACGCTGCGCCAACGTTCGATTGATCACGGCAACATGGGCGGCATGGCGAGTTTCGGTATCGCTCCAGATTCGTCCCTCGAGCAGCGGTATTTGAATTGCGGCGAAGTAGCCGGGGTTGACGAGATTGATCGATCCCCTTTGATCTTCGGAGGCGGGCTTGCCCAGAATTTCGAAGCGCATGTCCCATCCGTTCCATGGCGGATTGGCGTTGCTGGAGATTGCCGTCATGGAGACGCCCGGAGTTTCGGCGACCTTGGCTCGCAACTGTTCAAAATATGCGCCGCGCGCGGCCCAGGTTGTGTAGGAGTTGTCGTGCAGGGGAATCGGGATGGAGATTACATGGTGCGGATCGTAGCCGAGAGGTTCGTGCATCAAGCGGACGAAGGCCTTCATCACTGCGCCTGCTCCGGCGAGTAAAACCAGGGTGAGGGCAATTTGTCCGGCGATCAGCGCATTGTGCGTTCTGCGGCCACGGACGCTGCCCGCGACGCGGCGGGCATTGGACTGCATCACCTGGGTCACTTGCGTTCGCGAGAGCTGGAGAGCGGGCCAGAGTCCAAAGAGAATTCCGGTGGCCAAGGCAACGGCGACGCTGAAGGCGAGTACGGGAAGGTTGATGTTGATTACAACTTCAGGCGCGAAGGCGTAGCGCGGGAGCAGAAGCTTGATGCCGGCGAGAATTCCATAGGCGGTCAGAACGCCGAGTCCGGCACCGATGACTGCTAAGAGTGAGGACTCCGTGAGTAACTGCCGGACAATTCGGCTGCGTCTTGCTCCGACGGCGGAGCGCACTGCCAATTCATGCTGCCGGGCTGTTCCGCGAGCCAGAAGAAGAATCGAGACGTTGCCGCATCCGACGGCGAGCAGGAGTGCGACTGCGCCAAACAGGAGATACAACGTCCCACTGATGCTTCTGACCACCCATTCGTTCAGGCCTTCGACTTGCACTTTGAAGTGCTCCGGAAAACGCTTCGGCATATCTTTGGCGAACTGGTCGAGGAGCGGTTGGAGCGCGGCGTTCGCGGCTTCGTGCGTGACGCCAGGTTTGAGGTAGAGATTAATGATGCAGGTCGCCGAGGAATCCTGTGAGAGCTTCAGCGGCAGGTAGACATCAGCGCTGTACCACTTGAAGCGCGGAGCGGCCACTCCGACGATCAGGTAATTTTTGTGGTCGAGTTGCACGGTCTTGCCCACCACATCGGGATTCGCAAAGAAATACTTTTGCCAGAATTGGTATCCCAGCACTCCGACGGGCTGCGGGTCCTGGCCATCGATAGAGTCGGAAGGGAGAAGTCCGCGGCCTAGCAGCGGCGGCACACCGAGATCGTTGAAGCCGGTGGAGATGAGGCCGATCTCGTTGACATTCTCGGGGAGGTCGTTTCCGGTAAGGGTGAGGGCATGGTAGTCCATGGCCAACACGCTCTCGATGACGGGCAGCCGGCGAACTTGCTGGATCTGCGGGCCGTTGAGGTTGAGCCAGTCTCCGGGGCCCGACTTGCTGGTCGCCGTGAGGCGCACAATGCGATCTGCGGCGTGGAAGGGATAGGGATTCAACAGCGCCGCGTAGATGACGCTGAATACGGCGGTGGTCGCGCCGATGCCGAGAGCCAGGGAAACTACCGCGGTCCAAGTGAATCCTGGACTCTTGATGAGTTGGCGCAGGGAGTAGCGGAGATCCTGAAGGAGGGTCTGCATGGATCGCTCCTGAGGGCGCGATGGGAGACATGATCGCATGAGAATGAGGGGAGTGGATAGGGATCCCTTCGGCTTCGCTCAGGGCAGGCTCTTCGACTGCGGTTGACCTTTGCGCTGAAGGCGAAAAGATCAATCCTCGGTCAGGATGACACAGAACTCAGGATCGCGTGACTGCCGCGACTGGCACTGGTTCGAGGTGCGCGGTGAAGTGGCGGAGGAATGGGGCCTCGTAGGTCAGGCGCATGCCGGGGATGTTTTCGCGATTCTTCCAGACTTCCAGAATTACTTCGACTACGTAGTCAATGTGGCTCTGCGTGTAGACGCGGCGCGGGATCGCTAGACGTACGAGATCCATTTGCGCGGCTGCGGCAAACATCAGCGTGCCGATTTCTACGGAGCGGATGCCGCCTTCGAGGTAAAGCTCGGCGGCTAGCGCTACGCCGGGGAATTGGTCGGCGGGAATGTGCGGCAAGAAGGCGCGGGCGTCGAGATAGATGGCATGTCCGCCGGGTGGCTGGACGATGGGGACTCCGTGAGACGCGATGTGATTGCCAAGATAGGCGGTCGAGGTGATGCGGTAGCGGAGGTAGTCTTCTTCGAGCGCTTCCTGCACGCCGACGGCAATGGCTTCGAGATCGCGTCCGGCGAGGCCGCCGTAGGTGGGGTATCCCTCGGTGAGAATCAGCAGATCTTTTTGCTGTTGGGCGAGGAGATCGTCGTTGGTGCAGAGGAAGCCGCCGATGTTGGCCATGCCGTCTTTCTTGGCGGACATAGTGCATCCGTCGCCGAGGCGGAACATTTCCTGAGCGATTTCTTTGGGAGTTTTGTCGGCGTATCCGTTCTCGCGGAGTTTGATGAACCAGGCGTTTTCGGCGAAGCGGCAGGCGTCGAAGTAGAGCGGGATTCTGTGGCGCTTGCAGACAGCGCTGACCTGGCGCACGTTTTCCATGGAGACAGGCTGGCCTCCGCCGGAGTTGTTGGCGACGGTGAGCATGACGAGCGGGATGCGTTCGCGGCCGACGCCCTGGATTAACGCCTCTAGGGCGGCGACGTTCATGTTGCCTTTGAAAGGGGTGGGTCGACGCGGGATGCTTCCCTTCTTCGATGACGAGATCGACGGCTTCGGCGCCGACGAATTCAACGTTGGCGCGCGTGGTGTCGAAGTGCGTGTTGTTGGGGACGATGTCTCCTTTTTTGCAGGCGACACCGAAGAGGATGCGCTCGGCGGCGCGGCCTTGATGGGTGGGGATGACGTGGCGGTAGCCGAAGATATCCTGGATGGAATTCTTGAAGCGGTCGAAGCTGCGGCTGCCCGCGTAGCTTTCGTCACCTTCCATGATGGCGGCCCACTGATGCGTGGACATGGCGCCGGTGCCGGAGTCGGTGAG
>DASRRV010000187.1:0-54997 GCA_035695545.1 Candidatus Sulfotelmatobacter sp. | reverse complement strand
TTATGATTGCGTTGGTTGCGGGGGGTGGATTTGAACCACCGACCTTTGGGTTATGAGCCCAACGAGCTACCAGACTGCTCCACCCCGCATTTCGATGATAACAACCGCACGGTGGGGCGTCAAACCGGCTGTCGGATAGATTTCCTGCGACCATTCGGCTTCGACTGTGACTCGGAACGCTGTCGTTGGACTCGACGGGCGAGATAAACGGGAGGTGAAAAGTGCGTCCAGCTTTCCCTTTCGGCATTTTGATTTCTCTCGGACCCTCTTTCGTGCCGGTAAATTTTGGGAATAGAATCATCTGCAGGATTGTTAAGGAGACACATGCCGAAGAAAGAGGTTTCTACCAGCCGCCAGACCACGCTCAGCGCACAACCGCGAATTCATCAACATGCAGGAGAGCTTCAGGCCTATGGCACCGTTTCTCCGATGATGCCGTTGGAACTCGAGGAACCGGTGCGCCTCGAAATGACCGAGCAACTCAACTTGTTGCTGGCCGATTCCATGACTCTGCGCGATCTCTACAAGAAATCGCATTGGCAAGTTGCGGGGCCGACGTTCTACCAGCTTCATTTGTTGTTCGACAAGCACTTTGACGAGCAGGTGGAGATCGTCGACACGATTGCCGAGCGGATCCAGTTGCTGGGTGGAGTGTCACTGGCCATGGCCGCGGACGTCGCGGAAACCACGCGCATCGAGCGTCCGCCGCGCGGCAGGGAAGAAGTGCCAGTCCAGATTTCCCGTCTGCTCGATGCTCACCAGATCATCATTGGCCATTGCCGGCAGTTGGCACGCCGTGCGTCGCAACTTGGCGATGACGGCACCAACGATATGGTCATCAGCGACGTGTTGCGCACCAACGAACTGCAAACCTGGTTTCTAAGTGAGCACTTGGTAGATGTTCCTCTTGTGCACGCGCAAGAACCGGGTGTGCGAAAAGCTGGCTAGCCCGAACGCGAATCTGACTTTAGGCCGACAAGAATGCCCCGATACTCGGGGCCCGCGGAGTCTGCGCGTAGAGGCGGCTATTTTGGGCTTCCGGCCTTCAGATTGTCGTGGTCGTAATACTCGTATGCCGACATCGGTTTCTCGCCGCCTTTTTTCCAAATGCGAGAATCCTCGGGCAGCTTGTTGAGTACACGAGCCATCTCCCTGATATGCATGGCGACGGTCCCACAACACGCGCCGATGAAGTTGATCCCAATATCGCGCGCCTGCACTGCGTAGTCGGCCATTTCCTTTCGCGTGAGTTGCAGTGGATCAAGCGCGTAGGGAAACTCAGGAAGGCTCGTGAAGTCGGGCTTGTCATTGGGAGTGCGATACGCGACCGGTTGACAGGCGAGATATCCGGAAACCGCTTTTCGCATTTCTTCCATGGGGCCCAGGATGTGCTGGGGTGGACGCAGGCAGTTCATACCCACAATGTCGGCGCCGGCGTCGAACAGCGCCTTCGCGGCATCGGCGGCACTCTTGCCCTCGGCAGTCTCGTCTCTGTTTTCAAAGCAGATCGTGACCATCGCGGGCAGCCCCGTTTTCTTAGCGCGCTCGACGGCGATCAGCGCTTCGCCCAGCCAGGAAAAAGTTTCGCCGATGATGAGGTCGACGCCTTCGTCGATCTGCACGGCGAGTTGCTCATCGAACGTTTTGCGGACACGGTCGGCGGCCGACGGACTTCCGGGTTCGTACATCCACGTCAGGCTCAGATTGCCGGCAACCAGGCATTGATCTCCCGCGACTTCGCGGGCCACGCGAACCGCCGAGCGATTGAGGTCCTCGAGCCGGTTCTCAAGACCCACGGTCGCCAACTTGTCGCGGCTGGCATAAAACGTGAGGGCCTGTAAAACCTCCGCTCCCGCCTCGCGAAACTCCACGTGGAGCTCGCGCAGCGCGTTGGGATAGAGCAGGGCGACTTCAGGAGTGAACGGGCCCGCGCGCACCCATCCGCGTTTCTCAAGTTCCAGCAAATAGCCGCCGTCGCCCAACACCGGACCTTCCTTCAAGCGTTCGAGGATGCCTTTCTTTTTCATGCCTGCTCCTGAGAGTTGTTAATCATCTACATATTCGTATTCGGCTTTGATCGGCTTGCCCGCGCTGAAACGGTCGGGACGAAAGGCGCTGAGGTCCACCGTCCGGCCTGTGCCGTCGAGCACGAGTTCACTCATCACTAGTCCGATTGCGGGAGAAATCTTGAAGCCCATTCCTGAGAATCCGGCGCATACGTAGAGACCCGCAGTTCCTGGGATCTCGCCTAGCAGAGGACGCGAATCCGGCGTCATGTCATATACGCCAG
This sequence comes from Candidatus Sulfotelmatobacter sp., assembly GCA_035695545.1. Lineage (GTDB taxonomy): Bacteria > Acidobacteriota > Terriglobia > Terriglobales > Acidobacteriaceae > Sulfotelmatobacter. The sequence goes on along the minus strand of DASRRV010000187.1, from coordinate 52,707 downwards.
TGACACCACGCATTACTTCGGCGCCTGCGAGTTTCGGTACGCGGCGGCAGGCTCGCTCAATAATTTCTTCCAGCAAATCGTCGGAAGCACGCTGGGGAAAGTCATCGGGATCAATCGGACGCTTCCCGTAAAAATCACCGACCAGAAACTTGTCGCGCGCGTCGGAACGGAAATAGGTCGCGGTGACCGAGTCGATGCATGCACAGCCGCCGCCCTTCATGTCCGGAGCGTTGCGAAGAATCGCAACCTGATGGAATTCGCATTCGATAGGAAGGTCGAAGGCGGCTTTCTGTATCAGAGGGCGCGTCCAGGGGCCGGTGGCGGAAATGACAATTGGAGCGGAGATTGTTCCCTGGTCGGTGACGACGGAGGAGATGCGACCGTCCGCCGTAGTAAGTTCACTTGCCTGTGTGCGCGGACAGTACTGCACGCCCATTTCGCGAGCGGCACTGAGGAAATCTCCTGCGACCCCTGCACCGTCACCGTATCCCGAGTCAGGTTCGTAGGCGGCCAGTTCCACTTCGTCAACATTCCAGTCTGGCTCGAGTTCGTGGAGTTCGTGCATGTCGATAAGGTCGACCCTCGCACCAAGCTTGCGCTGCATCTCGACGTTTTGCTTGAGGCGCTCCGTCTCATTGGGATGCACAATGCGCACGAACCCCGTTTTGCGGAAGTCCCCGGGTTGGCCCACGATTTCTTGCCAATCCTGAAACATGCGAAGGCTGATCAGGGCGAGTTCAACCTCTGGAGGAAAGCTGTAGTGCATGCGTATCAGCGCAGATGAACGTCCGCTTCCGCCTCGGCCGACGTGGTCTTTGTCGATGACAACGATCTTTCCCGCTTTCCGCCGAGCGAGATGAAAGGCGATCGACGCTCCCATCACGCCAGCACCGAGAATCACAATGTCAGCCGTGTTCGGCAGTGAACTGGATTTTCCGTTTGACGACGTCACGCCGCGGCCTCCTGCAGTCGCCCTTTCTTCCAATCGCGCAGAGCCTGATGCGCGGCGTTGCGTCCCGGCGCTCCGGTAACGCCGCCTCCGGGATGCGCCCCCGCGCCGCACAGATAAAGTCCGGCGATGGGAGTGCGGTACTGTGCCCAGCCCGGCACCGGACGCATAAAGAAGAGTTGCTCCAGGCGCAGATCGCCGTGAAAGATGTTGCCTTCGGTCAATCCGTAGGTGCGTTCCAGATCGAGCGGCGTGAGTACTTGCCGCGCCACTATCGCCCCAGGAACATTCGGCGCATATTCGGCGATCTTCCTGACAACGCGGTCGCCCAGCAGTTCACGCTTCTCATCCCAGTTGCCCTCCCGCAGGTGATAGGGCACGTACTGCACAAAGCACGTCAGGATGTGTTTGCCTGGAGGCGCGAGGGAATCGTCGGCGTTCGATGACACCACGCAATCCACCCACAATTCTTCGGGGATCTCTCCGAACTTCGCGATGTCGTAGCAGCGCTCGGCGAACTCCAGCGATGGAACCAGAGTGTAGAAAGTGCGCTCGAGTTTCGTAGCTTGCGGGGAGGTGCCAGTGAACCTTGGCTCTTCAGCCAGGACCATATTCACTTTCGCGCATGGTCCCTGCATTTTGATTCCGCGCACGGCGAAGAGGAAATCTTCCGGCAATTCCTTTGGTTCAAGCAGCTTCAAGAACGTCCTCTTGGGGTCGGCATTGGAGAGCACCATGCGGGCGCGAAGCTCAGTTCCGTCTTCGAGAACAACGCTGCGTGCCCGGCCGTTGCGCACGTCGATGCGCGCCACTGACGCTGAAGTGCGAATCTCAACTCCCAGCTTTCGTCCCACAGCAGCCAGCGCCTGGGTGATCGATCCCATGCCGCCCATGACATGGCCGTAGAAGCCTTGCAGTTCGTGTTCTCCCCCGCTGAGCAGATGGAAGAGCAGCCCGATCGCAGTTCCGGGCTGGTAAGGGCCACCATGCTTCCCATAGACGTTATTCGCCAGGAACATGGTTTTCATTTTCTCGGACTCGTAGTTCTGGTCGAGAAATTCTCCAAGGCTGCCGGTGAGAAACGCCACGAGCCGCGAAATCTCGGCACTCGAAATGCCGCGGAAGCGCTTGCCTACGCGGAATAAGTCTGCCCAGCCTTTCAAGGTTGATGGGTCGACCTCCGGTGGAGGCTCCATGAAGAACGGATGCAAGTAACGTGCCAGTTTTTTCAGCTGATCGTCGACTTGCACAAAACGCGCTGCATCTTTTGCGGAAATCTTCGAAAATTCTTGGCGAGCCCGTTCGCGGTCCGCCCACCATGGGACAACATGGCCGTCAGGGAAGGGAACCTGAATCGCCGGATCGCAGGGGACCATCCGTAAGCCGTGATCCGCGAGCCGCAGCTCCGAGATCACCTCCGGGCGCAGCATGCTCGCGATGTATGAAGTCGTTGATACGCGACATCCAGGCGCAATCTCCTCGGTCACGCAACATCCTCCAACGATGTCGCGCCGCTCCAGCACCAACGTCGACAGCCCCGCGCGCGCGAGATAGGCGGCTGTGGTGAGTCCGTTGTGACCCGCGCCGATTACAATCGCGTCGTAAACTGTTCTCGACTTGCTCGTTTCGTTTTGACCTGTGGTCACCGATGCGTCCCCGGAATTCGATAACACTATCGCAGGTAGCAGCAAAAATGAAGTTGAAATCGATGAGGCCCTGCTGTATGCTTTCGTGACTTGCAGTCATTGTTGATGCTTATGCCGGGAATCGCCAGCAATCGCGTTGCTCCTCCACAGTACCAGCGGCAGGCTCCGGCGCGCCCTCGGTCGGAGGCTAAGCGCGCTCGCATCATCGAAGCCGCCACTCAACACTTCGCCGAGCACGGATATCACGCAGCACGGGTTGGCGATATCGCGGTCACGCTCGGCATTGCCAAAGGTTCGATTTTCCAGCACTTCGGCAGTAAGGATGGTCTGTTCTTCGAGGTCTACAAACGAGCCGTGCGCTCGTTCCCCAAGTATCTTGATGCGCCCGCCGAGTTCCGGACTGCCGGCTTCTTCGAAGTGCTCCGCTACTGGCTGGTGCGTACCGAGCATCTGCTGCGCGAGGACTGGATTCCCTACCGTATTTCGTTGCTGGGCAACTACGGCACCGATCTTGTCTTGAAACGTGAGATCAACCGCTTTCTCATGAGCGAGGATCCATATGGCACAGTAAGTTTCGTCCGATTCGGTTTGGAGCGGCGTGAGCTGCGCAAGGATATGGACATCGAGATGATTGTCTCCATCCTCGACTGGATGATGGAACGGTTTCAGGATGCGCTGCTCACGGCGGAACTCGATCCAGGATTGTTTCGCCGGCAGGGGGAACTTGCAGAGAAAAAAGAAGCGAGGATCCAGCAGTTTCTTGCCGTGCTGCAAAGGGCCATCGGCGCTGCGACACTGAGTCACTTATCGAGTGCGCGGCATCACGGAAGTGCGGACCGCCGCCGGTAAAGCTTCGCACCGCATCTGGTATTACTTCACGAAATCGAGAACATGAACATGTCAGCGTCGATCGATCAGATTCTCTCCAGCTACAACGACCGTGCCCCTCTGTCGGAGGCTTCGACCATCCCCGCACCCTGGTATGTCGACCCACGGATTGCTGAACTCGAGCGGCTTAACGTTTTCGGCAAGACTTGGCAACTCGTCGCCCGCACCGACCAGGTCCAGAAGGCGGGAGAGTTCGTCGCCACGCGCCTTGCGGGAGAGCCCATTGTTATCGTGCGTGGCAGCGACGGCGAACTGCGCGCCTTCTTCAACGTGTGTCGCCACCACGCGGCAGCGGTCATAACGCAGCCTTGCGGTCAGACTGCCATGTTGCAATGCCCGTATCACGGCTGGAAATACGGTCTCGATGGATCGCTCAAGGGCATGCCTGAGTTCGAAGGTGTCCAGAACTTCGATCGCGCCCAGAACGGCTTGCTTCCGGTTCGAGTCGAAGCCTGGGAGTGCTTCGTGTTTGTGAACCTCGATCCTCAAGCGCCGCCTCTTAACGAATTTCTTGGGGGCTTGGTCAAGCGAGTTGCGCCTCTCGGCATCAGCAAATTGCGCTACTTCGACAGCAGGACGTACAACATCCACTGCAACTGGAAAGTATTCGTCGACAACTACCTCGATGGCGGATACCACGTCCCCCACCTTCACAAGGGCCTGAGCTCTGTGCTCGATTACAAGCAGTACACCATCGAGAACGAGGATCGGTACTGTTTGCAGTCGAGCCCAATGGTGTCATCCGACGAAGATGCTGCTACCGGCGCGACGCGCAAGGGTGATCGCGCATGGTACTTCTGGCAATATCCCAATCTGATGATCAACTGCTATGAGGGATACATGGACACCAACTATGTCATCCCGGTCGATGCCGATCACTGCACCGTCATCTTTGACTTCTACTTCGGCGACGTTTCCGAAGCACGCCGCGAGTACAACACGCAGTCGGTGAACGTGGGCGCTCGAGTGCAGGATGAAGATCTCGGCATCTGCGAAGACGTGCAGCGCGGCTTGAAGTCGCGGGCCTACAGCGCCGGACGTCTCTCCGTGCGGCGCGAAGCCGGAGAGCAGTTGTTCCACCGTTTGCTCGCCGCTGACCTGAAAGGAACGCGCGCGCCGTTTGTGTCAGCGGCCGACTAGGCGTTGGAGTTCCGCGGGCAGCTGCGTCATCGAACACAGAAAGGCGTCGTGAAAAGAACTCTGTGGCTTCTTGCAGTGTGCTGCGCTGTAGGGGGCGTGGCTTGCGCCCAGGTTACCGCGATCCGCGCGGGAAAGATCATTGACCCTGATTCCGGTACCGTCCTCACTAATCAGACCATTCTGATTCGGGGCTCGAAGATCGAGAAGGTTGGGAAGGGAATCGAAGTTCCCGCCGGCGCCACGATCGTCGATCTCGCCAAGATGACCGTGCTTCCCGGTCTCATCGACTGTCACACGCATCTTGCCGATGGCGTTCATGATCCAGAACCGGTCAATCGTGCTCGAAAAATGGCAACGCAGATCGCGCTGGAGTCCGTGCCCAACGCGCGTCTCATGCTCGAATCCGGTTTCACGACAGTGCGTGACGTGGGCGCGTACCGTGCTTTGACCGACATCGCATTGCGGGACGCCATCAATCGCGGCGATATCGTCGGCCCCCGAATGTTTGTAGCCGGAGCGTACTTGACCATTTCTGGTGGCGCCGGCGCCATGACCGGCCTCGCGCCCGACGTAACGTTGCCTTGGGACCTTCGCTACGGCATCGCCGACAGTCCATGGGAAGTGCGTAAAGTGGTGCGTCAACTCGCGCATGACGGCGCGGACCACATCAAGGTTCTTTCCAGCGGCGCTGTTCTCACGCATAGCAGCAATCCAAACTCCCGTGAATTCACTCCGGAAGAACTACAGGCGGCCGTGGATGAAGCCAAGTCCTTCGGTCTGCGGGTCGCTGCGCATGCGCATTCTCCTGATGGCATCAAGAACGCAATTCGGGCGGGTGTCGCGTCCGTCGAACACGCCACGCTTATCGACGACGAAGGTATCGCACTAGCCAAACAGCACGGCACCTACCTCGATATGGATATCTACGACGAGGAGTGCATTCAGAAAGAGGGCAGGACGGGAAGCATCCCGAAAGACTTTCTAGAACACGACGCGCAACTGGGCCAGATTCAGCGCGATAACTTCCGCAAAGCCGTTGGTGCCGGAGTGAAGATGGCGTTCGGCACCGATGCTAGCGTGTGCCCCTACGGCACCAGCGGCAAACAATTCGCATTCATGGTGAAGTACGGAATGGCGCCGATGCAGGCCATCCAAGCCGCAACCAGCGACGCGGCGGATCTGCTTGGTCACACAAGTGAACTCGGCTCGATCAAGCCCGGCAAGTTCGCCGACATCATTGCCGTTGCAGGCGATCCGCTGGCTGACATTCGTCTGCTGGAAGATGTTAAGTTCGTAATGAAAGATGGCAAGATCTACAAGCAGTGAAGGTCGTAGAGTCGTTGCTTGCGGTCCCGGAATCCGACGATTCGCGATGCTTCCGGCCGAGACGTAGCAAGCTAAGTCTTTACGATTTATCGATGGTCGCTACTGATGATCCCGCGGAATCGTCTCCTGCCACGTCTTCGACTTGATTATCTCTCCATCTTTCAGCAACTCCCGCGTGTATTTGTAGTAGAAGTTCTTCTGGTCCGTCGTCACTAGAAGGTGGCCTCGCCATGTCAGCGTGCGACCCTTCAACGCGAAAATGCTCTCCGCTTCTCCGCGCACTGAGCACGTTTCGGGATGCGCGTCGTCGCCCTCGTAGGTCAGGTTTTCAAAATCATTCTCCGTTCCCCAGGGATACTCATATCCATCTTTCCCCTTCCAATACACGGTAGTTTTCTGACGGGCTTCGTCACGCTCCACGGTCCACTCTCCAGGCCATGGGAACCCTTCATTCTTGATATCGGTGCGCTGCTCTGCGGGTTGTGGAGGAGAAAATTCCGGCGCCGTGTCGCCGCGTACCGGCACGACGGGCAACACGAGTTGCGATCCACCGTCCCCGCCCAATTCGAGCGATGTGGTCATTGCGTAGGGAGTTGGGAACATCATTGGCCACAACGCGTTTGAGATCGCTACCCGAATGCGGTGGCCCTTGGGAAATATCCACGAAGTCAGATGCATCTCAATATCGAGCGGATAAACTTTGCCCGGTTCGAGATCGCGTGGCTCGCTCAACGACTCTCTTTGCGCTCCGTTGATTCCTGCTCCGGTGATCTGAGTAACGGTGCCATCCGGAGCCACATCGGAAAGCCGCGCAAACCAGTCAGCCAGGGGCGCTGTCGCCGAGGCCTTCAAGAGCGCGCGCGGTCGCCCGAGTATCGCGACTTCGGCGTCGAGCGGTGCGGAATCATAGACGAGACTGAACGCATCCACCGGCCGCGGATCGCTCAACAACTCTCCCCACCAGAATCCCGCCTCAACACCGACCGTCGGAACGTATTTCAGATGGTGCGTGTCGTGACTCGGGGCAGATGCCGCCAGTGTGTGATTCCCCTGCAAGAAGAAGGTTGTGTCCTTCGCGCTCTTCGGTGGCCACACATCTTCGCGGCGCCATTCTCCTGGAACTTCCTGCAGATTCGGATCGGGCGGATGCCAGTACTGCATGTAGACCACGAACCGAGGATCGTTCTGCACTCCGGTGTCCCGCCCCTTCAGCCAATGATCGAACCAGCGCACCGCCTGATCGCGCCACTCCACGCGCGGTCCGAAGTCCGCATCGTTGGGAAACGAATGGTTCCACGGGCCGACGATCGCCTTGATCGGAGCCTTCGACTTTATCAGCATGTCGGGGACATTGTCGCGGTAACCGTCCTGCAGTCCGCCGATCAGAAAACTCGGGATCGTAATCTCACTTAGCGGCCGCACCCGGCCGCGCCAGAAGGGGCCGTCGTGCTGATGCTTCAAGTAAAGAAGCGACCACGGCGGCGAGTCGAATCGCGGTCCTAGCACTTTCTCGTCCAGTGAGTAATCTGGCGCGCCCACCCAGCCTTGCGCCAGGTCCATATTCAATTCAAACTCATCAATGTGAGCGATGCCGTCGATGTAGTGGACGTCATCATGAAACAACTCCGCGGTCGCATGCACGGCGACAATTGCCTTGAGCCCGGGCGCGTGCCGCATCGCCATTTGTAAGGCGATAAACCCGCCCCAAGAAATGCCGAACATTCCAACATTGCCATTCGACCACGGCTGGTGCGCGAGCCATGCGATGACCTGTTCCCCGTCTACCTGCTCTTGTTCGGAATATTCGCGTTCCGGCGGCACACCTTCACTCGCACCGAATCCGCGAATATCCACACGCACGCTCACATAGCCACGCCGAGCAAAGTAAGTATGTTTCGGATAGTCGCCCGCCGCGGTTCCGTCATCCTTGCGATAGGGCAGATATTCGAGGAGGGCGGGAAATTTCTCTCCTGCCTTTGTACCGTCTGGCATGTACAAGGTAGCAGCGAGGCGCACGCCATCGTTCATGGGAATCCAGGCCTGTTCCATTCGCACGCCGTAAGCCGGAGGCGATGGCGGTTCACTGGCGAGAAGGCTCAGAGGAAAAAGCCAAAAAACGAGACAGGCGATGCGTGATGTTCCCACCGATATTCTCGCCACGGCGTCTCCGCAGTCGTTTGCGAGCGATGACCCGAGGTCAATCCTGCGGGCCTTGCTCGCGGCGCAGCCCACGCAGATCGATCCCCAGTTGCTCCGCTTTCTTATACAGGTGACTGCGCTCCAGGCCAAGCGCTTTCGCGGCGAGACTCATGTTGTGATGGCTTCGCTTCAATTCTGCCAGGATGACTTCGCGCTCGTACGATTGGACGCGGTCGGCTAGCGGGCCAGAGGCCAATGCAGTGGGAACGACAGCTCCTCCCGCAGATGCTTTCGGTAGCGCCAATTGCACCGTGGGCAAATCAACCTGACCCTCGGTCGCAAGCAGCATCAGGCGCTCGACCATGTTGCGCAGTTCGCGGACATTGCCTGGCCACGCGTGCGATTGCAGAGCATCCATGGCTTCGGCGGTGAAGGGAACTGGCTTCCATCCATTCTGCGAGCACACTTGCGCGGCAAAGTGTTCGACGAGTGCGGGGATGTCGTCGCGCCGCTCGCGCAACGGCGGCAGCGCCAGCGGGAATACGTAGATTCGATGAAAGAGGTCTTGGCGGAATTTCTCTTCACGCACGCGCGCTTCCAGATCGCGGTGCGTCGCGACCACGACGCGAACGTTTACTGCGACGGGCTTGTCGCCGCCAATGCGCTCGACTTCGCCTTCCTCCAGTACACGCAGGAGCTTGGCCTGCATGTTCAGCGGCATGTCGCCGATCTCGTCGAGAAAAATCATGCCTTGGTCGGCCTGCTCAAACTTGCCGATGTGTCGTCCAGAGGCGCCGGTGAACGAACCTTTCTCATGTCCGAAGAGTTCCGATTCGATTAGTTCCGCCGGAACCGCCGCGCAATTCAGCGTTACAAAAGGTCCCGCCGCGCGAGTGCTGCGCTCATGGATGGTTCTCGCGACTAGCTCCTTGCCCGTACCCGTCTCACCGAGAATGCAGACGCGCGACTCGCTGGCGGCGACACGCTCCAGTTGCGCCATCACTCGCCGCATGACTTCGCCTTTCCAGATGATTTCGTGCCTGCCCAGGCGCTGGCGCAGTTGCCGGTTTTCGCTCTCCAGTCGCTGGAGTTTGAGGGCATTGTCGACCGTCAGCAGCAATTTATCGGTGGAGATAGGCTTCTCCAAGAAATCGAGCGCCCCCAGTCGCGTCGCCCGCACGGCCATCTCGATGTGGGCCTGTCCCGACATCATGACCACCGGAGCCGACACTCCCTGCTGCTTCAACTCTTCGAGCAGCGTCAGACCGTCCTTTCCGGGCATGACGACGTCCGACAGAATCAAATCGAAATTCTGCGCCTTGGCCAGTTCCAGAGCTTTCGCCGCGTTGTCGCATACGGTGGCTTCGTGTCCGGCCAGTCGGAAGGCGCGCGAAAGCGACGCCAGCGTGTTGGCTTCATCATCGACGATCAACAGGTGCGCTTTGATGGGCAATCGTCCTCCTGGCCCGCTTCCTTCGTGTGCCTCGTTGTTCTTCGTGCCTTAGATCTTCTGCAGGGTAGAGACACTGCTCGGCAATTCGATCACGAACGTCGTCCCCAGCCCCGGTTCGCTCTGCACGCTGATTCGGCCTCCATGATCGCTCACGACGGACTGCACAATCGCCAGGCCGAGCCCAGTTCCATGCTGCTTGCTGGTGTAATAAGGAGTGAAGATGCGTTCGCACTCCTCTCGCGTGAGTCCCGAACCAGTGTCCGCGACCTCAATCATTGCCTTGCCATCGTCGCCCCTCGATCGCAGAGTAATCGTTCCGCCTTTCGGCATCGCGTCCATCGCGTTGAGCACCAAATTGGAGATCGCGCGGTGCAGCAGTTCTTGATCCGCCGCGATCACGCCAAGAGTGTCATCTAGTTCGAGCTTGCAAGCGATGGGCGCGCGCCCTGGAGTCTGCAATTGCGCCTGAAAGAGTTGCGCTACACCCCGCAGCAGTTGGTTTACGGAAATCTGCTGCAAGTGCGGCTGCGGCATTTTGGAAAACTCACTAAAGCGTCCAATAATGGTCTTGAGATTCGAGATCTCTGCAAGCAGCGTGCGGGAACTCTCGCGGAACACTTCATCGAATTGTTCCGGACTCTGCATCCGCGCCCGCACTAGATTCTCAACCGTGAGCTGAAGCGGGAACAGCGGATTCTTCAACTCATGAGCCAGGCGCCGCGCCAACTCGCGCCAAGCGGCGACGCGCTCTGTCTGAACCAAGCGTTCTTTCTGTGTCAGCAGCTCCGTTGTCATGCGATTGAACGACTCTGCCAGCTGCGAGACCTCGTCTTCTCCCGGCACTTCCACCCGTGTGTCCCAGTTTCCCGCAGCAACATTCTGCGCCGCACGAGCCAACTGCACCACTGGACGCGTGACTCTGGCCGCGGCCCAACTGCTCAGCAGGATCGCCACCACGATCCCGCCCCCGCCTACGAGCATCGCCGACGCGCCAATGTGTCGCTTCAAATCCACATAGGAGCGTCGCGAGGTTCCGATCAGCAAGATGCCCAACAGCGGACGATCTTTGCTCACTCCCCGCAGCGGGATCGCGTGAAACACCTCGTCGTCTGCCTGGTCCGACGACCATTGCACAATCCCGGTCATCTCCACGTTGTATTGCCGCACGGCGTCAATCAGAGTTGCGAACTTGTCTGCGCGCCGGGCCGGATCGGGAGTGTTTCCCGTGACAGACGGATCCAGCAGCAGATCAGCTGAAAAATGATCTCCACGATTCTGATAAAGCAGCGCGCGCATGTCTGCAGGCAAGTCCAGCGCGGACAGGAAGTTCTTGTCCAAGCGCCGGCCGCCGATCACATAAATGGGATGATCTCCCACACGTGTCGCCCTAACCGCAAATAATCCAAGGGCATTCGAGTCCTGTAATTCTTCCTGCTTCAAAAATGCTTGCTCGCCCGATGCAGCAAGGCTTTCGAACGCAGTCTCGGGATAGCCGAACTTCGCCGGCCACTGCGCCGACGAGATGATGGTCCCGTGCCCATCCACAAGCTCCAAGAAGTCGAGCTGCCGAATATCTGCCTGCGACTTTGCCAAGTCCAAATATCCGGCGGAGTCTGCGGATGCGCCGGCGATCGCGGTTGCCATGTGGGTGACAGGCTCCGATGCGGCGATGGCTTCCACGCGCCGAGCGACCTCTTCGCCTTGATGAGTGAACTCGCGCTGAAACTGCGTGATGAGTGCCGCGGTCCTCTGGCCTTCGGTCTTCTCGAAAGCGTTTCGGGTTACGGCGAGCACAAGTCCCGCGACCGCCGCTACCGACAAGAAAACCGTGAGCGCAAAAACGCTCAACAGCTTGCGGCGAAAAGTCATGGCTTCCCAATCCCCAGCCACGCATCGGCTAGGCTCCAGCTTCCGTCGAGCCGCAGCCTCCAGTTCTTTAGGGCCGGTGTAACCGCGTACGTCACAGGTAGGTGAAATAGTGGAATGACCCGTTGCGCTGCCAGCTCTGTCTGCTCGGCTGAATAGATATCCTCGATTGAACTTCCGGTGAGCTTCGGAGCGGGCACTCCAGTCTTTGCGGCTACATTGAGTAGTGCAATCCACGCATCAGTCGATGCCAGGGGAATTCTCGCCAAGCGCAAATCGGCTGAAGACGCAATCGTTGGTTGCAAAGACAGACCTGCATCTTTGGCATTGAGTGCGATGCGTTCCGCCAAGAGTCGAGCTACCGGGTCGCCGCTGTCGTATGCCAAAGTCCAAGTTGGAATTGTGTGCACCGGTTCTCGCGTGTGCCTCGCCCGCGGCAAGTCTGCGTCCGTGGGGAAAACGAACGCGTAACCACTCAGCCAATTCGGCAGCATGCTCGCCGCAGGCTGGCCTGCGCCCTGAAGCAGCACATTGCGAATCGATCCTCGTTCTACGCTCAATGCCAGGGCCTCGCGCAACAACTTTTCGTCCGAAGACGTCACAGCCCGTGTGAAAACCAATGCCAGAAGTTCGATGGGCGCAGAAGTGGCCAAGAGGCGTCCTTCCGCCGCAACCCGGTGTGACTGCTCCGATGCGACTTCCACCAGATCTGCTTTGCCCATTTCCAGAGCGATCAGCTGATCGCGAGAACTTTTCCCCATCTCGATTTCGATGCCATCAAGGAATGGACGCCCGTGCCAGTAGTTTTCCTCGGCAGCGAGTGTCAATTTCTTTCCCGGCTGCCAATCCGTAATGTGAAACGGCCCGGTGCCACTCGGCTTGCCGTCGGAAGTTCTCTTCACGATGGCGTTGCGCGACAAAGCCAGTTCGGCCGGGAGTTCGGGATCGGCGCCATCCAGTTCGATGATCACGGAATCGGCATCCGCCGACACATTCCACGAACGATTCGCAGTGCGCAGGGAAGCCGCGGCAAGCTCAGCAGTCAACGCCGTGCCGTCATGGAATTTCACTCCCCGACGCAGGTGAAACTGCCAGCGCTGGCCACTTGGCGGCACCTGCCACGATGCGGCCAACGAAGCCTGTAATCGTCCATTCTCGTCGCTCGTCACCAGGGTGTCGAACATCAGAATCGTCAGATTGCGCCGTGCAATCGAGTCCGGCTGTGCGCTGTCCGCAGGATCAAGCGACATGGGCGCCGCGCGCATCTCCACTCGCAGCGTGCCGCCGTATTGCGGACGTGTCTCTGCGCCCGCCACGAACCCACCGATCATCGCGCTACTGACTACAAGCCAGCGCCAAGCGAAATGCTTCATAGCTCCGAGTCTCTCGGTCTCGTGTGACCACTATTGCCGTATCACCCTTGGCTTCAGTCCACAGCGCCGTGACCGCGCCCGGCAGATCGATGGGCACACTCACGGCCACCGGATCGCGGTCAGGAAATTCGTACGCCCGCACAGAATCGCCGGCGTCATCTACAGAACTCGTGGCCAGCACTTGCCAACCCGCTCCGCAGGATGTCTTGACGCTCGCCAGATCGCTGCCCCACCCCAGTTTGGCTGCTTGGTCGCTTACGCCGTCGACCATGTGTACCTGGCCGTCGGTGGCGGCGAAGATCCATAGCGGGTATTTGTCTCGAGGCAACAGGGCGGCAGAATAGAACTTGGCCACCGCTGTGAACTTGCCGACACCGGGAGTCAGAGCTCCAGTAAAAAAGTTGCGCGTGGGCGCGAAGAAGGCACCGAGTTGTGGAACCACAGTGGAAGCTCCGTTCGCCAGTCCCGCACTTGGGAAAACAGACAACGCGCCGCCGTTCAGCGTCCCACCTACCAACGGCCATGGATCGTCACTCTCATGGCAACTCAAGGCCGGCGGCGTCCCAGACGAGCTGTGGCATACCACGCCCGGAAGGAAAACGTCCAGCAGATGATCCTTGGCCAGAATCATCCGTCCGCGTAAATCCCGCGGCCACGGCCGCGCGTGGACGACTCCCAATACCTGCTCCTGCTGCCACCTTCCGCCTTGCAAACGGTAGAGCGAAACCTTTTCAGGATCGAGCACCGCAATGTGTGTGGGCGTCGAGTTTTCTTCCAGAACCGCAACATCAAGGATCGGATCGTCACTGGTCCACAGCGGCATCTTGCGCAAGCTGAGTGGTACTGAATCTCGCACTCCGGCCGGACTCTCCGCGCGCGGGATCGAGACCATCACCACTGCAGCCTCGCCTGCGCCTTGGCGAATCTCCGCCACCCAAATATAGGACGCTGGATTCTCCGACAGTGCAACCGCAACCGTCGCCGCAGCCTGCTCGGGCTTCACGAACCGAAAGCCCACCGCTTCAAGTGCGCTGCGCAAGCCGTTTCGGATGACCTCGTGGTCCCGCCTCCCGAGCGACGAGCGATTTTCCACCGTCAGGGCCACGGCTCCGGGCCCGGTGACCGCGACAATCTTCCGGGCCAGCTGCTGCTCGGGGGTGCTCCAATCCACAGCACGTGCCGTGGCCGCCAGGCCGAGCATCAAGAACGAGAATTGAAGGACTACCTCGAGGCCGAGCGCAGAGCGTAAGGCGCATTTCACCATGTTCGGGATGGCCGAATTATAAACCGCTCCGCGCATGGGCCCGCCTTTCTCCCCTGTCCTATTTGGACACCGTGAAACTCACGTAGCGACAGCGCCCGCAGTCAGCTGGGACTTGCGGGATTTTTTCGCAAGCCTACAGGACTCATCGCGGTTGCACTTCAGGTGGCTCGGCCTGCGCCGTCTGATTCGCCACACTCATGCTGCGCAGCACATCATTAGCGAAGAAGAACTTCCCATCGGCCGGAACCATCATGATCTGCAGCTTGTCCGACAGCCGTTCGGCGACGATCTGGTTAATCAACAGCGGATTCTGTTTCAAAATCGCAGCCTCGCTCGACAGCCGCTCCGCATCAGCAGCTGCCGTAACGCGAATGCGATCCGCCTCCGCGTTCGCCAACAGCTTTCGCCGCTCCGTCTCAGCCTTGCTGTCGATCACCTTGGCTGGCGCCGCAGCCTCCGCATTCTGGATGGTTGCCTCTTTGCGCGCTTCCGCTTCCAGTTTGCTCCGCTGAATTTGTTTCTCTTTCAGTGGCAACGTGTACTGCATCGCGTCGGATTCTCCCTTGGCCTGCAAGACGTGTACTTGCGCCTCGCCTTCGGCTTGCTTGATCTGCTGCACTTTCGTCGCTTCGGCTTCGAGCTGCGCGATGCGTACCGCTTTCGGCTTCAGTTCCGTCTCCACCTCCATGCGATCGTTTTCCTGCTCTTTCAATAGCAGCGTTTCCAGTCTCTTCGCATACTCCTCCGGTAAATGGATGTCACGCAGCATCACCTCTTTCACTACGATTCCATCCGTGGCCAGCTTCTGCGTGATCATGCCAGCGGCCCGTGTCCGTACTTCCTCCCGCTTAGCAGAGAAAACATCCCGCACCGTATAGTTCGGGATCAGTTCTCGCCACACGCTGGCTACGATCGGCGGAACAATTTCCTTCTCCACCGGGCGCGGCAGATTGCCTTGAATGTAGTCGAGACGCTTGGGATCGAGCCGGTAGCGCACCGTGATCGCCAGCCCAAGCGTTTCGTCCTTCCTTGGCTTGCACGTCGAGGAGTTGAGAACGGGTCGAGACGTTCGCGGCCGCATTCTTTCCGTCCTCGCAAACCCCAGTCGTGAAGGCCTGGTCCCGCGTGTCGAACAGTGCGACGTCCTCCACCAGCGGCGTCATAAAATGCACGCCCGGATACAAGGTGCCCGGCACGGTTCCACTTGTTTCGCTAACTCGAATGCCAGCCATCCCGCTAGGCACGACAACAATGCTCAACGCGAGCAGAATCGGTCCCCATGCCAACAGCGCCAGGGCCAAGGAAGTGCGCCAGCGCCATTGCGGACGTGGCGGCAGCGCGCCCATTCCCGGTGTCGCCAGGGCACGCCGGTACAGCAGTTCGCAGTACGAGTCATAAGCCAAAATGCTTACAGCGACGAGGATCATCCCGAGGCCACCGGCAATCAGCAGGTGCTGCAGCGCCAGCATCGTCGTTCTCCTTTGTGAGTTACTGCGTAACTCAGCGTTTCTGCCCTGACTTCACCGCCACCGTCTGCCGGGCCAGCTTCGACGGCGCAAAGAACAAGCGGAACACCTGCCCGAAAATGAGTTCTTCCGCCAGCAGTGCCACAGCCAGCGACAGAACCAGTCCTGCGACCAGTGCCATGAATGTGATTGCCATTTGCATAAGTCCTCCTGTGATCAACTACGAGTTCCAATTCCTTCAGCCGACGGACCACGACTCGTGCTACTGCCCGCCCGACGCTGTAGGCGCTTGTACCGCAGCGACGGTTGTCTCGTCCGCTCCGCTTCCGAAGATCTGCGCGACCTGCTCGTCGCGCTCGCCACGAATCTCAACCACATCGCCCACTCGCAGCATGCTGAACAGTTGCTCCATGTCGCGATTGCGCAGCCGTATACACCCGTGCGATGCCGCGTGCCCCACCGACTTCGGAGCGTTTGTGCCGTGAATGCCGTATCCCTTTTGGCTGATCCCCAGCCAGCGCGTGCCCACCGGATTGCCTTTGCCAGCGGGGATTACCGTCCCGGGGCGATAGTACGTGGGATTGGAAACGCGGCTGACTATCTGAAACCTGCCCGTGGGGCTGGGGCTCGTTACAGCGCCCACAGCAACGGAGAACTTGACGATCACGTTTCCGTCGTCGATCACGGCAAGTTTTCGGTCCGGAATACTGACCACAACGATTCTTGGAGTGCGAAGGCTGCCGACGGGTCTTGCGGCCGGCGATCGGGCCGACTGTGAGAAAGAGGGTATTGTCAGACTGAGCATAAGTACCGCCAGAAGGATTCGCCCTGCCCATCTCGTCGCCGCTCTGCCGTCCATATTTGCCCCCTGTGAATTTGTCGTGCGCCGATATAAGGGGCAGGACGAAAGCCAATCTGTATCTAGCTGAAAATAGGACAGTTGATTAGCGCGAGTAAGACGGGTTTAGTGTGTGCACTGCCACGCCTGTGTCTGCACGAACACAGCTTCCGTCGATGGTGAGTCGTGGGGATTTGCCGATGGGCCAGGGTGGGGAAAGGGGGGAGATATCCTAAAATTTCGAGAGCCTTCAAGCGCCCGGCTCCCGCCGTCTGGGGTAACGGCTTGTGGGGTTCTGTGGGTGGAGCCGGGCGATTCTGTTGACTAGAAGGCCTAGTTCAATTGTGCCTATTTAAGCCCCTTTGCCCCTCTATTTCTGTGACCTCCGTCACAGTTGCGCGTGATTGTCGTCATCCGAAAATTGCAACCTGATCGCGGTACGCAACTCGCTAGAATCTCTCCGCGGTTGTCATCTTTTCGGCGTCACATCCGACTGTGACCTCGATCACCGCTGGATTACTCCCATGCTTCTTACACTCATTTTCGGGCGAGCAGAAAACGCTCATTTCATTCTGGAGACCGATTCACCATGGGGCCTACGTAATTACTGACAACTGCATCAAAGACTCTCTTTGCGTCGAGGTGTGCCCCACCGACTGTATCCATCCGAAGCAGGACGAGCCGGGGTTCGAAGCCGCCACTCAGATGTATGTGGATCCCGAGGGATGCCTCGACTGCGGCGCCTGCGTTCCCGCCTGCGGGTCCGATTCGATTCATGCCCTCGAAGATGTGCCTGAAGAAAAGAAGGAATTCATCGAGAAAAATGCGGCTCACTTCAAGAACTGATCGAGAAAGTTGATCTGCCTGCTCTGCAATTGCCGGGCGTCAGGCCCAAGGTGAACCAGCCGCGCCGGCGCCCGGCGATTGTCTCCGCCCCTAACTCCTCGCAGTTCTGCCCGTTGACTTCAACCCAGTGCTGGCATATTGTTCCCTGCTATGAACGTGGTCAAGGCGACCCGCCAGTACGAAGGGTGGCTCGGCCATCGCACCGACCTGGTCAAGAAGGATGTTCATCTCAAGCACGACAACATGAAGTCGGCCGTCTTTCCCTTCTTGCGCGCCACCTACTACCGCTGGGCACAGGTCTGGCCGGGGATATGTCCAGAGCTGGCTAAGGCGCCGCATGTATTGGCGGTTGGCGATCTCCACATCGAAAATTTCGGCACATGGCGCGATATCGAAGGACGCCTCATCTGGGGCGTGAACGACTTCGACGAAGCTCATCCCCTGGCCTACACCAACGATCTGGTCCGGCTCGCAGTGAGCGCCCACTTGGCCGCCGAGATGCGGAACTTGCCACTCAAGCACAAAGACATCTGCGATGCGATTCTCGAGGGTTATCGCGAAGCGTTACACGAGGGCGGCCTCCCGTTCGTTCTGGGAGAGAACAACGAGTGGCTCCGACTGATTGCCGAAAGTGAATTGCGTGATCCCGTCCGCTTCTGGGCGAAAATGGATGCCCTCCCGACCCTCAAGGAGCAGATCCCGGTCAGCGCCCTAGACGCGATTGAGCATCTCATGCCGTCACGCGATATTGGCTATCGTATTGCCCGGCGTGTTGCGGGCCTAGGCAGTCTGGGGCATGCGCGCTATGTGGCCATCGCTGACTGGCACGGCGCCAGAATCGCCCGCGAGGCCAAGGCCATGGTTTCCTCCGCATGCTATTGGGCGAAAGACCACGATGGCCCCTCGGAGATTCTCTATCAGGCGGTCATCAGCCACGCCGTTCGCTGTCCTGACCCCTTTGTCCAGTTACGAGGCCGTTGGATCGTGCGCCGCCTCGGGCCCCATTGTTCGCGGATTGAACTGGCAACTCTCAAAGCCCAAGGGGCGGAATTGCGTCTGCTCCGCGCCATGGGCTTTGAAACAGCCAATATCCATCTGGGAACCCGTGCCGCCCGCAAGCCGATCCTCCGCCACATACAGAAAGAGAAAGGAAGGTGGCTTCATGCAGCGACGGTGGAGATGTTAAAGATTGTCCGCGACGATTGGAAGACCTGGAAAAAGGACGGATACGCCTAGGCCTTGCTGGGAAACGAAAGGCTACGCCACCCCGCTCTGGGCAGAACTCGCCGCAGCTCCCAAACTCGCGACCGGCCGCCTCAGCGGAGCTAGCGTGATTCCACGAATCCCGTCATAGGCAAGCGTCCAATCGGCGGCGCAGCTGTCGCACAGCCAATAATGCTCCACAAGACGCTGCGGTTGCCGCGCACGAACAAACGGAGGCGCGGTCGATTCACCAGGTTTGGCCATGCGGTCGGTCTCGACCAGAAACAGCTTTCCCTCTCTGAGCTTGAGGAGGGGCTGGCAACATTGCGGATTAGCACATTGGCTGAGCATGTTTTTGTCAATTTCCTGCTCAGCCAAACGAAACTCGGCGAGCAACTGATTCCGCATCATGTGCGCTTCGCATGCCAAGGTTTTCCCTGATGCGGTCCAAAGCGATTAGAAGGGTCCAACGTTGATTCGAAGCTGCAGTTTTCCTTGCGTTTGCCGACTAATCGGCAACAAGTGCCGAGATATCGCCGCGACCCGATTGCCCGCGATGCGTTTGGACAGCTACCATCATGACCATGCTTAAGGTGCTGCTCTGTCCACCGGATTATTTCGATGTCGTCGATCAGAAAAATCCCTACATGTCGCGAGAAACTCCAGTGGACCGAGCGAAAGCGCGCAGCCAGTGGGAAAATCTCTGTAGCGTTTTGCATCAACATGGATGCGACGTGGAAACCGTCGATCCCATTGCGGGATTCGAAGATATGGTGTTCGCGGCGAATCAGGTCTTTGTGGGCGCGAAGGACGGATACGGAAAATTCGTCGTGCCTAGTCGCATGGTTTACCCATCGCGACATCGCGAAGTGCCCTATTTCGTCGAATGGTGTCGCCAACGCGACTATCAGGTCATCGATCTCAACCTGGAATCAGGCGGAGAGTACCTCGAAGGCCATGGCGATCTGCTATGGCATCCTGACGGATCGCGCATTTACGCAGGCTACGGTTTCCGCAGCACGCGGGGCGGAGTCGAGAAGTTCTCCGAAGCGATGTCCAAAATGGAAATTCCGGTTGCGCCCCTGCAGCTCGTCGATCCCTACTGCTACCACCTCGATACCTGCCTCTGCCCCCTAAACGACGATGCTGCGCTGATTTTTCCCGGCGCCTATTCCGGCGAGGCGCTAGCGACGATTCACAAATTCTGGAAGCGCATTCACCTTCTCACTGCCGACGAGGCGCACCGCTTCATGGGAAACGGGATTGTGGTAGGCGGCAGCTACATCACGCCGTACGTGACGCTACAGATGGAAACCATTCTTCATCACGAAGGACTGAATCCGGTGATCGTGGATACTTCGGAGTTCGAAAAAGCCGGCGGGAGTTGTTTCTGCATGAAGATGGTTCTGCCGGAGTGATTGATATTGTTGTAGCAATAGTCTCTCTGTAGCCCTCATGACAGCACAGCCTGCCGCCAAGTCTCCAGATAGTGTTCGGCAAGGGGGGCTAGTTCGCGCCGGCCGATTTCCTCGGCTGCGAGCGCTCGCATGGTCCGGCGAACATCTGTATGCGTCGCGAGGCTACCGGTTGTTGCGCGCGAGAATTGAAAACGTCTCCGCCAGTCTGAATTGGGAAGAGGTCGGCACCTTCCAGCCCGCCCTGCGTCGCCGCCTCTCCGTGACGAGGAGTCTTACTGCCCGGCTGTTCCGCGACGGCTTCCACGCGCTCGCCGTGCTTCCGTCCGGCGGACTCGTGGGCGCGGTTCCAGGAGCGATTGTCACGCTCGGTCCAAACGAAACCGAGTTCCGACAGACGCATACGATTACTCGCGGCACGCGCCCATTGCACATCACCGCAGTTCCCGGAGGCGCCGTCTATTGGGGAGAATATTTCGACAATCCCTCCCGCGACGAGGTCCACATCTACGCCTCTAGCGATGCCGGCGCCCACGGTTGCGAAAAATGGACTGTCGCCTACACTTTTCCCAAGGGCGCCATCCGTCACGTCCACAACATCGTCCACGATCCGTGGGGAAACTGCCTCTGGATACTGACCGGCGACTACGCCGACGAATGCCGCATCCTCCGCGCCGCGTGCGATTTCAGCCATGTCGAGGCCGTCCTCCAGGGCAACCAACAGGCGCGTGCAGTTGCCCTCGTTCCTACGGAAGGCGGACTCTACTTTTCCTCCGACACGCCGCTGGAGTCCAATTCCATCTACCACCTCGACCGTAAGGGAGAGTTGTCGCAACTTGCTCCCCTCAGCAGTTCGTCGATCTACGGATGCCGCGTTGGAAGCCAAGTCTTCTTCTCCACCATGGTGGAACCGAGTGAAGTGAATCTCGATCGCCACGTCCGAATCTATGGCGGCGACCCATCCGAAGGATGGCGATCCATGCTCCAATGGCGAAAAGACCGATGGCCTATGGGACTCTTGCAATACGGCAACGCGCTCCTACCAGACGGAGACAACAGTACGCAGTTTCTTGCCGTGACGACGATCGCCGTAGAAGCCGACAACATGGTCACCTCGCTCTACTCGATGAGTCGCTAGTTGGAAGAGTCGTGGCTGTTTCCTTCGTGAACCTTCGTGTCCATTGTGGTTGAAGGTTTTAAGATCCTAAGCGGGCCGCCGGCATCCGCCGCCACATCCGTCTGCCGTAATATGGAATACGATCTCAGCCGAAGCCTTGCCCACTCTCAGCTACTACCGACGCATCTTCAGCGCCTACCTGGTTGGCGGCAAGAGCCATCTAACCTTCTGGCACGAGACTCCAGCCGAGAATCCCAACGCGAAGCCCGGAGAGCTGGGCGAGTACTACATGTTGTTCGCCGAGAAGGCCGACTACCGCGGGGCATACGACGCCTCTGGTGTGCCGCAACTCGACTACCACGGCCAAATCGGTCTGCAGTACAACCCCATCGCGATCGCGCAATACGGACTCGGCAACTACAATCTTTTCCGCCGCACCGCCGACCCGGTCCGTCGCATGAAATTTCTGTTGAGCGCCGATTGGCTCTGCTCGCACCTCGAACAAAACGCGCAGGGACTCGCTGTCTGGAACCACCATTTCGACTGGGAATACCGCGACACTCTCAAAGCGCCGTGGTACTCAGCACTGGCGCAAGGGCAGGGAATCTCCGTGCTGGTGCGCGCCCACACAGAATCTCGTGACTCGCGTTACATGGACGCTGCCCAGCGGGCCATCGCCAGCTTCTTCCAACCCGTAAGCGAGGGTGGTGTCGCATTCACCGATGAGTCTGGCGATCTCTGGTTCGAGGAATACATCGTCTCGCCCCCCACGCACATTCTCAACGGCTTCATCTGGGCATCGTGGGGCATTTACGATTACTACCTCGCGACGGAACATCCCGCGACGCGCGAGCTGTTCTCAAGCGCCGTGCGCACGCTCCTGCACAATCTCGACCGCTACGATCTGGGATTCTGGTCGCTTTACGAGCAGGCGGGCACGCGCCTGCCCATGGTCGCCAGCCCCTTCTATCACCAACTGCACATAGTCCAGTTGCGCATCATGCATCGCCTGACCGGAGAAGAGAAATTCGCGCAAGTCGCCGATCGTTGGGCAAGTTACAGCCGCAGCCGCATCAAGCGCACCCGCGCCCTCTGCTACAAGAGCGCCTTCAAGCTCAGCTACTACTAGAATCGATTCTTAATGGTCAGTCCAGGGTTTGTTGGTGAGCTTTCCTGCCGACTACGAGGGCCGCACCTCGGATCAACCGCGATACTCATGTCCGCAAAGCGTTCGGAGAATTTGGCAAGAACTTCATCGAAATAGGCAAGAGGTCGGAGGGTCAGGAAGCTATGCTTAGGCTTCGGCGAAGGCAGACGAATTCGCCGCTGACCGCAACCCATGCAGCAGGGCAAGATGTGAGTGACAGCCCTACGTAACAGGAGAAGTCGAGACATGAGACCGCTACTCGGTTGGACGATCGCATCGTTTGTCGCGCTCAGTGGAGTTTCCGTGATCCAGTCCAAATCGAAGAAAGACGCGGGCGCTGATTCCTCAAGGGCGAGTTCTGCAACGGAAGGTTCTGCCAAGCAGAAGCTGATCGGCGCCTGGCACCTGACGCGGATCGAAGCGCCAGGCCCCGATGGGAAGTCCAGT
Source organism: Candidatus Sulfotelmatobacter sp. (assembly GCA_035695545.1). Classification (GTDB taxonomy): domain Bacteria; phylum Acidobacteriota; class Terriglobia; order Terriglobales; family Acidobacteriaceae; genus Sulfotelmatobacter. Next base: position 30,184 of record DASRRV010000187.1, on the reverse strand, counting down.
GCCGCCGCTCAGCCGAAAGGGATGCTCATCTACACGCTCGATGGCCAAATGTCCGTACAGCTCATGTATCCCAAGTCAGCGAATGTTCCATCCAATGAATACGTCCAGGATGGTTACGAGGCTTCCTTCGGGAGCTACGACGTGGATGAAGAGACGCACACCTTGACCCATCACGTGTGGGGATCGAATACGCGCGACCTTCTTGTTGGCAAAGACCTGCCGCGCGTGTACCAGTTCTCCGAGGACGGCCACCTGATCATCAGGTCGGCGCGGCCAGACGAACACTGGTCAGTTACATGGGAACACTACTGATTTCGAAGGAGCAACAATGCAAAAACGCAAACTTGGAAAAAGCAACTTGGAAGTTTCAGCTCTCGGCCTGGGCTGTATGGGAATAAGTTTCGGCCTCGGTCCCGCCATTGACAAGCAAGACGGAATCTCTCTGATTCGCGCGGCCGTTGAGCGCGGCGTCACCTTCTTCGACACCGCCGAAGTCTACGGCCCGTTCACCAACGAAGAACTCGTGGGTGAAGCCCTCGCTCCGTTCCGCGGCAAAATAGCGATTGCCACCAAGTTCGGATTCAAACTTGACCCGAACACCGGCAAACAATTCGGGCTCGACAGTCGGCCAGAACATATCAAGGAAGTCGCCGAAGCCTCGCTCAAGCGCCTCAGGACCGACGTCATCGATCTCCTCTATCAGCACCGCGTGGATTCGAACGTGCCGATCGAGGACACCGCGGGAGCCGTGAAGGATCTGATCCAGCAAGGCAAAGTGAAGCACTTCGGCCTCTCCGAAGCGGGCGTCCAAACGATCCGTCGTGCCCACAAAGTTCAGCCCGTCACCGCGCTCCAGAGCGAATACTCGCTGTGGTGGAGAGAGCCCGAAACAGAAGTGATCCCAACGCTTGAGGAACTCGGCATCGGATTCGTCCCATTCAGTCCTCTCGGGAAGGGCTTCCTCACAGGAAAGATCAGCGAAGACACGAAGTTCGACAAAAGCGATTTCCGCAACATCGTCCCTCGCTTCTCGCCGGAGAACCGCAAAGCGAATCAGGCGGTTGTCGATCTGATCGGTTCGATCGCCCAGCAAAAGAAGGCGACTCCCGCGCAGATCGCACTCGCGTGGCTGCTGGCGCAGAAGCCATGGATCGTTCCCATCCCCGGCACAACCAAGCTGCATCGCCTCGAAGAAAACATCGGAGCCGCTGCCGTCGAACTCACGTCTGAGGATCTGCATCAAATCGACAACGCCGCTTCCAAAATCACGGTCCAGGGCGCGCGGTACCCGGAAGAACTGCAGCAGCTAGTGGGCCGCTGAGCATCAAGAAGAACTCGATCAGTTCCGATGACTGAACGTGAAAGGAATAATAGCCATGAGTAAGGAGCCGTCCGCAGCCCAGAAGTTGATTGGCGACATCGCACCCGGGTTAGCCGATTTGACGGATCGCGTGCTTTTTGGCGAAGTCTGGGAGCATCCCGAACTCTCCAAGCGCGACCGCAGTCTTGCCACGGTGGCTGCTCTGGTTGCCATGAATCGTCCGGACCAGCTACGGTTTCATCTGAGCTTCGCCGTGCGGAATGGAGTCAGGAAGGAAGAATTGATCGAGATCATCACCCATCTCGCGTTTTATTCAGGCTGGCCCAACGGGATGAGTGCCATGATGGTTGCAAAAGAAGTTTTCGCGAAATCTGAAAGCAAGGACTGAAGCGAAAGTACAGGAGGATACCGTGGCAGCGCAAAAAGACGCTCTGAAGGAAGGGCTCTCGAAGTCGAGCGAAGTCAACATCACCGTCACCGGCCGAAAGTCAGGACGCGCCATCTCGCTTCCCATCTGGTTCGTGCTGGATGAAGCCGAGCTCGATCTTCTGCCAGTAAAAGGTTCCGACACGCAGTGGTACAGGAACGTGCTCAAGAACCCGTCGATCCAGATTGCCGCGGGCAGCGCAAAAGCTGAACTAAAGGCTGTTCCGATCACAGATGCGAAACAAGTGAAATCGGTGATCGAGAAATTCCGCGCCAAGTACGGGACGGGCGACGTGAAGAAGTACTATTCAAAGCTCGACGTAGCCGTTATCACACCGTTGCGCTGATCGCGGGGTCGTCTCAGTTCGGCCGGCAGCCCTATTTGTAATAGAGTGCTGGCGAGCGCACCTGCGAGTTAACATATCCGCTAAGATCGACCTTGGCACAGCTGGAGTGGGGTTCGAAAAACTGGAGAATTTTTCACGCAAGAGATTCATCCGAATTCTGAACGTGCTTTCGAAGGGGGTTCTCTATGGTCACGTTGAATGTCAACGGAGTCCGGCGCGAGGTTCATGCGCCTGACGACACCCCGCTGCTCTACGTCTTGCGCAACGATCTCGAACTCATTGGCCCGCAATTCGGATGCGGGCTCGCGCAGTGCGGCGCCTGTGCCGTTCTCGTCGACGGCAAAGAGGCGCGTTCATGCGTCACGCCTGTCGCCAGCGTCGCCAACCAGGAGATCACCACGCTGGAAGGTCTGCCCGCGCGGTGGGCCAAGCAAAAGGGCCTCTCGGCCGAGCAAGCGAAAACCACTCTTCATCCTGTTCAGCAAGCCTGGATCGAAGAGCAGACTCCTCAGTGCGGATTTTGCCAGAACGGCATGATGATCAAGGCCACTGAACTCCTCGAAAGCAATCCGAGTCCGACCTTGGCGCAGATCAAGGACGCCTTCACCAATTCTGGGCCCTCGCCCAATCTATGCCGCTGCGGAACCTACGTCGCCATCATGGATGCCGTAAAACATGCTGCCGAAATCATGGCGAAGAGGAGCTAAGCGATGGCCACCATGGATAAACAAAGCACGCTGGAGAAAAATGCGCGCAAAAGTCCAAGGAACGGTCTCAGCCCAACCCTCTCCCGCCGTCAATTCATCAAAGCGGGTGGCATTCTCGTCGTCGGTTTCAGCTTCGTCGGCCCGGAGCTTCTGAAAGGAGATACCGCCAAGCCCGCGACCTTCAAGAACTCGCTCGACCCCACGCTCGCCACTTCCTGGATCGAGATTCACCCCGACAACACACTCTTAATTCGCACCGGCAAAAGCGACTTCGGCCAGGGCTCCACATTTACAGCTTATCGGCAGATTGTCGCCGAAGAGTTGAGCGTGCCCTTCGAAGCCATCACGACGGTCGTCGCAGGACACACCGATCTCACGCCCGATGGCAGCGGCGCCTTCGACTTCCTCGGCCATGGAACGCCGAACATCCGGAAGGCCGCTGCCTACACCTACCAGGCCTTGCTAGATCTCGCGTCAGAAAAACTCGGTGCGCCAAAAGACAAGCTCTCCGTCAAAGACGGCGTCGTCTCCGGAGGCGGCAAGAGTATTTCTTACGGAGACCTCATCAAGAACCAGCAGTTGAAGCTCACGATACCCGTCAAGGGAGACCTCACCAGCATCTTTGGATTGTCCATCGAGGGCAATCCGCCGATGAAGCCCGTCAGCGAGTATACGATCATCGGCAAGTCGTTCAAGAATTCCATTATCAGTTCGAAAGTGCAGGCCAAGGAGACCTGGGCCACCGATGTGCGCCTTCCGGGCATGTTGCACGCGCGCGTAGTGCATCCCAAAACGCTCGGCTCGACTCTGGTTTCTGCCGGTCAACTGGACAAGAAACGGTTCCCGAATTCGCAAGTCATCGTGAAAGGCAATCTGGTCGGAGTGGTCGCACCCACGGAGTGGGAAGCGATCCAGGCGGCCGAGCAGGTGGCCGGCGTGACGAAGTGGACCGACTGGAAGGGCCTCCCGGGCAACGCGAAACTCTACCAGCATCTCAGGGAAGAGGCGGATTGGACCACCGCTCCGGTATCGAAAGGTAACACTAACAAGGGGGATGTAGCCCCGATATTAGCCTCCGCTCACAAGAAACTTTCCACAACCTACCAGCTGTCCTACATGAAGCACGCGCCCATTGGCCCAACCATGGCCGTTGCCGATGTCAAAACGGACGGCACCGTGCAGATCTACACGCACAACCAGAATCTTCAGGCGCTTCGCGGCGAAATCGCCATGATGCTCCGCACCACACCCGATCATGTCATCGTGCATTCGTATCCCGGACCGGGTCACTACGGAAGGTCGAACGGTGGAAATGCAGGTGCCGAGGACGAAGCTGTGCTCCTCTCGCAAGCCGTTGGCAAGCCGGTCCGCGTGCAATGGATGCGCGCCGACGATATGCAGTGGTCCACGCAATCGGCGGCCGCGTTCTCCGATGTTCAGATTGCGCTCGATGAAAAAGGTAAAATCGCCGCTTATCAAATGGACCACTACATGCCCGCCATGCAGGACGATCGCCCAATCGGTGCGGTTCTCGCCGGCCTGCCCACCATGCCGGCTCCCGAGGTTCATTCGGATTCCGTCACCTCCACGGTCAACGGCATCGAGGACGATTGGATTTACGCTCCCGTTCCCAACGTAATGGAACTTGGCCACGGAACATTCCAGGTGGGACAGAAAGCCTCGCCTCTCGCCGTCGGTCTGCGCGACCACAGTATGCGCACGCCCGGCCAGTTCCAGCAAAACTTTCCGCGGGAACTCGCGATCAACGAAGCCGCAGCTCTCGCAGGCGCCGACGCCATCCAGTTCCGCATCGATCACGCCACCGAAGAGCGCATCATCGGTGTGCTGAAGGCAGTTCGTGATGCTTCCAGTTGGGATACTCGTCCCTCGCCGCGCCCCGACGCTGTCTCCACCGGAGCAACGCCACTCCGCGGCCGCGGAGTTTCCCTGATGCTGCGGAGCGGCACATACTGGGCCTGCGTTTGCCAGATCGCCGTCACTCCCAGCACCGGCAAGATCGTGGTTGAGAAGTACACGATCGCCGTCGATCCCGGCATCGTTGTGAACCCGGCGCAATTGAAGCGGCAGGTCGAAGGCGGCGCCGTCATGGGAATCAGCCATGCGCTTTTCGAAGAGGTCACATTCGACGAGAGCGGCATCACAACCGACGATTGGAATAGCTATCCCATTCCGAGCATGTCCGACGTCCCTGAGATCAAAGTCGTGCTGCTGAACAATCCGAAAGTCGGCGCGTACGGCGGAGGTTCAGAAGCGGCAAATGCGCTTGGCGCTCCGGCCATCGCGGCGGCTCTCCATGACGCAACCGGCAAGGTCCTTCGCCGACTCCCGCTGAAACCCGCCTATGTGCAGGCGGTTTTGAAGAGCTAGACAAATATTGGAAGAGCCGTGGCCTGAAAGAGAGGTGTTTCCGGACCGTGAAAAGCAACGGCAAAGTGGTCTCTCTGAGGCGGGTAGGCAGTCCGCCCGCGCCGGGCGCCCCAAGGACTTCCCAACTCGCCCGCGTGCTGGCCGCGTACGCCCCGCACGACGGCAGTTTCGAACTGCGCATTCCCGGCCTGCACGCCAGTCGCCTGTCACGCGTCAACTCGGAATGCTTTCACACTCTCCGCTTACCCTCGCTGTGCATCATCGCGCAAGGAGCGAAAACCGTCATCGTCGGACAAGATGTCTACGAATACGACGCCTCGCGCATGATCGCGTTTTCCGTAGCTCTGCCAGTCGCTTCTCAAGTCACGCAGGCCAGTCCGTCCGAGCCGTACCTGGGTTTTAAACTCGACCTCGACCCGCGCAAAATTGCCGACCTTGTTTTGAAGGTCTACCCGCACGGTCTGCCTCCAGTACAAGAGAGAAGCGCTGTTTACGTCGCTCCTCTCGACAACAATGTTGTCGACGCCGCCATCCGGTTAATGGAGTGTCTGGCAAAGCCCGGAGACGTTGAACTTCTGGCTCCGCTCGTCGTCGACGAAATTCTGATCCGTCTGCTTCGTAGTCCCATCGGTGCTCGCGTGGCACAAATGGGATTTGCCGAGTCCACCGTACATCGAGTCGAAAAAGCTATCTCCTGGCTGCGCGCCAATTTTTCTCAACCCATGAAAGTCGAAGACCTCGCCGAGTTGGTGCACATGAGTGTTTCTTCTTTCCATGAGCACTTCAAATGCGTCACTTCGATGAGCCCGCTGCACTATCAAAAAGTGCTGCGCCTCCAGGAAGCGAGGCGTTTAATGTGGTCGGCCATGATGGACGCGGGCACAGCGAGTCAGCGCGTGGGCTATCTCAGTGCCTCGCAGTTCAGCCGCGAATACAGCCGCTTCTTCGGCAACGCCCCAACCAAAGACATCGCCAGATTGCGACAAGACACCCGGCTCTGGGCGTGAACCATTTCGAGATGACTGCATGACCGAACTCGCGAATGTTCGGTGTTACCTCCGCAACTCGGATGCTTCTGTTCGTCGGTTTTCATAAAGCCTGGGACGCCGTCACCTACTACGTGTTGGTGAAGAGATATGAATAGCAAGACGCTACCGCGCATCCCTGAGTCAGCGAACCCAAGGCTTTGCGCTTGCCTTGCGCCAGATCCTCGAGGCACTCAGGATAAGCGTTGATTACACGAGCTACCCCGAACACCCGTTTATGCGATAGCCTCTAACTTCGCGTGAAAATTCTCTACGTCTCACAATATTTTCCGCCGGAGATGGGCGCACCCGCCGCCCGCGCCGCCGAACTCGCGCACCACTGGGCGGAATCTGGACACGATGTCTCCGTGCTGACGGGATTTCCCAATCACCCCACCGGCGTCGTTCCATCGGAATGGCTTCCTCGCCTGCGTCGCCTGATCTACCAGGAAAGAGTCGATCGCGTGAATGTTTTTCGCACATGGCTCTGGCCCCTTCCCAATCGCAAGGCGCACGAGCGCATGCGAAACTACGCTTCATTCTGCATCTCCGCCGCTCTTCGCGGCCTCACGATCCCTCGCCCTGACGTCATCATTGCGACATCGCCGCAACTCTTGGTGGGACTCTCCGGATGGTGGCTGGCGTTCGCCCGGCAGATCCCCTTTGTCTTTGAGGTCCGCGACCTTTGGCCTGAGTCGCTGACAGCCGTCGGCGTGGGGGACGAAGACTCTCTGTTACATCTCGTGCTGGGAGGCATCGCCAAATTTCTGTACGAGCGGTCCCAACTCATTGTCGTGGTGACTCCAGCCTTCCGAGAGCATCTGATCCGGCGCTGGCGCGTTCCCGCAGAAAAAATTGCAGTTGTCGAAAACGGCGTAGAGACCAGCCTCTTTGCGCCGCAGCGTCCTGCAGTCGACCAATTCCTCCGCCAACAACTCGGCGCCGAAGGCAAGTTCCTGGCTAGCTATATTGGCACCCTCGGCAATGCCCACGGCTTGGAAACTCTTCTCGATGCCGCCACGCAATTACAGCGACAGAATCCAGAAGTCACTTTTCTCTTGGTGGGCGAAGGTGCTGAAAAAGAGCGGATCAAGGTCCAGGCGCAGTCGCGCGGTCTCACAAATGTCCGATTTCTCGACCAGCAGCCCCGTGAAAAAATTCCCGGAATCATCTCCGCGTCGGACGCCTGTCTGGTTCTCCTGAGGAAGACGGACGTCTTCAAGACCGTCATCCCTACCAAAATGCTGGAGTTCATGGCCTGCGCCCGCCCCGTGATTCTCGGCGTCGACGGTCAGGCGCGGCAGATCGTCGAAGATGCCGGCGCCGGCCTTGTCGTCGAGCCTGAGAATGCCGAAGCCTTGGCAGCGGCGATTAGCCAGTTAGCCGCGAATCCGGATCTTGGGAGAAACTTGGGTCAAAAGGGCAGGGAACACATTCTGCGCTATTTTTCGCGCGACCGCACGGCGGAGAAATACATACAAGTTCTTGGAAACAGTTCTCGGTTCTCAGTTCCTAGTTCTCACTAAGAACTTGACACAGTCAGCAACACCGACAATTAACAGTTGATCCAGAGAGCTTCTGAATCCGCGACGCCAGAATTGCTTTCGCTTTAACTGAGAACTGTACTACGGATGCACCGAATAGATGGTAACGGCCGTAGCCATTGAAATCGCCGCCTCGATCGACCTGGCCGCCAGTATCTTGCCCCCGCTCACCGGGACGAAGAGAATGTCGTCCGCCTGCAAAGTTATATCGGGAGTCTTGGCTTCCAACATTTTCTTGAGCTCGAGCTTCATCTCGGTTACGCCCGTGGGGCTCTTGCGGATGATGCGCGCACTGCCCATTTTCGCCGTACGGTTTGTACCACCAGACAGCGCCAGGGCCTGTAGCACAGTGAGAGTTCCATTGTCGACCAGCAACCCGCTGGGCCGTCCGACGTCCCCGACCACGTAGATAATCGGTGCTCTCGGCACCATGATCGTGTCCCCTGGCAACACGTCAACGTTCTTACTGGTATCGTCGGCTAGATTCCGGGGAAGTTCAATGTGGATCGGTTCCGCCTGGTTGCGCCGAATAATCGCTATCTTTCGTGAGGAGCTGTTAGTGAACCCACCTGCCTGGGAAATCGCGTCATACAATTTATGATCCGACGGGTCCGAGTAAATACCAGGCTTACCCACTTCTCCCAGGATCGTGACACCCCGCGAAGTGGCTTCGTCTACGAAGATAGTCACGTGGGGGCTGCGGACGAACCCCCCGTCTTCCAACCTCTTTTCGATCAGCGCCTGCGCTTCTTCCTGGCTCAACCCCGCCACATGGACGTAGTCGACGAGAGGAAGGTAGACGTCGCCGGTGTTGCTGATCCGTGCCTTGGTAGTCAATTCGGGAACGTTGTAAACCCCGACTTCAATCAAATCTCCCGGCCCCAGCTTAACCATGCCGGACTCGTCGGGATTGTCTTTAGGCGCGTCGTTGGTGGCGGGTGGCGGAGCGGAGGGCGATCCACTCGCGCTCTGTGCCGCCTGCGATACCGGTTGCGCTGCGGGCAGATTTACTGGCGGGTTGTTTGGGTTGGACTGGCTGGCGGCGGGCTCCTGCGCTGCGGCCGGCTCCTGCGCCGTCGCCGGGGTCACCACCACTCCAGATGCCACGAGCACAAACAACAAAATGATGCCCCGACGAGTTAACCTCGATGTGCCCGATTCCATCCGCAGACCCCTGAAGTCGTGAATGAGATTTTGACCAGCAGTTTAGCACAGCAGAGTAGCTTAAGTTCCCGCTATTCACGCTGGTCTGCATTAGTTTTCCACAGGTTTTTCCTTGTGTCCGATTGAAGTTTTCGTTCCGCTACTGCTACAGTCATTGGCACCGTTTTCTCCAACAGGAATCTGTTAACTAACTATTAACCCGCGCGTCCTAAGCTGCGATACTTTGGAAAAGAGTCCGGAGCCAGCATGCAGTACAGAGTTGTGTGCTCGCCGAGGTGGCATAGTTGACGTTAATTTTCCTCGGAACGTTTTTTCTGGCGCTATTGTCCGCTTTTGTTCTCACGCGGTACGTGCGAGACTTTGCCACGGCCCATGGTTGGGTTGCGGTCCCCACGCAAGAGCGTCACTTGCACTCCAGTCCCTTGCCGCGGCTGGGCGGAGTGGCTATCTTCATTTCCTTTTCCTGCTGCATGGGGTTGGCCGCTCTTTGGGCTTGGCACACTCCCCGCCTTCATCCTCCCTTCTTCTTGAGGACGATGGCCACGATTTTCGTGCCTGCCTCCCTGGTTTTTCTGTTGGGTGTTTACGATGACATCCACGGCGTTGGACCTTACTTCAAGTTCTCGGTGCAGGGCATCGCCGCCACCATGTTGTTTATGGGCGGCCTGAAGATCGTCAACATCCCGGTCATCTTCGGTGACCATGGACTGCCCTGGAACGTGGGGTTGCCTTTTACCGTCCTGTGGGTTCTGGCCATTACGAACGCGTTTAACCTGATTGACGGTCTCGATGGTCTCGCAGCCGGATCCGCGTTGTTCTCGACTCTTGTGGCTTTCGTCGTAGCGTTGTTGGCCGGCCAGGCGCTCATCACGGTCATGACCATCGCGTTGGCCGGAGCGATCCTTGGTTTTCTGCGCTACAACTTCAATCCAGCCACAATCTTCCTGGGCGACTCGGGCAGTCTCTTCATCGGATTCGTACTAAGCGCCATAGCGTTGGCGGGCGCGCAAAAAGCTCCCACCATCGTCGCGGTCGCCATCCCGGTAGTTTCGTTTGGCTTGCCGATTCTCGAAACTGCACTTTCTATCGTCCGTCGCCTCATCAGCGGACGCCCGGTCTTCACTGCCGACCGCGAGCACATTCACCACAAACTCCTGCAGCATGGCATGACGCACCGCCAGGTAGTGATCCTCCTGTACGGGGTCTCGGCAATCTTCGCCATGCTGAGCCTGTTCTTGTTGTGGCCGACAGGAAGTTCTCTCGGTTTAGTGCTCGCCGTTCTAGGCATCGGCGTCTGGATCGGCGTTCAGCATCTCGGCTATCTGGAGTTTGGCGAGTTAGCCCGCGTCGCTCACCGCACCCTCGATCAGCCCCAGATCTTCGTGAACAATCTAGCGATCCGCCGAGCGATCGAAGAGCTCAAAGTTGCGCGCGATTACGATCAGGTGCGCCGCATCCTCACCGCCGCATTCGGCAGCAACGATTTTGACAGCTTCGAACTAAGGCTGGAATTGCAGTCGGGAGAAGCCTTTCTCGTCGGGCCCACCGATCCGTCTGCGCCCCGTCGTGTCCCCTCATTCCGTTGGCACAAACCCGGCGTTCCGAAAACGCTGGAGCGTTCGGCTGTATGGACTGTCGCGCTTGACCTACTGAGCTCCGGCAACCGGCGTCGTGGCACTCTGATGGTGCACCGCCTCTACTGTGACCGCGATTTGCAGGTCGATATCAATCTGCTGACCGCCGCATTCCCCACCGCACTCGCCGATGCCCTCGACCGCACTCTCGCTCACTCGGCCCAAGTGATCGCTCTCCCTGAGCAAGACACCGCATTGATCGAAGCCCAGGCGGGATAAGTCGAACCCCTCCCAAGTTTCCCCCTGTGATCCTCAGGTGTTCTGTGTGGTGATTGGTTTTTCGCAGCTGGTGGGACCAAACAGCAAACTTCAATGCGGCGGAAAACACCCGAGGTGGCTCGCACGAATCCGCGTGCGAGGCCTAGCTCACCAAGGAGAGGGATAAACGGGGAGCGTTTTCGTTTAGAGCTTTGCGCTGGCGTACGAGTTGATTTCGCAGTTCAAGGAAACTTCTTCAAAAGCGGGTGCTGTCCATTCCATGATGACCCCCAGTAATCGTTCCGGCGGAAGCCGCGAACGTTCAACAAGAATAGCCCACTCGGCGGCTGAAATCAATACTCCGCCCCGGAATAAAACAGCCCCAAAGCCCTTGTTCTGCAAGGCTTTGCATCGTACAAGCGCGGTTGCAAGAACCTGCACACCGGTTTTCGGCAGTCCTCTTGGGTTGTTGCGCGTTTTTCCACATGGGGAACCACTGCCGCCACTTTCTCCACTTTTGCCCTATGTTTACCTTCAACAGCACCGTGATGGAAGCGAGGAATCAGCACTCATGTTTGGCAAGACACTGTATGGCTCGACATTCAAGGACGTTCCCTTTGTCCCTCTGCAGTCCGCCACATTCTGTGTCCAGTGCGAACTGATCAGCACGAATAACAAACCGTACTGCTTGGCGTGCGGCAGCCACTCCCTGATCGGTTTGTCGCGCGTACTGGGCGGATCACTTCGCCACCAGCAGACCGCCCATCTCATCACCGATACTGAACTCGACAGCCTGGTCCGCGATCTGCTGCGCAGCGTGCCCGATCCCCAAGTCGTTAGTATGGATGACCGGTTCATCGATCATTCCCGCCTGCCGTCCTTGGCTCAGCGCAGCCAGCTTCGCGTCGCCAACGCGGTTCATCCCGTATCCGGCTTTCGCGCCGTATCCGTAGACGAGGCGGAGATTCACGCCGCCGAACTCGATCTAGAGCCTGCCATCAGCGCCATCACCGAACGTGCCCAGCACCTAACCGGCGCCACCGGCGCCGCCATCGCCCTTCGCGCCGGCGACGAGATCGTCTGTCGCGCCCGCACCGGACGCACTGCTCCTGACCTTGGTGTCCGCCTGCAAACCGAATCCGGTATCTCTGCCGAAGCCGTACGTTCCGGCGAAGTCATGCTGTGCCACGACGCCGAACGCAATCCGCGCGTCGACCTTGCCAGTTGCCGCCGCCTCGGAGTCCGCTCCATTCTGGTCTCCCCGCTGCGCCACTACCGCCGCACTCTCGGTATCTTCGAGGTTCTATCTTCATCTCCCGGAGCCTTCGACGAGCGTGACGTCGCCACCATGCAACTGCTCTCCAGCATGATGGTCGCTGCGATCTCGCGTATCTCCAGCCTCCACCGCGCCCAAACCATGCGCCTGGCGGGTTAGAAATCCTAGTTAGTCCGAAATACTCAGGACCGAGCGGTCAGCCGCCCTCTCTCGCCGTGGCAACGTGAGAGTGCACACCGTAACTCGTACGCGACGGAAGCAACCACGCCGCTCTTCATTTCTGGAGGGTAACTGCCGCTCGATTGCCCGTTCGTAATTTGCAGGCACGCTAAACGAATGCTCAAATCAATTTGCCCACCACTTCAATACGCAGTTGCGGCCCGTTTTTCGGTAAGGGAACCCGCCGCTAACTGCGAATAGCTCTGGCCAGGATTGGAATGTGAGCAGTTATGCCTCGGCTTAAAGCGACAATCCTCTGCATCGACGACAACTGGAATGGACTCATCGGGCGCAAGATGTTGCTCGAAAAGAGTGGCTATCAGGTTTTGGAAGCGAGCGGCGGAGACGAAGGCCTGAAGTTGTTCCGTTCCCATCCCGTCGATGCCGTGGTCGTCGACTATCAAATGCCGGGGATGAACGGCGATGTCGTCGCCGCCAAGATGAAGCGCATCAAGTCGCGAGTGCCAATCATGCTGCTTTCGTCCTATGGCCCGCTGCCCAAGAACAAGCTGAATTCGGTAGACACATTCTTGTCCAAGTCCCAACCGCCGTCCATTCTCCTCTCGAGCCTTCAGGATTTGCTGGATGGCCGAACTAAACCTTTTTTCAACCGTTGGCTCGACCTCTGGAAGAGCCGGAATCCGTTGGTGCGGCAATGAACTTCTTGAAAAAACTTCTGGGACGTGGTTGCTCCCATCGCTTCTCTTGGCCGCGCATCGACGACCATGGCCGTCACTATCAGACTTGTCTGCTTTGCGGAACGGCCTATGAGTATGACTGGAGCATGATGCGCCGAACTGGACGGCTGCCCGCCGCAGAGGTCCAACATGGATAGTCGCTGATAGCCGAGCCTCCAAATGATTCACTCCGCCCCACTTCGTCCCCGGCAACGCGCACCTCGGGTCAACCTGCAGGGGACCATTCCAGCTACCGTCCAGCTCGAAAACGGTCGGAATCTTCCAGCCAAGCTACATCTAGTCTCAAGCACAGGTGGGCTGCTGGAGCTCTCTACTTGCCTGGACGAGCGAACGAACATTCGCCTCACGCTTCCATTTGATTCCGGCACTGTGTACTCGAAAGCTCAGGTGTTATTTCCAATGCTTGGCACGCACGGCTACCTGCAGCCCTTTCGGTTTGCCAGCATAAGCGAGGACGACCGTCAGATTCTCGAAAGGGAAATCACCACTCTGCTCAAGCAAGCCATTGTTCCGGCGAAGGCAGGCCATCGGTTAGGCTTCCGGCCGCCACCCTCCTTTTTGGACTCGTTCTGAAGTCCCATCTCTGCAGCGATAACTAAGAGATTCCGCTCATCGATTACGCGTCCTTGTGTTCGGCCTTACAGTGCTCGTCGAATTGCGCCTGCAGCGATTTTTGATACTCCTCGCGGTTGGGCCGATGGCTCAAGCCCTTCGCGCGGAAAGCGACGCCAGAGCAGAACGTGCAACTGGCTTCTACCGGAATATCAGCCAGCCATTTCGTTACCCGCAGAGTGGGCTTCTTCGTCATCGTTATACTCTTTGCCTCAGCTGAATAATTGACCCTGCGGATGGGATTCCGGCTGTATAGCCCTGGCGCATTCCGCGTCGTCGTTCTGCACCTGATTCACCCGCGTGCTCACGGGATAACACCTCATCCAGCGGGCGTCGCATGGCTTCAACATTTCCGACACCGCTTCGACATTCGTCATCCCCGGATCGAGCCACAGGTCATAATCGCCCCGCTCAAGGATGACTGGCATACGGTCGTGAACCGTCGAGGCCACTGCGTTGGGTGTCGTGGTAAGGATCGAGCACGATCGAATCCATTGCCCGCTCGGATTCTTCCAGCGATCCCAGAGACCCGCGAACGCGAACAGTTCGCCGTCGTTGACTTCGAAGCAGAACGGTTCTCTCTCGCCCCCAGTTTTTCGCCACTCGTAAAATCCGTCCGCCGGAATAAGGCACCTCCGCGATTTCAGCGGATCACGAAAGGAAACCATGGTCGCCGCTGTTTCTGCTCTCGCGTTAATCATCGGAGCGCCAGAAATTTCGTTGGCCCATGACGGAACCAATCCCCAGCGCATCAGCGACAATTCTCGCTGTGGTTGTCTCGGGTTCTGGCGGATCACAGGAACCGGTTGAGTGGGAGCGATGTTGTAGCGCGGATTCCAGTCCTCCTCGCCGGACACCGCGTCGAAGTGCTCAGCCACGATTTGCTTCCGCCGCGATAAACGATACCGTCCGCACATCCGGTAATTATGGCAGATTGTCGAGGCAGGGCTGCGCCTTCGACGCCCGGCTCAATCGAAACATGCGGCAAAGGTTCAATACCTTCGATTGCTAATAGCATTGAGCGCAACGGAGAACGCCGGTCTGGCTCATCGACGCCCCCGCGACCGGTCTTCGGCTCAGAGCTGCCCATCTCCCGCATTCGTTGACGTACCCCTCTCGCCCTCGTAAGATTCGCTCTCAGTGCTCGGGGCCAAATGATCGGCGCAACCTGATCGGCGCAACCTGATCGGCGCAACCTGATCATCACAACATGATCGGCAAGAACATCTCGCGCTACCACATCCTCCAGCAGATCGGATCCGGAGGCATGGGAGTCGTGTATCGCGCCCGCGACGAGCAGTTGGAGCGCGACGTGGCCATCAAAGTGTTGTCGCCGGGCTTGCTGGCCGACGCCACTGCGCGCCGCCGCTTCCGCAAAGAAGCGCTCTCCCTCGCGCGCGTGAACTTTCCGAGCGTCGCCACCATCCACGAATTTGGCAGCGAAGGCGACCTGGACTTTCTGGTCACCGAATACATTCCCGGCATCACGCTCGACGCGAAACTCTACGGTACGCGGCTGCCCCAGCGGGAGGTCGTGCAACTCGGTTTGCAGTTGGCGCAGGGCCTGGCGGCGGCGCATCAGCATGGAATCGTGCATCGCGACCTGAAGCCCGGCAACCTGCGCATCACACCCGATGGCCGCCTCAAGATTCTCGACTTTGGCCTCGCCCAGTTCGCGCCGCAGGTGAATGAGTTGGCCCAGACGTTGACCCTGACTAACTCTGCCGAACTCACCGGCACCCTCCCGTACATGGCGCCGGAGCAACTGAAAGGTGAGCCTGCCGATTCCAGAACCGATCTTTGGGCCGCCGGCGCCGTCCTTTACGAAATGACCACGGGTAAGCGCCCGTTCCCGCAGACGAACCCAGCGGTATTGATCAACTCGATTTTGAATGATCAACCAGCGGCGCCCAATACGGTCGTAGCGGGCGTCCCCGCGGATGTCGAGAACATCATTCTCAAGGCTCTCGACAAGGATCCCGCACGCCGCTACCAGTCCGCCGTCGAGATGTGCGTCGACCTCGAACGCACGCTGCATCCCACCAACCCCAGCCGTTCGTTGGATATCTCCGCGGTAGAGCCGAAACCAGCACCTGCACCGGTGGTCACGCCGCAACTGCGCAAGTTGGGCTTGGCGGCTCTAATCCTGCTCGCGCTGCTGGCGGGCGGATATTTTGTCAGATCGCAACTCCGCGCCCGTACGCAGCCTCCAGCCATCGAGGCCGGACGCACCTCCGTTGCCGTCTGGGGCTTTAAGAATCTCTCCGGCAAGCCCGAGCAGAATTGGCTCTCCGGCGCTCTTGCCGAAATGCTGACTGCAGAACTCTCTGCTGGCGACAAACTGAGAACTATCTCCGGCGAGAACGTCGCACGCACCAAGGCGGACTTGAACCTCCCAGACTCCGAGAGTATGTCGGCGGAAACGTTGGCAGGCATCTATCAGCGCCTCGGGAGCAATCTGATAGTCCTCGGCTCGTACATCAACATTGGGGGGCAGACTCGTGTTGATGTAAAGGTGCAGGACACCGCCAAGGGCGAAACCGTCGCCACCCTTTCAGCCAGCCAGCCCGAAGCCAAGTTGCTCGACCTTGTCGACGACTTAGGCGCGCAACTCCGCGCCAAGTGCGCGGGCGGAACCCTTACACCAGAAGAAGCCGCTGCCGTGCGAGCAGCCCAGCCCGAAACGCCCGATGCCGCCCGTCTTTACGCCGAGGGAATCGAAAAATTGCGAGCCTTCGACAATCTCGGCGCCAGCCCGTTGCTCGAGCAAGCCGTCGCTACCGAACCGGGCAATGCGTTGGCTCACCTCGCTCTCGCGCGTGCCTGGGGCGAACTGGGATACGACACCAAGGCCGAAGGCGAGGCCAAGAAAGCCTACGACCTCTCGCGCAACTTCTCCCGCAAAGAGAGTCTCCTGATCGAGGCCAACTATCGCGTCGCCACACGCGCCTGGGATCGCGCCGTCGATCTCTACAAGTCCCTTTGGACCTTCTACCCCGACGATCTCGAATACGGTCTGCGCCTGTCGGATGCACAAGTAGCAGCCGGGCAGGCACAGAATGCAATCACCACAGTAAACAGCCTCCGCCAGCTGTCCGGCCCTTTGCGAAACGATCCCCGCATTGATCTAGCGGAGGCTAGGTCCCAAGCCAGTCTCGCCGATTTTCGCCAGGCCACCTCCGCCGCCCTGGCCGCCGAAAAGAAAGCTACAAAACTCGGCGCCCGATTTCTCATCGCGCAGGCGTTGCTCAATCAGTGCGCGAGCCTGCTCCAGTTGGGCCAGTATCCCGACGCAAAATCGAAAGGCGAGCAGGCCGAAGTGACCTTCCGCACTGCCGGCGACTTCCGCAGCCAGGCCAAGAGCCTCACTTGCCTGGCGAACGTGGCCGCCAATCAGGGAGACGCCGCAAGCGCCCGCGCCATGTATGAAAAAGCTCTGGCGCTCGCCCGCCAGATCGGGGCTCAGAACGACATTGCCGGAGCACTCATCAACCTCGGCAACCTCTTGGCCAACGCCGGACCCATCGAAGAATCGAGTAAGCAGTATCGTGAGGCGCTCAGCGTCGCACAGGCCGCCGGCGACATATCGGATACGCAGCTCGCGGAGAGCAATCTCGCCGCAAATCTTATGAGCCAGGGAAACTTCACGGCGGCGCGCGCGAAGTTCGAATCGTCGGTAGAAACCGCGCTCGCGCTCGACGACCAGAAGCGCGTGCTCGAAGCCCGCATGAATCTGGGGATGATCGCCTCCCTCCAGGGTGACCTCGATTTCGCCCGCTCCGTCCTGGAAGAGGCTCTGCAGAAAGCTCAGGAATTGGGTCTGCGCAGCTATGAGGCAACTTGCCTGGCGGCGCTCGGGGACGTCTCACTCGCCGAGGACGACCTCACGCTTGCTGGCAAGCGTTACCAGCGCTCGCTCGAAATCCGCACGCAATTAGGAGAAAAAGGTTCCATCGCCAGCACGCAAGCTTCGCTCGCCACTCTCGCGTTGGAACAGAACCGCAGCGCGCAGGCGGAGTCCCTCGCACGACAAGCGATTCAGGAGTTCCAACTCGAAAAGCTGCCCAACCAGGAAGCGGGTGCGCGCGACGTTCTCGCGCAGGCATTGCTCGCGCAACACAAGTTGAACGAAGGCGGCACCGAAACCGCCGCAGCCGCCGCTTTGGGAGCGACCGATCCACCCACCGTATTGTCTCTGGGGATCACCGAAGCCCGCGTGTCAGCGGCCATCTCCGCAAGCTCATCAGCCGTGGCCGTGCAAAAACTCCAGGCCGCCTTCCAGCGCGCCCGCGACCTCGGACTGGTCCCCTATCAATTGCAAGCCCGCCTCGCCATCACCGAAGTTCAAATGGCAAGCGGCGCGAAAGACAAAGCGCGCGCCGACCTGGAGTTGCTCGCTCGCGATGCCCGTCAATCCAACTGCAAACTCATCGCCCGCAAAGCCGACGCCCTGCTCTCCGCGAAGCCTGCTCACTAACCACAGCACTGCCCTCTAGTTGAGCACGATCCTCGGCAGCGCCACGGGACGAGGCTGACCCAGTGAACAAAGAACAAAGATCGTGAGCCCCTGTCCCTGGTGGTTCGTTCCCGTTGGGAAGTTGGGAAAGTTCGGAATCGAAAACGTCGCTATCGTGTGCGAGGCATTCGTGCTGAACGTGATGTTCGGCAACTGATCCTGTGTCGCCGTAGTGCACATCTCCAGCGTATTCGTTGCATCGCACAGCATCACGCCGTAGTTCGGCGAATTCGCATCCGGGGTAAAGCCCATCAGCCCTGACAACAATACGTTCACATTGGTCGCCGTCGACCGCAACTGAAAGATGTACAGGTAATTGCCGCTCTCACACGTGCCCGCATCCTGCTTGTTCGAAGCATCGCTTACATTGGCCAGATCCTGCGACGCACACACGATCTGCTGTTTGTACATCACCTTCGAGGTGCCCTTCACTAAAGTCAAAAGCTGCGTCGGACCCATCATCGCCCACGATTGCGCGCCGCCGTTCTCGCCGTTGTTCGACGTCCCTCGTACCGGGATAGTTCCCGCAAACGCTGGCAAGGTAACCAGCAAACACGTGACAATCGCCACGCCCCGCCTAACAATCGATTTCATAGAAGTCTCCTTTTAAGAGATTCGTCTCCCCAAGATGGCCGCGACCCGACAACGGCAAAGAGCCAATACTTTAGCACGTGTGGTCAGGCGACAGCCCAGGTTTTTGCGGCCGGAAATCAGCCCAATTGCGCAAAACTCTGCAGCCTTTTAGGGGACGACTCAACTTGGCAGCCAGTCTTGCGTTTTCCTCGGCGTCCTCCGTAGCCTTTCTCCACGAACTCAGCGGTCAAGGACTTTTGACGAAGGCCCGAACAAAATAAAGACGCAGAGGAATCGGGACTACAACATCGCAGAATTGAATTGCCGCCCTGTAGCCTACCGCGTCTCTCTATCCTGTGCTAACCTGCTGTCGCTATTCGGTGAGTTGGCTCGTATGGCCGTCAGCTACGTCATCGATAAGAAGCGCCGACTTGTAGTCACCACTTGCCGCGATCATCTAACCTTCGCCCAACTGCAAGCCTGCCAGGCTCAATTGCTCAACGATCCAGACTTCAATCCCGATTTCAAGCATCTGATCGATACCACTGGGATCACGCTGATGGACGTATCGGACGAAGCCCGGCCCCGCCATCTTCGGCATGGGCCGCTTGATGGCAACACATCACGATATGGCGAAGCTGGGGACGAAGTCGCCATCTTCCGCGACATGGGGTCAGGCCTGGATGGCTCGGCCTCGACTCTCTTCCAGAGTAGTCTCGGTGATCCAGAACCTGTAGCGCCCGCCCTCGTCTGCCCGGCAGCCCAGCTGTATCGGGCCGCCGTTCTTGCCTGCATTGAGTGCGGAAACTTTCGTTCGGTCACAAAACAATATCCTGATCAATACGCCCAGTAAGGCCCCGTTCCTCCCGGCGTCGATTTCCCCTCGATCGCCGTAAACACATTTCGTCCGTAAAAGAACGGCAACCCCCAGTCGAAATCCTGACCCGGCCCGCCCAGGTTGCCGAAGACGAAGTCGCTCTGGTTGGAAAAAAAAGTTTCAGCATTTCCCACGCTAAAGCTGACTGTCCCGCTGCCTCCGCTCGCTCCCTGATTTGTGGCGGAAAGATTTTGCGTGCTCGTCGGGCAATAGAATCCAATCGCTGTAACGCAATCGGGAAGCCCGGTTACACTGCTATCAAGGAAGAAGTAACCGTTCGATCCGCTATCGATGAAACTGTTGGGATACGGCTGGCCCTTGTAAGTGGTGGTGAAGTTGCCGAAGTTGTTCACCGTATAGACCGTCGCGCTCCCCAACGCATTGTTCGATTGCGTGCCAATGCCGAACACCAGCGATCCGCTAAGGCTTGCTTCCGGCGACGAAGCCGCAGGCAGTAGGATAATCACTCCATTGTTATCGCTGGAGAACATAGCCACCGGATTTTGCACCTGCTGCGTCAAAGTCTGCGCCGTCACCTGGCACGATTTCGGGCATTGATAGTAAAGTCCGGGGTTCGAGGACCCAGTCTGCGCGCATGCTGATCCGCAGTCTTGCGCGAACAATCCCACGCCTAGCAGTCCATTCGCTCCCAACGTCTGCAAGGTGTTCATCGATTGCAATCCGAAATTCGTGCAGCCTGTCGGGACGGGAAACGCAGTATCGCTCAGCACCTGAATCGGCACGGCGCTCGCGCTTTCGCCTCCCACCTTAATATCCGCGCTTTGTACCGGACCCCAGGTGTATCCACTCAGAAATGGAAGACACTCCGCCACCGGCCCGTTCGACCCGCTCTGCTGCGGCAAAGAAATCGTGACGACGGACGACAGCAGCCGCAGTCCGGTGGAGCCGGTGTCTACCAATATATCCGGAATCGTCTGGCACGTTGAGCTTCCCGGAACACACACCGTCACGCTCACGAACAGTCCATTCGCGTAGCTCGACGTGGGCCCGCTGTTTACCGAAACCGCCACAGTATTCTGTCCCGAGGGCGCACTCGTGCTCGTCTTAGGTGCGCTGCTGCCTCCACATCCCACGGTCAGCGCGACAAGCGTCGACGCAAGAACCATCCAGCAGATACATGGTTTTGTCATCGGATTTCCTCCGCCTTCGTTCCTTTCGGCAACATTTCCGGCACATAAGCATGACCCTGGAACGAGCGTGGATGGCCTGACGAATTCAAGACCAATCCCGGAACCTCGACGTGAATCGGCCTTCGGCCGACGCGTCCGCCGCCCTGCGCCTGCATTGCCTGCTCATATTGTTCGAAATAGTTGCCGAGGAGTTGCCGCATGTCCGGAAGCCATGGCCCTTCCCAGGCCACGCCGAAGACCGTCCCCGCCGGTGATACGTATTCTCGTACGACAACTCCGGTCTGCGCTTGCAGTTCGTGCACGGTGTACGTTGCCCCGCGTGTACTCCGGATTGCCGCTTGCATGTGCGCCTGATCGCTTTGTACCGAGGCCTCATTACCTCCCAGCGCAGCGAAGACGGTACTGGGAATTCCCAGCATCAGCAGTGTGAATCCAATGCGTCCAACATTTCGTTCTACATTTCGTGCCGTTCGTCTGAACACAGCTATCCACTTCAAAGCCCCTCCTCGTGGCGCGCACCATCCACCGTATGAATCCGATCCGCTCCCCTAAGGTTGCCACCTTACGAGTAAGGTCTTTACCCGATAGACCGCCGCTCACCACCTCGTTTGAATTCCCCTATCGGGCTTCTGTCGTCCTTCTAATTTTTCGGGTCCCCGCGACTTTTCTCCCTTACTGCCCATTTCCCGCGCTAATATGTACCAGCACGACTTCGGGCCCTGTCCCATGGCTGCTATCACCTCGGCGGTTCGACCCGCTCTCAGCAACCGTCGTCGACGTGTCCGCCACAAAATCCAGACACCCGCTTACGCCAGTTTCACCACAGAATCCAAGGGCGCGATGCTCGATCTCCACGAGATCGTCGACATCAGCGAAGAGGGTCTCGCCATCCAATGCATCTCGCCGCTCGAAGCCGATGAGCGCGTAAACCTGTGTCTCGATTTGGCGGAGTGTGCGCAGCCCATTTACACCGCGGCCAAAGTAATCTGGGCCGCCTCCTCCGGACGTGCCGGCCTCCGCTTCTCCGATCTGCCTCCTGCCTCACTCTCCCGATTGCGTGAATGGCTCTTCCTGAACGCAATGGCGGGAGTGGCCAACGCCGAAGCCGCAGTCGTCCCGATCGGCGCGGACCGCATCGCTTCGCGCCCCGACTACACCGACACTCTCACCGCCGTCACCGCGGTACAGCGCGAAGTGGAAGCTCTCGGCGCTGACCTTGCCGGAGCGCTGCAATTGATCGCCGCGCGCGCTCAAACTCTGGTTCGCGCTTCCGGATCAGCCATCGCCCTCGCCACCGCCAACCCTGATTTCATGGACTGCCGTGCCAGTGCCGGTCCGGGCGCTCCGCCAGTCGGCGCGCGATTACAAGTTGGATCCGGTTTCTCGGGAGAGTGCGTGAAGAGCGGCCGCCTACTGCGCTGTGACGATGCCGAGGTCGACTCACGGGTCGATCGCGAAAGTTGTCTAGCTCTCGGCATTCGCTCGATCCTCGCCGTGCCCGTCCGTGTCGGCGACAAATCAATTGGAATTCTCGAAGCGTTCTCCGGTCAGGCCGACGCCTTCTCTGAGGCCGATAGCCGCGTCATGCAGCGCCTCGCCGAGACGCTGCTCGCCGCCGTCAACCGCGCCGCCCGCGCCGAGAATCTTCCGACTCTTGAACCTCCCTCTCCCGCCGTACGTTTTGCGCCGACGCCCGGAAGTGTGCTCTTCGCTTCCGCGCCGGTAGAAAAGAATGCCGAGAGTGCCGAAGAGAAAAGCACAGGCGGTATCAGCCTACCGCGCTCTCATCTGATCCTTCTGGTTTGTTTTGCCGCGACGATTTTCGGAGTACTCTGGTACGTTCTCGCGCCGTTGATTCAAACTAGACTTCGGGACCGCGGACAAGGCCATCTCCAGACCGTGCTCGCCTCCTCTCAAGCACCGAAATCGGATGTTCTCGCGGCTCCCACTTCGATCGAGACTGCGACCATCGAGCAATTGCGTGAAATGGCGGAACATGGAAATCCTTCCGCTGAGAATGCGCTCGGCCTCCGCTATTTTCAGGGAGAGAAAAAAGATGGAATCCCGCAAGACGAGAGGGAAGCATTCCGCTGGTTCACTCGCGCGGCCGAACATGGAAGCTTGGCGGCGCAATCTAAGCTGGGATTCCTCTACTGGAGCGGCCGTGGCGTGCCCAAAGACTTCAACAAAGCCTACTTCTGGACGGTTCTGGCCCGCGCCCGCGGCGACGAAGGCAGCCGAGACCTAGCGGCTGTCTTGGCCTCCGGCATGACCCGTGCGCAAGCCGCCACCATCGAAGAACAAGCCGGTAGCTGGCTGCAGCAATCCACAGCGAAACCAGCCCCAGGCCACTAAAGCCGAAAGCCGCATCCCTCCCGAGGCCCGAAGCCTGACACCCACTTCCCCCCGGAGCTAAAATGTCCTGAAGAGCAACCCCGTGCCCACCCTCCGCACCATCCTCGACGAAAGAGTCCGAGAGGCCGAAGCCTCCCTCTACGAAAAGCTCGACAACAACCGCGTGCGCTGCTTCTCTTGCGGTCACTGTTGTCCCATCCCGGAAGGCCAGCCGGGCGTCTGCAAAGTTCGCTACAACAGCGGAGGAACACTCTACGTCCCCTGGGGATACACCGCCGGAATGCAATGCGATCCCATCGAGAAAAAACCTTTCTTCCATGCGCACCCCGGCGCGCTTGCTTACAGCTTCGGAATGCTCGGCTGCGATCTGCATTGCGGGTATTGCCAGAACTGGGTCACGTCGCAAGCCCTGCGCGATCCCAATGCCGTATCGCCTCCGCTTGAAGCCTCTCCCGAACTATTAGTCCGCGACGCGCTCCATCAGGGCGCGAAAGTCCTCGTCAGCACCTACAACGAACCATTGATAACGAGCGAATGGGCCGTCGCCGTCTTCAAAGAAGCCAAAGCTGCCGGACTGCTCACCGGATTCGTTTCCAACGGCAACGCTACGCCACAAGTTCTCGAATACCTCCGGCCGTGGCTCGATCTCTACAAAGTCGATCTCAAGAGCTTCGACGACCGGCACTACCACGAACTCGGCGGACGCATCGCTCCCATCCTCGACAGCATCCGCCGCATTCACCAGATGGGCCTGTGGCTCGAGATCGTCACGCTGCTCATTCCCGCCTTCAACGACTCTCCAGACGAACTGCGCCGCCTCACCGAATTTCTCGCCGGAATTTCCCCCGACATTCCATGGCACGTCACCGCCTTTCACACCGACTACAAAATGCAAGGCGAAGACCATCGCGACACGACTGTCGAAGACTTGCTCCGCGCCGCCGAAATCGGTCAAGAGTCCGGCCTGCGCTACATCTACGCCGGCAATCTTCCCGGCATGGTCGGGCACTGGGAAGACACGCGTTGCCCGCAATGCAGCGCAACTCTAATCAGCCGCTACGGGTACCACATCAACGACTACCGCCTGACTTCGGAAGGTCGCTGCCCCCGCTGCGCCCACCAAATCCCCGGCCGCTGGGGGACAAAGTTCGACGGGCAAATCACCTCCAGCCCTTTCCTGCCGCACAAACGCTCCCGTTTATTTACAATCACAAGTCGTTGACTCGAGCCGGGACGCGTCCTTAGTAGTGACGGTTTTGGGTGCCCCATCCTAGCGCGTTCTTAGCGGTTAGGGTGGGGACTTCCTCTGTGGAATCACATTATCTGATGCGAAAGAAAACGATTCTCTCGTTAGCGGGCATGCTCCTCCTCATATCCTGCTCTCCGCGCGACTTCCTGACCCGCCGCCTCGCCGCAGATTTGATCTCCGCGTCCGATCCCTTTAAGAATCCGCAACAGAGCATCCTGCAAACCGGAGTCGTCTCCAACAAGGACTACATCTCGCCCGAGTATCTGGTTCTGCAACATCGTGGCTGGATTTCCGCGTCGACCGTCGCCTGCCCAGCCGGCGTGGTTCTGTCCCCGTGCTGGGACATCCTGTTAACGCCCTCAGGCGTTGATACGATTCGAACTCAAGTCTCAGCCGAGGAAGCGAGCCGTCCGTCGATCACCATTCCAGTAGCCAGAAGGGAACTCGTGAGCGTAACCGGCGTCAGCAAGCAGGGCGGTGTCGCCGATGTCGACTTCACCTGGAAGTGGATCCCCTTGAATGAAATCGGCGCCGCTCTCTACTCCGGCGATCTTCGCTACAAATCCACAGTAGCGTTCCGCGACTACGACGACGGCTGGCGTCTCGTGCAGACCGCTCCCCACTCCGGCCAACCGCTGGATGAAGCCCTCAAGAATGCCGAGCTTACTCAGTGACCAGCCAAGCTGAACCAGAACCGCCGGCCTGGCGCAACACTGCGGGGCTCACCCTGCGGCGTGTGCGCGCACAAGCCATCCTTCTCGCTCTCTGCCTCTGGGGAGTCTGCGCCGTCGACTTCGCCACCCCCGGCATTTTCGACCGCGCCGGGAACATCAAATTTCAAGACTTTCTCCCGCTCTACGTTTCTGCCCGTCTGATCGCCGACGGCCGCGCCACCGAACTCTACAACCAGCAGGTCACTGCGAACGAGATGCAATCGATCGTGTCCCAGTCCAACCTCGTCACTCTGCCGAATCTCTACGGACCCCAAGTAGGAATCCTATTCGTTCCCCTGTCGCGCCTCTCGTTCCCCGCCGCCGCAAGAATCTGGGTCACGCTGAGCCTGCTGATCTATGTCGCCTCCATTTATCTGATCTGGAGAGAGTGCCCCGAACTACGCCGGCACGCCGGAATCGTCGCCATCTCCGCCGCTGCATTCCCGCCGCTCTTTCACTTCTTCGTGCGCGGCCAGATCTCCGTTCTTCCACTCGTCTGCTTCACCGCCACATTTCTTGCATTGCGCCGCCAGCGCGAATGGCTCGCGGGTGCCGCCCTCGGCCTTCTGGTCCTCAAGCCGCAATTCCTCGTCGCCATCCCGTTCGTGTTGTTGCTGGCACGAGCGTGGAAAGCATTCGGAGGCCTCACGCTCTCCGCGGCCGCTCAATTGATCTTCACGAATTTCTACTTCGGTCCCGAAGTCATGCGCTTATATCTCGACACGCTCTGGCACGCTCCGCGCTGGATCACCGCCGTCGAACTCAGCCTGGCCCCCATCCAGATGCACTCCTTGCGTTCCTTCTGGTCTCTGCTCGTTCCGTGGCCGCAAGTCGGTTTCGCGCTCTACATCATCACTTCTTGCGTCGCAGTGGTCATCGCATCCGTCATCTGGAAATCCTCCGAGCATTTAGCTCTGCGCTTTTCCGCGCTCACGCTCGCCGCCGTGCTGGTCAACCCGCATCTTTTTGTCTACGACCTGCTGGTCTTGGCTCCCGTGTTGCTGCTCCTCGTAGACTGGACTCTCACTCACCCGCAACAATCAACATCCGCAACATTCCGATTGTTGCTCTACCTCTCTTTTCTCTTGCCCATGCTCGGCCCCTTGTCGCAATGGACGCACCTCCAGGTCTCCGTCCCGATCTTCGTCGCCTTGCTCTGGACGCTGCGTCCCACCGAGACCGCTGGTCACAAACTTGATTCGAACGAATGCCGCGTTGTATAACCCTTCTTCCCACCGGGAACCCCTATGCGAATCCAGAAAACTATCTTCATGATCGTGGTTGTACTGGCGTGTGCGCTCGCCGGACTGGCCCAAAATAAACCGAAGCTGACCTTCGACGAATTCTTCAACTCCGTCGGCGTCACCGCGCTCGAGATTTCACCAGACGGCAATTCGATCGTCATCGGCGCCGAGCGCGCCGACTGGGATCAGCAAATCTTCCGCAGCGACCTCTGGCTCTACCACGACGACGGCAAGGGCGGTTCTCTGATTCAGTTGACGCAGTCCGGACACGACTCCGAACCGAAGTGGTCTCCGGACGGCCGCTGGATTGCCTTCGTATCCGAGCGCAAATCCTCCTCTGAAAAAGACGGCGAATCCGATTCTGCCGCGGACTCCAAAGAAGAAGACGCCAGCCAGATCTATCTCATCTCTCCCAACGGCGGCGAAGCTTTTCCCGTCACGCAAGGCGCCGAAGACGTCCACGACTTTTCCTGGTCCCCCGACTCGCAGACAATTTACTTCGCCACCCGCCAGCCCTGGACCAAGACCCAAAAGGATCGCTACAAAGAACAATGGAAGGACGTCGTGCAGTACCGCACCGCTGAGCGCGGAGACACCATCTTCGCTCTCGATGTTGCCACAGCATTCGCCCGCCACGCCGCTGGTCCCGCCAAAGTTGAAAAGAAAGAAGGCGAGCCCGAAGAAGCTCCCGATCTCACTCCCGGAACGCGCGCTATTTCCAGCACTCCTCTCCGAGTCGATCACCTCGCTACGTCTCCCGACGGACGCAAGCTTGCGTTTCTCTCCAACGCAATCAACCAGCGCCAGGAAAAATACGAGGACGTGGAACTCTACTTAGTCGACCTGGCGAGTGTGGCGCGAGCATCCTCGTCCGCGAATGCTGATACCAACTCCACAGTCCAGCCTCGCCGCATCACGAAGAATGAAGCCGAGGAAGCGCATCCACGGTGGGCTAACGACAGTCGCCACATCTTCTTCAGCGTTGAAGTCGGAGACGTCACCGGCCCCTACCGCGATCTGCAGCCGCACCTGTATTGGGTCGACACAGACTCAGGCGCGGTCGAGCAATGGAGCAAAGATTTCGTCGGCCCTGTCGAGCGCTACGCCGTTACTGCCGACAATATTCTTACGTCGGCCCGCCTCGGCACCGAAGTTCAAATGTATTCCGTCGGCAAGCCCTCAGAGTCGCTGCACCGCCTGAGCCAATGGCCCGGAACCTACGCACAGATTTCCGTCGCCGCTCACTCGCCGCGCGTGGCCTTCGTCTACTCCTCCCTCGGTAAGCCCGAGGAAGTCTATCTCGCCGACTCAGCCGCCAACCTCGATCAGGCCCGCCCCATCACGCAATTCAACAAGCTTTTCGCCGAGCGCGATCTCCCGCAAGGCAAGCCCTACACCTGGAAGGCGGACGACGGGACCACTGTCGAAGGAATGCTGATCTATCCTCCGGGAAAGTTCGAAGCCAAGCACCTGCCCATGTTCACGCTGATTCACGGAGGCCCCGCTGACGCCGACGGCAACAACTTCGGCGCCGACTGGTACAACTGGGCCATCCTTGCCGCCACTAAGGGATGGCTCGTCTTCCGTCCCAACTACCGCGGTTCCACCGGATACGGCGACAAGTTCCTCATGCAGATCGTTCCCGTCATCGTCTCGCGCCCCGGCAAAGACATACTCGAAGGCGTCGACGCTCTCGTGAAAGACGGCATCGCCGATCCCGATCACCTCACCATCGGCGGCTACAGCTACGGCGGATACATGACTAACTGGCTCATCACCCAGACGACGCGCTTCAAGGCAGCCGTCACCGGAGCGGGCGCGATCGAGCACATCGGCAACTGGGGCAACGACGACACCACCTACGACGACGCTTACTTCCTCGGCGGACGTCCCTGGGAAGTCCCGCAGCGCTATCACGACGAAGCCGCCATCTTCCAAATCGACAAAGTCAAAACGCCCACGCACATGGTTGCCGGCGGAGACGACATCCGCGTCGCGGTGCTAGAGGACTATCTCCTCGAACATGCGCTCTACTCGCTCGGCATTCCGAACAAGCTCCTGGTCTTCCCCGGCGAGGGCCACTCGCTCGGCAAGAATCCGTGGCACGGAAAAATCAAAGTAAGAGAAGAACTGAAGTGGCTGGAAAAATACGGCGGAGTCCCAGCCGGAAATTAAGTCGACTCTTACCAACTTGTCATCCTGACGCTCGCGCCTTTTGCGAGCCGAAGGACCTATGCAAATTGCTGGCGACATTGTTGCTGCCGGCGGGTTGCATAGGGTCCTTCGCTGCGCTCAGGATGACACCTCAATACTCTCCTCGGGTCGCACTCGGGTCGCAGGGTCTTGCCTCGTCTCGTCCCAGCTGTCACAATCAGAAACCGCATGGCAGAAATGAAGGCATCGCCTGCAGCCATCGAGCATTTCGATGTCATCATCATCGGCGCCGGTATTTCCGGCATCGGCGCGGGATATCGACTGCAAACCCGATGCCCGCGCAAGCGCTATGTCATTCTCGAGGGCCGCTCCGAGATCGGTGGCACCTGGGACCTTTTCCGCTATCCGGGAGTTCGCTCCGACTCCGACATGTTCACCCTCGGATACCCGTTTCGCCCGTGGCAAGGCTCTAGGGCCATTGGCGAGGGCGCGACGATCCTCAGCTACGTGCGCGACACCGCGCGGGAATTCGGTATCGACCACCACATCCGCTTCCAATGCCGCGTGCAGTCCGCCTCGTGGTCCTCCCGCGACACGCGCTGGTTGGTGCAGGTTCAGGAAACCGCGACCGGCAGGACGGTCCAATACACCTGCAACTTCCTTTACGGATGCACCGGCTACTATCGCTACGACACGGGCCACGCGCCGGACTTTCCAGGCGCGGAGCGTTTTCAGGGACGGCTCGTGCATCCGCAACATTGGCCCGCCGATCTCGACTATGCGGGCAAGCGCGTCGTGGTGATTGGCAGCGGAGCGACTGCCGTCACGCTCGTGCCTGCGATGGCCTCCACCGCGACGCACGTGACCATGCTGCAGCGCTCGCCCAGTTACATCCTGAGCTTGCCCGCGCACGATCCAGTGGCGCGGTTTCTGCCGCGATTGCTGCCCGCGACGACTGCCTATCGCATCGTGCGCTGGAAGAACATCCTGGTCAGCCTCGCGATTTACGTGCTGAGCCGGGGCGCTCCGAACCTTGCGCGCCGCCTGCTTCGTTACGGCGCAGCGGCCAATCTTCCCGAGGGCTACGCCATCGACAAGCACTTCAACCCGCGCTACCGGCCCTGGGAGCAGCGCCTCTGCTTCGTGCCGGACTCCGACTTGTTCCAGGCGATCAGCGCAGGCCGTGCGTCCCTCGTTACCGACCAGATCGAGACCTTCACCGAACACGGGATCCGTCTGCAGTCCGGCGAACAACTCGACGCCGACATCGTCGTCTCAGCGACTGGACTGCAAATGCTCGCGCTGGGCGGCATTCAGCTCACGGTCGACGGCGCGCCGGTCAATCCCGGGCAGGCTTTCACATACAAGGGAGTGATGCTGAGCAACGTCCCAAACTTCGCATTCTCCATCGGCTACACCAACGCCTCATGGACGCTCCGCGCCGACCTGGCTTCCACCTTTGTCTGCCGCGTGCTGAATCACATGGACCGCCACAGTTATTCGACCTGCCGGCCCATTTGCGATCCCGCCGGGCTGGAGTCGAAGCCGCTTCTTGATCTGAGCTCAGGCTACGTCCAGCGGGCCGCGCCTGGCCTTCCGAAGCAGGCCCATCAGAAGCCCTGGCTCATCCGCCAGAACTACATCCTCGACATGCTCACCATGAAGCTGGGCAGGATGGAGGACGGAATCCTGACGTTCGGAACCGGCCTCAGCTCATCTTCAGCTGAGGTGCAGCAAGGCACTTTGGCGGCTACTGGCGACTAAGGCTGAGACCAAGCGGCCCGATACCGCTG
>DASRRV010000186.1:0-4582 GCA_035695545.1 Candidatus Sulfotelmatobacter sp. | reverse complement strand
CAATCTGCCCGGCAACCCAACCATAACCCGACATTCAGGGTCCGATTTGGGTCCGATAATCAAGGTCAAAGAGCTCCTTAGAGGATTAAGAACGGGCTGTCAGTACCGTTAAGATCCAATAAGTTACATCTCTATGCTGCCCTGTCACGGCAGAGGCCGCGGGTTCGAGTCCCGTCGTCCCCGCCATTCCTTTCAAACACTTGCAGGGAATTGGCAATTTCGCTCATGGTCCAATTTGGTCCAGTTAGGCCAGTGCCTCTCCTTTGTTGAGTACCAGCCGAACAAGTTTGCTTTGTGCTTCCCGCTCCTACATTCCGGCCTGAGCGTACAAATCGAGGGGTGACCCGACTGTTCGCATGGCGTAGAAGCTGCTGCACAACCTTCACATCCTCGCTGTTTTGAGTGAGTAACGTTGTGTATGTGTGGCGGCTATTACGCATGATAAATAGACGCCACTATTCCGAGTTCCGAACTATTACCGAGTGACTGGAGAGACCTGTCGCGTTTAGGGCCAAATGACTGCTCAAAGTGCGGATGGGACTCACCAACCACTCGGCATAGTTTTGCTGGCTTACAGATTGTTGAGAAAGCCAAGGAGTTGGTCCCCTGGTCGATACCGTTTGAATTTGCCCTTCAACGGCTTCGTTTTGCCCAGCGCCTTCTCCTTCATTGCGAGGGTGGCTTCCAGATAGATTTGAGTCGTTTCCACGGATTCATGCCCGAGCCACATGGCAATGACAGAGCGGTCCACTCCCCCTTGCAGCAAGTCCAAGGCCATGGTGTGGCGCAGGACATGGACGGTAACGCGTTTGCCTTTCAACGACGGACAGACCTCGGCGGCAGCTTTGACATGACGGACCAACAGGTAATGCACGCCGTCGGGGCTGAGACGCGTGCCTCGGGCATTGGGGAACAGAACCTGCCCGACACCGCGTGGCGGTTCGCGAAGCCAAGCTTTCAGCACGGCGACCGTAGGTTTGGCGAGCGGTACACAACGTTCCTTGCGGCCCTTCCCGATCACACGAACGTGAGCACCCGTAGCGAGCGTAACATCATCGCGGGTCAGCCCGGTCAATTCGGACTGGCGCAGTCCCGTCTGCGCCGCCACCAAGAGGAAGGCGTGATCGCGCCGGCCGAACCAGGTGCGTTGATCGGGCGCGGCGAGCAACGCCTTGACCTCGGGACGGCTAAGAAAATGCACCTGGGTCCGCGTAAAGCGCTTGCTGGGAATGGCCAGCACGCGTTGGATCTGGGCGGCATGGGCCGGCGCATCGAACGCGGCATACCGAAAGAAGGAGTGGATGGCAGTCAGCCGCAGATTCCGGCTGCGCGTGCTCAGATCTCGATGCTTCTCCAGGTGATCGAGAAACGCCACGATCAACGGGGCATCGATGACCTCAAGCGCCAGTCGCGCAGGTGGTGTGTGCAACCGCTGCTGAGCAAACTTCAGCAAGAAGCGGAAGGTATCACGATACGAACTGATCGTATGAGGACTGACCTGCCGCTGTTGCATGAGCCGCTGAGTGAAGAACCGTTGCAACAGTGGAGCGAAGCTGGGAGTCGTGGCTTTCATGACTGACCCTCCCAGCAGCGCTCCAGACGGGACATCGCCTCGCGCATCAGCTCCGGCCATGCACTGAGGTACCAATATGTATCGCTGACGTGCACATGACCGAGGTAGGCAGATAAGATGGGCAACTTTCGCTCGACGTCTTCGCCGGAGCGGTACCAACGCAACAAGGTCATCCCCGCAAAGCGATGCCTGAGATCGTGGATGCGTGGCCCATGGCTGTCCGATGGGCCGCGTAGACCGATCTGGCGGGATAACGCATAGAACGTGCGGTGGATCTCGCCGCGATCCAACTGATTGCCCCAGTTGGAGATGAACACATAAGGCGAGACGGGCCGTCGGGCCCACCGTCGCTTCCGTCGTGTGAGGTAGTCGGCCAGCACGCGACGGGTCGATCGATGGATGGGGATCAAACGGGATTTGCCAAACTTGCCGCTCCGAATCGTCAGCACACCCGTTCGGAGATCGACATCCTGAAGCTCGAGATTGCACGCTTCGCCGAGGCGCAAGCCGGTGACGCTCAGTAACCCGAACAGGCAATGGTAAGTCCAGGGTCGTAGACCACCACGGGCGGGTAGCGAAAGCGCCGCACGCAATAAGCTCCGGATCTCCTTGGCCGAGTATAGGTACGGTCGCGCTCGCTTGGGGCGATACGGCAACAAGCCCTCCGGCGGAATCTGCGTGCGTGGATCGGTCGCACTATGATGGCGTGCGAAGGTGCGCACGACACTCAGGCGGCGCGCCCATTCCGCCGGTTGCACGGTCGAGGGTTGCTGCGCCCAGGAGAGCGCCAACTTGGTTGTTATGTAGGAGGCGCGGCACTGCTCCATGAACTTAATGAATGCGAGCAACAGCTTGCCGGCATCACGCAGCTTGAATCCCAAGCTGCGGCGCATGGTCAGGTATTCCTGCACGGCCTGACGGAGTGTGTTCATCGCACACCTCCCGGCCATGGCAAGGTCAGAGTGCGTAACGAATCGAGATCGACCTTGGTATAGATCTTCGTGGTTTCGGGGCTGCGATGCCTCAACACCTCGCCAATTTCAGCCAGTGAGGCACCGTAGCGCAGCATCTCGGTCGCTAGCGCATGGCGAAACTGGTGCGCGCCGTAGGTAGGCGCCTGGATGCCGGCGCGCACGAGGTTATGCCGAACGAGTGATGCGATAGCCTGAGGACCGAGAAGGCCGCGGATGGGTGCTTTGGTCCGTAAAAAGACGCGACGACTGCTGCCCCGCGGCCGTCCGTGCCGCAAGTACGCAGTGATCGCGGCGCCGACGTCTGCTGGTAACGGCAGGTCAGTAGGTTGACCGCCTTTTCCCTGAATCCGCAACGATCCGGCGTTCCAGTCAATGTTGTCGAGTTCGAGTCGCACCACTTCACCCGCTCGTAATCCCAGTCGAGCAAGCAACAGCAGAATCGCGTAGTCGCGACGGCCCGTCGCGCTACGCCGATTGATGGAGGCCAACAGCCGGTGCACCGCATCCGTCGGAATCGCCCGGGGGATCGACGGCATCGACCAGTTGGCGACGGTAGGAACAGCGGCGGCCAAATCATAGGTGACCTCTCCACGATAGCGAGCGTAGTGCAGGAACGATCGCAGCGCAGATGTGAGGAGCTTTGCGCGCTTCAAATGCAGACGCAGGGCTTGCCGCCGAACAAATCGCACCACATCGCCTGCACACAAGCGGGACAACCTCACCGGCCCGTTGCCGAACCGGCCGGCAAGGAACTTGCAGACGAACGGCACGTAATTGACGACGGCCGCATCCGACAGAGCGCGCTCACAGCGTAAGTAACGCTCGAATGCTTGTACGACCTGCTCGATCGGGATCAGCCGGCGCGGTGAGATCTTCTCTATGGGAACTACGCCCTGGCGGCGCAGGAAGTCCATGAAGTGTCTCAGCGCGGCGGCATCACCGCTGCGGATCTGCACGTGACGCGGGCGAGATCGCAAATATCGAGACTGATGCTCGGAGGAGACAGAGCGCACGCTGACGGCATGCTGTTCGAGCCATCGGCTAAAACGCGCCGCGAGCAGAACTTGTCGGCACCGGGAACACCGCGCGTATCCTTGTTGGCTTACCCACTTCGCAAATGCAGTAATGTGCGCCGCCAGTGGACCCTCCAACGGACGCGACAGGACAACTTCGTCATCGATGACGAACTTCATGATTGGCTCCTTTCACCCTTCAGCAGGGCCTGAAGAAGCCAAACTATGCCGACTCAGTGTGGATTAGTTGGTGGAAAACAGGGCAAGAACGAACTTACCTGGTAATAGTCGGGCACGCGGAATAGTGGCGGAACGTGTGAAACGCTACGCGCTTCTTGATCACAGCCGCCTTGACTGCCGGCTTCCCGTATCGACGCCAGAGAGTGTCCGGCCAGAGTGGTTGCTTGCCCTTCATTGTGGGCGAAGCAAAAACCCAGTCGGTTTCGTCGGTTTCGCGGTGGTATGGGCTGGTCAGTCGCAGCTTGAGGAGAGATTCGGCAAGAGCTGCATCGAGGGGCACATCTTTTGCTGACGCTTCGGTCTTGGGAGCGCCTTGAACCATCATCACAACGGAACGGCGAACGTGAAGAACGAGATTCTCGAAATCCACGTCTGCCCATTGCAGTCCGATTAGTTCTCCACGTCGCAAGCCGGTGAAGGCGTCCAGTTCTGCCGCTGTTCGAAGGGGTTCTGGCAATTTCTTGAGTAGTGCCATGATCTCTTCGGGAGTCAGAACATCCGGTGTCCGCATCCTTTTTGCACTTTGACGTACGCTCCTGATCGGATTTCGTTCCGTCCACTCCCAGCGGATCGCGTGAGAAAACAGAGCGCTCATCGGATTTCTGATTTTGGCTCTGCTTCCGCGTGCCAATGGCAATGTCTTGAGCCAGGCTTCGACGTCGACAGCTTTCACCTCGGACAAACGGTAGGATCGCCACCGTGGCTGGACCCATTTGTTGAGGTAGATGTCGTACGCGCATTGAGTGGAGTAGGACTTGTGATGCTCGTCTCCGCTCCCAGTG
>DASRRV010000185.1:0-3881 GCA_035695545.1 Candidatus Sulfotelmatobacter sp. | reverse complement strand
GACGCTGAACCTGCGCCGCGACACGACGTCGGACCAGTTATTACAAGTGCTAGCGTCATTTGACCAGATCCTAAGGAGCGATCCCAAGGTGGAAACCGGCAAGATACCGGTACGTTTCATCGGCGTGGGGCCTTTTTCGCTCGACGTCGAAGTGGCCGCGTACGTAACCTCCTCCGACTATGACGTATTTCTCGCGCTGCAACAAGAACTTCTGCTCAAGATGTTACAGGCGGTGGAACGCGCGGGTACTGCGCTGGCTGTGCCGCTGCAGGAGAGCTTCGAATCTCATCCGGCTCGGCCGGAATAGCCACGCTAGCCGGAACGAACCAAGACTCGTCAAGGACGGTCGATACGAAAGAGCACGGATACCCGATAATCACCTGAGGCGCCCACGATTCGTATCCCTGAGAGACGACAAAAGGCGCGGGATGTGGTGCGCGAGGGGCGACCGGTGCGACGATCGCCTGCGCGATCATCGTCAGGATCGGACCTGTCTGCACGCCCCCCACTCGCGCGTCCCCGGTCGCGAGCTGGCTCTCCTACCCTGGCAACACGCATCGTGTCAATTCACGCGTTTGATCGGCGACAATTAGATCTCCTGGCTGACGACAATTAAAACTCCGGCTCGACGACAACTAATGGGACCATCGAGGATCGCGCTGATGCAGCGCCCCAGGGATGGTTACAGACGAGCAAGTGAGGAGGCTGAGAAAGTTGTCGAACACAGAAAAGAATCAAGAGATTGCAGCGTCGAAGGCGGGAATGGACCCGACCACGGCGCGGCGCTATCTGGATGTGGAACGGTTGCCCAGCGAGCTAAAGAAGGAACGCCAGTGGCGCACCCGCGAGGACCCGTTTGGCGAGGTGTGGGACGCCGTTCAGCAGCAGATCCAGGAGAGTCCCGGCCTGGAAGCCAAGACCCTATTTGAGTGGTTGCAGCGGGAATATCCGGGACGGTTCAGCGACGGGCAGATCCGGACACTACAACGGCGGATCAAAATATGGCGGGTGACAGAGGGACCGGCGCAGGAAGTGTACTTCGGGCAGAAACACACGCCGGGGAGGTTATGCGCGTCGGACTTCACGCACATGACCGAGTTGGGGATCACGCTCGGGGGACAGACTTTCGAGCACCTGGTGTATCACTTCGTGCTGACATACTCGAACTGGGAGACGGGCACGATCTGCTATTCGGAGAGCCTGGAGAGCCTCAGCGAAGGGTGGCAGAACGCGGTCTGGGAATTGGGAGCTGTAGCAGCCGAACACCGCACCGACAGCCTGTCGAGTGCGGTGAACAACATGAGCAACCTGGAGGAGTTCAACCGGCGCTATGAAGGGGTGATGCAGTATTACGGGGTGAAGCCGCAGCATACCAATCCGGCGAGTCCCAACGAGAACGGCGATGCCGAGCAGAGCCACCATCGGTTTAAGCGAGCGGTGGAGCAGGCGCTGCTGCTGCGAGGGAGTCGCGAGTTTGGGAGCAGGGCCGAGTACGGGCAGTTTCTCCAGGATCTGTTCGCGCGGCGGAATGGGGGCCGACGAGCGAGGCTGGCCGAAGAGCTGGCGGTGATGCGGGAGTTGCCGGCGCGGCGGATGGAATCGGCCAAACGGGAGCAGGTGAAGGTGGACTCGGGCAGCCTGATCCACGTGGAGCGAAACTCGTATTCGGTGAACAGCCGTCTGATTGGCGCGCGGGTGGAAGCGCGGTCGTACCTGGACCATGTGGAGGTTTGGTACGGACAGCGGAAGGTAGAAGACCTGCCGCGGCTGCGCGGGCGGGGCAAGCACCGCATCGATTACCGGCACATCATCGAATGGCTGGTGCGGAAGCCAGGGGCGTTTGAGAACTACCGGTATCAAGAGGATCTGTTTCCGACCAGCCGGTTTCGTATGGCTTACGATGCGCTGAAGGAAACGACGCCGAGCCGGTCGAGCAAGGAGTACGTGAAGATTCTGAAACTGGCGGCCGAGTCCGGCGAGGTTCAAGTGGATGAGGCCTTGCGTGAACTGCTAGAGCGGAAGGCGGAGACGGTGATTACGGTGGAGTCGATCGGCGAAGTGTTGGCCAAACTCGAAACGATTCCGTCGGTGACTTTGGTGGAAGTGGCGCCGGTGGATCTGGCCAGCTTTGATCAGTTATGCACAGAGATGGGAGTTCGGCAGTGAGCACGGCTGCTGATGTCCGCCCGGCGCTGATGGGACACCTCAAGGACTTACACCTGCCGACGGTGCGAGAGTGCTACGAAGACACGGCGCGGCGAGCTGAACGCGAGACGCTGAGCTATGAGCAGTATCTGCTGGAGGTGATCACGCGGGAATGTGAGCAGCGGCGGAAGTCCAAGGTGCAGCGGTTGCTCAAAGAATCGGCGCTACCCCTGGAGAAATCGCTTCAGAATTTCGATCTGAAGCGGTTACCTGCGAAAGCGGCGCGGCAGTTGAAGACGCTGCTGGACGGCAGCTTTCTGGGTCGGAGAGAGAACATTTTAGTTTTCGGGAATCCCGGATCAGGGAAGAGCCATCTACTGACAGCACTAGGCCAGGAGTTGGTAGTGGTGCGGGAGCGCAAGATGCACTTCACCAAGTGCGCCCTGCTGATGCAGGATTTACTGGCCGCCAAGCGGGACCTGCGGCTGAGCCGGGAGATCAAACGGCTGGGCCGTTATGACGGTTTGATCATCGACGATTTGGGCTACTTGCAGCAGAGTCGAGACGACATGGAGGTCGTGTTCACTTTGTTGGCCGAACGCTACGAACGCGGCAGCGTCCTGATGACCAGCAACTTGCCGTTCTCCAAGTGGGAAGCCATCTTTAAAGACGCGATGATGACGGCGGCAGCGATCGATCGACTGGTGCATCATAGCGTGATTATTGAGTTGAACATCCCGAGCTATCGGGTGGAGCATGCCAAGAAGAATCAACAGGCGGAAAGCGAGGACGAGGGCGAATGACGGCGACGGTCAGCAAAACAAAAAACATACCGAGA
Source organism: Candidatus Sulfotelmatobacter sp. (assembly GCA_035695545.1). GTDB lineage: Bacteria > Acidobacteriota > Terriglobia > Terriglobales > Acidobacteriaceae > Sulfotelmatobacter. The sequence goes on along the minus strand of DASRRV010000185.1, from coordinate 898 downwards.
CAAGAGAGCTGTGGAAATGCCGGGGCTGTGGAAAGTGTGGAAAGCCAAAAGCAGGCTTCCCCCTCTTTCCACAGCCCCTTGGGAATCTCGCCAAGAACAGGCGAGATTCCCACATTTCCACAGCTCCGGCGGGAAGCAGGCGGATGGAAAAGTGGAAAACCAAAAGCAGGTTTCCCACTTTCCCACCGCCACGAATCCCCTTTCTCCCGGAAGGAAAACCAGGGCCGCGGGCGGGCTTCGCCCTCCGCCCGGCGGCGAGCGCTTCGCGCCGCCTTTAAGAGTCAAAGAGTAGTTGTCGTTGATAGGGAGAAATAATTGTCGTCAAGGAGAAGAAATAGTTGACGCCGGACACAGCGAGGAGTCCGGTCAGGCGACGATCGATTCGGCGCTCGCCTTCACACGGGCGGATCACTTCAAACCGCTGCCGGGATGGCAGGTTATGGCGACACACTTTCACATGAGCCTCGTGTATCAGGCCAGGAGGGCGGGTGGCTTGGACGCGAAGGTTCGCGATCTCGAAGTGCTTAAGGCGGCAGGGGTCAACATCGTCGCTCCGATTGACAGCGCCCCCGACTACAGCCGTTTTAGAAGTCAGGCTGATTACTACGAGACGGCGCGGCGACAGTCGGACAAGAACTTCCTCGTCATGCCGAACGAGGAAGTGCTGCGCGGCGAACTCGCCACGCAACTGGGTGGACATTCGGATGTTCTGGTATCGCACCCGGTCTTCTGGTCTCACGGGCGCGCCACCGGCCAAGCATTGGTGGAAAACAATTCCACCTACGGCAAGATCTACCACGTGGGCACGCCAGCGGACATGATGGAGATGGCCCATCGTGAAAACCTATTGCTCTACATGCCGCATCCTCGCTCGAAGGGGTCGACGGGCTTTCCGGAG
>DASRRV010000184.1:0-31109 GCA_035695545.1 Candidatus Sulfotelmatobacter sp. | reverse complement strand
GTCCCAACCTGTACGCTGCCAAAACTCAAGCTTGTCGGATTCGATGTGAGGGCGCCGGCCGCAACACCCGTTCCCGAGAGCGGAATCGTCAAGGTCGGATTCGATGCGTTCGAAGTAACCGTGACGCTACCGCTCACGGCTCCCGCAGACGGCGGGGTGAACGAAACGCTGAAGCTCGCACTCTGACCGGCTGTAAGTGTTAACGGAGTCGCGATTCCAGTGAAGGTGAATCCCGTCCCGCTGATCCCGACGTTCGAAATCGTTACACTGGTTCCGCCTGTGTTGGTCACGGTCTCGGATAGTGTCTGCTTCGTGCCCACCTGCACACTGCCAAAGCTCAGGCTTGTCGGATTCGATCCCAGAGCACCTTGAGCTATACCCGTCCCGGACAATGGGATCGTCAGCGTCGGATTCGACGCGTTCGAAGTGACCGTGACGCTACCGCTCACAGCTCCCGCAGACGGCGGGGTGAACGAAACACTGAAGCTAGCACTCTGCCCAGCCGTCAGTGTCACCGGCGTCGCAATTCCGCTGAAGGTGAATCCTGTCCCGCTGACCCCGACGTTCGAAATCGTTACACTCGTTCCGCCCGTGTTGGTCACAGTCTCGGATAGTGTCTGCTTCGTTCCCACCTGCACACTGCCAAAGCTCAAGCTTGTCGGATTCGATCCCAGAGCACCTTGAGCTATACCCGTACCGGACAATGGGATCGTCAGCGTCGGATTCGATGCGTTCGATGTGATGGAGACGTTCCCGCTCGCGCTGCCAGTTGCTGGCGGGGTGAACGAGACACTGAAGCTCGCACTCTGCCCGGCTGTGAGCGTCACCGGCGTCGCAATTCCGGTGAAGGTGAATCCCGTCCCGCTGATTCCGACGTTCGAAATCGTCACGCTCGTTCCGCCGGTGTTGGTCACGGTCTCGGAGAGTGTCTGCTTGGTCCCAACCTGTACGCTGCCAAAACTCAAACTCGTCGGGTTCGATCCCAGTGCACCTTGTGCTATACCCGTTCCCGAGACCGGGATTGTCAGGGTCGGATTCGATGCATTCGATGTGATGGAGACGTTCCCGCTCGCGCTGCCAGTTGCTGGCGGAGTGAACGAAACACTGAAGGTCGCACTCTGACCGGTTGTCAGTGTTAGCGGAGTGGCAATTCCGCTGAAGGTGAATCCAGTTCCACTGATCCCCACATTGGAAATCGTCACACTGGTTCCGCCCGTGTTAGTCACGGTCTCGGATAACGTCTGCTTCGTTCCTACCTGGACGCTGCCAAAGCTCAAACTCGTCGGATTCGACCCCAGCGCGCCCGCCGCCACACCCGTTCCTGACAAAGGAATCGTCAGCGTCGGATTCGACGCATTCGACGTGACCGTGACGGTCCCGCTTACCGTCCCAGCCGAAGGAGGATTGAACGACACACTGAAGCTGGCGCTCTGGCCGGCGGTTAGCGTTAGGGGAGCGGTGATCCCGCTCATGCTGAATCCACTCCCGCCCGCGACTCCAACGTTGGAAATTGTCACGCTCGACCCGCCGGTGTTGGTGACGGTCTCGGTCAAAGTCTGCTTGGTCCCAACCTGCACACTGCCAAAACTCAAACTCGTCGGATTCGACCCGAGCACGCCCGCCGCCACGCCCGTTCCAGACAGCGGAATCGTCAGAGTCGGATTCGAGCCATTCGAAGTAATTGTGATGCTGCCGGCCACGGCGCCCGCAGACGGGGGATTGAACGAAACACTGAAACTCGCACTTTGGCCAGACGTTAGTGTCACCGGAGCCGTGATTCCGCTCAGGGTGAATCCGCTACCGCTGACCCCGACGTTCGAAATCGTCACACTCGATCCGCCCGTATTCGTCACGGTCTCAGATAAAGTCTGCTTGGCTCCCACCTGCACGCTGCCAAAACTCAGGCTCGTCGGATTCGATCCTAAAGCGCCCTGCGCCACGCCTGTTCCTGACATCGGAATCGTCAGCGTCGGATTCGAAGCACTAGACGTGACCGTGATGTTCCCGCTGGCGCTTCCCGCCGACAATGGGGTGAACGAAACACTGAAGCTGGCGCTCTGGCCGGCTGCGAGGGTCACGGGAGCGGTAATCCCGCTCATGCTGAAGCCCGTACCGCTGATCCCGATGTTGGAAATCGTTACACTCGTTCCGCCTGTGTTCGTCAAGGTCTCAGATAGAGTTTGCTTGCTCCCCACCTGTACGTTGCCAAAGGTGAGAGTGTTGGGTCTCGAGCCCAAGGCGCCCGCCGAAATTCCTGTCCCTGACAATGCCATGGTCACCGTCGGATTGGCGCCATCGGAGGTGATGGTCACGGTGCCACTTGTGCTGCCGTTCGTAACCGGTGCGAAGGCCACCGTGAATGACGCGCTCTGGCCGGTATTCAGCGTCAGGGGTGCGGCAATTCCGCTGAGCTGAAATCCAGCGCCACTAATATCAATCTGCGAGATATTAACCGGCGCCGCCCCTTCGTTGCTCAAGACCACGGCCTGGGTTTGCTGGGTTCCTACGACCACACTGCCAAAATCTTCACTGGACGGGCTAAGCCCCAGTTGCCCCTGAGCTGTTCCCGTTCCCAGCAGCGAAAGGCTCGCGGTATCGTTCGTAGCATCGCTTGCTACGCTCATGTTGGCGGTAAAGGTCCCAACCGCGTTCGGTGTAAATTTGACGCTGACGGTAGCGCTCTGTCCGGCGGGGATGGTGACGGGGATGCTGGGCGCGATCAACGTGAAGTACTTGCTTGAGACCGCGGTACCGCTGATCGTGACGCTTTGAGTTTCGGAGTTCGTTGCCGTGACAGTCAGAGTCTTGCTGGCGCCCACTGCAACTTTGCCGAAATCGATGCTGCCGCCGCTGAGGGTTAGACTGCCGGTTATTTGCTGCTGGTTGCTCCCGGCGCTCACGCCCTGGCAACCAACCAGGAATGCGAGGCCCATCAGCAAAAGTAATGCGCCTGCTACTTTTCCAAAAGCTAAGTGGACCGGGGGACGGCTCATCCCCATCAGTGTCACGTTCCAGGTGGCACCGAGGTAGATAACCAAGGGACATAGCGCCTACCGTCCAGAGGACGAGTATCTTCGTGCTATAGGTCGCTCAGCACGCAATCTCGAACGTCAATCACGCGCTCAAATCAAGCCTTTTTTGATGGTTGTGAACCCATCGGACGGTGCTGAATCTCGCGCACATCGAGAATTCGGCGCGCCCGGAATCACCCGATCCGCATTCACGAAGCTTCACCGAGTAATCGAGGGAGTCTACTCGGGAACTAGCATAGACAGGTCAATGGGGCCTCGAACGCAATTGGCCGCGAAGCACAGTCACAGAGGCAGCTGGCAAGTTATATCGCGCGGTCTCTTCTCCGCTAATTGTGGAGGATGCAGCCGGTCCATCCGGGTCAGCGTGACCTTTCTTGCGGTCGGGATGCCATTGGTACTGTTCCTTGCCGAATGTGATCATCGTCACAGGTCCGTCGAAGTGGGAGTCCTGGTTACTTTCTGCGTTCTGAAATACGATGCGTACCAAGTGCGGATGATCGCGGTCCTTATTAATAATCATCAGCGACCATTGGCCATCCGGACGATGCAAAGCGTAGGCCGTAACCAGCACGTGCCCTTGAGAATCCTTTACGTCACTGGATGCCAGATATTGGCGGTGCTCGGCATCGACCGGCTGCGCCCACTCTTGCGTGATCAGTTGTGTAGCGAAGAATTGTGACGTTGGTTGCTGGATCTCGTAATGGTCATCCACCATAAAGAGATGATAGGTGCCCCAACTATTGGCACAGGCCGGGTGAGGCGGAGAATACGACAGGTCGTGATAGTAGTGCGTGGACTGTCCACCGGCGCTCAAGAAACCGCCGAAAGAATCGGCCAGCCATAGCGCGCCAAAGATGTCGACGGAAGCCTCGCCGCCGTGAGCATTGGTTTCCGTATCTAGTAAAGGAGCGCCTGGCGGCAATCCGTCGTCCCGCCAGACCTTCATGATGTGGGTAATCAACTCCGGTTCCTGATAGAGGTTCTCCCACGGGGTCTCGCACCCGTCGTACGGATAGTGTTCGAACGACATGAACGCGAGGTCCTGAATGCGACCGCGAGCCTTCAAGTAGTCGAGAAAGCGCCCCAGCCATGACGTGCCCCCCTGTGCATCGGGCCAAGTTTTGATGTCCTCGGTGACTCCCTCGAAAACGGGCCCGCCGAGCTTGAAGCTCGGGTCGACTCGGTGAAGGGCCGTCGCGAATTGCAAATAGAGAGCGGCGTAATCTTCCGGCGACATGTACTGCCCGTCCGGCTCCTCTCCCATTTCGATGTAGGACACCGGATATCCACGCTTCTTGATGTACGACATTTGGGCCGCTGCATCTTCTGGCGTGCTGTAGAGCATGGCAATCGGCACGATCGCAGGCAGGCCGCGCGTAATCCCGCTGGTGAAAAACAGATCGAATCCCGGCTGATCTCCTGACTCCATGCGATCCGGTGCTACATATAAATCGGACGGCTCATGCCATGGGTCGACCGAGGAACATAGCGTGAGCGTCTGTTTCTGGTCGGGAGAATGGTGAAGCGCATCCTTGAATTCTCCCTTTTCAGAGAGCGTTCCCAAATAAAGTTCCCGGATGGCATACCCAACGCAATTGCGGCGATCCCCCGAACCGTGGGTATCGCAAGTGTTGGACGCGCGTGTCATCACAACGCGAACGTACTTTGTAGTCACCGGCGACGATGCGAGTCCCAGAGTCGTCAGTCCTCCCTTCGCGTCCGTCACCGTTCCGCGCGGGAATGGCGTCCACACTCCTTTATCCTGCTCGTCCATAGCATCGCCGTCGCCAACCCAGTACTGCACTTCGAAGTCCCGAGCATACGGATCGGCCCAGTCGATGCGGATTGCGTTGACGCCTTCCTTCTTGTCGAGCGCGATCACCACCCACTGCGGATGCAGGGCGTCGTCCTCTCCGGTAAACTCCTTCGCAAGATACGGATTGCTCTTCCAGTAAGATTTCAAATCCCCATCATCGAGGCGGGAGAAGCCGTCAAACTCCGTGCCGCCATTGCGCGTAAATCCACGATGGCGAAGCGAATAACCGTACGAATGCCGGATCATTTCCTTCGTCGGAGTCGCATCGCCAGTGAAGTATCCCCTCCCGACTGGATCGCTCCATGTCCCTTTCGGATTCCAATGCCACGCCTGCACGAACAGATCAGTATTTTGCCGGTAGCTGATGACGCCCCACCCCGCCGACAAAACCTTCTTGACTTGGTCCTCGCGAAAGAACACATCGGTCGCATTGCTGGGCACACGATCCACCGTCGACCCCAATGCATATCGAGGACTGAACTTGTTCACGACGTGGCTGGGCGTCACATCGACGGTTACGGTCTGAGCAACGGCGCGCGATGCAACCGCGAGACCGCCGAGGGTTAGGGAGATCGCCAGCGCTTGCGCAAGATTCATAACGACTCGTTCGAGCATCTCGATGTATTCGCCACAAGAGTCATACATCAAATCCTAGTGTCTCGGCCACGATGTAGCTCGCAAATTTCACTGAGTGAGATCGCATTTCACTCCTGCCTCGGCAGGCCGTTTCTTTTTTGTATAATTTGCCGACTCCGACGGATGGCAACCGGCGCCTAGTTCCTGGGGTTCTCCTATGCTTCTCCGACTCTTCAATGACAAAGTTGCTCTAGGGCGGGCAGCCGCCGAGCAAGCCGCAACTGCGATTCAGCACGCCATTGGCCGGCAAGGCCATGCTCGCGTCGTTACCGCTACAGGAGTGGCGCAGTTCGAGTTCCTGGATGCCTTGACGAAGACACCGGGAATCGATTGGACGAAAGTTGAGGCCTTCCACCTCGACGAGTACATTGGACTGCCGGCAAATCATCCCGGCAGTTTCCAGAAGTTCCTGAAAGACAACTTGGCAAGCAAGACTGGAATCGAGAATTTTCACTATCTCGATGGCAACGCCAGCGACCTTTCCGCGGCCCTTCGCGATGTCAGCAGGCAGGTCGCATCGGCTCCAATCGACATCGCGTTTCTCGGGATCGGGGAGAATGGCCACATCGCCTTCAACGATCCACCTGCAGATTTTGCAACGGAGGATCCCTATCTCGTCGTAAATCTTGACGAAGCCTGCCGCCGTCAGCAGGTGGGCGAGGCCTGGTTCACGGATATTTCCCAGGTTCCCGAGCGTGCCATCTCGATGTCAGCACAGCAGATTCTCAAGGCGCGAGAGTTGCTCGTCGTGGTACCAGACCAGCGCAAGGCGCGCGCCGTCAAGGCCTGCCTCGAAGGAGAGGTCAGTCCTATGGCTCCGGCATCGATTCTTCGCCAGCATCCGAATGTGACCGTCTATCTCGACAGCCAATCGATCTCGCTACTGAATCCGGCATTGCAACGCAGGCTGACCGAGCAATCCCAGGCGGTTTTAAATTCATAGGCATCACGAGCAACTCATCTCAATGGCGAACCTCCGGAAGCCGATCCCATCGTTGCGCTGGTGGATCGGATTGCTGCTGTTCGCCTCGACTGTCATCAACTACCTCGACCGACAGACCCTTTCTGTTCTCGCTCCTTATCTCAAGCTTCAATATCACTGGAATAATTCCGATTATGCGAACATCGCCATTGCGTTCCGCGTCGCATACTCCATCGGCCAGACTGCATTCGGGAAACTCATGGATCGCGTCGGCACCCGCCGCGGCCTGACTCTCTCGGTGATCTGGTATTCGACGATCTCAATGCTAACGTCGCTGGCGAGCGGCTTTTACAGCTTCGCAACATTTCGCTTCCTGCTGGGCACCGGAGAGTCGGCCAACTGGCCCGCTGCCACCAAAGCAGTCTCGGAGTGGTTTCCGAAACGCGAGCGCGCCCTGGCCACTGCGCTCTTCGACAGCGGCTCTTCGATTGGCGGCGCTATCGCCCCATCCATCGTCGTGTGGATCTACTTCCGCTGGGGCTGGCGGCCCGCTTTCATGATTCCCGGGGTACTGGGGTTTCTATGGTTGATTGTCTGGAGATGGCTCTACCATCCGCCGGAGTCCCACAGCCGTATTAGCCAGGCTGAACTGGAGATGATCGTCGCCGACAAACGCAATTCCGATGCGCCGCAAGACGGCAAGACTCGCCCCCGGTGGCAAGATCTTTTGAAGCTTCACCAAACCTGGGGCACGATCATCGCAAGGGCATTCACCGACCCGGTCTTCTTCTTCATTGCCGAATGGCTCCCCATCTACTTGGTCGCGAAGGGAATTGAACTCAAAAGCGGCTTGATCGCGATATGGATCCCTTTCATCGCCGCCGACGCAGGAAGCTTCTTCGCGGGCGCTGTGTCCGGCTACCTGATCAGACAAGGATGGTCCCTTGGCGCCGCTCGCAAAGTCCCCATCATTTATGGCGGAATTGGCATGACTCTGCTCATCCTGACCATCTTCACCACAAACCTGTACATCATCGCCTTGCTCTTCGCCCTCGTGACGTTCACCTACGCCGGATTCACGACGATGGCAAATGTCCTGCCTTCGGATCTCTTCGGCAGCGAGTCCGTTGCATCGGTCAGCGGACTGAGCGGCACCGGCGCAGGCATCGGCACCATCATCGCCTTCAAGCTGATCGGCCATTTTTCCGATGCTCGCCAGTCCACCGGCACGCACTCCTTCGATCCTATTGTGATTGTTGCCGGACTGCTTCCCTTGGTCGGTATGATTCTGGTTCTGCTGCTGCTTCGAAACAATGAGGCCACAGATCAAGGATTGGTGCGCCGCATCTGATGTTTTCGTTACACTCGGTGCAGCCAATTTTGAGGAGATCTGCTTGAAGATCACGGAAGCGAAGGTGTTCGTCACTTGTCCCGGGCGGAACTTCGTCACCCTGAAGATTTCGACCGACGAGGGCGTATACGGGTTGGGCGACGCGACTCTCAATGGCCGTGAACTGTCCGTTACATCCTATTTAGCGGACCATCTGATTCCCTGCCTCATCGGCCGCGATCCGTTTCAGACCGAAGACGTATGGCAATACCTTTACCGAGGCGCCTACTGGCGTCGCGGCCCAGTGACCATGACGGCGATCGCAGCAGTCGACATGGCTTTATGGGACATTAAAGGTAAAGCTCTGAAGACACCGGTCTACAACCTGCTCGGGGGCCGAAGCCGGTCTGGAGTGCTGGTATACGGACATGCGAACGGCCGCGACATCGAAGAGACCGCCGACGAAGTCGCCAGGTATAAAGAACTGGGGTATCTCGCGGTGCGCGCGCAGACGGGCATCCCGGGCCTGCCCTCCACCTACGGAGTTGCCGGCGACAAACTGTACTACGAGCCCGCAGAGAAGGGCTTACCCCCGGAAAATGTCTGGTCGACTGAAAAATACCTTCTGCACGTCCCCAAGCTCTTCGAAGCGCTGCGCCTAAAGTTCGGTGACGACCTTCACTTGCTCCACGACGTTCACCATCGGTTGACTCCAATCGAAGCCGCACGCCTGGGAAAAAGTCTAGAGCCATATCATTTGTTTTGGCTCGAAGACGCGGTCGCGGCAGAACTGCAGGAAGGCTTCCGCATCATTCGCCGTCACACCACCACGCCCCTCGCGGTCGGCGAGGTCTTCAACGCAATTTGGGACGCGAACATTCTCATCACCGAACAGCTGATCGACTACCTTCGCATGACCGTGGTTCACAGCGGGGGATTAACGCATCTCAAGAAGATCGCCGCATTGGCTGAGATTTATCACGTGCGAACAGGCAGCCACGGCGCGACGGATCTGTCGCCGGTCGCGATGGCGGCCGCGTTGCATTTCGATATTTCCGTGAACAATTTCGGCATCCAGGAATACATGCGCCACACTCGCGAGACCGACGAGGTCTTCCCGCACGCGTACTCGTTCAACAACGGATATCTGCATCCCGGAGACGCTCCCGGCCTGGGCGTCGACTTCAACGATAAACTGGCCGAGAAGTTTCCCTACGAGCGAGCCTACTTGCCCGTCAACCGAAAACTCGACGGCACGATGTTTAACTGGTAGCGGCACTACAAATGACTGTTCACTTGTGAACAATTGAGGAGCTATGGGCTACAAACCGCTGGATCTCGAAGGTAAGGTTGCAGTCGTCGTCGGAGGCAGTTCCGGAATTGGCAAGACCCTTGCGCTCGGCCTGGCGCGAGCGGGTGCCGACGTCGTTTCCAGCGCCCGCCGCATCGAACTCGTCAACACGCTGGCCGACGAGATCGAAGCTCTCGGCCGCCGCTCTCTGCGCGTGACCTGCGATGTGGACAAACGCGAATCGCTGGACAGTCTTCTGAAATCTTGTCTCGCTGGGTTGGGGAAGGTCGACATCCTCGTCAACGCCGCCGGCATCACAAAGCGCGCCCCTACGTTGGATTTCTCCGAGGCCGACTGGAACCGGATTATTGAAACCAACCTCACCGGGACTCTGCGAGCCTGCCAGGTTTTCGGGCGCCACATGATCGAGCGTCAATATGGACGCATCATCAATATCGCGTCCATGGGCTCATTCCTGGCTCTCTTTGAAGTCGCAGCGTACTCCGCCAGCAAGTCTGGCCTGGCGTCGCTGACCAAGTCGTTGGCGATCGAGTGGGCTCGCCACGGGATCTGCGTCAACGCGATCGCTCCCGGTTATTTCCGCACTCCGCTCAGCGAAAAGCTGCTGGTAGGCACAGGCCGCGGCGCAGAGATTATGATGCGCACTCCCATGAAACGCTTCGGCGAACTCGAAGAGCTCGTAGGAGCCGCTGTTTTCCTCGCGTCCGACGCAGCCAGTTTCGTAACCGGCACGGTGCTGCCCGTAGACGGAGGCGTTCTAGCCAGCGCAGTAAATCAGTGATTTTGTGCATTGTTTGACTCCGGGAAGGGCACGGCTTCCGCCGTGCCGTTAGGGCTGAGGAAGCGCGAAGGCTTTAGCCGCTGAGGTTTCGCTTTCTCTCGCGAGCTATTTTCATGCCGATCTTAAGCGTGCCCCGTCTTCGCGCGAAGTGCCTCCCGCGCCGAAGCGACCGCCTGCAGCAATTCCGAGCACCCAAACTTGATCTTCTCCAGATTCCCGGCGCGCAGTGCCGCCGCATCCACCAGGTCCGCTCCAACGCCCAGCGCAAACGCCCCGGCAGCAATGAACTCAGCGGCATTCCCCGCATTCACGCCTCCAGTTGGAAGCAATGAGGCATTCGGAAAAGGCGCCCGCAGCGACTTCAAATACTTAGCCCCTCCCACATTCCCGCAAGGAAAAATCTTGATCAGCCTGGCCCCCTTGTCCTGGGCGTTCATCAACTCCGTCGGAGTCAACGCGCCTGGAATCGCCAGCTTTGCGCAGGACTGCGCGACCGCGAGCACGGGAACCGCCAAACCCGGACTCACCAGAAACTCCGCCCCCGCGCGAATGCACTGCTCGGCCTGTTCGGCAGAAGTAACCGTTCCAGCTCCGATGAGAACTTTCCCGGCATACTGTTGCGCCACTTCGCGGATGACCGCAATAGCATTCGGAACCGTCATCGTTATTTCAACCACCGGAATTCCCCCGGCGCAGATCGCCTCCACAGCCCGGTTTGCCTCGTCGACCGTGGCTGCACGCACCACGGGCACGATTCCAATTTCTCCGATCCTGCGAATCGCATTCTCAATGGTCATATGGTCCTAGCTAACAACTCTGTACCCTGGCTCTCAGCGCTCGATCCGAGCCGTTCGCGAGGTCATCGCTTGCAACACTTCCGCCAGCGTCGCCATCGTCGTGTCTCCGGGCGTAGTCATCGCCAGCGCTCCATGCGCGGCGCCGCACTCGACCGACCATTGCGGATCTTCGCCTGAGAGAAATCCATAGATCAATCCCGACGCAAACGAATCGCCACCGCCCACGCGATCGTAGATCTCCAGATTCTCCCGCACTGGCGCCTGATAAAAAACGCCATCGCAGTAGCACAGAGCTCCCCAGTCATTGACCGTCGCCGTCTTCGCATGCCTCAGAGTCGTCGCAATCACGGCCAGTTTTGGATATTCCTTTACGACGGTCTTGATCATTTCCTGGAATCCGGTGGCATCCAGCTTGGAGTGATGTTCATCAAGCCCTAATACCGGAAATCCCAAAGCCGCAGTGAAATCCTCTTCGTTGCCAAGCATTACGTCGACCAATGGCGCGAGCCGCCGGTTGACTTCCTGCGCCTTCGCCTTCCCGCCAATCGACTTCCAAAGCGAAGCGCGGTAGTTCAAGTCATAGGAAATCACCGCACCCGCTCGCTTCGCCGCCTCCATGGCTTCCTGCGCAACCAACGGCGTGCTCTCTGAAAGCGCGCAGAAGATTCCACCGGTGTGAAACCAGCGCGCTCCATCCTTCGAGAAGATCTGGTCCCAATCGACCTCGCCGGGCTTCAATTGTGAAACAGCAGTATGCCCCCTATCCGAACAACCCGCCGCCGCTCGGATCCCAAACCCGCGCTCCGTGAAATTCAACCCGTTGCGCACCGTGCGGCCGACTCCGTCATAGGGCGCCCATCGCACATATTTTTGGCCGACGCCGCCTTGCAACATGAAGTCTTCGACCAATCGTCCGACGGCATTGTCTGCAAGCGCAGTCACAATCGCCGTATCCATTCCAAAGCAGCGCTTAAGACCCCGGGCGACGTTATATTCGCCGCCGCCTTCCCAAACGCGAAACTGCCGCGTCGTGGAAATCCGCTGATCGCCCGGATCGAGTCGCAACATAACTTCCCCCAGACTCACCAGGTCCCACATACACCCTTGCTTCGGCTTGATGTTCAGCTTCGCCATGACTTCAAGAACTCGCCGGTGTAACCTGCGATCCATGCACTGATTGATGCGTAACGGGATCGGCGTCTCGGGACGTGCTGCGATTCGCAGTCAGCGTGTTCAAAGGATCCACAGCAATCCAACTCACCGCTCCGATCAGACAAAGAGCGGCCGCCACGAGGAACGACGCAGTCCATCCGTAGCGCGCAGCGATCCAAGGTGTCAGCGAAGCCGTTAGCGCCCCTCCGATTTGCCCGCCCATGTTCATAAATCCCGACACCGACCCCGACGACGAGCCCGCGAGATCCGCGGTCAGAGACCAGAACGAACTCTGCGACAAATAGAGCGTTCCGGCACCGCCTGCCAGCACAACGCTCGCCAGCCTCGCCCCTTGCACTTGCGAACCCAGCGCGATGAAAGCCGCCGCCACGGCCATCGACACAGCGGCGAGACCACACCGCCCCATGCGCGCGCCGTGGCGCGTTGTAAGCCGGTCGTTGACGGTCCCACCCAACAGGCAGCACACCAACATAGCCAGAAATGGAAGCATGGAATAGAACGCGCTCGCCTTCAGATCAAGTCCACGCACCTTTGCCAGATACCGATAGAACCAGCTAAAAAAGATCCACGCCACGTATCCGTAACAAAAATAACTGATCGTCACCGCCCACACTTCGCGACTCCGAACGACTCGCGTCCAAGGAAGAAGCCCTCCGTCGCCACTTCTCGACTCCACGGTCGACGGGTTTTTTGCAGTCGACAGCCTCAACCCAGAATGAATCGCGGCTAACTCAGAAGCAGACACTCGCGGGTGTTCGCCTGGCGTATCACGAGCCGCAAGATACCACACTGCTCCAGCCAAAAATCCGATGCCCGCGCACACCCAGAAGGCTGAGCGCCAACCGTAGTGAGTCATCAAGTAGGTTATGAGCGGCGGCGTAAGTCCAGCGCCGGCTCCCACACCGGCGAAGATCCAACCGTTCGCAATGCCGCGCTCACGCACCGGAATCCAGTGCGCCACAAATCGGTTAGCCGACGGATAGATCACCGCCTCGCCCGCACCAAGAAGAAAGCGAACTGCGATGAATAGCAACAGCGCACCCGTGATCCTCGCCGGAACGAGCGCAGTCAAAGCCGTGAAGATTCCCCACCACAAGACTCCCGCCGCGAGCACGCGGCGCGGGCCGAAGCGGTCTGCAAGCCGTCCGCCCACCGTCTGAAACATTGCGTAGCCAACCAGCATCGCGCTGAACACTTTGCCCAGCTGCACATCGCTGAGGTGGTACGCATCCGCGATGGCCCCACCCGCAATGGAAATATTGACTCGGTCGAGATAGGACACCGCGCTGAGAACAAACAACCACAGCACCAGAAACCACCGCACACGGGTTGTCTGAGCAACAGTCACCGCTGATCCCCTTACTGTGCAGTTACGCGGAGTGTTCCCGCAAGACTCGCGACAGCTGTTCGGCCACAATCTTGTCTTCTCCGGGTTGCAGCATAAACGAGTTCATGTTCAACCCCGGCCGTTCTTCGCCGCCGCCAATCACAATCGCTGGCTTCGAACCTCGCAGCAACTTTGAAACCTGTGGAGCGGTCACTGAAATTCTCGAATCCCACGTGATCTGCATATGGGGCACATGATTCGCGATGTCAGGAACGTAGAACGACGTGCTCACGCCCGGAACTTTCGCGAGCTCGCGTGAAATTCCAACGAGCCGGTCTTGCCACTCCTTCGTCAATGCATCGTGGTCTTCCTTGAGATAGATCTCAAGCGCCTTGACCATCCCGACAATTTCTTCCTTACCGACCTTCTGACTGCGCCCCAACGTATCTTCGTGAGGACTGTTATTGAGCAGTGCATTCGCCACCAGCTCTTTCCGTCCGATCAACAATCCTGCGCATTGCGGCCCGCGCATCGCCTTGCCTCCGCTGAACGTCACCAGGTCGTAGCCCATGTTGGTGTAATCCCACAGATGAGAAACCGGAGGTGTATCCGCGGCTGCATCGTTCATGCAAGGAACGTTGTACTCCTTCGCGAGCTTGGGCCACTCATCCACTTTGATCTGTCCACTGGCATTGGCAAAATTCGTGAAGTGCATCATCGCCGTGCGTTCATTTACTGCCTGCCGCAGCTGATCACGTGTCTCGATCACGATCAGTTTGATCCCCGTCGAGCGCAACTGATGATCAAACGGATTGCGATGCGACTTCTGGATAATGACTTCCGACTTCATTCCGGTCAGATCGGGAAGCTGCCGGATCAACCCTTCGTTATCCCCCGTCAGGATGCCTGCCAATCCTGATTGAATCGCCGCCGCGGCCCCTGACGTGACCAACGCGGTATAACCGTCGGGCAACTTGAGCATCTCCGCGATTCGTTTTCCCGCGGCGACTTCCAACTCCGGAATGCTCACGAAGTGACGCCCCGCCATCGCCATCACCGCCTCA
The DNA here is from genome assembly GCA_035695545.1 of Candidatus Sulfotelmatobacter sp. GTDB lineage: Bacteria > Acidobacteriota > Terriglobia > Terriglobales > Acidobacteriaceae > Sulfotelmatobacter. Next base: position 16,919 of record DASRRV010000184.1, on the reverse strand, counting down.
AGTTCAGGCCGCAGGACCGAGCCGCCCAGCATCGTCATTGTCCCTTCGCAATTGATGACGGTGGTGACGCCCAGTTCTTCATAAGGGTTGCCGGATTGCCCAAACCCGGTCACCGCAGCGCTTCCGCTGGCGCCGTCACCGGCCGCTGAGAACAATCTCCGAGGCGCCACGATGGATGCCGCCACAGCAGCCACCGTCCCAAGAAATCCCCGCCGGTTCCATTTCGGACTGAGTTTCATACGAAAGCTCCTCCTGGTTCGATCGTCGCGCTACTGCGTCGGAAAGCGCCGCCAGCTGTGTTATCAAGGTAAAGCAAAACTGAACAGGTCACTCCCCGCAGCAATTGCCACGTACTGCTTTCCCCCGACCGCATACGTCATCGGAGACGCGCTCATATCTTGTCCCGTGTTGAAGTGCCATAGCGGCTTGCCAGTCTGCACGTCGACCGCCTCCAACGATCCGGCATCGTCCCCGAAGAACACCAAACCTCCCGCCGTCGTCAGAGTCCCACCCGTGGAGTGCCCTCGTCCCGTCTGCGGATACTGCCAACTGACAGAACTATTATCCAGACTGTATGAGACCAGTACTTTCTGCGAAGTCTCGCCCGCAATGCGTTTCACTCCCGTCGAGTAATACTCCTTGCCTTCCCGAAACGTCTGCGTCGGCTGGGAAAAATACGTCTCACATTCTTCCAAAGTCATGAAGTACACCATGTGAGTGGCTTCGTTATAGGAAGGCGAGTACCAGTTCGTCGCCCCCGAATATCCAGGACAAACGCGCGTTCCCGCAACCGTCGGCCTGACCTCAGATCGCATAGGCCTGCCCCGTTCGTCAATTCCCTTGGCCCAGTTCAGCTTCTCCACAAACGGCGTTGCGGACAAAAACTTTCCACTGACCCGGTCAAGCACGTAGAGATAACCGTTCCGGTTCGCCTGCACCAGCAACCTGCGCGGTTCACCCTGGTACACGGCGTCAATCAGCATCGGCGTTTCGACCGCGTCGTAGTCGAACAAATCGCGCGGCGTGAACTGGAAATACCACTTCAGTTTCCCCGTGTCCGCGTCCAAGGCCAGCACGCAATCCGTATAGAGATCGTCCCCAGGACGCACATCATCATTGAAATCCGGAGCAGGATTGCTGGTTCCCCAAAAAATCAAATTCAACGCAGGATCGAAGGTACCCGGCATCCACGTAGTGCCACCGCCGCGCAGGTAAGCCTTGCCCGGCCAACTCGCGGACCCGAATTCCCCCGGTCCGGGAATCGTCCAGAATCTCCACGCCAACTTGCCCGTCATCGCATCGTAGGCCGCGACAAACCCTCGCACACCGTCATCCCCGCCAGAAGTCCCCACCAGAACTTTATCGTTCACAACGAGCGGAGCGCTGGTAGCCCCGTAATTCTTGTTCCAGTCCGCGTACGCCACATCCCAAATCTGATTGCCCGAACGCGCATCCAGGCACAGCAAGTGCGCATTGTCCGTTTCCATGTACAACCGGTCGTGCCACACCGCGACTCCGCGGCTTATATGACGCGACGCATCGTCAATCAAGCCCTCCGATGTCGTCCGCGAGTGGTGCCACACCTCGCGCCCCGTGGTGGCATCGAGCGCGAAAGCATCGTTGGCAGCTGTCACAAACATCATGCCGTTCACAACCACTGGGGTGTTCTCCAGCCAGTTCGTGTTGCGCGCGTGAAATACCCACTGTGCGCGGAGTCGTGGCACGCTTGCCGGATTTATTTCCGAGAGGCTGCTGTACCTGCGGCCAGAATAATCTCCGTGGTACGAAATCCAGTTTGCCGCCGCAGGCTGAACCAATAAATCCTCAGCCCGCACATCGACCTTCACCGGCTTCGTACCGGTGTCTGCGGCTGCGGCCAGGCAACTGAAGAGCACGAAAATGGGCAGCCCAGCTCGCATTAGGCAGGAGTCTTTCCGCTGGGAAAATCCTCCCACTCATCTGGCGAGTTAAGGTCAGTCGGCAACGCGAGGACACCCAACCTCGCGTCAGAGAGCCATTTTCGCAAGCCTCACCTCCACTGCGCCGTCTTTGCCGATCGCTGCACGGGCCGCAGAAACCCCCGCCACCTGGTAGCCGAGTTCCCGCGAGATTTGGAGCCCTGCCGCTTGAATGAGCGGCGCGAGTTGCCGCAAACGAGTAACCGGCATGCGCACTAGCGGGGCCGTGATGCTGAGGCTCGAGTGCACGCTGCCGGTGTGATCCCATATCGGAGCGGCAACACAACGAATGTGCATTTCATGCTCTTCCATGTCGCATGCGTACCCGTTCTTGCGCACTCGGAACAGCTCGGTCTTCAGTTCCTGAAGATTTCCTACAGTGTTCGCTGTCAGCCGCCTCACTCCAAGTTCCGGCAAAATTCGTTCGCGCTCTTCCTGCGGCATGTATGCCAGCATCACCTTGCCGACGGCAGTGCAATAGAGTGGAACAGCCGCACCAATGCGCGAGAAGATCCGCAATTGCTCGGGCGAATCGAGTTTTTCAACGTACACCGCCGAAAGCCCGTGACGCACCGTGAGGTGGATTGTCTCCCGTGTCTGCTGGTTCAGCTCCCGCAAATACGGCAGGCTCGCCCGCCGGATGTCGAGTTGACCCACCGCAGCCTGCCCAATAGCGAAACACGCGATTCCCAGGTGATAAGTTCCGTCACTGTCACAACTCAAGAAACCCGCAGTGACGAGATTTGCCAAAAAGCGATGGACCGTGCTGACCGGCAAACGCGAAAGACCCGCGACCTGCTTCGCCGTCAGCCCGCGCGGCGATTCGCTAAACAGGTGCAGTAGTCGCAGCCCGCGTTGCAGGGCCGTAATGTCGTATGTGCGTTTTGGACCAGCCATGAGAATCGCCGGGTGCAGAAATGAAAGTGCGAATTATCTGATGAAAATAGCTTTTCTGCAACCCGATTCTGCTAGAGCCGCCCAAACTGCTTCACCGCAGCCACAATCGACTTCAGTTGCTCGATAACGGCATACATAGAATGTTCCTTGAAGTCCATTTGCTGCGCGAGCGCGAGCACCGCTGGAGCCTGCGCCCTGGGCACAACGGCCACGCCGTCGCTGTCCGCCACCACGATGTCTCCCGGATTCACCGGAACCCCGTTGCACACCAGTGGAATTTGCCCGCCCGCAAATCGGTAGTGATGCACCGATGTGGACGGCACAATCCCCGTCGCGAACACCGGAAAGCCAATCTTGCGCAGGTATGCTACGTCGCGGACTCCGCCATCGATGACCGCTCCGGCATATCCCCGCGCCGCCATTGCGGTTCCCATCAATCCACCCATCCCCGCAATATCTGCGCCGTCCTCAACGACCATTACGTACACCGCATCGGTGGACCCCTGGTCAATCGCCTCGAGCATTCCACTGAGAGCTCCGGGATCCTTGTTTCCCTCATCCTTCTTGAGTTGCACCGTTCGCGCAAATCCCGCGAACTTCGCCGTGAAGATCGGCTGCATGTGATGACTCATGTACATTCGCTTGCTTGTAATCTGTTCGAGCGCGTCCGACACCGAGGCAACCTCGACTCGCCGAAATTGCACAATCAGTTCGCTGTCCGACGAAGGTGCGGCATTGGCCGGCGCCTGTTGCGCCCTCACGATCCGTACCCCGCTCGCTCCCGCTAACAGCAAGATGACCGCCGCGAACCCTGTGAGCAGCACACGCCTCTTCGCGAATCCAAACTTGTTCATTCCATCCTCCTGGATGTATACATGTCCGCGGACTCTACCACCGTTGATCCCTCGGTTGGAAGAGCGAAACGAACCGTTCCCCAAGGAGAGCACGCAATGCAATTGAAAACAATGCGACCATTTGCACTGATTTTCGGTATCGCCCTAACCATGGTTCCAGCGTGGCACCGCGCCTATGCGCAGGAGCGCAAGGCAATCAATCTTTCTTCCGCTAAGGGCCTTCCATTCAGCGATGGAATCATCGCCGGAAACACTCTGTACGTCGCCGGACAAGAAGGCACGGACGATTCGAACAAGTTGGTGGCTGGAGGCATTGGCGCAGAGACCAAGGCAGCCCTCGACAACATCGAAAAGGTCCTGAAGGCTGCGGGATATGAACTCAAAGACATCGTCTCCGTGACTGTCTATTTAGCGGACATCCATGACTTCCCGGAGATGAACAAGGTTTATAAGGGCGTCCTTCCCGATCCCAAACCCGCGCGCGCGACGATTCAGGCAGCCGCCTTGGTCAATGATGCGAGGATCGAAATCGCAGCCATCGCGGTCAAGCAGAAATAGCCGCCCTTGCGGCGCTCGTGTACGGTCGCGTCCAAAGTGTGCCCCACTAGGCACACAACAAAACATTTTCGTCCGCGCTCAAGAAATGGAAATCAAGAAGTGGTTGACACCCGACATGCGTTTTGAGATAAACCCTTGGTCCATCGCTCCGTTTTCACAATGGTGATTGTATTTTTATCTGGTGAAAGTTAGGGCAACGAGGACAGGTATTCCTTCGTGTACCTTAATTGTTCCTAGTGGTTAAGGCTCCGCCGCCAACCCATGTTCTCCGCCGGCAACTCGCGACGGCTGTTGATTGCGCTTACGCTCCTGTGCTGCGCAGGGATACTCTCCGCGTGCTCCCTGCAAGCACAGGATGACTCTCAGGAGGACGACTTCAAATCCGGCCCACCACCCGGCCAGCGCACATTCACCGCAACCTGCGCCGGCTGCCACGGCCTCGACGGCCGTGGCAGCGAGAAAGGCCCGAATATCGCCGGCAACCCCAAGGTGCAACATCTCAGCGCCGCCCAACTGTCCGCCATCATTGCTAACGGAGTCCCCGGGACTGGCATGCCGGCCTTCCGCTCGCTAAGTCCGGCGCAGGTCCGTTCTCTGGTCAGCTATCTGCACATCCTGCAAGGCAAGCTCGCATCCCGCACGCTAACTGGCGATCCCACGCGCGGCAGAAACTTATTCTTCGGCAAGGGTGAATGTTCGACCTGCCACACAATCTCCGGCGAAGGCGGATTCATCGGACCGGACCTCACCGCCTTCGCTGCTTCCATGTCGGCGGATTCGATTCTGAAAGCGATCCTCAATCCTGTCAGGATCGTCCCCGCAGGCTACAAGTCCGCCGCCGTTACAACTCGAGACGGCAATCGTGTTGAGGGCGTGATACGCAATGAAGACAATTTTTCCTTGCAGTTGCAAACCACAGACGGCAGCTTTCACTTTTTTCAAAAATCTGAGCTCCAGAACGTGGAGTATCTATCCCGCTCGTCGATGCCCAGCAACTACAGCGAACGCCTCAGCCAGACCGAACTCGACGACCTGACCAGCTTTCTGATGGGCGCTGGCTCGCCCTCAAAGGCATCCGAATCCAACAAGCAATAGAGGAAGACCGAATGAAATTTGCTGGCAGCATTGTGTTTGCCCTGGTGGCGATTGCGTCTCTTCTGCAGGTCGCGTCCGCTCAAGCTCCGCGTACCTTCGCGCTGCAGCCGATTTCTCCTGCCTTCTCCAATCTCATCGATCCCAACGCGAAACTCGAAACCGTCGCGACCGGTTTCGGCTTCACCGAAGGCCCTATGTGGGATCCCGCCGGATTCCTCTACGTCAGCGACGAAACCATCAATAAGATTTTCCGCGTCTACCCCAACGGCAAGAAAGAAGACGTCATCGCCCTCGGAGACCCTGACGGCAACACCTTCGATCGACAGCACCGCTTGATCGACTGTGCGAGTGTATTGCGCGCCATTATCGAGGTGACTCCAGACGGCAAATACAAAATCCTCGCTGATCGCTATGAAGGAAAGAAGCTCAACAGCCCCAACGACGTCATCGCCGGACCCGCTGGCGCTCTGTACTTCACCGATCCGACGCTCGATCTCGTTGCCGGGGAGAAGCAGGAAATCCCTTATCAAGGCGTCTATCGCCTGGACGACAGAGGCAACCTCCGACTACTCACCAAGGATCTCACCCAGCCCAATGGTCTGGCCTTTTCCCCCGATGGCAAACACTTCTACGTGGACGACAGCGAAAAAAGGAACATTCGCGTATATGACGTGACCTCAGATGGAGCGCTCGCCAACGGCCGCATCTTCGGCGAAGAGCCCGGAGGCAAGAACGATGGCGTCCCCGACGGCATCAAAGTCGACCGCGGGGGAAACTTATTTGTGACTGGCCCCAAAGGCATCTGGGTGTGGGACGCAAAAGGCAATCACCTCGGCACCATCGTCATGCCCGAACAGCCCGCAAATCTGACGTGGGGCGACGCCGACTACGGGACGCTATATATCACTGCCACAACATCGGTGTATCGCCTCAAGACGAAGACGCGAGGCTACGTCCCGTATCTCGAACATTGAACCGCGAATACTAAGACCCCCGCCACGTTTGAGCCCAACGCTCCTCAAGCCGGCATGAGTCCCATATAGATCGCCATGCCCACGACCGCGTCGACGCCCAATGCATCGAGCGCAGCGACTTCCTCGTGGCTTCGAATGCCCCCTGCAGCGATAAGTTGCCGCGAAGTCGCCCCGCGCAACTCGCGCACCACATCCAGCGGAATCCCTCTCAGCAAACCCTCGCTGTCGATGTGAGTGTAGAGAAATGCGCTGCAACAGCTCTCGAGAGCGCGCATCATATCCACCGCAGTGATGCCGGTCGTTTCCTGCCATCCCTTGATCGCGACATGCCCGCCTCGACAGTCTGCCGCAAACACGAGTTTCTCCGGACCAATCTCCGTCGCAGCATCTTGCGCGAAAGCCACGTGGATTGCGCCTTTGGAGATCAATGACGAACCCAGGATCACGCGCCGCGCTCCAGATTCTAAAATCGACCGCGCCGCCTCAATCGTTCGAATTCCGCCTCCGACCTGGCACGGCAGTTGTCGGGAAAATTTCCGCACCAGATCGCGATTGTTCCCTCTCCCCATCGCCGCGTCCAGATCGATGAGCTGCACCAGCGGATACTTCGAAAATCGATCCACCCACTCTCCAAAATCGTCGAACTCCAAAGCCTTCCGGCTCCCCTGCACGAGCTGAACAATCTTGCCGTTCATCAAATCAATCGAAGGGATCAGCATGGCCACCTCACCGGAATCCCCTCCGCACCGAGTCTCTGCTTGAGATCTCCAAGCGCGCTGAGGCCGTAGTGAAAAATGGACGCAGCCAGCGCGGCATCCGCGTGCCCCTCGCGGAACACTTCGACAAAATGCTCCGCGCCGCCCGCACCGCCCGACGCAATGACCGGAATCCTCACCGAGTCCGCCACCGCTCGCGTCAACTCGCAATCAAATCCCGCACCCGTTCCGTCGCAATCCATCGACGTCAGCAGAATTTCGCCCGCCCCACACAACTCCGCCTCCCGCGCCCATGCCACTGCATCGCGTCCAGATGTCGTCCGTCCGCCGTGCGTAAACGCTTCCCAGCGTCCCGCATCCTCCCGCCACTTTGCGTCAACAGCCACGACTACAGCCTGCGAGCCGAAGCGCTCCGCAATTCGCGCAATCACCGTCGGATCCGCGAGAGCCGCCGAATTAATACTGATCTTGTCCGCTCCCGCCGAAAACACCGCAGCCGCATCCTCCAGCGTCCGAATGCCGCCTCCCACCGTAAACGGAATAAACAACTGGCGAGCGGCTCGACGCACAGTGTCGAGCAAGGTTGCGCGCTGCTGGTGCGCCGCCGAAATATCCAGCAGCACAATCTCATCCGCGCCAGCCTCGCTGTGCGCCTTTGCCAATTCTGCCGGATCGCCCGCATCACGCAGGTTCACGAATTGCACGCCCTTCACCACGCGGCCGTCGTGTACGTCCAGGCAAGCGATAATGCGTTTCGTCAGCATGTCAGAGCGAGCAAAAGTTCGCCAACACCTTCAATCCGATCTCACCCGACTTCTCGGGATGAAACTGAACTCCAAACAAATGATCCCGCTCCACCGCCGCCGAGAACTTCCCGCCGTATTCGCAGCACGCCGATGTCGTCTCCGTAACCGGCACTCGAAACGAATGCGTGAAGTACACAAATGAGCCCGACGGCAGCCCGCGAAACAGCCGCGACGCCGAATCTATCTCCAACTGGTTCCATCCCACATGCGGGGATTTCACGCTCGCCGGAAATCGCTCGCATTCACCACGCAACAAGCCCAGGCCCACTGTCTCAGGCGACTCCTTACTACGCTCAAACATCCACTGCATACCCACGCAGATCCCCAGGAAAGGAACGCCACGTCCAATGGCGCTCGCAACAGCGTCCCGCAACCCGGATCGTCCCAGCGCCGCGGTGGACGCAAAATGTCCAACACCGGGCAGTACGATTTTCGCTGCTCGCGCGACCTCCACTGGATCAGAAGTAATCGCGCACTCCTGCCCCAACCAGTCGATCGCCTTCTTCACCGAAACCAGATTTCCCGCGCCGTAATCCACAATCGCGATCATCACAGCACTCCCTTGGTGCTGGGCAGCAACCGCGCCATTCTCTGATCGCGCCAGCAAGCCGCGCGCAGCGCCCGCGCAAAGGCCTTGAAGAGCGCCTCGATTTTGTGATGGCTCGATCTTCCATAAAGCGTGCGGACATGAACATTCGCCCGCGCTCCGCGAGCGAAACCTTCGAAGAAGTCGTACACCAATTCCGCCTGCAGATCACCCACCAACCGTGTGCGCACCTTGGTGTCCACCACCGCAGCGGTGCGTCCGCAGAAATCCACGGCAGCCATGCCCATGGTTTCATCCATCGGCATCAAGAAATATCCCGCACGCAAAATTCCGCGCTTGCTGCCCAATGCCTTATCGAACGCCTGCCCCAAGACGATCCCAACATCCTCCACCGTGTGATGCTGATCCACATCGAGATCGCCGCGCGCCTTGAGCTTGAGGTCAAACCCTCCGTGGTGAGCGAACAGTTCCAGCATGTGGTCGAAGAACCGGATGCCCGTCGACACCTGGTACCGCCCGCGCCCCTCGATCGTCAGGGAAATCTGAATCTGCGTCTCTTTGCTTGAACGTTTGATGCTTCCCTTTCTCATGGCCGCGACGCTCCTTGCGCAATGCCAAGTTGCTCGAATGTTTCCTGAAGCGCGACCAGCAGACGATCTGTATGCTCCCGAGGACCAAGCGTGATGCGCACGCACCCCTCGCACCCGTAATCGCTCGATCGGTCGCGAACCAGAATCCCGCGCCGCCGCATGCACTCCACGAAAGACGCAGCATCGCTCGCTGTCGCACCAATCCGTGCCAGCACAAAGTTTGCCTCGCTCGGCCAGAAGCCGATCCCGCCCGCTGCAAATGCTCGCTCCAACCGTCCGCGCGATTCGCGAACCTCGCTGACATATTGTTGGATGTACGCCTGATCGGCCAACGCCTCCGGAAGACAGGCGAGGGCCACAGCATTTACGTTGTACGGCGAACTGACGCGCCTTAGACCGTGCATCTGCTCCGGATCGCCCGCGAGCACGCCAACGCGCAATCCTGCCATCCCGTACGCCTTGGAAAACGTACGCGCGACAAACAAGTTCGGCATCTCGCGGTGACTCGGCAGTGCGGTCTGCCCATAAAACTCAAAGTACGCCTCGTCCACCAGCAGCGCCGCGTTGGGCGCGGAGCGGGCAATCTGCAGCAACTCTTCTCGCGGCACAATCGCGCCGCTCGGATTATTGGGATTCGCGACGGCGATCATTCGCGTGCGCGGCGTGATGCGACGACGCAACTCCTGCGCGGGAAATTGAAAGTTCTCGCCGGCTGGCAGGCTGACTACCTGTGCTCCAGCCGCCATCATGTAGATCCGATACATCGAATACGTCGGCACCACAATCAAAGCTTCTTGGCCGGGCTCCAGATAAGTTTCACAAAGCAGATGGATTGCCTCATCCACCCCATTAGTCAAAAGCAGCTCTGAAGCCGTGATCCCCAGGAAATCCGCTACCACTTTTTCCACCGGCTCCCGCTCCGGGTAGCGAGCGAGATCCTCAGCCCCCAGGTTCCGCAACCGTTCCAGAACCCGCGGTGAACATCCAACCGTGTTCTCGTTGAAATCAAGACGCAGCCCGTCTCGCCCCGCAAGCGGCGGATGGTACAAAGGCAGCGTGTGCACCGCTTCCCGCGGCCTAAGCACGCTCGCACCTCACGCGGATCGATTCCGCATGGGCGGGCAGCCCTTCCGCACCAGCGAGACATTCAACTGCTGGACCAATTCCCTGTAACCCCTTGGCAGAAAGTTTCTGAACCGTGATGACCTTCACAAAATCCAGCACGCTCAACCCTCCCCGAAATCGAGCCTGTCCCCCGGTGGGCAACACGTGATTCGGGCCCGATGCATAATCTCCAGCAGCCTGCGCTGAGTAGTCCCCCACGAAAACTGAGCCCGCATTCTCGATGAACGGCAAATCTTCAGCCGAAACCGTGATGTGCTCAGGCGCCAGTCGGTTCGCCCACTCTCGCGATTGCGCGCGCGACGCCGCGACCAGAATTGCTCCACGACGTCGCAAAGACTGCTGCGCCGTCGGATTCCCCTTCGCGAGGCGAGCGACGCTTTTCTCCACAGATCGCGCCAGCTTGCTGGACGTCGTGACAAATACCGCCAGCGCCTCCGGATCGTGCTCCGCCTGGGCAACCAGATCGGCCGCAATGAACTCAGGATCACCCACATCGCTCAGCACAACCGCTTCCGTAGGTCCCGCCAGAAAATCGATGGCGCAGTCGAATGAGATCAACTTTTTCGCCACCGTGACGTAAGCATTTCCCGGCCCCACAATCTTCTCGACACGCGGAATGCTTTTCGTGCCGTAGGCCAACGCAGCAACGGCTTGCGCGCCACCCGCGCGATAGAACTCCTGCACGCCAAGCATTGCCGCTGCACCCAACACTTCCTGCGACGGCTTAGGCGAGACAACGCGGATATTCTTCACTCCCGCCACCTGCCCTGGAATCACGGTCATCAGCAGGGTCGAAACCAGAGGATAGCGACCGCCGGGCACGTAGCATCCCACCGATTCCAGAGGCCGCACCAACTGCCCGAGATAGATCCCGAATCGCGTCCGAGTCCAGGCAGTAGGCTTCTGCCACATGCAGAAGCGCCGAATGTTCCGCGCGGCCTGCTGTAGAGATTTACGCAACTTCGGGGAGAGCGTCTCCCATGCCTTTGCCATTTCACTTTCAGGCACTCGCAGAGGTTGCGGCGCTCGCAAGGCATCCCATTGCTTCGCATAGCGGCGGAGGGCGCGATCTCCATTTCGGCGCACATCATGAACGATTCGGCGCACGCGCGGCTCCAGTTTGTCGAACTGCACCCCGCGCGCAGCCAGGCGTTCCACCATGACCGATGCGTCGCGGCCGGACACGATCCGCATCACAGCACCACCTTATTGAGCGGATACTCGACGATTCCATGGGCCTGCGCCTCTTTCAGCCGGGGGATGACTTCCCATGCCGCGGATTCGTCGATCACGGTGTTGACCGCGAGCCAATCTTCATCGCTCAAATGCGAGATCGTCGGCTTCTGCAACGCAGGCAAAACAGCGAGCACTCTAGAAAGGTCTTCCTTGCGCACGTTCAACATCAACCCGACGCGGTCTTGCGCCTGCATTGCGCCCTGCAGCATCAGCGCAAGGTTGTCGATCTTGCGCCGTTTGTCGCGATCGGCATACGACCCCTTGTTGGCGATCAACTGCGTGTTCGACTCCAGCACAGTCTCCACGATCCTGAGGCGATTGGCTTTCAACGAACTTCCCGTCTCCGTCACCTCAACAATGGCGTCCGCGAGCATGGGTGGCTTAACCTCCGTTGCGCCCCAGGAAAACTCCACACGCACTTCAACGCCTTTCTTCTTGAAATAATTGCGTGTAACACTCACCAGTTCGGTCGCAACAATCCGCCGGGAAAGGTCTTCCGCACACCTAAACGGAGAGTCTTCCGGCACGGCGAGCACCCATCGCACTTTGCCCCGGCTTCGCTTGGCATAGATGAGATCGCTCACCGTGGCAACTTCCAGGCCGCTCTCGATCACCCAGTCGAGGCCTGTCAGACCGGCATCGATGGCGCCGTGCTCCACGTAGCGCGCCATCTCCTGAGCCCGGATCAGCATGCAATCGATCTCGGGATCGGCGGTGCGGGCAAAGTACGAACGGCCGTCGGTGTAGGCGGGAAGACCTGCTCGCGCGAAAAGCTGTAACGTCGCCTCCTGCAGGCTGCCTTTGGGAATTCCGATGCGCAGGTTCATAGAGTCCCCGCCCTCGAGGAGACCGGCGGCGCTTCCTCCGCGTGTTTGACGATCGGTTCGGTGAAACACGAGCGCGTGCCGCGGTGGCATACCAGTCCGGCGCCTTCCACTTCGACACGGACCAGCACCGTATCGTGGTCGCAATCCGTGTGGGCGGAAACGACCCGCAATCGGTTGCCCGAACTCTCTCCCTTAGTCCACAGCCGGTTGCGCGTTCGACTGTAGAACGTCACATAACCTTCCTGCAGCGTACGCTCCAGTGCCTCACGATTCATGAAACCCACCATCAGAACATCCCCTCCAGAAGAATCCTGGATGACGGCGGGAACCAGTCCGCTCATCTTCTCGAAATCAAGTTCTGCGCTCATTCGCCTACTTCCTTCCTGGGAAACAAATCTCGGAGAAACGAAAAGCCCGCTGAGCGTTATCGCTTCAGCGGGCCGAAACTCCCAAAAGTTCTGGTTATCTCAGGTGCACATCCCCGCCGGCGCGCCGTGCGCGTGATGATGGTGGCGGTGATGGAAATGAGACAACATGTGATCGATCTAGAAGGATGGTACGAGCCGCCATCTGCTCCAGTCAACAAAGTTTAGGCGTTGCTCCAACCGTTTTTCCGATGCGCCTTATTCGGATTCCGCATAGCGAGCATCGCCGGACAGCTCCCCCAAGTGAGAACTTGCGCGCTCCGCATCGCGAGCCCCGGGATACAGGCCCTGTAATCTCTTCTAGCTTAAAGCTATCTATAACTTTGATTCGTGGCATCCAAACATTGGCTTTGACTCCCCGTCGATCTTGATTGAGGATCGCTCAACATCGGTTCAGGCTGCACGTCCCTGCAACCCAATTGTGCAAGGGTGCAAGTTGACGGCTTGGTGAGTATTTGATCGCCGCGGTTCGCGCGGCAATGGAGAATACGCCCTCAAGCCGCGGCCGGTGGGAGTGTGTTCTGCACGACAAAATCTCTATCTCTTTGACATCTATGGAGGACGCCATGTGTAAGGCGCTCGGAGTAAAGCTTTTAGCATTAGCCTTATTTGCGGTTTTGCTGGGAACAGTCGGCGCGCAGGGGCAAGCCACAGCGTCGCTCCGCGGAACCATTACCGATCCTTCAGGCGCCGTCATTCCCGACGCTACTGTGACCATCAAGAGCGCCGACAATGGCGCGGTCCGTAGAAGTTCCACCGACTCCACCGGCGAATACAGCTTTCTTCAAGTTGCTCCAGGATCCTACAAACTGGTTGCCGAGAAGCCAGGCTTTTCCACCATGAGCAAGGGCGACATCAAGCTTCTGGTCAATACGCCGGAAACCCTCGATCTAAAAATGTCTCTGAGTTCGACCGGTGAGATCGTGAACGTCGCATCCGAAGCGTCCCAGGTCAACACCACTGACGCCAGTGTCGGCAATCCGTTCAGCGAGACCCAGGTTCGACAACTTCCTTTGCAAACTCGCAATGTTGTCGAGTTGCTGAGTCTGCAACCCGGCGTCACCACCGATGGCGAAGTCCTCGGAGCGCATCGCGATCAGAACAACATCACCCTCGATGGTGCCGACGTCAACAACAACCAGAACTCAGGACTGGTTCCGCAGGCCACGGGCACTGGAACCGGCGGCTATCAGGGGTCGAACGCAAATGGCGTGAACGCGAATGCAGGATTCAACGGCGTGCTTCCGATCCCGCTGGATTCGGTGCAGGAGTTCCGCGTTACCGTCGCGGGCGAGGGTCCGAACTTAGGCAGGTCTTCGGGTGGGCAAGTCGCGCTCGTCACCAAGAGCGGCACGAACCAGATCCATGGCTCGTTATACGAATACAACCGGAACACCGCGTTCGCAGCCAACACCTGGTTCAACAATCAATCGGGCGTTCCACGACAGCCGCTGATTCGGAATCAGTTTGGCGCGTCGATCGGCGGAAAGATTGTGCCCGACCGAGTCTTCTACTTCTTCAACTACGAGCAACGCGAGGATGCCAGCGGCATCTCGCAGGTTCGCGCCGTTCCTTCCGACACACTGCGGCAAGGGGAATTCCTGTTCAAATCCGGAGGCGCGGTTCAAACCCTCAATCCGACCGACATTCAAAATGTTGACCCCTTGAACCTGGGTCCCGATGCTGACATTCTCACGGTCCTCAATTCCTATCCTCACGGCAATGCTCCTTCGTTCGGTGAGGATGGTGGGTTGAATTTCAGCGGTTATCGCTTCAATGCGCCCAGCCATCGTAGCGACCATGCTCTGGTCGGGAAGATTGATCTGCACATCGACAGCGCCGCAAAGCACACCGTCAATGTGCGCAGCACTTTCGCGCGCAACACCGAAGATGAGATCCCTGAACAGTTCCCCGGCCAATCGCCGGCGTCAACTCTGCGCGACAATAGCAAAGGAGTCGCCACACAATATACCGCGATCCTCACTCCGAACCTCATCAATGTCTTCAACTTTGGCTACACGCGGTTCGGCCAGTCGTTCACTGGACAGACGGGTCCTCTTCTGTTCCAGACCAGTCTCGACCCATTGCTGAATCCGTACGCGCGTCCTTCCTCGCAGGTTATGCCCACGGAGAACTTTAACGACGGCATTACTTGGGTGAAAGGGAAACACACGTTAAATTTCGGAGGCAGTATCAGCGTCATCCACAACAACACCAGTTCGCTCGCCACTTCGTTTGCACGCTACGGATATGGAGCAACCGAACTCATCGGCTTGGGCGCTGACATCAACAACTCGATCACCCAATACACGGGCTTGCCGCTGGACGATCCAACGTCGGCCGCGAACGGCATGGGAGTCGTGCTTGGTCTGGTCAACGATGACTTTCACACCGACTTATTCAACCGTCAGGGCGAATATCTGCCTGCGGGAACTCCGCAGGTGCGCTCGTTTATCGAGCACGACTACTCGTTGTACGCGGGTGACACTTTCCGTATTACTCGCGAACTGACACTGAACTACGGCGTGCGCTGGGAAAACTTCCGGCCTCCATACGAGGCTCATGGGTTGCAAGTCGCGCCGACTGTCTCGTTGACGCAGTATTTCGCGGAGCGCAACAAGCTGCAGAGTGAGGGCATTCCGCAGAACGCAATGCCGAACGCGACATTGCAGTGGGACCTGAATGGACCTGCGAACGGCAAACCGACCTGGTGGGGTCCATCGAATCTCAACTTCGCTCCGCGCCTTGGCTTGGCTTATTCACCTTCGTCGGACCATGGACTCTTGCGGAAGGTCTTTGGGAACCAGGGCGCGCTGCGCGTTGGCGCGGCGATGGTTTACGACCGCTTCGGCAGCGATCTGATCACGCAGTACGATCAGTACGGATCAATTGGCATCGCGAGTTCCGGAAATTTCCCAACGTCCTACAGCTTCAGCGACAGCCCGCGCTACAACGGCGCTGCTCCTGTGCTGACTCCTCCTGCATCGCAGACATTTCCGGTCACGCCGCCGAACATCGCTGCGATCGCCGGCGAGTTCATGGGCATCGCTCCGAATCTGAAGCCTCCTTATTCGTACGTCCTCAATGCCAGCTTCGCGCGCGAGCTTCCTGGAAAACTCACGGTCGAAGTCGGTTACGCAGGACGGCTTTCTCACCGGCTCCTGCTCGAAGGCGATGTCTACACACCGCTGGAGTATTTCAAGGACCCACAGTCGGGAATCACTTGGGAACAGAACGCAATGAAGGTGCGCGCGTTGCATGATTCCGGAGTCACCGTGGATCAGGTTCTGGCGAATCCGGGCATCGTGCCAACTTTGCCGTTCGTCGAGAATATGTGGCCAGGACTGGCGACCGTTGGCGACGTTCCGGGCAACGCTTCGGCGAGTTACTTCACCTGCGTGTACAACGATTACGGAGGCAGCTATCTTGACTGCCTGCACGCAACGGATCGAAACACGACTTCGTATCCCGGAGGAGGATGCGCGCAGATTTCCGCTCACGGCTGTTACACGTTCTTTCCGCTGCAGGGCAGCTCGATGCCGACATGGATGAACGCAGGAACAGCTGCTTTTCACGCGATGACCATTTCGGTGCGGCGCGGTTTGACCAGCGGCCTCACGTTCGACTTCAACTACACGTGGTCGCACTCGCTCGATGATGGATCCGCTGCGGAATCAGGGGCGGGACAGCAAGGCGCAGCGATTCAGAACATCTACAACACCAAGGAATTCCGCGGCTCGTCGGACTTCGACATGCGGCACAACATCACCGCAAATATTTTGTATTCGCTGCCTTTCGGCAGAGGTCGAGCGTTCATGGCGGACGCGCATGGATGGCTCAACCAAGTTGTCGGTGGATGGCAGATCAGCAGTTTGTTGCGCTACCACTCAGGCGTTCCGACGACTGTGGGCGGCGAACTGGCTTACAACGCAAACTACTGGCTGAGTTCGCTGGCGATTCCGACGGGTCCAGTTTCAAGCGGAGTTCACACGGACGAAAACGGATTCCCCAGCATGTTCGCGAATACGTCGGTCTCTGGATCGTTCGTGGATGAATTGCCGGGTCACACTGGAGCGCGCGCTGTTCTTCGCTTGCCGGGAATGTTCCTCGCCGACATGTCGCTGGTGAAAGCGTTCGCGCTGCCTTGGGAAGGTCAACGCATCCAGTTCCGAGCGGAGGCGTTCAACGTCTTCAACAACGTGAACTTTTCCAATCCAAGCCTGAGCCTGCAAGCGCCGGGAACTTTCGGCGAGTATCAGGCAGTAGGAGATCCGCGCGTGATGCAATTCGCGCTGCGGTATGAGTTCTAAA
>DASRRV010000183.1:0-3094 GCA_035695545.1 Candidatus Sulfotelmatobacter sp. | reverse complement strand
AGCGCCGACAGGTTCTCCTGATGCCGATAGTCAAACCTCCTGCCGAAGAGCTCCAGAATGCGAGTGCTGGCGTGGGGCCGGTAGGTATTGACGATCAGCACGCCATCGGCCGCGGTCATATGATCTAGCCGGATGGCAAGGTGTGCAGCCTGCATAACCTCCTCCGGTTGGGGCAAACGGAGACTTCGCTCCGTCGTCTCGCATGTGAATCCAGGAAGGTAGTCGAGAATTCCGACCGCTGTGACGACATGATACTTTGCCTCGCCGATCGTGCCCGAGGCCGGTTCGGCAAAAAGGTCTTCCGTTCCGACGGAGATGCCACCCTCGGTTTCCGCGGTTGTGACATTGTTTCGGGTGGAGGTCAGTTTCGCCAACAATCGTTGGGCTTTATCAACATTCGACCTGTCCCGATCCGTAATCCGGACGGTCATTCGGGCTGGGTCATAGCCTTCGTTAACCAGCCGGTCATAGGCTAGGATCATGCTCAGACCTGTCCCCGCGGCGACGGCTTTCATTCGAATAGACACCCCATTGTCCAGACGGGACCGGGCCGCCTCATAAGTCGCCTGTGTCTCCCGGACGAATCGCAACTGCACATCTTTTCCTTGGACGGAGTGCATGAGCAACCGATCCCATGCACCGCTCATGCCCAGGATTTCGGGCGAAATCATCATGTACGGACCGTTCATGGGATCACCGCCCTCCATCAAGGCCCCCGTGTCTTTTGTGGACGAATTGAGTAACGCTTGGGCGTAGGGATGCCCCGTCCGCTCCAGGATTGGGTTACGAAAGGAGCCTGTCCCGCCGCTTTGATCATCTGTTTTCTCGTGGGTCGTGGTCCATTTCAAGACGCGATGGCTGAGCCGGGAAACCAACCTCTGGATCAGTCCGGCCGGCGCACCGGACGCGACGCCGAAAAGAGCGCGGCTGAGGCTCGCGATGATTGCCTGCGACAATTCGACCTGCCCGTCCGAGTAGAGGGCCGCGACTGCATCCATGGGCCTGATGGGGAATTTTACCATGGCAAACCGGAGCCGAAGGTCCACCCCGTACGCTGCCGCCGTTCGGTAGACGGGCGCTGCGTTTTCAACATTGGACTTTATACGTTCCAAGCAGGCCTTGTCAAAGGAGCGGTTTCGGGCGCGGCAGGCAGGATTTCGGCGCAAGCCGAACTAAATGACGGGCCTTTTGTCTTCTATGCTTGGCCAGCCGGAGCTCCAGATGTTGCCCCATCTGTTCCTCATCAGGTGTGCAATGATGCTACAAAAGGCGGATAAATTGCGAGGCCTTTTGTTCCGTGCGAGTCTCGTCGCGCGATGCTCTATCGGAAATCAACTCTCGCCGCTTTACTGGCACTGATTTTCATTTCGTTTTTCGGAACACTGGCGCTGAGCGCGTGGATGTTCCCGCAAAATTACGACTGGCGATACCGAGTCATCTCCAATTTGCTTTCGCCGCGGGATAATCCAGACCATTATTGGCTGGCTGCCAGTGGCCTCGTGTTGACAGGATTGTTGATGCTGCCATTCGCCGGATATTTGCAGCGACATTTTGAGGTAATCGCGCCGCGAGCGGCAAAGATTAGTGCCGGAACCTTTGCGGCGGGAGTCGTCGCACTGATTTGGGCCTGCTTTGTGGTTCCGCAGCACATGCACGAAGTGTTGGGAGTGCGGCGCCTGCATGAACTTCTTGGCCGCTCGGCCGCCGGGTTTCTGGCAATCGGAATGTTATGCGGTTGCTGGTGCGCGTGGAAAGGCCGCAGTCTGTTTGCGCCTCGATTGTTCTGGGTATGGTCGTCAGTGACGCTATTGCCGCTAGTTGGGATTTTCTTTAGTGAATCTTTGTTGCTCCTTACACGCCTGAAACTCTCCTGGGCGATGCCGATTCGCAACGCGCTGCGCCATTCGGTGTTCTGGCACCTCGGTTTTTGGGAGTGGACCGGTGCTGTCGCGGTGTTTGTTTTTCTTTGCGGGGCAGTCTTCTTAACACCGCCACGGATGAGCCTGTCACATGTCGATTCGTTCAATCGTGATGAGGGCAAGGCTTAATGGCACGTACGTTTCCTAAGAGGCTGCGATGCAACTCGAAGGAAAGCATGCGTCGTGGATGAATCCAGCGGTTCCGCCCGAAACATAGATCGGATAGATGTAATGGAGCTCGAAGGCATAGACCACGTCGCGATGGGGGTTCGCGACATCGAACGCTCAGCGAAATGGTACATCGAAGTTCTCGGGTTCGAGCGGCTTCATGAAGGAGTTTGGGGCGGTGTGCCGACGTTCATTGGCAGGGGAAATACCGGGATCGCATTATTCCCCGCAACTCACGAGACAAAGCCGCCAGATGGCCGCGAGATCCGAATGCTTCATCTCGCTTTTCGCGCAAGCAGGGAAAATTTTCTTGCCGCGCAGCGGGAACTAGGAGAGCGCGGAATCAAATTTGAATTTCAAGATCACGAAATTTCCCACTCGATTTATTTTCGCGATCCCGACGGCCACGCCCTCGAGATCACGACCTATGATTTGTAGGGACGCGCGTCCATGCATCTAGCGATTTCAATTCTTCCATTGTCATGTTGAGCGGAGTGAAACATCTCTGATGATGGGTTCGCGGGTCACCTGGAAGAAATAATCAGAGATTCCTCAACTTCGCTCGGAATGACAGTCTGACGCAACCGCGCCACAAGTTACGCGACTCTACCGCAGCAGTTTTTGTATTTTTTTCCGCTGCCACAGGGGCATGGTTCGTTCCGGCCGACCTTTGGTATTGAGCGCCGAACCGGAAGATCGATCGAAACCTCCCCTGCTCCATCGCCGTCGCCATCTGCGGCAAAGCCCGCCATTGCACCGACTGGTTGAGGCTGACGGGCGCGGGATGGAGCGCCCGCTGTTGGCGCGGTAGGTGCGTGCTCGCGCAGCAGGAACTGCGGCAACGTGGCCAGAAAATTCTCGAACGCCTGCAGGTTCGAGGTGCTACGAAACAGATTATTCAGGACTTCATTTTTAATGTTCGCCATTAGTTCCACAAACATGTCGTACGCCTCGGTCTTGTACTCGATGAGCGGATCTTTTTGCGCGTAGCCACGGAGGTAAACGCC
>DASRRV010000182.1:0-34787 GCA_035695545.1 Candidatus Sulfotelmatobacter sp. | reverse complement strand
GTGCTCGGCGGCAATTGTCCCCATGTTAAGTCTGCCAGGGCGAGTTTCTTGATGTCGCCCAGACCCATTTGCGTCCAGATTTTCGCAGTGGCATCCGGTGCAACCGGGTGTGCGAGTGCCGTCGCGATTCGTAGTGCTTCGGCCGAGGTGTAAAGCACAGTAGCCAGACGCGTGCGGCTTGCCTTGTCCTGCTTCTCGCCCAGCGTCCACGGCTCGTTCTCGACAATGTATTTGTCCACCACAGCGATGAGTCCCCATGCGACTTCAAGCGCGCGCGAAAACTGGAATTGATCGAACAAAATGCCAAATTCACGGATCGCTTTGCGAGCCGTTTCCGCAATCGCGTCATCGGCAGTGGTGTTCGACGCTGCGTGCGGTACCTCGCCCTTGAAGTACCTGTTAATCATGGTTAACGTGCGGCTGGCGAGGTTGCCCAATCCGTTGGCGAGGTCGGAGTTGTAGCGCTGCACCAGGGCGTCGAACGAGAACGATCCGTCCTGCCCGAACACCACTTCTCGAAGCAGGAAGTAACGAAGCGCGTCCGCACCCAGCACGTCGAGGATCGTTTCCGTCCGCACAATATTGCCGCGCGACTTCGACATCTTGCTCTCTTCAAACAGCAGCCAGCCGTGCGCAACAATCGCTTTGGGCACCGGCAATCCGGCCGCCATCAGGAATGCGGGCCAGTAGACGCAGTGGAAACGAACGATCTCTTTTCCAATCATCTGAACGTCGGCGGGCCAATACTTCTTGAACGCTTCCTGCGCGCCCGCGTGCTTCGAACCGTAGCCGATCGCTGTGATGTAGTTGGCCAGCGCGTCGAACCACACGTAAATCACATGCTTCGGATCATCTGGGACCGGGACGCCCCAGGAAAATGTGGACCGGCTGATCGACTGATCGCGCAGACCCGAGCGCACAAACGAAATTACTTCGTTGCGCCGCGTCTCAGGGCGTATGAATTCAGGGTTGGCGTAGAGTTCGAGCAATCTGTCCTGGAATGCTGAGAGTTTGAAGAAATAATTCTCCTCGTGCACTGTCTCAGTAATTCGTCCGCAAGTCGGGCAGGGATCCCCCGGCTGCGCGCCGTCGACATATAGTTCATCGGATACACAGTACTGTCCCGTATAGGTTCCCTTGTAGATGAAGCCTTTGTCTCGAATCGTCCGGAACAGTTCCTGCAGTCGTTTCGTGTGACGCTCTTCCGTCGTGCGGATGTAGTCGTCATTCGAAATGCTCATCCGCTTCCAGAGATTGCGAAATTCGGCTGAAATCTCGTCGGCATACTGCTGCGGAGTCTTGCCGGCGGCCTGCGCGGCGCGCTCAATCTTCTGACCGTGTTCGTCCGTGCCGGTCAAGAAGAATGTGTCTGCGCCAAGCAGGCGCTGCCGCCGCGCGATGGTGTCGCAGGCAATGGTCGTGTACGCGTGTCCAATGTGCGGACGCGCGTTCACGTAGTAAATCGGGGTCGTGATGTAGAACTTTCTTGTCATGCGGATGCGTTCTTCGTCCTTGGTTTTTGGGCAAAAATATAAGCTCGGTGGCTCTGGTACTCAACGTCAGGCGCGTAAGGGGCGCGTTCGACAATTTCTTCAATCTCAAATCCGGCGTCGCGAACATGGCCAGCCACGGTGCAGACCCGATAAAAGGTGAATTCGAGTGCGGTTCCATAGTTCCACATATCTTCGACCTGCGTAGTGTCTTCCCCAATGTGGAAGCTCAGTAGCAGCCGACCTCCGGGCAGTAAGACGCGCATCATCCCCCGCAACGCCTGGGCGAGATCCCTGGGCGATAGATTGACAATGGCATAGAACGCTGCAATGCCAGCCCATGCCCCGTCCTTAGCTGAGAGCGCTCGCATGTCGTCCGTGCTGAATTCGATGCCCGGGTTCAATTGCCGCGCTCGCTCGATCATTCCTTGCGACAAATCGACGCCGCACACCTGGAGTCCCTGCTCGTGCATATATCGTGCAACCTGTCCTGGCCCACAGCCGAGATCGCACACCAAGCCTGCATTACCCACGCTCTTGGCAAACCGATCGAGCATCTGGCGATCGAGCGGCTTATGTTGCAACTCGTCGTAGATGCGCCGCGCATATTCGTCCGCGACCAAGTCATAGCAGGACCGAACGTCGCTGATTAGTTCGTCGACCATTGCTCTCGCGCTCGAAGTCTTATTTGCGGCCGCTGCTGGTATACACGCGCGCCGCTTCCTGCATCACCGTTTTTAACGGTACGTGATGCTCGGCTGCGATCCGGCGGCAATCTTCATACTCGGGCGCGTAGTTGGTGATGGTGCCATTCATGCTGGCAATCTTGATTCGCACCTCGCCCCATCGCGTGCTGACATTCTCCCATCGGCGCGCCAGAGTCTGCCGCATCTCCTCGCGCCGCCGCACGCCCAACGTTGTCGTTTCCGTGAAGATCAGCTGCGTCAGCTTGCTTGCATCCTCGGGCTTGCACAAGACGGTCAGTAGTGTCCCCGGACGATTCTTCTTCATCTGTACCGGAACGCCAAACGCGTCGAGCGCGCCTTCTTCAAACAGGCGATCCATCACGTACCCGAACACCTGCGGATTTAGGTCGTCCAGATTCGCTTCCAGCACGGTCACGGTGTCCGAGGCGGTTTTCGAAGCCAGCGAAGCAGCCGCGCTCTCCCCGATGACTAAGCGCACAACGTTCGGTTGCCCCGGGCAATCCCTCGATCCCGCTCCATATCCCGACTTCTGAATTTTCATTTCCGGAAACGTTGCAAAACGCTTTACCAGCGTCTTCACAATCGCAGCGCCGGTGGGAGTGACCAGCTCGGCTTGCACTCCGGAGGAATACACCGGCACTTCCTTTAGCAATTCGACGGTCGCCGGAGCGGGGACCGGCAAGCTGCCGTGTGCGCACTTTATGGTTCCGCCGCCGACGTTCAGGGACGAGCTGATGATTTCATCAACTCCAAGCGCCTCGGCTCCCACCGCTGCGCAGACGATATCAACCATCGCGTCCTCGGCGCCGACTTCGTGGAAGTGCACCTTGTCGATGGAGGTGGCGTGAATCTTCGCCTCTGCCGTGCCGAGCGCCTCAAAAATCGCGATGGCTTTCTTCTTTGCTGTGTCGCTAATGCGAGAGTCCCCAATGATCTTGGCAATCTGAACCAGCCCGCGTCCGTGTTGATGCTCGTGTACGTGGCTGCGGGGCGCTTGTTCTTCTCCGCTTGTTCCGCGGTCCGCATGGGAATGCTCAGGTTCATGATGATGCTCGCGGGCGTGCTCGTGATGATCGCCATGAGCCTCATTATGATCGTGTTTTTTAGCCCAAAACTCTTCCGTCGGCATGTCTTTCTCGCCGCCGATCCAGACATCGACCTTGGTCGCAGAGATCCCACTGCGTAGCACGCGCGAGACTTCCAGCCGCGCCTCAATCCCAAGCGCAGCGACGGTGTCTTCCAGCAGCCGCGCCGGCACTCCAGCGTCTACGAGGGCGCCTAGGAACATGTCGCCGCTCATGCCGGAAAAACACTCAAGGTAAGCAATGCGCATATCTGTTTTTCGTCGAGTTTTCATCATAGGGAAGGCTTCCGCCTCCGTCAAACGTGCGCCGGAAGCCTGCTCTGATAAAATCACTGTTTCTTCAATAGCTTAGAGGGACTTCTTGTATCGTCATCTCGAACACCGTCTTGCCCAAAGCCTGCTGGAGTGTCTGCAGCGCCGGTACCCCGGGGTTGCGCTGCCTCGGGTGGTCATTGAACAGCCTCCGAAGGTTGAACTCGGCGACTTTGCCATCCCGATTTTTCCCTTCGCCAAGCCTCTGCGCTCTGCGCCGCTGAAGATTGCCGAGACGATCCGCACGGAGATTGGCGCGATCGAGGGCATCAGCGAATTGCAGGTTGCGCCTCCCGGTTATCTGAACATCCGGATTGATCGCGCGTGGCTTGCAACTGCTTTGGCATCCGACCAGAAAGCGTCTTTCGCCATTCCCCCGGGCAAGATCCTGGTTGAACACTCCAGCATCAATCCCAACAAAGCCGCGCACATCGGACACCTGCGCAACGCCATACTCGGCGACACATTCGTGCGCCTGCTGCGCTACGCGGGCAGGGAAGTCGATATTCAGAACTACATCGATAACACGGGCGTGCAGGTGGCGGATGTGGTAGTTGGGTTTACGCACATTGAGAAGAAATCGCGCGTAGAAATCGAAGCCCTCGCAAGCCAGCCGCGCTTCGACTATTACTGTTGGGATCTCTACGCCCGCGTCTCCCAGTGGTACGCCGCAGACAAACAGAACCTGCAGGCACGCTTGCAGACCCTGCGCGCCATTGAAGACGCAGCTAGCGATGTCGTCGCCGTGGCTGACGTGATTTCGGTTGCGGTTCTGCGCCGGCACCTGGAAACCATGGACCGGCTCGACATTGAATACGACTTTCTGCCGCGCGAGAGCGAGATTTTGCACCTGCATTTCTGGGACGCCGCTTTTGCCAAGCTGAAGGAGAGCGGAGTGCTCACCTTCGAGAGCGAAGGAAAGAACAAAGGCTGCTGGGTGATGCGGCGGGCGGGTACGGCAAAACCCTCAATGACAGAAAACACAGAAAACACAGGGGAAGGCACGATCACCGAGGAGGACCAGAAAGTCATCGTCCGTTCCAACGGTACCGTCGGCTACGTGGGCAAAGATATCGCATACCACATGTGGAAGTTTGGACTGCTTGGCCGCGACTTCCAGTACCGCAAGTTCTACTGCTATCCGAACGGCCACGATTGCTGGATTTCTACCACTGACGGAGAGAAAGATCATCCTCACTTTGGCGACGTGGCGGAAATTTACAACGTGATTGATGCCCGACAATCCGAAGCACAGAACACCGTCATTGAGGCTTTACGCGGACTCGGGCATGGCGAAGCAGCCGAGCACTATACGCATTTTTCGTACGAGATGGTTGCCCTCACACCGCGGTGCGCCGCGGAACTTGGCTACACCCTGAGCGAAGAGGACAAGACGCGCTCCTACATTGAGGTGAGCGGCCGCAAAGGTTTTGGAGTCAAGGCGGACGATCTGCTGGATCAACTCATCGCGTCGGCCAAGAAAGAAGTCGACTCGCGCCACCCGCAAGTCACCGACGCCGAACGGCTGCAGATCGCGACGCAGATTGCCATC
The DNA here is from genome assembly GCA_035695545.1 of Candidatus Sulfotelmatobacter sp. Taxonomy (GTDB): domain Bacteria; phylum Acidobacteriota; class Terriglobia; order Terriglobales; family Acidobacteriaceae; genus Sulfotelmatobacter. The sequence goes on along the minus strand of DASRRV010000182.1, from coordinate 29,642 downwards.
GGCGCCCTGCGTTATTTCATGCTGAAGTACACCAAGCAGTCGGTCATCGCATTCGATTTCAAAGAGGCTCTCAGCTTCGAAGGGGAAACCGGGCCCTACGCGCAGTATGCCGTAGTCCGCGCCACGAGCATCTTCCGAAAGGCGGGGGCCGATCCCGAGACTTTTGGCAGAGATGCTGCCGCCAGCCTGTCCGCTGCTGATCTATCAAAGTATTTGGCCGGCTCCGATGCCGACGAAATCTGGGAGCTGTGGCTGGCCGCAGCCAAGACTTCATATGTGATTGACCAATCCATCGCGACGACTGAGCCCGCTTATATCGGGAAGCACGTCTTTCAGCTCGCGCAGCTTTTCAACACCTTCTACCACCGCCATCCCATCCTGAGCGAAACGGACGAAAAGCGGAAACAGTTCCTGCTGGCCACAGTGTGCGTCGTCCGCCGAGAATTAATTCGCACTCTTGCGGTTATGGGCATTGCAGTCCCGCCAGTCATGTAAAATGCCGCCAGCGCGGCACGGCGGTCGTGCCGCGGGCTTCCTGTCTCGTCATGCAAAACGCCGCGCCCCCATCCGCGCCGTCGTACCCATGGCTCCGCCGGATCGTTCGCAGTCTGGTGGTGGTCGTTGTTACGTTAGCCGGCGTTGGGATTTTTTATCAGAATCTCGCCGCGACTCGAGAGCGACGCCAGAATCCCATGCCGGGACGGATGGTGCATGTCGGCGGTTCCCGAATGCATATCCTTTGCACCGGACAGGGAAGTCCTACGGTTGTACTCGAGGCTGGTTTGGGAGACACCTACGTTTCCTGGCGCAAGGTGCAACCGCAGATTGCTAAATTCACGCGCGTGTGCTCATATGATCGCGCCGGACTCGGTTATAGCGACCCTAGTTCACGTCCGCGCACCAGCCGAGTGATCGCCGAGGAATTGCACGCGCTGCTGCAAGCCGCGGAGATCGCTCCACCTTACGTACTCGTCGGCCATTCGATGGGCGGGTTCGACGTGCGGCTCTACGCCAGCCTCTATCGTGACGACGTTGCCGGCATGGTTCTCGTGGACTCCTCTCATCCCGACCAGGAGAATCGTTTCCCTCCGGAGTTGAAGAACATGGAAGGGAGTTGGCTGCGCGAGGCCGAATTTCTCGAATACACAATGCCGTTTGGCCTGCCCCGACTGCTTGGGTTCTGCGAGGATGACCCCGTTGAGCGTGCCGCGGAATGCAACTGGCAGACCGCCCGTGAGGGCGTCGAGGAAATGAAAAGCCTTCCGGAAAGCGCTGCGATGGTTGCTGCGACTGGCTCGCTGGGCGACATGCCGCTGGTGGTGCTTTCACACGACCCGGAGAAGACTTCTTCTGACCTTCCACCGGACCTCGCCAAGCCCACCAACGATGCTTGGGAGAAAATGCAGGAAGAGTTGGCGCATCTCTCCGCGCGTGGTACGCAGACGATTGCGAAGAACAGCGCACATTACATTCAACTGGACCGTCCCGAGATCGTGATCGAGGCCATTCGTGGAGTCGTCGATCAGGCGAGGCAGCCGCCATTGCCTTCGGCGCTTAAGCCTTAATGCAAGAGCGGGCCGCTCGCCGCAAAAAAAAGGCGGACCCATGAGCGGATCCGCCTCATTCCACCTTAAACCCTAAATCGTCGCAGCTACAGTCTCGTTGGTTGTCGTTCCCGTGGCAGGAACTTTGATCGTCGGCAGCGACTGTGTACTGATGCGGAGCGGGCACTCGGCGGCTACAGTCGCGACCGCGACCGGCGAAGTGATCGTATAGGTGAGGCTAATCATGTCCGTTGCCCCGGTCGCCAGCTTCCAGGAGTAGGGGATGGAAACGGTGCAGGTTACAGTGCTGCCGGATCCCCGAACGACCGCCACGGCGGCGGACACGGAGATGAAGTTTCCCGATCCAGCGTCTTCGAGGCCGGCGTCAACTTCGCATCCAATTTTTGCAGTTGCGGCGATCGTCGAATCCACCGTGATAGTGAAGGTTGTAACGATCTTGCCGGCAAAAACGGTTAGAGCTGGCGCTTCGGCACCCTCGGGAAGATCCGGATGCGGCACGGTGTGGAAAGCTCCGGTTTGTGGATCGAGGTATCCCGGATTCCACGCTCTGCAGTTTTACTCTGGCCCCAGAGAGACATACTCATCCCCAGAAGGCACGCAAGCATCAGGCAGAAAGTCGACAGTTTACTCACAAAACACCTCCAATAGATTTCGATTTTTCTGTACCGCGAACTCTATACCTCGAACTCGTTGACGGGCGAATGCTTTGCCCGCTGGTGAACCTTCGGTTAAATTCTTGCGGCTACGGCTTTCGTTGTAGTCGTTCCGCTGGCCGGGACTTTGATCGTGCCCAACAACTGAGAACCCTCGCGGTGTGGGAACAACGAAGCCGGAGTGGTGATATCGACTGGAGCAATGACCGAGTAGCTGAGACGGATGGTGTCAGTGCTCGCCGATCCGAGCTTCCACGAATAAGGAATGGTCACCGAGCAGGTAAAACTGTCGCAGCGTCAAGCAGGGAGGCGCCAGCAGCACATCCGATCTCGCGCGTGCTGACGATTACTGAACTTACAGTGATGGTGAAATTCACGACAATCTTGCCGGTGAAAGTGGTTGCTTACGGTGGGTCGGCAGCGTCTAGGGGGCGCGATGGCGGTATCGAATGAAAGATCCCGGTCTTCGGATTGAGATATCCCGGGATTCCGTGTACCACTGCCGCATTCTGTCACAAGAGGGAAGAATTCATCCCCAGGAAACAGGCGAACAGCAATAGAAGAGTAGACAACCTGTGACTCACACTACACCTCCAGTGATTTTTGAGTTTGGTGCAGGGTCCCCGCCAGCGCTGCCCGCTGATCGGCAGCGCGGGTCTGCCGATCGTCCAAGGGAGCACCGGCGAATTTCGCGCGCGTTATGTCTGGGATGGACACGACAGTCCCACGATTCCCAGCACGGGTTCGCGTGTTATTGTCACGCTCTCGCGCGTTTTGCAAAGCCCGGGTCTGATTCATCCCATTGGTCAGTTGAAGGTGCAGACCTCCAGCTTCATTCCCGTCAGGGATGAGACATCGCTCTTCGTTATTGCTTCAGGAGGAACGACCTTCCGCGGGTCTGCGGGGCCGTTTCAGACTTTCGCCGTCGGAGGACAGTTCCGTCTCGGCGCGTACCTTCCGCAAGAGTTTCTAGGGAACCATTACGCGTATGCATCATTCGGATTTCGCCGCGAAATATATCGCTTGCCCCAAATTGTCGGAAAGAAGATCTACTGGGGTGGATGGTACGAGGCCGGCACTGCGTTCGGCACTGCTGCCAGCAATCCTGGACCGGTGGTCGTGCGCGGGACATTCAACCTCGGCGTGATCGCCGATACCTTCGTCGGCTCTATCACTCTCGCTGCCAGCGCAGCGATTCGGGCGACGTGAGCACTGCTCGACGTCTTCGTAGTTGATTTCCGTCGAGGCTGCGTGCGTTGATATACTGCGCCCTCAGTCTTAGCTTAGAAGATCCGCACGGAGGAAACTGGTGCGCTCATCGGCTCTGTGTTTCATGCTGTTCGTGTGTTCGCTTTCAACGGCTGCGCAACAGACAGCCCAGCAATCCGTTCCCAAGCCGCTGTTCAAGCTGCAGGAAGTCATGATTCCCGTCCGCGACGGAGTCCATCTGCAGACGGCGATTCTCACGCCCGTCGATCAGCAAGGCCCCCTGCCCATTCTGTTTCGGCGCACTCCATATGGAGTTCCCGACAAACCGCCTGACCAAATGCCTTCTTCCTGGAAAGAACTCGCTCAAGATGGCTACATTTTTGTCATCCAGAATCTGCGAGGACGGTTCAAGTCTGAGGGTGTGTTCAACCTTTCATCCTGGGTCGACTTGAATGACCCCAAAGCCACCAACGAAACGACCGACGCCTACGATTCGATTGAATGGCTCGTGAAGAACGTTCCCAACAACAACGGGAAGGTCGGAATGTACGGCGTCTCCTACGATGGCTTGACGACCGCGCTGGCGCTGCTTCACCCGCATCCGGCGCTGAAAGCAATGAGCGAGCAGGCTTCGCCGGTTGATCAGTGGATGAACGACGACGATCATCGTTTCGGTGCTCTGCGCGAGAGCTACGACTTTGAATACGCGGTGATGGAGCAAGCCGACAAGAACAAGAACACTCACTTTGATTTCGAAACCTACGATACCTATCAGTGGTATCTCGATCTCGGTCCGCTTTCAAATATCAATACGAAATACTTGCACGGCTCGATTCCGTACTGGAACTCCAGCGTCGACCATCCTGATTACGATGACTTCTGGAAGAAGGAAGCGTGGGTAAGCCAGCTTCATGGCTCAACGGTGCCCAACCTGAACGTCGCAGGATTCTGGGACCAGGAAGATCCGTGGGGACCGTGGCAAATTTTCCGGCACGCGGAAGAGAACGACCCGCAACACACGACTTTCATCGTAGCCGGCCCCTGGTTTCATGGCGAGTGGCAAAGTCCGAAGGGCGACAGCATCGGCATTATTCCGTTCGCAGGCCACGAAACGTCCCGTGAGTTCCGAGAAAATCTTCAGGCGCCCTTCTTCCGGTATTTCCTGCACGGCAAAGGCGAGAAACCGGCGTGGCAGGCCAGCACTTTTCAGAGCGGATCGAACACCTGGCGCACCTACGCCGCGTGGCCACCCAAAGAGGCCAAGGGCACGAATCTATATTTGCACGCAGACGGTACTCTCTCGTTCACCGCGCCGGGTGCAACCAATGCCGATAAAGCTTACCGGGAGTACGTTTCCGATCCCGCGAATCCAGTGCCGTACCGCCAGCGCCCCATCTCGCCGACGTATCCCGCCGGCGACTGGCGCACATGGGAGGCGGCTGATCAGCGCTTTGTCGACGGACGTCCCGACGTGCTCTCGTTCGTAAGCGAACCACTTGAACACAATCTCACCATCACCGGTCCGCTCGCGGCGAATCTTTTCGCCTCGACTTCCGGTACCGACAGCGACTTTGTAGTAAAGCTGATCGACGTATATCCGCAGGACGCGCAGAAGAACGCGTGGAATCCCGACGAGGGACCAAAGCCCGGCCAGTACGCGCAGTCGCTCAACGGGTACGAACTTCCCATCGCTATGGAAGTGCGACGCGGGCGCTATCTAACCAGTTATGAGAAGCCCCAGCCGTTGACTTCGAACAAGCCCGCGGAATGGAACATCTCCCTGCGCGATCACGATCACGTTTTCCTGAAAGGCCACCGGATCATGGTGCAAGTTCAGTCCACGTGGTTTCCGGTAATCGACCGCAACCCGCAGAAGTTCGTGCCGAGTATCTACAAGGCGACTGCGTTAGACTTTGTGGTTGCGACTCAACGAGTCTACTGTTCGGCATCGTTGCCTTCACACTTGGTGCTGCCAGTCGTACCCTGATAACTCGACACAAAAAATAACGGCCCGGGAATATCCCGGGCCGCGTACGTTTCAGTTTCTCTACTTGCCGCCCGCATTGCCGTGCTGTCCCAGCCACGATGAGAGCTGCGATTCCTGTTGCGACTTCAGGTCAACGCAGTTGTTGATGCGTTCAATCGATTGCTTGTAGGTGCGCTCTGCCGCTTCGACCTTGTGCGCGGTAAAGAAATCGGTCACTTGATCGCGCATTCTCGCGTCGCAGAAAACGCTGGTGGCTCCGACAACCTGAGCGCTGGCAAAGGGACCGCCGGCCTTGGCAATCGCGTCCCAATGGGTTTGGATAAAGTCCCAAGCCAGCTTCTCCCCGGCTGGATTCCCCAGCACTCCCGTGATCAGGCCCAGGGCATCCTGCGAACGCACATCGGGCGACACCGCATAATCCAGCGTCCGCTGAAGCAGCTTCGGATCGCTGAATGACGGCAACGTGAAGAAGTACAGGTAGTACTCTTCTGGCGACTTTGGATTCTTCAATGCCACCATGAGCTTGTCGTAGAAGTCAGCGTCGCCATTGATCGCGGCCAGTGCGAAGGCCCCGCCGACTAGCTGACGATCGACTGACGAAGAATCTGACAGCGCTTTGTCTGCGATCCTTCGCGCTTGTGCCAGGGCATCTGGATCGCGCGCATCGTATCCGAGTGCGCCGAACAAACGTGACCGCAGAGTCTTCTGTTCATCGCTCTCGCCGGCTTTGGACTCCCAACCAACCTCTTTCATCGCGGGCGTCAGATACCGGCGGAGCCATCCGCGAAATGCGTCTCGATCGTTGTCATTCACGAGGTACTGGCCGATGTAATTAATCCGCCCCAACATGTCTTCCAGAACGGCGCGATTCCGATCCGACTGCAAACCCTGCGCGAACGCGAGATAGTCGCCGACCGGTTGACGCCCGATCCGCACTGACGCCCAGATGTCATTTTGTACCGCGATGCGCTCAGCGGGAGTCAACTTGCTCTCCGCATCCGCTGCCAGGGCGCGGACCGCATCCGCCTGATAGCCCGTGCGGTAGTAACCTGTGGCTCCTGCGTTCGTGAGAACCCAGGTTGAGCAGCTTGGCAGCGTGAAGGTCTCTTCCTTCTTGGTCATCAGTTCGCACTTCGTGCTGCCACTTGCCGACCCCTTCAGGCACAGGGGAATCTGCCAGAGTTGATCGTTCGAAGCCTCGAACTTCGCCCGATCGAAGTAGTACCGCTGCTGTGTTAGCGAAACGCTCGTGGAATTACCCGAGCACTGCGCCTTTACATTGAGAATGGGAGCGCCCGACTGTTTCACCCATGTGGGCATGATCTTGTCGACGGGCTTCTTGGAAGTCTTCGCCTGGGTATCCCAGAAATCGTCGGCGGTGGCATTCGCGTATTGATGTTCCTTCAGATATGCGTTGACACCGGCGCGGAAGGTTTCCTCGCCCAAGTACGCTTCCAGCATGCGCAACACGGATGCTGCTTTTCCGTAGGCAATGCCGTCGAACAATTCCTGAATCTCTGCCGGAGTTTCGGCCGCCTGATGAATAGGACGCGTATTGGCGAGGGCGTCCACGTTCAGGGTTCCGCCCGTTCCGCTCACGTCGTCCAGATCGAAATTCCATTCCGGCCGCCACTTCTCGAGCGGCTTGCTAGACATCCACGTGGCGAATCCTTCGTTGAGCCACACATCGTCCCACCACTTCATGGTCACCAGGTCGCCAAACCACATATGAGCGATCTCGTGAGAGGTGACCGAAGCGATGGTCTTCTTGAGATCGATGGATCCTTGCTTTTCGTCAATCAGCAGAAGCACTTCGCGAAAGGTGATGCAGCCAATGTTTTCCATCGCGCCTGCGGAGAAATCCGGCAGTGCGATCAAGTCCAGCTTGCCGTACGGATACTTGGTTCCAAAATACTTGTCGTAATAGCTGACAATGTTCACCGCCGCATCGAGCGCGAACTTGCCCATCTCCTTCTTGCCGGGCGTGCTGTACACGCGAATCGGAATGCCGTCAACTGAGCCTTCGACGTACTCAAAATTGCCGACGACCAGTGCCGCCAGATAAGACGACATCTTGGCGGTGGTAGCGAACTTTACGGTGTGCTTGTCGCCCGGGCCCGGTGTGTCAGACACAACTTTGTAATTGGAGATTGCTACCTGTCCCTTGTCGGCAACCGCTGTAATGTCGAATGTCGCCTTGTAGTCGGGCTCATCAAAGGAGGGGAAAGCGCGACGTGCGTCTGTGGCTTCAAACTGCGTGGCGGCATACTTGCGGCCCTGGTCGTCTTTTCCCAGGTAAAGGCCGCGCATCTCGCTGTTGAGGATGCCGGCGTAGGTGATATGCACGGTTGCCGGACCTGCCGCCAGCGGCTTCTCCACCGACAGCACCACCATTTCCTTCTCTTTGTCGGGCGCGGCCTTCGCCTTTTGCGTGCTGCCGCCGCTCGTGATGCTCACCTCGTGGAAGTCGATTTCGGCGGCGTTGAGCGTGATCTCTGAGGTCGGCTTCAACACACGAATGGTGATGGTCTCATCGCCCTCGAAGGTGGCCTTGTCAAGATCGGGCGTGAATGCGAGCTTGTAATTATCTGGTCTTGCGACTTCGGGAAGCCTTTGGGCTGTGGCGAAGGGAAGAGTCAGCACGACAAACGTCAGCACCGTAAGAATTCGTTTCATAGGTTGTCCTCAAAAGATTGAATCGGATTGATTACCATCGATCGCTGCGCGTGTCGTGGAGTGTCCACCTCCAGACGCAATACTCTCCACCTTGATACGGGGTGTGCTTCGCGAAAGTTCATTCGTGAGGCGCAGCTATCCCGTTTAGAATTGTCACGGTGCAATGGTTCGCCCCGAACCAGTAGGGAATTTCGCGATAGTCCTTCACCGCGAATACCGCCAAATCGGCATCCTTGCCGGGTTCGATGCTCCCCTTGCGATCGGCCAGCCGCAGAGACCACGCTCCATTGATTGTGGCCGCCGCAACCGCTTCCGCTGGCAACATCTTCATGTGCGTGCATGCCAGCGACATTGCCATTGGCATGCTAATCGTCGGTGAAGTTCCCGGGTTGTAGTCCGTGGCCAGAGCCACGGGCACGCCGGCATCGATCAACTTCCGTGCGTTCGGGTAGTCCTTCAGGCCGAGGAAATAGTTGGCCCCGGGCACCAGCGTCGCCATGGTATCGTGCTCGGCCAGTTGCGGAATATCATCCTCGTTCACGTGGTCCATGTGGTCGAACGATGCTGGATTGAAGCGCAAGAACGGCCCCAGAAGCGTCTCCGACAGTTGGCCCATGTGGGCCCGAACGCTGAACCCGCACCTCTCCGCGGCTTCAAAGATCTGCTCGCTCTCCTCGGCGGTAAACGCCCCTTTGTCGCAGAAAACGTCGACGAACTGGGCGAGCTTCCGCTTCGCGGCCGCCGGAATCATCTCCTTACAGACGGTCTCAACATACTTTTGTGAGCGGCCCTGAAATTCTTTTGGAACAACGTGGGCTCCGAGGAGGGTAGAGACGACCGTTCCCGGCCAACGGGAGGCGGCTTCGCGGATTGCCTCCAGAGACTTCAGTTCTGATTCGAAGGTCAGCCCGTAGCCCGACTTGGCCTCAACCGTGGTCGTGCCGTGTGCAGCCATATCATGCAGCACAGTCAGGACTTTGTTGGCCAGCGCACCCTTGGTGGCGTTGCGCACACCTTCCAGGCTGGAACGGATTCCTCCACCCGCGGCCGCAATTTCAGCGTACGATGCGCCTTCGATACGCTTCTCGAAATCGACCAGGCGCGCACTGACGAAGACCGGGTGTGTGTGTGAGTCGACGAAACCAGGCAGAACCACCTTGCCGGCGCAGTCGATCTCCGTGACCTTCTTGCGGTTCTTCTTGAGCCAGGGGTCGCGCAGAGCGTCTTTGGTAGAGCCGACGCATACGATCTTGCCGCCCACGCACAATACCGCACCGTCGTGAATGATGCCGAGCTGCTTGAGATCAGCCGCACGGCGCGGGCCGGGACTTGAGGAAGCAGAACGAATGGTAAGTAACTGGTCGATGTTGAGCAGCAAAAATGCGGGTGTAGGCTGCCGGCTTGATCTTCTGAGGGGCCTCACGCCAAGCAGTTTAGCAGCCGTAGCGGGATCTCTGGACGCGTATTTTTGCCAGGTTGCCTGACATTCAGGCATATGGTAAAATCAGGCATTGGAGGTTCGTGGGAACTATGCAGTCCGCGCGTGTTGGGAAACGAGGCGCGATTATCATGCCAGCAAGCTTGCGCAAACGCTTTGGCATCGAGGAAGGCAGCATCGTTACCGCGGAGGAGAAGGATGACGGCATCTTGATACGTCCCGCCGTTGTCGTTCCTGTCGAACGATATAGTCCTGAACGCAAAGCGGAATTTCTGCTTTCCACCGCCACGTCCGAGGCGGACTACCGAAGGGCCAGAAAGGCAGTCCGCAAACTGGGCGTAGATCCTGATTCTGTGCCACACCGTCGACCTATATAGATGGATCGACTCTTCCTCGATGCGAATGTTCTGTTTTCTGCCGCCTTTCGGGCGGGCGCTGGACTCAACGAACTCTGGAAGTTGAAGGACGTGACCTTATGCAGTTTACGTTACACACTGGAGGAGGCGAGGATCAACTTGGCGGAGGACGATCAGAAGAAACGTCTGATAAGGCTATCCGGTCCGCTTTGCTTTTTCGACGCGGCGGTTCGCGATCTTCCACGTGGGGTCCATTTGCCAGACAAAGATGCGCCAATCCTTCTGGCTGCGATTGAAGCTCGGGCTACTCATCTTTTGACCGGAGATGTGCGACACTTCGGTCCTTATTTCGGAAAGCAAATTGAGGGCGTCGAGATTGTTCTTCCCGGGCACTACCTCAGGTCGAGGGATCGCGAAGCTTAAAGAACGCTAACTCATCGGCACTTTAACGCCCGTGTTCCCCGCGAACTGCTTCGCTTCGTCGTAACCGGCATCCACGTGACGGATTACGCCCATTCCAGGGTCCGTGGTGAGCACGCGCTCGATGCGCTTCGCCATCATGTCGGTGCCGTCGGCGACCGTGACCTGGCCAGCGTGAAGAGAGTAGCCGATGCCGACTCCGCCTCCGTTGTGAATCGAAACCCAGGAAGCGCCAGCTGCGGTGTTCAGCATTGCATTCAGCAGGGGCCAGTCCGCGACGGCATCAGAGCCGTCTTTCATGCTCTCGGTCTCGCGAAACGGAGACGCAACTGATCCGCAGTCGAGATGATCGCGGCCAATCACAATCGGCGCCTTGATCTTGCCCTTCTTTACGAGATCGTTCATGGCCAGGCCAAATTGCGCGCGCTCGCCGTATCCGAGCCAGCAGATACGGGCCGGCAGACCCTGAAACTTGATGCGCTTGCGGGCCAGATCAATCCAGCGACGCAGTATGCGATTCTCGGGGAACAACTCCAAGACCAATTCATCCGTGACGTGAATGTCAGATGGTTCGCCCGACAGCGCTACCCAACGGAACGGTCCGCGTCCTTCGCAGAACAGTGGACGAATGTAAGCAGGCACGAATCCGGGGAAGTCATAGGCGTTCTTCACCCCGCGCTGGAAGGCGAACGTGCGGATGTTGTTGCCATAATCGAAGGTGACCGAACCCATTTTCTGTAGGCGAAGCATACCTTCGACGTGGCGTGCCATCGCATCGAGTGACTTCTCCTGATAGGCCTTCGGATCGTTCTTCCGCAGCTCCAACGCTTCTTCGAAGGACATCCCGTTCGGCACATATCCGTTCAGAGGATCGTGGGCCGAAGTCTGATCGGTGAGAATGTCGGGCACGACTCCACGTTCGGCTAACTCCGGAATTACATCCGCGCAATTTCCCACCAGCCCGACGGAAACATTTTCTTTCTTGCGAATGGCGTTCTTTAGAATGCGCAACGCCTCATCGAGCGTCGTGACCATGAAATCGCAATAGCCGGTCTTCAGGCGCTTCTTTATGCGCTCGGGATCAACGTCAATACCCAGGAAAGCCGCGCCAGTCATGGTTGCCGCCAGTGGCTGCGCTCCGCCCATACCGCCCATACCACCAGAGACGATCAGTTTGCCCGCGAGATCTCCGCCGAAGGGTTTCTCCCCAGCGGCAGAGAAGGTTTCGAATGTGCCTTGCACAATGCCCTGCGACCCGATGTAGATCCACGAACCAGCGGTCATCTGTCCATACATCATGAGTCCGGCGCGCTCGAGTTCGTTGAACTTCTCCCAGTTCGACCAGTGCCCTACGAGATTTGAGTTGGCAATGAGCACGCGAGGAGCGTGATCGTGCGTCTTGAAAACTCCCACGGGCTTGCCCGACTGCACCAGCAAAGTCTCATCGTTGTCGAGCTTCTTCAGCGTCTCGACGATGGCGCGATAGGCTTCCCAACTGCGTGCAGCCCGGCCCGTTCCGCCGTACACAACCAGGTCTTTGGGGCGCTCGGCGACCTCCTCGTCCAGGTTGTTCATCAGCATGCGCATGGCAGCTTCCTGCTGCCAGCCTTTGCATGTGATGGAGTTGCCGCGGGGCGCGCGGATGGATGCGGAGGCCTGAATTTCCGTTTCAACGGGCATGGTCAAATGGTAATTGCTTCGCGCTGCGCAGTACAAATCGAGGCTAAAGGGGGCGAATGAGCGGAACCCCGATCGGGATCACCAACTGCTGTAGGCCGTGCCGTCGCTAGCGGTGTTGTTGGATGCCGAGTGGACGTCGACGATGCCAGGATCCTGCTGCTCGACCGACAACAGGACATCCTCCTGGGCTACTTCCCAGTTTGGCTCGTGGGTCATGGGATCGTCTGGAATCTTGTCTATGTAGTTGGCCGCTCTAAGATCGTCGAGGGATTGCGGAGCTTTTTGCTTGTCGAGAGTATATTTCCAGATAGCCTCCCGCAATTCCGTAAGGTCGGAACGCAGCGCTCTTTCGCGAGCCCCAAGAATGGAACGGCTGTATGTCGGAATCGCTACCGACAGCAGAATCGCGATGATGCTTATGACTATTATCAACTCGAGCAGAGTGAAACCGCGGATCCCAAATGATGCAGGTCTACGTGCGAGTCGCCTGCGATTCGTCTGGGACGCGGACACAAGGTTCTCGCCCCAGGAAAAGAACTCGCTCCGGTCTGACTCAACCTGATCGCGGTAGCACTTCGTAGTCGTCACTCAGCTATTTCTCACGAGTTGGTGTGTTTCGACGGACCCGCTCCTTCACCCGGTGTCCGCGGATTCGGGCTGGATAGTCTCCCCGTCACCAAGTGCTGTATGCTTCGCCACTAAGCGACGTTCCGGTGGAGGCGGAATGCGCACGTGAAATGCCCGGTTGTTGCGGATCCAATGCATTCGTTGAATCCTCCTGCTCGGCTACCCAGTCGGCCTTCCCGGTCATGGGATCGGTGGGTAGTTGATGGAGATAGCCCGCACTTACAAGATCATCGAAGCTCTGCGGAGATTCCCTCTTATCCATCCTGTATTGCTCTATGACCTTGTCTAGCGTGTCCAGATTCTGTTTGAGAACGGCTTCGCGAGCTTGAATAACGTGATGCTGATAGAAGGGCAGGGCGACGGCCATAAGAATCATCATTACACTGAGGACGATCATCAGTTCGAGGAGGGTGAAGCCACCGTAGAAAGCTCTCTTGTCGCCCCGTCGAGGAGAACGGCTTTGGGCGAGGAATGCCGCAAGGAACGTCTTTGCGAATTTGTTAACGCCCCTGAGCATTTACCAGTCCTTGTACTTCGTTCCGTCGAGCCCCTCGCCCTGCGACTTGGTGTAAACGTCGAACACGCTTTGCCCGCCCCAGGAATCCGAATCGGGATCGTCCTGCATGGAACGCAGTCCCCACTCCGTGCCGTTGGTCATAGGGTCGATAGGAATAGAACGCAGGAAGCGGACTTTCTTGCCGCCCTGAATCTCTACGCCCTTCACCAAAGTATCGAGATCGGGGGGATATCCCTGACTGTCCAGCTTAGGCTGAAACGCTCCCCGGTCGGCGGCGTCTTTATAGCGATCAATGGCGTCGCGCATCTCCCAGAGAGCACGGCGCAGTTGCTTTTCTTTCTCGCGCTTGATGGTGACCCGCGCGAGAGGCAACGCCATCATGGTGAGGATCGACAGGATCGTCGCCGCGACAATCAGTTCGAGAAGCGTAAAGCCCCGTTGGGATTTAGCGCTCGCGCCGTGATGGAGGGTCAGTACCTTCATCTTGCATTTGCTCGGAGGTGTTCCAACTTCCGCTAGGCTCACCCGCTTACTGGACCGTCACCGATGCTTGCGCGCCATTGACTGTGATGGCCTGCAGTCCAGGATCTCGCGCTCCGCCCCGAGTGATGGTCAGGGGAGTTTGTCCGTTGGTCTTGGCTTGGAAGGTCATCGTGACCACCGAGCCCTGGCCGGAAACTCCGCCCGCACCGGGCGGTCGCGTCGCGGTAATCTGCAACTGCCCAACGGCCTCGTCCTCGCGGTGAACCAGAGCAACCGCCTGTCCATCCTGCGAGAGGAAACCTCCATTCGACACATTCACCAGTTGCAACATCTTCGGATCGTAGTTCAGCTGCACCGGGACGGAATAAACGTTCTGCGCTCCGGAAATCATCAGGTTCACGGCAAAAGTATTGCCCTTCACAGCCTGAATCGTTGGCGGATCAAACAAGAAGCTTGGTGCGCCGCCAGTCGCCGCTGCGTTCTGCGCTGGCGGTTGTGCCTCCGGGGGCTGACTTGCCTGAGGCTGAATTGAGGGAGTCTGACTTGGCGGAGCCTGATTGGCGGGTTGAGCCGCTGGCTGCGTTGTCACTGGAGCTGCCGGAGAGGCCGCCTTTGCCGGAACCACGGCCGCAGAGTGCATGCGCCGCAGTTCGATGGTGTTCGCCGTGCCAATGTCGATTTGCCGCTGGTTGATTTCGTTCACATCGGTTCCGCGGATAATGTGCGGCACGATGGCGAAAACGATTTCGTTTTCGGAATGGTCTTGCGTGGTCTGTCCGAACAGCCACTTCAGGATGGGAATCTGCGCCAGGCCGGGGATGCCGGTCAGCGACTTCGTCGCCTGATCTTCCATGATGCCGCCCAGCAGATTGGCCTCACCGTCGCGCAACCGGATTTCGTTCTCAATCTTTCTCTGACCGATGATGGGCTGGCTGATGCCGCCAATGTTCTGCTGTCCGGTGACCGCAGAAACATCCATCGTCATCTTGAGAGTGATTTCCCCGTTCGAGTGCACGTGCGGGGTAATGTCGATGTTGACGCCTACGTCGAGATACTGGAACTGAGTGTTTACCAGGGGATTAATACCCACTCCACCGATACCAGGTTGGAATGATCCGGTGGCCACAGGCACCCGGTCGCCGATTTTCAGCGAAGCCTTCTGCCCGTCGAGAGCACGAATCTGCGGATTCTGAATCAGTTTGGTGTCGCTGTTCGACATCACCGCCGATAGATTGGCCGAGGGAATCACTACCTGAAAGTTGGTCGCATTGAGGTTGCCCAGCGTATTCAGGTTAATTCCAGGGGTGCCGGTGCCTGTGGTCACTGTTCCGGTGTTTCCAGCTCCAGTCGTCGCCGTAGTGGTAGTGGTGGTATTGATGTTGTCCTGCAGGGTAATGGTGGCGCTGGTCGGCGGGTTTATGCCGAGCGTGCGAGACCTGTCTTTGCTGACCTGCATGACGGCGATATCGATGATGACTTCAGGACGTGCTTTGTCGAGATCTTCCACCAGCTTTTGTGCCAGCGCGATCTGATCTGGAGTTCCCCGCACGACCAGCGCATTCTGAGAGAGAAGTTGCTGCACGCGCTGCACGTCCAACACGGCTCGAATGGCGTTGACCACATCCTGAAGCTCGGTGGGCTGCGACAGATTCGTAAGATAAAAAGTTTTAAGGACGCTTTGTTCCAGTTCCTTGCGCTTCGCCGGATTATCCTGAGCTACGAAAATAGTATTTGGGGTAACGGGCCGCCAGAATGTCTTCGATTCCAGTGCAGTAATTTCCAACGCTTCTTCGAGAGTGACGCCGTTGAGGTCAACGTTGATGATTCTGGCCGTGTAATCGGGATCGAACAGAACGTTAATTCCGGCAAGTTGTCCAACGGTGCGGTAAACCACGTCAGACTTGGACGCAAGCATCTTGACGGTGATGGGAACGCTCGAGATAGGAGCCAATTCCACCGGTCCTGGTGCCTCATGAACCCTGCGCTCGAGGTTACTGGGTGGGCCAGCCGCCTGTGGCGGAGGATTCTTCTGGTCGTTGATGAGCTTCTGAGTGCGGATCAGCTCCTGCTTGGCGATGAACAGCGATGGATCGATCGCCAGCGCCTTCTGAAATTCCGCAACGGCTTCGTCCAGTTTGCCGTCGTCGCGCAGGTGCTGTCCGAGGTGGACAATCGACGCCGCAGCTTCGAATCGAATCCGTTCGTACGATGCCCGATAACGCAGGTCTTTCGGCTTGAGGTCGTAGGCTTGCTTGTAGAACTCGTACGCCCCCTCGTAGTTTTGGCGAGCCTCCGCGTCCTGGCCCTTGGCATAAAAATCCTTGGCTTTGTCGGCGGAAAGGACGGGCAGAGTTATGGCCGCGACCAGCAACAGCAATAGTGCCGGGCGCTTCAAGCGTCTCATTCAATGATCCTCACGAGATATCCTTCTTAATACAGTCTTCGCCGGACGAGCAGGTTCCGGACCTCCCAGCTTATTGTCTGCCAGGTTTCACGAGAAAAAAGTCGGCTCGATACACGAACAAAGCGTCGTCGTGGCGATTATAGCATCGCGCTTTCTGTCTCCCGAAGTGCTTGCGCTTATGGGAGTTACACTCGTTAGTCGTAGGACCAGTGGTGGGCTCTGTCAAGTGAATCAAACCTCAACCACCACACCCGTTCGGCAGTCCTGTTCCATGGTTTGATGCCTGAAGCCCGAGGTCCTCGCTTGCTCTGCTGTTAAGATAAGACCCATCCATACGCTATGGCGCGCCAAACGACCCACCAAACCAAGCCCAACGCGGAGAAATCCCCGCGCCGTGACCCCACAGCCTCCGGCCAGCGCGATGCTGCCGTTAATAGGATCGCTTCACATAACTACTTCTTGCTGGAAAAATTTGAATGTGGGGTGGCCCTGACCGGGACCGAGGTCAAGTCCATCCGGGGCGGTTTGGCCAACCTGAAGGACTCCTATGGCTTGATCAAGGACGGGGAACTGTGGCTGCTGAACGCCCACATCGGGCCCTACGAGCATGGGAACATCCACAACCATGCGCCGTTGCGCACCCGCAAGTTGCTGATGCACGGGGAAGAGATCCGCAAGTTGATCGGCAAGACCCAGCAAAAGGGGCTGACGCTGATCCCCACCCGAATGTACTTCAAGAACGGCAAAGTAAAGGTTGAGCTGGCCCTGGCTAAGGGTAAGCAGCTGTGGGATAAGCGCGAGACCGAACGTAGGCGTACGGCGGACAAGGAAGCCAGGGAAGCGGTGGCCCGGGGAAGAAGCAGAAAGTAGAAAAGGCGCTGAGGTTTGCACAATCAGAACGGCTGACCTCAAGTCCGATATGCCTTCCGTGGACGAGGCTTTGCAAAGGCTCGAACGCGAAATCGCGGTCGCCCGCCAGCAGAAACATTCTCTCCTCAAACTAATTCATGGCTACGGGTCTACCGGGGCCGGGGGAGATATTCGCATCGCGGTGCAGAAACGCCTGCAGGAGTGGAAGGACGCAGGCCAGATTCGCGGCTGCATCTTCGGAGAGAATTGGTCAAAGTCGAATGAAGAAACGTGGCGACTGCTGCAGGCCCGGTCGGAACTGAAGAGCGATTCAGACTTGGGGCGCCGAAATCGGGGCATCACC
Source organism: Candidatus Sulfotelmatobacter sp. (assembly GCA_035695545.1). Taxonomy (GTDB): domain Bacteria; phylum Acidobacteriota; class Terriglobia; order Terriglobales; family Acidobacteriaceae; genus Sulfotelmatobacter. The sequence goes on along the minus strand of DASRRV010000182.1, from coordinate 12,414 downwards.
ATCGTTCAGCTTTAGCTACGGTTCCGGGGTTGGAGAAGGCGAGATTGGATCCACGGGTGGCTGCGGCTTCGGGACAGCGGCAACGGTTGCTGGTTGCGATGCGATCGGTTGCGGGGTCATCGGTTGCGAGATCATCGCTTGAACCGGGACAACTGGCACCATCATCTTTTGTTGCCAGTATGCAACCGCCACGCCGCGCTGCCAGAATCGCGGGATCAGCAGCAGGAGCAGCGTGCTCTGACTGACCAGGAACGCCCCCACCACACTCTGCGGAGCCACGAACTTCATCCACGTCCATAGGCCGCCCACGAGGATCACCGCCGCCACAATCGTAACCACAACGTAGTTCGCGAGCAGGCGTGCCAGATTTCGAAACGTGTGTCCGAAGGCAGCCGCGATCGAAATGCGCACCGCCCGCTGGTCGCTCAAGACGATGTCGGCCTCCGCCAGATCGAACCAGATGCGCAGGGTAGTCATGACCAGAAAAATCACGAACAGGCCCAGCACCTGCATTTCGAATGGAAGCAACTCGTTCGTGCCTTCGCCGGCATGCTTCACATGCGCCGCGTTCAAGCTGAACAGCAGTACGGTCGCGATTGTCATAACGATACCGGCCACAATCATGAGCCGGATAAAGCGCCACAAGTTTCGCCCGCAGGCGCGGAAGAAGTCTTCGCGGGGCAGGCGATAGGTGGATGCGTATCCTTGAAAAACGCCGGGAAGGAACAGCGCGGTTGCTACAAAGAACAGCAATGAGAAATGCAACGCCGACATGGAGGATGCGCTGGCGGGTCCAAACTCAGGTCGGGCGATCATCTCACCGAGCACGGCCACATCAAAGCCGTGCAACAAAAGGTCCGCCTGCATGCTGTGATCTAGAATGCCGTGGGCTTGGTTGCTGAACGCCGCGATCCCCAGCCACGCCAGCACCAGATTCAGCAGATAAAACCATCCGATGTAGCGCTTGTTGTGCGTCACCATGCCCCAGCCGCTGCTCAGCAAACTCTTGTTTTCGCTCATTCGCTTTGAGTCCTCGATCCCCGACCGCCCATTCCTGCACGCCAATTGCGTTCTCGGGTAAGTCCGGATGACATGTGCCGTTGTTCCTAAACCGCCCACCAAGCCAGCGCCTGGCCTGCCCACTGCGTGATGAAGAGCCAGTAGTTCGAGAGCTTGAAGGTTGGCTTGGGATTTTCCTCGACCACGTAGGTGTTGTTGAAATTGTTGCGGTCGATCTGGACCGTGTGGTCCGGGTCGAGTTCCGCGGACACGACCTTCGCCTTCTTCTGGTAACTGAGTCTGATCCAGCGGCTTTGCCCGTCCCAGTGTTCTCGGATCTTTTCGCCGTTATCGAACTTGATCTCAACCTCCACGGGCATCACGAAATCATCCTTGCGATGAAGCGTCACGTAGGATTGGTAGACGGTGTCATCCTTATCTTTTTTCGTGGTCTTCTTATCTTTCTCTTCATACCAGTTCATCGGGAAGGAATTGACCCTGAGCACTTCATAGTCCATCACCTGCGATCCGTAGACGGCCTGGTTGAAGTACCAGCGCAAATCTTTGCCGGAAACTTCCTCGATCGTCTTCAGGAAGTCCTCTTTTGTAGGATGGGTGAAGCGGTACTTCATGAAGTACGTATGCATCGCCTTGGCCATCGTGTCTTCCCCGACGATCCCTTCCAATGTCAGCAGCACGCTGGCGGTCTTGCCGTAGGTGATGCCACCATAGGAGTTGAAACTGTAGTACTCGTACGCCTTCTGCGCCATGGGGTCGCGATCGGCTTGGCCGATGTATCCGGCCCTCTGCTCTTCCCGCTCTCCGAAGGTCACACCCGCGAGGTTAAGGATCGACGTGTCCTTCCCCAGGATCGAATCCAGAACTTTGACTTCGGTGTAGCTGTTGATGCCCTCGTCCATCCATGCATCTTCGAATTCGTTGGTGGCCACCATGCCATACCAATATTGATGTCCGAATTCGTGCTCAACTACTACTTCGGGCAGGTAGAGCCCATTGGGCATGAACCAGTTTGAATCGCCGGTGATGAATGTGGGGTACTCCATGCCACCTGCAGCGGAATCTGGCTCGGGATCGACCGCCGTGAGCGTCTTGTACGGATAGGGGCCGTACCATTTCTCGAAGCGATCGAGCGTTTGCCGAGTGATCAATTCGTGACGCTCTGCCTGGCTCCAGTGCGCGGGTTGCATAAGGAAGCGCAACTTGATGGGGCCCATCTGAGATTGATAAACACTGTCTCGCACCTTGTAGCGCGGGCTCGCGGTCCAGGCGAAGTCGTGAATGTCGTCGCCGTGGTAGGTTGCGGTCTGTGTGCCGTCGGAATTCTGCAGATGGCTCACTTCTACGCCGCTGGCACCCATGACCTCGTTTTGTGGCACCGTGAGCTTGACGTCGTAGACGCCGAAGTCGGCAAAGAATTCGGTCGTCGCGTGATATTGATGGCAATTCCATGCGCCGTTCCACCAAACGCCAACTTTCGGGAACCACTGCCCGCCGAGGACGAAATCGCGCTTCCATCCGGATCGCGCCTGGGTCTCCGGAAACTTGGTCTGAAATGCGATCTTGAATTGCACGTATCCGCCAGGAGCGACTGGCTTCGGCAGGTGAAGGTCCACGACCGTCTTATCATCCTTATTGCCATCATCAGGCGCGATGAATTGCAGTTGCGACGTCAGGTCTCCCTGGCCTGCGACTTCAAGGCTCTTGATCTCTTCCGAACCATATTCTTTGGCTTCCCATTTGTCGTAACCCACGTCGCGGCTTCCGGCAATTTTCGCCTCGCGCACCCAGGTGGCTTTGGGCTGAAACGCGTTCTGATAAAGATGAAATGGAAAGTGATCAAGCGTCTGCCCCGTCAAATTGTGATATGTAAGCACTTCGGTCGCGTCGACGATGTGTTTTGCTGCGTCATACTTGGCGTCGATCTCGTAGTGCACGACTCTCTGCGACATAGGCGTGGGGGAGTTGATGGCCACGGTCGTGTCGGGTATCGAAAGGGCGCTGGCGGGCGCGGCGTTGGCCAGTTTCGCCGGAGCCGCAACCTGCCGAGCGCCTGCTGTCGCGGAATTCCGACTCATGAACGCCGTAAGGCCCAGGGCCAGCGCGGCAATGAGAGCAACAATCTTCCATCGAATCTGCATAGGTCTTTGCCTGTAAATGGCTGCGGCTTTAGATCATAACCAAGGTCCTCGGATGTGGCTACTTCGATGCGATGCGTCTGGTGAACGGTGCGACCACGGTGTCACCCGATAAACTTTGCAAAACTTGACCAAACGAAGAGATGCATTTGACCGTTTTGCGGCATACCATGGGACTAGCTGGTTCACCGCCACGGGCTGGCCCTTCATCGTGACGCATGGCTCCAGCCGGGAGAAATCCGTGAAAACCGCTATCGTCATAGTGCTTGTTGCTTTTGCATTTGCCTCTTCTGCCTTCGCCCAAGACATATCTACGGCTACTACACAAGCCGCCTGCGCTCCGATGAACGTCGAGTTCCGTATCAAGGCCGACAGCAGCCAGCATCCTATTCCACAAGTCGAACCCGGAAAGGCGTTAGTGTATGTGGTGTCGAGGATCAAAAATTCCGAGCCGTTAATGATGTGACCGCGAGAGTTGGGCTCGATGGCGCCTGGGTTGGAGCAAACCGCGGCAACTCGTATTTATTTTTCTCGGTCGAGCCAGGAGAGCACCATCTGTGTACCGATTGGATTTCAGATCTCGTGCCCCACGCCCGGCTGGTATCGGTAGCGAATTTCACGGCCGAGCCGGGCAAGATCTATTATTTCCGAGCACGAACCACCGGCGGTCCGTCATCCATCATGGCGCACAATGGCGATGCAGCATCCATCGACTTGGACATGGTCAACAGCGACGAAGGAAAACTCCTCGTGTCGGTTTCCTCCTTCAGTGCATCTGAGCCGAAGAAACAGAGGGCGTCGAGGTAGCAGCACCGCCTCTTCACTGGAAGCATTCCCCGAACCGTTCGGCTTGCGTTTTTCCCTTCCCGCCGACGATACTGAAGTATTCCCGAAAGACTTATGAAAACCACAATTTCTCTTTCCACTCCTGCCGAACTCGAAGCCGAATCCCTCGTAGCCGTCGTCCTTGACCACGCGGAGCCCACTCCGAATGAAAAAGACAAGAAGCCGCAACTCAAGATTGCGGCCGCTGATCCGGCAGTCCAGTCGGTTGCGGCCGATCTGCTGGCGAGCGGAGAGGTAACCGGCAAGCCGTTTGAAACTAACCTGATGCATAAGCCCGCCATCTTGAAAGCGAAAAGATTGCTACTGGTTTCAGGCGGCGGCGCGAAGAGATTTTCCAGCTACGACCTGCGACGCATCGCCGGAGCTGCCGCCCGGGCCCTGAAGTCACGGGGAATTCGCAGCCTCGCATTTGTCGCCCCGCCGAGTGTTCCCGCCGAAGAAGCCGTGCGCGCCATTGTCGAGGGCGTGTATGTAGGAAACTTTGATCCAGATTATTACCGCAGCGACCGCAAAGACCAGAAGATTGACGCCATCACGATCATCGCGAGCGGCGACAAGTCTGCGCTCGAAAAAGCGGCGAGCGAATCGCAAGTCATCGGTGAATCGCAGAACTTTACGCGCGATCTCGTGAATGAGCCTTCTAACCGGATGACGCCGACCATCCTCGCCGACCGCGCAAAAAAGATGTCAGCGGACGTCGGTTTGAAATGCGAAGTCTACGGTGCCGACAAGATTAAAGAGCTGAAGATGGGCGCGTTCTGGAGTGTTGCGCAAGGCTCGGATGAGCCCCCCGCACTGATTGTCATGACGTATGAGCCCACGGGTGCGCCCGCGAAACCGGTTCTCGGTCTCGTAGGGAAGGGAATTACGTTCGACACCGGCGGCATATCCATCAAGCCCGCCGACGGCATGGAGAAAATGAAGTACGACATGGCCGGAGGCGCCACCATGATAGGCGCCATGCGTGCGATCGCGCTGCTAAAGCCCAAGGTCAAAGTCATCGGCATCGTGTGCGCCACGGAGAACATGCCTTCTGGCAAAGCGCAGAAGCCGGGCGACGTGCAAATCGCCATGTCGGGCAAATCGATTGAGATCATCAATACAGACGCCGAGGGCCGCCTGGTCCTCGCCGATGGACTCTATTACGCCCGTCAATTGGGTTGTACGCACTTGGTCGATGCCGCCACTTTAACGGGGGCCGTTGTCGTCGCGCTCGGCTACAACAATGCCGGCATCTTTGCCAACGACGACGACATGTACGACCGCTTCCACAGTGCCAATGCAAAAGCGGGCGAGAAAATGTGGCGCATGCCGCTCGACGACGAATACAAAGAACAAATTCGCAGCTCCATCGCCGACATCGTGAACTCCGGTGGACGCTGGGGCGGCGCCATTACCGCCGCGATGTTCCTGAAAGAATTCGCCGAAGACACGCCGTGGATCCACCTCGACATCGCCGGCACCGCGTGGATGGAGGATCAGAAACCGTGGATCGCGAAAGGCCCGTCCGGCATTGCATTGCGCAGTTTAGTGGAATTCGTGAAGGGATTCGCGGGCTAAACAGTCCGGCTACGGATAACACGGAGTTTCACAGTTACTAGAAGTGAGTTGAGGGCTCTATCCGTGAAGATCTGTGCAAATCCGTGGCCAACTTCTTTGCGCTTACTAGTGCTTGTCAGCCTGTTCGAAAGCTTTCTGTAGATTCGTGACCAGCGGCGTCTCGCCCGTCTGCAGCCCGTTACGTCCAGTCATACGCCACAGATACTGACTGTTCTTCGGCCACCCATGCGCGTCGTACATCGCGAGAATATCTTCGCTGGGACGGCTGGTCACCATGAGCACAATGTCGGCCTCCTGCGGTTTGTAGACGAGCGCGAACTTGCCCCACTTCTGGACGGCATCCTGCACGGCGATAATCGCTTGGCGATCATCCGGAAGCAAATTAGGATCAAACTCGTCCCCATCGTAGCTGGCGACGTAGACATAGCGCCCATTCGCCAGAGTTCCCGGAAACGGAGGAATTGCCTGCGCCGGGCGTTTCGGACTAGGCGCCGCCGCGGCTATGACAGCCGTGAGAGCCAGCAGGGAAGTGACGATCACACGAGTCGAAGCTTTCATGGCAGTTCAGCGACGGCAAGTCGTCGTCTTTGCCCTTTCCAATTACTTAGATGGCTGCTGTACACCATGCGTTGTCCGATTGAAGCGGGCTTACGGCGGAGTATCGCATTGTTCAGACGGATCTTAACTATGCAGCGTTGCTTGGTAGCCGAGTGTCGTGTCGCAGAAATCGAGAATCGAGGACGAAGGGATGCAGCAGGAGAGTTCATCCGCACAATCCTGATTCTGCCCGTTGCAGAAGACGCTCCTTACACAGTAAGTTGGCGCGGAACAAAATCCTTGGCCGACATTGAGGGAATGCCAGGCCATTGCTATAATCAAGAGCGTTCCGCACGCTTCCGATCCTGGATGCAGTTCATTCGGTCGGTACTCCCGCCACAATCAGCGTGAAGCGAACAATTTCTCGTAGCCCACGGCGGCGTGGGTTTCGAAGCGTGGCCAGGTAGCTCAGGTGGTAGAGCGCAGCCCTGAAAAGGCTGGCGTCGGCGGTTCAACTCCGTCCCTGGCCACCACATTTCAAAGGCTTTAACCATCCCTGACGATTCCTCTTAATATGGGTTGCAACCCACGATAACCACAGAATTGAGGGTTGCCAGTTACATGGTCCGCGAACTCGCGGGTCTTGCACGCAAGAGTTCAGCTTTCGCGTCTTCGGCCAGCAGTTGCTCCATCACCCATCCCTGTGCTTCGATCTTCGCCGGTGTTGTGGAACGAGCATAGGCGTCGAGCGTAATGACAGGGTTGGAATGTCGTAGCAACTCCTGCACGAGTCTGACATCGCTTCCATTTTCGACCAGTGCACTTGCGAGCGTGCGCCGTAACGTATGGAAACCGACTGGACCGGTAATTCCCGCTTTCCGTGCTGCTGGTTGCAGGTGATCGGCCACCAGCATGTTTGCTCGTGGCGGTTTCTTGCCTTTCAACCGCATACTCGGAAACACGAAGTCGTCGTCCGTCGAATAAGGTGTTTCTTTGCGCCAATCATCCAGTGCAGTCGCCAACAAAGAGTGCAAAGGAACCGGCTTCTTCGATGCTTTGCTCTTCGGTGGCCCGAACTTACCGTACACATACGCGCGGGTCACTCGAATGCACGAATGAGCCTTGTCGATATCCGACCAACGCAATGCCAGGATCTCGCTGATGCGAAGTCCGGTTGCTGCATCCGCCAAAACCAGTACTCGATGCATGCCGGTGAGATTCGCGAGGATGTCAACGCACTGCGAGAGCGTCAACACGACGGGCTCGTAGTCGCTGACGGATGATTGCCGCACGAATATCATCGGGTTGGCCTCTTGTGTTCTGGACAATAAGCCATACCGTTGCGCGTGCTTAAAAATAGCAACCATTACGTTGCGAACTTTCACCAACGTGGAATTCGATAATTGTGAATCTGTACGCAGTTCTTGTAACCAGTTCTGAATTGCGACAGGTTCCATTTCGCTTGCTCGTACCGCTTCCCATCGCGGCAGAATATGCCGGTTGATGTAACGTCGGTACGTTTCCACGGTCGAATGCGCTTTCGGAATCGCAGCGTTCGATTGATCGGTTGCAAGTTCCAACCGAATGTAATCTTTCGCCAGTTCTTCGAAAGTGATTGGTTTTGTTGTTGTGTTAGCAGGAGAATTCGGGTTGAAGTTCATCTTACGAACTCTTGCCCACGCTCCTGCTTCCGTTTTCAATTCGGCAACAGTTCCCACGACGAAGTTTGCTGGCGTTCGCTTACCATCGACGCGGGTTCTGTAATACCGATATTCGTAAACATCCCCCGATTTTCGGGAGATAACACGGATACTGCCGTGTTGATTCCGTTTCCGTACCATCTAGCGCTTTCCCTTTCCGGTACGGACGGCTGCGTCGCCGCATTCTATCGTACGAGCGGCGAGCGCTGATGCGATTTCTGAAAGACGGAAACGCCATACCCGCCGCTGACCGTCGCCGATCGGATATGCAGGAATTTTCCCTGTACGGGCGAGCTCGAGCAATCGACGCCGACGCAGATTCGCGAATTCAGCCGCTTTCTCAGCATCCACAAAGGGTTCGATTTCCACGAGAATCTCTCCGTCTTCGTTCGCATCGTCCTCCCGCGATCGTCTAGAGCGGTTTCCCGGCTAAGTTGCGATGCCGCGGGACCCATTTCAAGTCGATGTTGAGAGATTTCTGTTTTATGCTTGTGCGAACCTGAAGCAGCAATTCCGCCAGCTCCGGGTGATGAACGCGATATTTTCCGATTACCTGGGACCACATCAGCTGAGAATCCGTAAGAATCTCTACAGAACTCCCGTTTGGGAGAGCAACCAGAGCTGAGATCAACGCTCGATATTCTGCTTGATTGTTCGTTAGGCCATCAATCTGCTCGATGTGCTGTTCTCCGGAGCTTGGTCGAATCCAGGCAAATCCGGAACCCTTGCCGTCAGGTCCACAACCGGCACCATCGACGTAAATGAGAATCGGATTGGCGTCGTCGGGTGAAATATTGATCGCTGAGCTTGGAGTTGTAATTGATTGATTCATCTGTGCCACCTCCCAAGTGTCATGTGATAAAACTCGCGTCCCAGTTCTGCTGACTTTATGAGATCCGAGTTGCCACCCTTGGTGGGGGAACGCGGAAGTCTTGCCTCATCCTCGAATGAAATATCCCAGTCCAGTTGTTTTTTGCCGACGTATTCCGCTGCGATATACCAGCCGGCCCCGCGACCTGGGTCGAAGGGCAGAATCAAAGACCGGCCAGCGGTGCGGAAGAGGTAACCCCAGAGGAGTAGCTGCTCATTTCGTACGAAGTCCTGGGCAGATTGTCCTCTCTCGCGATATTGACGAAACAGCTCCGCTTCCAAAGACATCTGCTGAAGAATTCCGTTCGCTGCCAGCAGGGCGTGAAAATGGTTTGCTCCGGACAGTGGACCAGCTTCGAAACCCACAAAAAAATCCACTCGGCTCAACAGTCCTTCGGACAGCCGCTCGGATAATCGTCGAATCCAGGCCCGGAAGAATCGTTGAACATATTCTTCGGACGGAGAATGCGAAGCGAGCTGCTCGGTGAAGTCGCTGGCACGGAGCTTCACTACTGAAGGATCTTTCACAGAGGTTTCGATTGCAGCGAAGCCGCGTGGATTTCGCCAGCGTCGAAGGATAGGGCGGAAGGTGCCGGTGACGAAAATGTCCCATGGTTTCCCCAGATGTTTGTACGCGAGAGAATCGACCCAGTCTCCGATTTGCTGGATTTTCGGGGGTCTTTGGAACTCCCCGACGGCCGGTAAGCCGATCGATAATCTGTAATCTTGCAACGATCTCTGCGCCTCCTGATCAAGCCGCGAATAAATTTGCACCTGACCCATTTGGACACACTTCGTGTACAAGGATTGAAAAACCAGCCTGCCTTCACTCCGTTTCGGCAAGCATTCAGTGAATTCCCAAGAACTCAGTTATTCGTTTGTTGTTACGAGCGAAGCCACCGGGTGCTCCGCTCCGCCCCGGCTTCGCCGGGGCTCTGCTGTGCTCCCGGACAGGGGCTCGCCGCCCCTGAAACCCCGCAGCAGACTCTCTACTTCCTAACCGGGCAGGCCTTCAGTCCCTCACTCCAGGACTCTCAACCCGGCCCCCGCTGCCCGTATAAGTCGCCCGTCGAATGGTCTGCTGGTCCTTCGGCGCGGGCACTATGAGTGAGCGGGAGCCGGGTTCAGAACCGGGAGCTATCAAGAAACTTGTTTTTGGCAGGAAATTCTGGCAGGATATCGATGGATATCAATCTACTGCCAGAAGGTTCCTTAAAGGCTGCGTCGCTGAACGCGGCCTTTCCTTCAAATGCTAAACACGATCTTGCGTACTTCCTGTTCGCGGTTTTCCTGAAAGGCGCAACTGCAGGGCAATACGACGTTTTCGCTCGGCTATCAAGTGGCGCAAACGCTTCCGCAGCGAGGGGAGCAGCCATATCGGTCCAGCCTTTCGAGCGCGCAATCTCTGGACGGCACGACGCACCCCAACGATTTGCTGATCCAAAGTCATATTCGGCATGAGTCTCGGGGCCATCAGGAGATTCCTCCGCGCAAATTTTTCTGCGTATATGAACGTATACAAGACAAAGGAGTATTGATATGATTTTCTAACTTGTCCAATAGGCAAATTGCCATATGTTACAAAAAAGAGATTCGGTAGTCTTGGACCTCCGTAAAAGCGTCGGTTTTTTGTCGATTCCGGGGGAGTTGCTTTCCGGACTGGTACGCTACCTCGACAATGCAAGGTCCCCCAAAAATAAGAACATTGTGGACATTCTGGAACGACTGCAACAACTGGAGAAGATCGGCGCGAGCGACATGGATCAACCATTAGAGGAATTGAATAGAGACTTGAAGAGGTACCAATTTCGGCCCTGGGTTTTACCTCATTACGACCAGAACTGGCATACTGCCCGATGGGGAGTCATCTGGTGCTCCGGACGACCGGGCCGAGATCCTATGCAAGCAGGCGAAGCGCTGGATACGATTTTTGATCTGGCGCGGGCGGGCCAACTGAGCCGCCTGCGGCGCTGCGCTCATTGTACAAATTGGTTGTTTGCTAGGTCCCGACACCAGATTTTCTGCTCAACAAAATGTCAGCAGAAGCATTACACGAAGACCGAGGCCTTCAGGGCACACCGACGGCAATACATGCGACATCGGTACTATGAACAGTCTGCACCGAGAGGGTCAAAAAACACCGACTGATTCGCTGCAACAGTCACCTTCCGACTTTCGTACCGCGCAAAAGAGGGCTGAGCGGATACAGGAACTGGCCTGCCATAGCAGTATTCAACCAAGCAACCAAGCAACTGACTCTTAATCTGATTCGCTAGCAGCGCACCGGCGCGCAGCCGGATGCACGGTCCTGTAAACGCAAAGACTTAGCTGCTGGAACCATTGCATAGAGATGTAGCAAACCGCACGGAATCCCAAAACGGACTGACACCAGAACTGACACCAGCTGGGTTTTGAGATGGGGATGTTTCGCCAACCATCACATATATAGGTTGCCGACGATCCAGACAGAACCTCCACACTGACGCCGCACATCTCTCCTTTGTAGGCCGCTACTCGATTCGAATCACCGAAACCGCAGGCCACATCCTCCAACCGGATCACCCAGCATGCCATAGGAGAGCGACCTCTACATCTACTCACCACGGAATGCCTCCGCAAAGGGAATGTAGTTGTTCGGACCGTAGCCCGCCGAGAAAACTGCGAAGGCGATTACGGAAAAGTCTCTCGTACGCTTCGCGATTTCTTCTTGGTAGACCCGCGCCACGCGGTCAGCCGGATTCCTGAAGGCACCACAACCGAATGCGCCCAGAACCACGTGGTGGATACCGTGCTCGCGCAGCGTGTCAAGCTGAGCCGAGACTCTCCTTCGGGTGTCATGCGGGTCGAAGTCGGAACCGTCACGAAGATCTTGGGCCGCCGCACGAAGCTCGAAGAATGGGAACACTTCGTCTTCCGGTAGCCATGAGTACCCGAGATCTGCTTTCAATCGATCCTCGGCCCCGCGAATGCAGACGCGCGGGTGTTGCACGTCCAAGTAGACCCGGCCGTCCTGTGCCGAGAGGAGCCTCGTAATCTCCGGCCGATAGCGGTCCAAGACGCTGTCATATTCGTCTTCTCCGATCCGAAAATGGCAGTCGGTTCGGCGGAACAGATTCTCTTCTTGAGCGACGGCTCCTTCCACGTACGCACCGCCGGGCATATAAGCGTTGGCCATATTGAGAACAGCAAAATTCGTTCCATGCGTGCGGGTCAGCGATCGCGTGACCTCACCCCAGTCCCCCGGAAACACTTGCACATGGAGTCTTGACTCTAAAACATGACTTTCTGAGCGCCAGCGGTCCAGATTCTGCTTCGCGAGGCGATGAAAGCGACCGGGAAGATCGGACTCCTCAAATGCCTCGACCGTCTCGCGCAAGACCTGACGCCTACGGGCGCAGTCAGTGCCACCGAACCCTCGGTGTATCGCCTCCTCTTCAGAGCAGAGACGCCGTCCGGTCATGACTCTCCCCTTAGCCATAATAAGCCGGCTTGTAGGGATCGATTGGCGGGCCGCTCACGAATAACGGGCAATCCAGAAGTAAGGAGTGTCAGGTGTTCTAACCAGGCCGTTACGGTGCGCCGTGAAAAGCGCTGGTCCACAGCGGGAAGAAAGGCCCGCCCGGGAACTGGATCGCTCCACCCGGTAGCAATCGGAGCGGCGGTGGAGACAACAAAGCCGTCGGAGCCTCCGGTGTAGAGGGTCGCGTAAGGCGACTTGGCGAGTCTGTAGGTCGTAACGTGAGTGA
>DASRRV010000181.1:0-6155 GCA_035695545.1 Candidatus Sulfotelmatobacter sp. | reverse complement strand
TCACTCACGTTACGACCTACAGACTCGCCAAGTCGCCTTACGCGACCCTCTACACCGGAGGCTCCGACGGCTTTGTTGTCTCCACCGCCGCTCCGATTGCTACCGGGTGGAGCGATCCAGTTCCCGGGCGGGCCTTTCTTCGCGCTGTGGACCAGCGCTTTTCACGGCGCACTGTAATGGCTGATTACGTCAACCCGGCGTAATGCCCATAACATTCTGCAAGCTACGTCTGGAGCACCGTTCTCACCAATATGGGTGGCCCTCTCAATTCCAGCGGAGCGGACGATGCCGCGAGAGCGAAGGAATTGGCGCGTCGTTATCGTTGCGAGTTTGTGGACTTGCACAACTTCAAGCTGACCCCTGACGTTCTCAAGCGGGTCCCGGCTGAGTTGATGTTCCGATACAACTTTCTTCCGCTGGAAGAAATGCTCGACGGGCGACTCGCTATTGCCATCGCGGACCCCAGCCAATTGTTCCTGCTTGACGAGATCAGCCTTCTGTTAAAGAGACGCCTGATGGTACGAGTTGCCACTTCGGTTCGGATCAATGAAGTCCTGCGAGGAATTGATCCGGGTTCCAGTCCAGATGCAGCTGTTTGTGCGCCGAAGAAACCCAGACCCCATTTGCGGTCACACTCTGCAAAGGCGATCCCTGAAGAAGAGCAGTAAAGCAGCGATTGCATTCATCATGTGGTCGTCGATTGTTACAAAATCGCCATTACACAAAACCCAGCTGGTGTCAGTTCTGGTGTCAGTCCGTTTTGGGATTCCGTGCGGTTTGCTGCATCTCTATGCAATGGTTCCAGCAGCTAAGTCTTTGCGTTTACAGGACCGTGCATCCGGCTGCGCGCTGGTGCGCTGCTAGCGAATCAGATTAAGAGTCAGTTGCTCTGCCAATTGAGCTACGCGCCCGCTCCGTGACTACGCTACTCCTGACGAGAATTTCGACGAACAGGATTGTGCGACCGGAGGGTGACGGAGTGACGCAATCCGCCCATTCGTCCTGGCCTCATCGAGCCTGGCCTGCAAACTCGCCCCGCAGGAATGCTGACAGACCATTGCAGTCTCGACATCAGCGCTCCCACGTCCACATCCACGTCTTTTAAGCTTATCACGGAAGACAGAACAGTGCAGATCGCTGTGCAGTCGGATCGTGGACTTCTTTTCAACTAAAGGGCCCCGCTACCGCCAGTCGCGGTTTGTCCAGTGACGCAACCAGCACGAGATTAGTTTTCGCGCTGGTCGCCCCGCCCCTCTTCCTGATCTGGTCGCGGTACTTCAGTCGACTCCGAATCACGGATCCACTCCCACACTCTCACGCCGTGCGCGTCCAGAAAATAGCGAGCTTCGGAGTATCGCGTTAACCGGTGGAAGACCGTCGTTACCGACGCTGCCAGGTCTTTGTGTCGTCCCACGAGTTCAGGGAATCGACGCTGCAATTCCTCGGTAGCCTCTCGAGTACGCAGTGGCCTGCTCGACTCCATCAGCACAATGCGACAAGCGCGCGTGAAACCGGATTGGCGCCCCGAGACTCCGCGGTCCATCGCAGCCAGCAACTGCGCATCGACAGCGGATTCACCGAATAGACTCACCAACCCGCTCAGCAACTGACGGACCGTACCGATCCGCCGCATGATCTCGCCCCGCTTCTGCAAGAGTTCCATAAGCTCTCGCTCGGCGGAGCGGATCACTTCCGATACATGCGGGCTTGCGCTTTCTTCCGCAGCGGTACTTTGTGTCGCGATCGTGCCCATTGAGTTCTCCACGGCATTTGATGTATCAAGCCACACGAGAGCTACCTGGTTCCGGCCGCCGCCGACCGTTCTGGCTCGTGGGAGCGGCGCTTGGCAACCACTGAGCCATCCTTCGGAGCGGCCAGTTCATAGCCAATCGTTTCGTTTTCCACCCAGACCTGCGTTAGCGCGTGACCGCCGGCCAAGGTCGAGAATTCCAGCTTCGTCGCGGCACTCTTGTCCAACGACTGCACCGAGTGCGTGATCATCGAGGTCAACACATGCGCATCGGAGTCGCGCAGATCTAAGCGGTCGGGAGCGGCTCGCAGCAGCGAGTAGTCCCCTGCAGGAAACGCTCTGTCGCCAATGGTGAATTCAAACGGAACTTTCACGTGAATGACGCGCTGTTCGCTCTGGCCCACGGCCGCTCCCGCGAATAACAAGACACTGAACACTAGTGATGTCATACGAACAATCAGGTTTTTCATACGCCTCCCAGACTGTGTCTTCGTTGGTTATGTGAATCGCGCCCTCTTTGCAGCCACGAAGACGAGTGTCCTGCAAAGTTTTTTGCGACGCTATCCGCTTCTTGCGATCAATGTCTTTTGATCGCGTCTTAACCATTGGACGCTTCTCGGTTGCATGAGAATTATTGTTTGTTTTCATTCCGCGAATGAGGTGCGTTCATATTGACGGCAATCGATGCACGAGCCATACGTTTCGACTCACTCTATTCAGAGAAATAAATTGCTTCGATCTCCGGGTATAGATCGGAATCAATATTCATTAACTCGTAGTCTGATATTCCGTAGTGGAGTGTCGCGATGGGAGAACAAATCCAGTGCAGATTTCAGCAACGAAGCAATACCAACACGACTCCAAGCCGGCAAACCAAAACGTGAAGCTCGAGATCCGTCATTTGCGACTTCTGACTGCGGTGGCCGAGGAAGGAAGCGTGACCGAGGCGGGCCGGCGCCTGCACGTGACCCAGTCTGCATTGAGCCACCAGTTACGCGACGCGGAAGAAAAGCTGGGAACGGCGCTCTTCCTGCGCCTGGGCAAGAAGATGGTGCTTACTCCCGCGGGCGAAAAGCTGCTCGACTCCGCCCACAAGGTGCTCAACGAATTGGGAAGCGCCGAGGCCCAGATCGAAGGCCTCAATGGTGGAACTCGCTCTGTGATTCGCCTCAGTACGGAGTGTTATACCTGTTATCACTGGCTGCCGCCGGTCATGAAGAAATTCCAGGCAAAGTTTCCCCGCGTATCGCTCGACATTGTGCTCGAAGCAACCTCGCGGCCGCTCGAAGCGCTGCTTGAAGGCAAGCTCGATGTGGCCGTGACCACTTGCAGAGTGCCGCGCAACAAAAACGTTCACCTCACTCCGATTTGTGATGATGAGTGGGTCATCGTGATGGCGTCGAAACACAGGCTGGCTGGATCTTCTCACATACAGCCGCGGGATCTGGCAGGCGAGACTGTATTTTGCTACCCGCCCAAAGAAGAGAGCACGCTGCTGCAGAAAATCCTCCGCCCGGCCGGAGTTGTGCCGGATCGCGTATTGGAGATGCCTCTGACGGAATCGATCATAGAAATGGCCGCTGCCGGCCTAGGCGTTGCGCTTCTGGCGCGCTGGGCGGTCGCTGACTACGTGGAGGCTGGAAGAATCGCTGCGTGTTCGCTGAGCAAAGGGGGATACCGTCGGAAGTGGTACGCCGCCACTCTGCGCAAGGGCACAATCTCGCCGTGCGTGGAAGAATTCGTCAGCCTGCTGGCGAGAAGTGCTCCCCTGTGCTCGGCGAGCGACTAACTCCCATAGAAAAAGAGAGGGCCGGTCTCTGATCGCGATCTTTTGACCGGCCCCTCAGCTTCGCGAGATTCAGACTGCCTTAGAACTCCAACCGCAGCGCGAACTGCAATTGACGTGGTGTGTTCGAGGTGGCAGTGATCACTCCGAACGAACTCGGCAGCGTGAAGTCCGCCACTCCGCCGATGCCGTTCAAAGGCAGGGCAAAGCTGGGATGGTTGAACGCATTGAACGCTTCGGCGTGGAACTCCAGGCGGAACCGTTCATTCAGTTTGAAGTTCTTAATCACGGCCAGATCGGTGTTGGAGAAGCTGGGCCCGTGAATGTTGTTGCGCGAGCCCATCTCGAGTCCCACCGGACCAGAAAACGCCCCGATCGCGGCGTTGGGATCGGCGAAGAACTGCAGAGCATTTCCGTGGTTCGGATCGTTGTGGATGCCGGCGCGAATGGCATTCGTATCCCCGTTGAAAATGCCCGGGGCCACGGTCGCAAAGCCGATCGGGAACGCGTTCGAACCCGTGCGGAACGCGAGCCCTGTGTGCCAGCTCTGAATGCCGGAGATCGACCAGCCGCCGATGATCTGGTTGACCAACCCTGACGCCGATCCTCCAAAGTACTTTCCTCGTCCGAACGGTAACTCGTAAATGCCGATCATACTGATCGAGTGCCGGACGTCGAAGTCGGAGTCTCCTTTGCAGACTCGCAAATTCGTGATGTCGCAAACGAAATCGGTGAAGAACGAGTTCGCCGCCACCGACGCGTTGTCAATCGAGTGGGAGAACGTATAGTTGAGATCGAACTGCAGGCCCTGCGAATATTTCTTGTGCAACGTGGCCAGCAATCCGTTGTAGCTGGAGTAGGACTGGTTGGTGACGTAGACGTTGGTGTCGAACTGCGGGCTTAGGCCGATGCCCGACGCCAGCGCATGGTTCTGATTCAGGAAGGAAATCGAGTCCGAAAGATCGCCCCGTGTAACCAAGCCACCCACAAAGTCATACAACAGCTGGGTGCAATTGGGTTCACCGAAGATCGTGCAATCGCCGCCGTAGTATGCGTTGGTCGCCGCGGCAACCTGGTTTTCAAAGAACGGCTGCGGTGTAACCGTTCCGTTGAACGTAGGCTGCCGCACCTGGGTCGTTAGCGCTGAAAAGTCGTCCACCAGCGTGTGGCCGGAGGCCGGATCGGTAAAGTTCAGCGTCTGGCCTGCGTCGGCCTGAATCAGCAGTCGGCGGCCGAGCCGTCCAAAGTAGTTCACATCCAACTGGAACTTGCCCGGCAGTTCGCGCTGCACTCCGAACGTGAAGATGATGTTGTAGGGAGTCTTCAAATGCTTGTCGATGGCGTAGTTGAAGGTTGCGCCCGTCATTTCCCCGTATGCATTTCCATTCTCATCCACGAACGGAGTAAAGGGATTCGTTGGCTGCTGCGGAGTGAGCAGGCCCGGCGGAATGTCGGTGAGCCCGGTGAATTTCGGATCGTTCGCCAGATCGGAGGCCGCGCCCGACCCGCCAAAGTTGGTCGTGGTCTGGCTGCTGAACAGATAGCTGTTGCGGTTCTGCTCGAAATTGACAGCTTCGGTGCCCGGGTGATCAAACACAATTCCGCTACCCACGCGGATCACGGTCTTGCGGTCTCCCAGGAATCGAGCCCAGAAACCATCTCCCTTCACCGCCGGGTTGTAAGCCAGGCTCAGGCGAGGAGCAAAATCCTTCCAGTCGTTGTTGTAGTACGCCGGCCCGTGATTGGTTTTGCCACCCTTGGTGTAGGTGACAAAAGGAATTACGTCGCTGGTGGTTCCCGACCGGCCGGCCGCGGCTGCGTCAACGCGATTGTTGAAGAACTCCGACGAAAAAATGTTCGGCACCGACTGGTAGCCCTGATTCTCGTAAGGGACCGAATAGAACTGCCAGCGCAAGCCGTAGGCCAGCGTCAGGTCATTGCGAATGCGCCAGGTATCCTGCGCGTAGATTTCGGTTTCGTAATAGCGCCACTTGCGGATGTCGCCCGAGTTCTGCGGAATTGGCTGCTGCGCCAGGTTGTAGTTGATATTCTGTTGGAATGACGCAATGCGACCCACCGTAAAGGCAAGCGAAGTGTCCCACTCCGTGCCGGCGACGAATCCCGGGTCGAGCAGAAGGTCGCTTGGGCGCAAACTCGAATTTAGTCCGAACAGATTTCCGCCCAGGCCCATCGTGATGGCGTTGAGATCCAGCGTTTCGTTCGACAGTGCGGTGATGGGCTTGAACGTGCCCCCAACCTGGATGTTGTGCGTGCCGCGCTGGTAAGAGAAATCGTCGCGGAAAATCGGGATCGGAATATCGCGACGCTGCGTCGCTTGCGAAGAGTATGGAGAATCGAGAATCGGTTGATTCGACCCGTTGTTGGCGAAGATGCTGAAGTCGTTGGCGCCGGCCGGATTGAAGTGAACCGGGAAATTCACTCGCGAGCGGGCTTCGCCAAACACAAACTGATTTACCCTGTTTGAGGAAATCGTCCACGTGTCGCCCACAGAAAACGTGTAGCTGGTGTCGATAATGAAGTGTGTGACTGGATCTCCCGGGAACTGCACCGTCGCGCCGTTGACGTTGTCGCCCGTTTTTTCGCCGATATAGGAATACT
>DASRRV010000180.1:0-5882 GCA_035695545.1 Candidatus Sulfotelmatobacter sp. | reverse complement strand
ATCATTTGTGCGATCTGCTGGCTCGCCATCCGCTTGGTCAGTCCAAGCAATGCGGGGAACGACGGCGGGTTGCCCTTGCGGTCGACGCCGTGGCAACCGGCGCAGGAGGCGTTGTAGATCTCGGCAGCAGAGGCCTCGCCGTTGGTCTTCTTGACCTGCGCCCGCAACTGCAGGATGTAGGCTTGTTCGTTGGAGTTGATATAGAGAATGCCGGTCTCGGGGTCCCAGGCAGCGCCACCATATTCGCCCCCACCATCGAGTCCCGGGAAGATGACTGTGCCCTCGAGCGAGGGCGGATCAAAGCGGCCACGGTTGCTCAGCGTCGCCAAGTGTGCCCGCACTGCCGCGTTGGCGGCTGGCGTACGCTGGGTCAACGTCTCCTCCGTGAGTCGCTGACGAGCGAACGGTTTAGGCGCCGCAGGCAAGGTCTGGCGTGTTGCGGGCTTTTCGCCCGGAATGGTGCTTGGAAAGGCGGACACCTCCTGCACCGGAAATAGGTTTTCGCCCGTGACCCTGTCGAACACCCAGACGAAACCGTACTTCGTAATCTGGGCTACAGCTGGAATGTCCCGCCCGTCACGGCGAACGGTGACGAGCGTCGGTGGCGTCGGTGGATCGCGATCCCACAAGTCGTGTTTCACGAATTGGTAGTGCCACAGACGCTTGCCGGTATTGGCGTCAAGCGCCACCAGCGAGGTGCCAAAGAGCGTGTCGCCCTCGCGATCGGCGCCGTAGAAATCCTTAAATCCCATGCCCGTCGACGCCAGCGGAAGGTAGACAATGCCGCGCTCAGGATCGAGGCTCAGACCGGACCATGCGTTACCACCATGCGCTGTCTTCCATGCATCCTTGGGCCAGGTGTCATAACCAAATTCGCCGGGCTGCGGGATCGTGTGGAAGATCCACGTCAGGTTTCCGGTGCGCACGTCATAGGCGCGAATATGACCGGGCGTCGCGCCAGTGCTACCGAGGATAATGAGGTCTTTGTAGATCACGCCGGGCGAATTGACGTTCACCGATACCGAGCGTGGATCTCGCCCAAGGTCTTGACTCAGGTCGACCTTGCCGGTGTCGCCGAAACTTTCGACCGGTTTTCCGGTTTTGGCATCTACCGCGATCAGTCGATTGCGCGAGGTGAACAAAATCCGCTCATCAGTTCCGTCGGTCCAATAGCAAACGCCGCGCAAGCGCCCACTGCCGCTAACCGGTGCGCCCTCAGCGGGATCGTAGACCCAGTTCTGCGCGCCAGTGCCCGCATTGAGACTGAAAATGCGCCCCTTCGGAGAGGCGAAATACATCCGTCCTTTGACGACGATGGTGTCACCTTCCATGTCGTTGGTCGGGGCGCCATCACCGGTTTCAAACGTCCACGCGACTCTCAGGCGTTT
The DNA here is from genome assembly GCA_035695545.1 of Candidatus Sulfotelmatobacter sp. Classification (GTDB taxonomy): domain Bacteria; phylum Acidobacteriota; class Terriglobia; order Terriglobales; family Acidobacteriaceae; genus Sulfotelmatobacter. Next base: position 4,494 of record DASRRV010000180.1, on the reverse strand, counting down.
GACGTTCTTTGTATTGATTTGATCGAGCATCGAATAATGTGTTCCGTGCGGATTGCCGTGATAAACAGCCCAGTCCGCCCTAGAAGCCTCCGAGGAAGCCTCGGCGCCTGTGGCGGAGGAATGGGCCTGAGCGTTAGGCCCTTGCATCTGGCTGGAGGCGAGTAATGCACACGCAGCTGCAATTGCGATTCGTTTCATTGGGTCATCCTTCGTAGCGAGCGAATTTGCATTCGCGTCACCCGCTCTTATCGATGTTTTTGCGCCGCTCACTTGGCAGTTGCGGGAATGGGCTTCTTCGCTGGGGCTGCCCAGGGAATTCATGACGCAGCGCCAACGCCAGAATGTATAGAGGTTTAGCGTTAAATGCAACGCGGATTTACTGACCTTCAATTCAGGGCGGAGTGCCTCGGGTAGTCCGTCCTTTTTTGTTTGGGCCCAAGCCCCACTCCAGCGGTGTCAATCAAGCGGTCGGGGCGGCCGCTCGCTTCAGGCTTATTCGTTCAATTTGAATACTCTCAGGAGTTTCATTCGCCAGGGGTGCACCGCAATCAATCTTTTCGATAGATCGCATCCGCTTCTTCAATCCTTCCGGATACGGAATGACGTTTCCAGCCCATTTTCTACCGTTAGTCCCAAAGGCTTACCAGAAGCGGGATTTGGCCGAAAGAAATTTCGACCTTTTGTAGTTTTTTGTGAAACTTTCCCGCGCCGACCGGGTTCCAATTTGGCAGCCACCCGTCTAGCTTCATGCGGCAGAGTGCACATTCTTTGCGTCAACCAATTCTTGAACGGGGCTCGGAGCAGTGTTTCCCCACGTCGAGGGCCGTTATTTACAGGCGGTCGTTGTTCTCGCCGAAGAACTGAACTTCACGCGGGCTGCTCATATCCTGCGCATCACCCAGCCGGCCCTCAGCAAACAGATCACCGAGCTTGCAGAACAGTACCAGATACGCCTTTCTGTTAGGGAAAAGGGCCGCATCGTGGAGCTCACGGATGCCGGTCGCGCTTTCGTGGAAGAAGCACGCTCGGCACTCTTTCACACCGAACGGGCTATTCACATGGCTCGAGCCGCCCACGAAGGAACTGACAGCGTCTTGATGGTGGGCCACTCCCACCATGCTAACCACGGATGGATCGCTACCATGCTGGCGATACGCCTGCCGTTGTACCCCAAACTCAAAGTACGCTTTGCCACTCGATTTGCCATGGAATTGATTCGCAGCGTGCTGGCAGGCGAACTGAGTCTCGCTCTTGTGACCGCGCCTCCGGAAGATGCGCAAATCACCGCAGTTCCGTTTGCCCGCGCTCCTCTCTACGCTGCCCTGCCAGAAGACCATCCGGCCGCAAAGAAGGATCGTTTGCTACTTCACGATCTTCGAAGCGACCAGTGGATTCTGTTCGCCCGCCAGGTCCACCCCATGATCCACGACGCGATTGTCGAGACGGCACGCCTGGAAGCCATTGTGCCCAAAGATGCGCATGAAACTTTTACCGCACACCAAGCGGTATACCTCGTCTCGGAACACGCCGGCGTGGCAATCTTTGCGGAGCCTCCCTCGATCGATTGCCGTCTCAGGGGAGTATCGATCAGGCCTTTATCCGACAAGTTGCTATGCTTTGATACCTGTTTGGTTATGAGAGCCGACCAGGGCTCACGGGCAGTGAACGAGTTCGGGCGTGCCTTTCTCAAGAAATATGCTCCTAGGCACCTGCCGCCGAGGCAAATGGATTTGCCTCTGCCCGCGTGAAATTGTCTCCCAGACGACATGAACTTTTGGTGTCGGGACGAGGCATTAGTTGAGGAAATCTGGAGAGGCCTCTGCCCTTGAAAGGATTATTCCGTCCTGAATTCTGCGATCGGTGGTTGACTGACTACGACTCACCCGACGTTTTGCGTTTTGCCCGGATCTCTGACGCGGCGATGTGCCAAATGTGGGCCAGCTAAGGGCCTGGACGAAGGCAAGTCGCCCAGTTTCCGAGTGCCCGTCATCCTTCCAAGAAGCAATGATCGAAAAACGCCCAATCACATTTGGCAATCACAATAGGGTACATGCCTCGCTAAAGTCGAGCCGAGGGCCGCGCGGCATGAGCGTCGGAGGATCGCCATGGCCGATGTTACAGAGAAAATTCGATTTCACGTGACCTTCAGGAAAAAACTCCTGCTCACAGGACTCACATTTGCCAGCCGCAAAGAACTCCTCATCGAGTTTTGCATTATCGAAGCCTGACATCGGCCCGCAGTCCAGTCCCAGAGCCCGCGCCGCAAGTATCATGTAGGCTCCTTGCAAGGTAGAGTTTCGCAGCGCAGTTTCCTGGATCAGCTGCGGGTTCTTCACAAACATATCGCGCATGGCAGGGTAATGTGGAAACAGCCTGGGCAACTTGTCGTAGAACTTCAGATCATAGGCGATGATGACCGTGACCGGAGCGGCCATCGTCTTCTCTACGTTCCCGGGTGCGAGCGATGGACGGAGGCGCTCCTTTGCAGCCGTCGAACGAATGAATACGAACCTCGCAGGACTGTTATTTGCGCTCGTGGGCCTCCATTTCAGTGTGTCGTAGAGCTGCCTTAGCAGTTCCTCGGACACTGGCTTGGGAAGCCATGCGTTGAAGGTACGGGCTTTCCGAAACACCAGATCAAGTGCGTCATCACTCGCTCTCATTTTCTCAACCCTCTCCATCGTTGTCACGGCTTCCTCCAATTCATCCGTTTCACAAGATCCGATTGACGTGCTCAACTCCGCGATTCGTTCTCATTATCCTCGTTCTTCGGCGGGTTGATGCCAGCACTGGGTCCTCCCTTGACGTTCAATTTTTAGGTTTGTTGGCTGCGAGCGTTTTGGAGATTCGGAGAGTAACCTTGACTCCACTCGGGCGATTACGCACGTCCGTTTCGATATAGCTATTCACGCGGAACCAGATTCCCTGGCCGCCTAGCTGAATTCCGGGGCCAAGGCCCACAGTGCGCTCCTCGGAATTGAGTAAGGCGACTCCGTTGATCTCGTGGTTGGTCAATTGCTGTAACCAGTATCCGTTGAATCCGAGCCTTACACTCTTGAACAGTTCGTAGGAGGTCGCGTAGTTGATGTGAAAGGCTTGTCCCGACTGCATGTTCTCAATGCCGAATCCGATAAACGGATCGGTATTGGTAGAGTTCCACAGATAATGGAGTCGAGCGCTCAACTCCACTTTTTTGCGCTCGTAAGTGAATGCATAATAGGGGTCGACGACAACGAAATGATTGCCGAGGTTCACCGGGCGTGAAGCGCTGTATTTTCCCGTCGGCACGCCGACGTCGATCATTGCACGGTTGACAAAGACGCCGCCCCCAATCTTTGTGGGCGCCCACTGCAATCCAGCGCCCACCGTCAGATCGGCAACGCCGCGCACCCTCGACTCAGTGCCATTCGCGAGTTGCACATCCACGTCGACCAGTGGGAGCAACACCTCGCCAGCTATCCAGCCCCGGAGGAAGAGCTTCCGGCTAGCAAACACTATGTGACTGGTCGTGCTGTAGGTGGTCACGCGGTTCGATCCACGAACCGTTTGTCCTTTGGAGTCCTTTAATGCGCCCGCGGTGTAGCCACTCGGAAACTCTTCCAACAACCACCCAGGTGCCCCGAGACCGTCTTCAAAATTCGTATCCCCAAGATTCACCGTCGGTAGCTGCACCTGCCCAACGGCAGGATTCGCTGCCGCAGTGGCAAAGAAGACTGTAAGGAGAAGGATGAGCAGTAGCCCGACTCCTTTACCTTTTGTGGGCAGCGTATCCATGGGCGGGACCTCCAGATAAATCTCGTGCGCGCGAATTCTTATTTGTTGTTGATGAGTTGAGTGCACCGGGCTTCTTGGAGTACCGTCCGGCCTCTTATCTTTTGTCAATAATCGTTTGCCGCGTCTGTCGTGCCCATTTTTCAGAGTTCGCGTCAGGTCACTGGAAATGCATCGCCTCCAAAAGGGCTTTGATCCAAGAAGCGGTAGTGATAAAAACGTTTTGCGAAACGCCAACCGTCTGCCTCGCGCACGAGAACATCTTCATAAACAGCCAGACAGTCGTAGTAAGTTGATTCACCACGCCCCCGCTCTCTCATGACAAATCGAGCGGTTGCCCGATCACCTTCGATCTCAATCACTCCTGAGTGCGTCATTTGCATGAAATATTTTTCTGCCTGGAGCAGGCGACGCAGCAATGCCACGATCTCGTCGATGCCGTCCGCACGGGATTGGAGCGGAGGGCCGATCTCCCAGACCGCATCGTCGGTCCAGAGCTGTCGAAAGGCGGCGAGGTCACGCTGGTTGAGGGCGTCGGTGTAGCGGGCCACTAGATTGCGGATGGAAAGCTCGTCTTCGACTGCTTGCAAACGTTCTTCCAGCGTTCTCATCACTTTGCTCCGATCAACTGTTCCAATAAGACGTTCGACATCAGAGCCCCTTTAATGCAAGCACGAGGACCAGGCCCCCAAGGATCGCTATGTTCGATCCAATTACCGGAAC
>DASRRV010000179.1:0-4141 GCA_035695545.1 Candidatus Sulfotelmatobacter sp. | reverse complement strand
CTGGAGCGAAAACCAGAATCTGTTCAAGGTCAGAAACGTGTGGCATGACGTTGAATTCTATGTGACCGACAACTGGCGCGTTACGCCTCGGTTGACGGTGGACTACGGTTTCCGTTGGTCGTTCCTGCGCAACCCATACTTGTCAGATGACCGATACACGGTATTTAACCCGGCGGCATTCGACCCAGCACTTGGCAGCGCTCCCTGCAACGGGTTGCTCTACTCGCCAGGATTGGGCGCAAATCCGTGCCCGGCAGGGACAGGCGGCACGGCTGGTCCAAATCGCGCGCTGATGAACAACAACAATCATCTCGTCGCTCCGCGGCTCGGAGTCGCGTGGGATCCGACAGGCAGCGGAAAGTGGTCTATCCGCGCCGGCGTCGGGCAATTCTTCAATCGTGACCGCCTGTGGCCTCTGCAAATCGCAGGTGTCAATCCTCCGTTCAATCCGGGCTTTAATAGCCCGAACGGAAATGGACGCTATTTGGACCAACCGTTTAGCGTACAGCTGCCGGCCTGCAGTCCCACCTGCTACTCGACGGGTCTCGGCTTGCCTTCCATCGGGCAGTCAACTTCCGACCAAATGCCCAACGCCTGGCAATGGAACCTGTCCGTCCAGCGCGAGGTCTTCAAGGACGCGAAACTGGAAGTGGCCTATGTAGGCAACAAGAACAACCACTGGGAACAGATTGCCGACGCGAATTTCGTGCCGCAGGCCGACCGGCTGGCGTACGTGCAGCAAGAAAACACCGCTAGCGGTACCGTACTGGGAGGGTTTAGACCGTTCGGAGCCCTTGTCCACAACAACTCTATCACTTACTACTCGCATGGCAGCAGTTCGGATTACCATGCGCTGCAAGCATTCTTCACCGCGCGAATTCGGAACAATACACATTTCCAGGCGGCCTATACGTGGTCGAAACTGCTGGCCGATTCGCAACGTCTTGATACGCCCGCACCGAACCTGGATGGGCAAGACCGGCACGCAACGTACGGACCGGACATCCTGAATCACCCTCATATCTTCTCGGCGAGCCTTGTGTACGCACTTCCGACACTACAGGGTTCTAACGGGTTCGTACGAGGCGTTTTGGGCGGATGGGAAGCCAGCACTATCGTTTCCGCGTCCAGTGGACCATCCATCACACCGCTGGTCGCGGTTCAGGGACTCGGCGATCCGTCCGGTGTAGGAAATGGCACCGCTACCGGTCGCGAACGTCCGGACCGTGTTCCGGGCCAGCCTTGCCGCGCGAGTGGCGCTAACTCCAAGACTTACCTCAATCCCAACATGTTCTCGGTCAGCGGGTTCCAATTGGGTCAGATCGGTACCGCAGGCGTCGGCATCTGTTCCGGACCTCCGTCGAGAAGTGTGGACATGGGTGTCAACAAGAACTTCAAACTCACGGAGCGCTTCAGACTGCAGTTCCGTATGGAGTTCTTCAACCTCTTCAACCACCCGCAATATGTGGCCAACGACGTGATTAACAACGCCACGATCAATTTCAACGCTCCTGTGTATGGCAATGCCAGCGGTGCAGTTGTGCCGCTGACCAGCGCAACCCAGATTCTTTCCGCCACACCGGCACCAAGCAGCAACTACGGCCAGGCGCAAAACGTTCGTGAAAACGGATTCCGCCAGATTCAATACGCCTTGAAGCTGATCTTCTAACAACGGTTCAACCGTGACTTCCGGAGCGTCCCGTCACAACCTGGCGGGACGCTTCGCTTTTATAGAGGCTATGACAACACGCCCAGGCTGAACAGCAATCGTCCAGTTTTTCAAACCGCAAAACTCTTTGGGATACAATGAGAGACATGTTTCGGATTCGCTCGCGCCGTTTGCTTTCCACGCTGTCTGTCTGTCCATTCATTTTGGTTTTAGCAGCCAACTCCTATGCACAGGCCCCGGGCCAGCAGTCCGGCGTGGCCCGTGTGCCTCTGCCCAAGCTTCCCGCGCCGGTCAAGAAGGACCGCAGCGGTCTGCCACCTGTGCCGGTTTTTAAAGATATTGCCAAAGAGGTGGGCCTCACGGTTTCGCATATTGCCGCGCCCGAAGCACACTATGTCATAGACTCGACCAGCGGCGGCGTAGGACTGTTCGACTGCGACGACGACGGCCGCCTGGATGTCGTGCTGGTGAATGGCTCGACTGTCGAGCGCTCCCGCGCCGGTGGCGATCCCCTAGTCACTCTCTATCACCAGGAGTCTGACGGCACTTTCAAGGACATCACCAAGGAAGCGGGCTTAACGCGTCGCGGATGGGGAATGGGCGTGGCGGTGGCCGACTACGACAATGATGGCAAACTCGATCTCTTCGTCACCGGCTTCGGCGGCAGTGCGCTTTACCACGGGCTGGGTAACTGCAAATTCGAAGACGTCACTGAAAAAGCCGGTGTGGGCGGAAGCGGCTTTATGACCGGGGCGGCGTGGGGCGACTACGACCGCGACGGTTTCGTGGACCTCTTCGTCTCCCGCTATTCCCATCTGGACATGAACAACCTCCCTCAGTTCGGCAGCAACAAATTCTGCCGCTTCAAGGGCATTCTGGTGCAGTGCGGACCTTGGGGTCTCGAAGGCGAAAGTGATTTTCTTTATCACAACCGTGGTGACGGAACTTTTGAAGAAGTTTCCGTCAAAGCTGGGGTCCACGATGACATCGGCTACTATGGGCTAGGCGTCATGTGGGTGGATTACGACGACGATGGGTGGCCGGACCTGCTGGTGGCCAACGACTCTGTCCCCAACTATCTCTATCACAACAATCGCAACGGTACCTTCACCGACGTGGGGATGATCACTGGTGTGGCCCTCAGCGGCGAAGGCCTGGAGCTTGGCAACATGGGTGTTGATTGGGGCGACTACGACCACAGCGGGCGTCTAAGCTTCTTTGTTACCCACTTCGAAGAGCAGCCCAACTCCCTCTATCACAATACCGGTCCGCAGGGTTTTGACGACGTTAGTTGGACATCCGGCGTCGGCCAGCCCGGCTATCCTTACGTAGGCTGGGGCACGGCCTTCTTTGACATGGACAACGATACCTGGCTCGACATTTTAGTCGCTAATGGCCACGTTTATCCGCAGATTGACACTCTGGATACCGGTCCGCGATTCCGCGAGCCTCTGCTCCTGCATCGTAACAATCGTGACGGCACTTTCGATGAAGTCGCGAAGCAGGCAGGCCTGCAGGAAATGCCAATGAAATCCCGTCGCGGCGCCGCCTTCGGAGACATCTTCAACAACGGCAATATCGATGTGCTCCTGCTGAATGTCGGCGAACCGCCATCGCTTCTCAAGAATATGAACGCGAACGGTTTTCATCGCGTACTGTTCAAACTCATCGGCACGAAGAGCAACCGCGCGGCGATCGGAGCCAAGGTGACTATTCGCGCAGCTGGCGTGAAGCAGCAGGGCGAAGTCCACGGCGGCGGTAGCTATCTCTCGCAAAACGATTTGCGCCTTCACTTCGGCCTGGGTACGGCAAAGAAAATGGAATCGGTCGAAATTCGCTGGCCGAGCGGCAAAGTCGAAACCCTGGAAAATGTAGCTGCGGACGCCATTTACACGATTGTTGAGGGTGCGGGAATCCGCGATAGCAAGGTTTTGCCGCCGCCAGCCGGTGGAGCGACAAACGGTGGGCGCTAAGTTCCACTCCGTGCTGAATTGCGGTTCAAGATGTGTGCTGCTCTTCGCTTTCTGCACATCTTTCGGCGCGGCAACCCGGTCCGCCGACGATGCCGGCACTCTCCTCAAGCACAATTTCGAATCCGCCAAATCCGCTCTCGCCGCCGGCGACGTTTCAGGCGCTGAACGCGACTTCAAGCAAACCATCGCTCTGGGCCTGCGGCAGCTTGGCAGCCTCTCCATTGCCGAGGCCCGCTATGATGAAGCGGCGCACGAACTCGACGAAGCGCTCAAGGTTGAGCCGGATAATCCCGACATCGCAACGGACGCTGCAATTGCCTGGTTTCACGTCGGAGACGTAAAGAAGGCCCAGCAACTCGCGCGATCGGTCGTCGCCGCCAATCCGCGCAATGCGCGCGCGCAGAATGTGCTTGGTCGCATCGACCTCTACCGTGCTGACTTTCCTGCTGCCATCACCGACCTGCAGGCCGCCGTCGCCTTGGACGACGATTTTGAGACT
>DASRRV010000178.1:0-2272 GCA_035695545.1 Candidatus Sulfotelmatobacter sp. | reverse complement strand
ACCGCGGTCCAGAGCAGCAGGAACAGTCCGATCGTGGTCAACTCAGTGGTGCCCTGGCGCCGCGCATCCGGCCCGATGTAGAACTGTCCCCAATACCAGAAGCCGATGAAGACCGTGACCAGCGCACTCCAGCGAAACCAGTTCAAAGCAGGAAGCGTCAGGTTCTGAAGAATCTTGGGCTTGGCCGCTGCGTCTACCTGCTTCATGAAAGGGACGTTCACCAGGTTGAAGAAGTACAGGAGCCCCACCCACGTAATGCCGGCGATAAAGTGGAACCAGCGCAAGATGAGCTGGGTGGCTTCTTTGCCCGTAATCGTGGGCATAACCAAAGAGGTTGCCACTGCAATGAAATGGTGCATTTGGATTTCCTCCGCCAACTTGGAAGTGGTTTGAGATCCCGAATGCCTGAGACCAAGGCGGCACTCGGCGAAGAGACTGCCAGACAGTAAAGAAAGAAAATATCCGCAACTCTCTGGGTCGTGAAGGCTTCGTCCCGCCGAGTCGAGAAGAGTCTGCACTTTGCGCGCGGCGCTGTCAACTCTATCAACCTGCTCCGCCAACCTGCTCCTTCAACCTGGACAGCGGGCCCGCGTAAAATTCCGGGTTGAAAAGCTGCAGAGATCGCCGTATGGTACTCACATTACCTGCCGAAGGGTGTAGCCTTGCGGAAAATAGGGGTCGCTCATCCGGCAGTGTTGTCCCCCCTTGTTCCGGTAGCAGCGGGAAGGCTCCGGGAACATGCTGTAACAGTTGACTGCCTGCGGATGAAGTCCGCGGGTGAGTGGATCGTTCGCAGTCTATGATCAAAGGAGATCGGCGATGGATAGCAATAAGCCGGCACAGAACATTCAGGATTCCTTCCTCAATACGGCCCGTAAGGAGAGACTCAGCATTACGATTTATCTGCTGAGTGGGGTGAAGTTAACGGGTCGCATCCGCTCTTTCGACAAGTACTCCGTCGTGCTGGAGGCGAACGGTCAGGAGCAACTCATCTTCAAACACGCCATCTCTACCGTGGTGATGGGGCGGGTGGCGTCGACACATGTCGCCCATGTGGCGCATCCGGAAAAGGTGGCGGCCACAGCGGCGCCCACAGCCGTCACGGCGGCGAGCGCCTCGGGCACCGAAGGATAAGGCGTTTTCGGTTTGGGACGTATTCATACCAAGAAATCCCGCGACAGTTCGCGCGCCGGCAGACGTGTGCCTCTCGGCGCCGAGGTTGTTCACGATCAGCCGGAGCGGGAACGTGCGTTTCTGGTTGGTCTCGATGTGCGGACGCGCGGGCGCAGCGGCGCAAAGGGAACGGTCACGGCTCAAGCCTCAGTTGCCCGCGATGCGGCTGCGATGCAGCCGGCAAAGCCAGGCGCCGCGCCGAAATCGAACGGCAAACCCAGCATCCCTGAGTTCGACGCCGATGAGTCCCTGGCGGAACTGCGCACGCTCGCGGAGAGTGCCGGGGCCAACGTGGTTGGGGAGATTCTGCAGCGGCGCGACCGGCCCGATCCTGCAACGTTGATTGGTGCAGGCAAGCTCGATGAAATTGCCGGGGCTGCCGCCTCAGTGAATGCCGACGTGCTGCTGTTTGACCACGACCTCAGTCCCTCGCAGCAGCGCAATATCGAAAGAATTGTTCAGCGGCGGGTCATCGACCGGACACAGCTCATCCTCGACATCTTTGCGCGGCACGCCAAAACGCGAGAAGGCCAATTGCAGGTCGAGTTGGCGCAACTGCAATACATGATGCCGCGCCTCGCGGGGCATGGCGTGGAGATGTCGCAGCTAGGCGGCGGTATCGGCACGCGCGGTCCTGGCGAAACCAAGCTCGAAACCGACCGTCGCAAAATCGCGCGCCGCGTACGGCATGTCGAGGAGCAAATTGAAAACGTGCGGCGCATTCGCGCGCAGCAGCGGCAGAGGCGGGAGTCGGCTCCGGTCGCTACCGTGGCTCTCGTGGGCTATACCAATGCGGGGAAGTCAACGCTCTTCAATGCGCTGACACGGGCGAAGGTGCTGGAGTCGCCGCGTATGTTCGCGACGCTGGATCCGACCATTCGTGGTGTAGACCTGCCATCGAAACGGAAAGTGCTCCTGTCCGACACCGTGGGATTCATCCGCAGCCTGCCGCACACCTTGGTCTCCGCGTTTCGCGCGACGCTGGAGGAAGTCCAACGGGCTTCTCTGATTCTGCACGTCTCTGACGCCAGCAGCCGCCTCTCCGCCGAGCAGGATGCCCAGGTAGAGATTGTTCTGAAGGAACTCGAGGCGGAGAAGA